>CAKTDV010000062.1 GCA_934546745.1 uncultured Desulfovibrio sp. | reverse complement strand
CGCAGTAGGAACATTCCAGACTGGCCCAGAACTCAATCATTTCCGCGTCCTTTCCCGGCAGGCGTCCGTCAAGGCAGGTTCTGTCGGAAAGTGTTTCCAGAGACGAGTAGGGTTGAGACAGGTCTTTGGCGACTTTGGCTTTGACGCTGCTTTCCACGGCTACCCTGTCAGATACGGAGGTTCCGGCGTGGACAAGGATGGTGTTCTGACAAAAACAAAGCGCCAACGCGACTATTAAGGATTGCATCCGTACCATACGAGTTATCCTTGCGAGCATTGCTTGCTGTTGTGAAGGTTGTGTGTTATACAAAAATATAATGTAGGAGGTTTTCATGTACACGAGCAACCTGAGAAAAGTCGGAGGATCAGTGATGTTGGCTGTGCCTCCCGCCATTCTGGAAATGCTGCAAATGGAATCAGGATCAGCGGTAAGCATGATCGTGGAATCCGGGCGTCTAGTCATTGAACCGGGCGTCAGAAAGAAGTACCGCCTGCAAGAACTGCTGGCCCAATGTGACGCTTCCGCTCCTCTTTCCGAAGAAGACGCCGCATGGACAGCATCATCGGCCAGAGGCGGGGAGTTGATCTGATGCGGCGCGGCGACATTTACCTGGTGAGTCTTGACCCGACCGAAGGACACGAACAGCAGGGAACACGTCCGGTGTTGATCGTATCGCCTGATGCGTTCAACAAAGTGACGCGAGTGCCTGTGGTCTTGCCCATCACCAGCGGCGGCAACTTTGCCCGCACAGCGGGATTTACTGTGTCCTTGAGCGGATGCGGCACACGCACTACCGGGGTGGTGCGCTGCGATCAGCCGCGTGCTCTGGACTTGCGAGCGCGTTCTGGCAAATGCCTTGAACAGGTTCCGGCTTCCGTGATGGAGGAAGTTCTCGCCAAACTGGCAACCATTATCAGCTAGCTCTTTCATTGTTACGCTACCTGCGCCAGTTGCAAGAATTGCGGCACACGCAGCTGTGCCTGTTTGAGGGAGGGATTGGCGAAAAACATGTCGCCGCGCACGACCTGCCCGGAAAAGATGAAATGCGCCTCGCCCTCGATCTGCTCCTGCAAATCCCGCAGTTCGACGCGATCCTCCTTTTCCACGGACGTGGACAGCGTATCCATGTAGCCGGAGCCGTAGTCCTGGTTGATGTTGAAGCCGGTCGTCCTGATAACCGTGCTTTGTCCGGCCTGTCCGCGAATCAGTTCCCAGGTTTTTTCCGCGTCCTGGAGCTTCATGAATATCTTGATGCTGGTGTTGGCGACCATCTGTTGCGCGCCCTTCTGATCCGCCTCAAGGATGCCCGCGTAGTCCTGGGAAGCCACAATGGCCGCGATGCCCAGCCCGCGCCCCTGCGTCAGCACGACCTCAAAGCCCGGCGTCACAATGGCCGCGTACTCGTCCACGATGCAGAGGTACGGCCCGATGCCGATAGCGTCCGTGGGCAGGGCTTCCAGCACGTCGGCGGCGTCGCCTTCGATATGCGCGCCAAGGCCGACCGCGCAGGCATTGCGTATGGCCGACAGAGAGATCTTGCCGAGACTTTCCAGTTCGGCGGGCGCTTTTTCCACGGAATGGCAGGCGTTCCGCGTTGACGGTGACGCAGCGCAGGACAAAAAACAGACAGGCAAGCAAAAACATGGGCAGGGAAAG
>CAKTDV010000061.1 GCA_934546745.1 uncultured Desulfovibrio sp. | reverse complement strand
GCCAGTACGCAATATCCAGAAGACAGCATTGATGAAGAGGCGATTATCCTTTGCCACACCTCCCCACTGCCCGCTTTACCCAGGCAGATGAGGTTCCAACAAGGTCCATGCGGCATCAAAGATGTCATGGCGGCGTTGATAATTCGTCATAAGCACATCCTTGCAGAATTGATGCGCTTTGCATACCCTAAATCTCGTGTAAACACTACCTAGGTCGCTTCCCTCCAGAAAGGCAGGCTAACCGGAGGCGGACAGCGCCTTTCGGCGGCACGCGATCAAGAAAGGCCAGCATGGCCGTATCCGCCGTTCCCCTGATTTCCCTGATAAGCGGCGTCGCGGCTCTGGGGCCATGATGGGCCATCTGGAAAAGCACCAGCGCATCGGCCCTGCGTTCCGGAGAACATACGGAATCGGACTCAAGCCGCACAACCAGGGGAACATCCCGTTTTTCCAGCGTGACGACGAGCGTGGATGTGGCGTGCCCCTGTGTGGGCAGGATGTTCAGCAGGTTCCCTTCCGGCAGTTCCGGGCGCAGTACCTGAAAGGCCGAAGGGAAGCCGTTGGTGACGGACGTTATGGGCCACGGCTGTCCTGTCGCATCGTGAAACACCAGTGATGTCGCGATATTGGCCGTGGTAAAGACCCGCACCGGCGCTCTGCCGGGTTCCAGAGAGACGCGCACCGTGCGTGTGTTCAATGTCGGAGATACGGGCAGCAGGGCACGGTCTCGCTGATCCGAGCGTTCCCGGTACTGCTGGATATGCCGTTCTTCCAGCGGCATCATTTGCCGCAGGGATTCTTCAAACAGGGCTTGGGCATCCTGTTTTGGAGCTGGCGCGGCAGTGCCGGAGGACGGTTGCCGTTCTTGCGCCGTTTCAGAATGACCTGTCGCTTGCGAAGGCGTCTGGGCGGCGCGTCCCGAAGAAGGCATCACCAGCGTGACCAGAAGAAACAGTGCGAAAAAAATGTTCACGACAACCCCTTTCATGCGAATGCCATTACGACGGCAGTGCCAGGACGGTTTCCGGGAACGTCGTGCCGCCTGTCTTTTATGTTTTCTGTAATATACTGTTTTTCATGGATATTTCTTTTGTAGTCGCGAAGAAAGGTGATGATGTCCCGCTCGTTATCCACAGGCACATCCGCAGGGGAAGGCGCATGGCGCAGCGAATGCAGGTGTCGCCAGAGGCCAAAGGCCATCGAGGCGTTGGCTGGAGCGTCGAATCTGGCGGCAAAGGCCTGAAACAGAGGGCGTAGGCGCTCTTTTTCCAGATTCTTCCGCTGTTCCTGTGCGTCGCGTTGCCGCAGGACGTGCTGGAGTCGCGGATCCGGTTCAGACGCTGTTTGCGCCTCCGGTAGCGGCATATCCAGCCAGCGCTGGCCGCGCAGCCAATTCCCCATCTGCGGAATGAAGCGCCCCTCTTCTCTCCGCCAGCTCTCCGACGATCGGGAACGGGCAATGACCGACAGGAGAGCCTGCAAGGAGGGAAGTTGTCCGCTGCGCAGGAGCTTGAACCATGCCATCCGCGCAAAGACCTTGGCTTCCTTCCGGGGATAGCTTTCCCAGGCTTTTTCAAAATCCAGATTGAGAGAATCCACCCCCCCCGCCGAAGGCGCGCAGGGTGTTTGGGAAGCCTTTCTTTCCGTCCTCATGGGGGGAAGGGGGGTATTTCTTTCTTGTTGTTTGTTAAGAGTATTTAG
>CAKTDV010000060.1 GCA_934546745.1 uncultured Desulfovibrio sp. | reverse complement strand
CAGGTACAGCCCGCCGGAACAGACGCTCTCCGAGTGGCTGGGCATCACGCATGGCTTGCAGGACGCCGAAGCCGTCAGGCTGCGCGTGGACAACTACATCAAGACCGCCTACGCCTCGCGGCGCGGCATCTCCGACACGACCGCTGATCCCTCCGTGACGGATGAAACAAGCGTGTTTGATATAATTGTTGGTAAAATCAAAAATGTCGTTAATACGACTATGGCTGGAAACATTTTACCTTATATTGCAGGAGGATTATCAAAAAAAGATCCCATTATGGTATTATCAGATGCCGGGGATTATATTTTGAACACTGCCTACGTCCTTGCATCGACATTGGTAGTAACCAATGCTTTTAGTCTCAATACGCTTGAGGCTATCACCAGTTTTGCATTGTTCTCTATTGTTCTGCCGCTTTTTGTCTATGGACTCCTACTTGCCTTCTATCTGCCCGCGATCCCGTTTATCCGCTGGGTATCCGCCTTGGCGGGCTGGGTCATCCTCATTGTGGAATCCCTGATAGCCGCGCCGCTCTGGATCTGCGCCCATGCCCTGCCGGAGGGCGAAGGGGCCGCCGGACAACACGGCAAGCGCGGCTATATGCTCTTTCTGGGCATCCTGCTTCGTCCGCCGCTCATGGTCGCGGGCTTTTTCTGTGCCGTTATTCTGATCAACATCCTTGGCAAACTGATCGGGCAGGGCTTTGAGATGTTTATCGCTGGAGCATCACAGACAAAGCTAATTGGATTTACGGGAACGATGGCAATGACCGTCATTCTGGGCAGTGTCGTGATGGTGCTGGTCAACAAGTTTTTCTCGCTCATCCACTATCTGCCGGAGCACGTGACCAACTGGATCGGACAACAATTCCACAGCCTCGGAGAAAAGGAAGATCAGAACGCGGCCAAGGGCGTGTTTACTGCGGGCGCAAATGTCACGTCGGAGACGCGGAGTGGAATCAAACAAGCCTATGATAAATCCAAGGCTCCAGATGAGGATAAAAACAAAGGAGGAGCCAAGGCCCCTCCCACGGTAAGTGAACGGAATCTGAAGAGTTAATCAGATCTGTTTTTGGATTTCTTGCGTTGCCATTGAATGGCTTTGAATATGAGAAAACCAAAGAAAAGAGTTGGCCAGAGCGCTGATGCAATTGTTGAATTCGTGCTACTTCCCATTCCCCAAACACCAATTAGAAACCACAAAAAAATGAAGCAGGGAATCCCAACAAGAATAAGCAAGACCCGTAGATAGGGGTTTTCAATTTTCATGGGACACTCGCAGGAGTCATATATGTTTCAAAAAATCAAATCACGCCTGACCGACGCCGTGGAAAACACCGTTTCCCCATCGCGGGAACACATATCGGGCATCCGGGCGGACATGGACGCGCGCCTTCGCGGACTCAGGGCCGATCGGGACGCCACTCTTCAAGTGGCACTTGAGGAGGACTTCGCGCGCGTATGCACGGCGTGGGGGATTCCCCCCGATGGTCTGGCCAACGCCATACGCCTTTTGCGGCTGCGCATGGCCGTGTTCTGTGTGTCGGTCATGCTGGCCGCCGTGCTCTTCTACCAGAGGAATGAGGGCGGCGCAATCTCCCTGGCGGCATCGGCGCTGCTCCTGCTCTGCGCCTGCGTGGGGCTGCTGACCACATGCTGGCGGCTGACGGTGCTGCGCTTCCGGCACTTCGTGCCGTTCCGC
>CAKTDV010000059.1 GCA_934546745.1 uncultured Desulfovibrio sp. | reverse complement strand
AAAAAGGCATTTTGTGGGAAATTTTAGTGCCGTGGCAACGGGCAAACAAATACCCGCAACCCGGCATATGGCAAACTCCCTCTAAGAGCAGACGACAAACTCTTGAAAAATTGGAATCCGGGAAAAGTCTCGTGCGTGTCTGTGAAAAAGTTGATGGGAAGTCTGACGAAGAAATACGTAAGTTGACGATGGAACGCACCAGCTGACAGGAGGGAAGATTGCAGCCCAAGGCTTGGGAAAGTGCTGGCTGCAACTCCCCCTCCTTCCTTTCATGGCATCAGACTTCTGTTATGAGCTCTTGCTCATCATACAAAACCTCGTTTTCCTCGATCTCCGGAAAAATCAAAGGTGACACGTCATCTCGCCCCGCGCAGAATTCTTTGATCAGATAGGTCGGGATAATGATTCCCTCGTTCTTGAGAAGTGTGCAAAGCTCTCGAGGGCCATAGCCCTTCTTCAAGGCCTTGCGCAGATCGCTTTCCAGAATACGGGCGGCCTCACGCCGCGTCTTCCGTTCGGTCTTTTCCGGCAATTCCTGAAGTACTTTCCGCGCCTTGTGAATCTGTTCTGGGCGGATGTTTGCGAATCCAGCCATACCCTATACCTCCTTGCGTGTGTGTTGGCTGTCAGTCTAGCCGAAATCTTTTCAGATATAAAAACAAGCCACTTCACGATAGGGGTTTTTCGAGGCAGGATGGTAGTTGTGCTACGCACAACTACCATCCTGCCAAAGGGCGTGCGCCCTCTGGACTCCCGGAATGCTCGGCGCTGCGCTTCTCGCATTCCAAAGGCGGAAAGGCATGAAGAATACCAGGGATACCGCTCTCAAGCGGACGGCGGCACGCAAGTGGCTCTCTGTCCGCCTTACCGAAGGCGAAAAAGCCTACGTTGTTCGTCAGGCGGCAATGGCGGGACTGTCGGCTTCCGCATACCTGCGCCGGAAGATTTTCGGCGGGCGTCCCCTTATTGCCCGAACTGACGCCGTAATGATTCAGGAACTGCGCCGCATCGGAGGCCTGCTCAAGCACAATTTTGAAACCCTGCGGCAGGGCGGGGCCAAGGCGGCTGCACTGGAACAACAGGAGCAGGCGCTACGCCTTCTGATTTCCGTCATTGAACAGATAGGGATACGCGCCCATGATCGTCAAAAAGATTAAACGCGCCTCCACCTTCAGACCGAAGGCATGGCAGATAGGGGATCTTGTGGACTATATCCGTTTTCCCCATAACAGGAAGCCGCAAGAGAAGATTGAACATGCCGGAGGAATGAATTTTCTGACATCGACGCATGTCGGACAAAAACTTGAAATGATCGCGCTGGCCAGCGAAAGCGTCCACAGCAGAATGCCGGTACAGCACTGGGTTTTCTCCTGGCAGGAAGGGGAGCAACCCTCAAGGGAACAGGTGGACGAAATTGTGGCGCTTTTCCTCGACCGGATGGAGCTGAAAGGCCATCAGGCCGTCTATGCCCTGCACCATGATACCGAGAACTATCATCTTCATATTGCCGTCAATCGTATGAGTGCCGTTACCGGCAAAGTCGTGCAGCCACATCGTGGTTTTGACATCGAAGAAGCCCATAAACTCCTTGCTCTTATTGAATATAGGCAAGGGTGGCGCGGCGAGGCAAACGCCCGCTATACTATCCTGGAAAATGGCGATATTGCCCGTCGGCGTTTCCGATCACGGGAGGCAAGGCCCAGCGATGTCGCCCGGGAGACAGAGTGCGCTACCGGGGAAAAATCGGCGCAGCGGATTGCCCGGGAACGCGGGCACGCCATCATCAGCAATGCCGCATCGTGGGAAGAAATGCACACGCGGCTGGCAGAGGCCGGTCTGCGATTCGAGAAAAAAGGATCCGGGGCCATCATCTGGGCGGGCGGCATTGCCGTCAAGGCATCCTCGGT
>CAKTDV010000058.1 GCA_934546745.1 uncultured Desulfovibrio sp. | reverse complement strand
GGACAAAGCTTGATCTCCCTGATCGTTTCCGGTTCGAGAACGCGGCTGGCCAGTTCCAAGGGATTCGTTTTCCGGTCTATCATGTTGTGTTTCCTCTGTCTTTGCGGTTACGGGCGCTTCCGTCGGCACAACGTCAAAAAGGCTGTGCTGCTTCTGGGGTTCCGGCTTGGGACGCGCCGCCTTGCGCGGTTTTCTGGGCGGCAACGGCCTGAGCCTCAAACAATCTTCCGGATCTTGTTCCGCTTCCTGGCGGAGTTCCTCAATATGCTGTGCTGTCACTTCAAACAGCGTCATCTGACGCGGATCTGTCGCGTCCTTTCTGCGTCTGGCCATCCGTTCTCTCCCCATCGAGAACGAAGCCTTCGTTACGCGCCCGGCTTCGTACACGATAGATGCTGGATACGTCTACACAGTACGCATGGGCAATCTCCGAAGGAGTTTCGCCGTTGCAAAGGCGCTGCAAGATATTCTTCCGAATTTCGTCCGTCAGCTTCGCAGGGCGGCCCAGGCGTTGTCCTCTGAGCTTTGACTGGAGAATGCCGTCCCGCTGACGTTCCCGGATGCAGGCTCTTTCAAACTGCGCGAATGCGCCCATGATTTGAAAGAGCAACGTTTGCATGGGCGAGTCCTGACCGTTGAAAACCAGATTTTCCTTGTGGAAGCGCACCTCAATGCCGCGATGGGTCATGTCGGTGACGAGTTCCTGCAAGTCCTTCAGGTTCCGGGCAAGCCTGTCTATGCTATGCACGTGGAGAACGTCGCCTTCCCGAAGGTAGGAAAGGCATTCCTTCAGACCAGGACGCGCACGGGAGAATCCACTGATCTTATCCTCAAAGGTCTTATCCAGTGGAATCTGATCAAGTTGCCGTGCGGTGTTCTGGTCTGAGCTACTCACCCTGATATAGCCAACATGAGCCATGAGCAGAGCCTGCGCCGTTTTCGTTTCCCTACAGGGGGTTGTGCTTCAGGCTGAGATGATGCGGCTGGCCCATCTCCCGCATGGTCTGGGCTATGGGGCTGATCTCGTACTCCATCACCAGATCGCGCATTGCCCATATTTTTTCCATCGGAAAATCTTCCGTGCGCAGCTTTCCGCTGGGAATGGCTTCCCACATGTCCAACAAGTCTTGCGTCAAGAACCCCTGATATTCGTTCGGCAATGCTGGAGAGTTCATTCTTCCTCCTTTTCATATGCTCCATGAGCAGCAGTATCTGGTTTTTCGCCAGGACATCGGCGACCTGTCTGGCATCAAGATCAACATGATGTTCCCTGAAGCTGCGCTGCAACTCGCGCACCAGCACAGGTTCGGCAAAAAGTTTTGGTTTTCCCAACAGGCAAACCGTCGTCACAACAGGAATACCGCTCTCCCGCAGGCAATCCACAAACGCTTTTGCCGACGCGCCGGAAGACATGATGTCCTCGACAACGATAACGGATGTCTTACTGGACACCAGTTCCTGTTGTTTTAATCTGTAGCGTCTTGGAGTAAAGGGACGTTCGATCATGGGAACGTCTTTCATCGGCTGCATATCACCGGACACGGCCACATTTTCCCCAACGATGACCTCGCCTGTCCTCAAATCCTCTTTGAGACGTTCCGCCAGCGCGATAGGGAGCTGATTTCGTCCGCTGGTGGAAGGAACCGTCACAAAGCGGACATGTTGCAGCCCAGCGATACGTTCCGCGACATCCTCTGAAAATTCCGGCTTCCAGAGCTGCGCAATGATACGGCGAGCATTTTCCATGCCGTGACCGCCGGTATTGTTTTTCGCGGCCTCCCAGTCTGGCGTCTCCCTTAACGGGTGGCGTGTCTGCGGCGAAGCCGTTACTCCATTTCTCCGATACGGTGACTCTTCCATAGCGATTCCCTGCAAAATGTTTAAAAGTTTTTGCAAATGAAGGCAAGCGATTTTTTCAGGACTTTTTGCCTGTAGAAAAATCAGTGGGTTAGAATCTGGGGAGATGGGCTGAAAAAAGTGTACCTTTTTCAGGCCATCCGGCAGCTCGGCCCGCGCCAATACGCCCCTGAAATCCTGATTGATAGAGTTTGCCA
>CAKTDV010000057.1 GCA_934546745.1 uncultured Desulfovibrio sp. | reverse complement strand
AAGTCTTCCGGCACAAAATCCCGCAGCAGGGATTCCACCATCTCCGGATTGCTGAAAAACTGTTTGTAGGCCGGATCGTGCGGCAGGCGTTCGTTTTCCATGTGGTCACCCTACCCGGAGAAGCCCCGACGGGCAAGGCGGCCGTTTCATGGTCTGCCTTCCCCGATACCACAACGCCCCCTTGTGCCGTCGTGATCTGGGCACAAAGGGGCGGTTTTCAGTACGGCGGCACATCTCACAGGTTCTGACGCCGGGCTGTCAGTCCCGCTTACGGGGCGGGCGGGATACCGTTGTCGCGAGCAGCTCCAGAAAGGCCACGAGGAGTAAGCTTCGTAAATTGCAAGGATCAAGATTTGTACTTATCCATTTATTTTTATTGAACTTTTCCATTCTTTACGACTTCTCTTGATTGACATTCAGGGCATGGCAGTTTTTCGTTCATGTAATTTTATAGCCCACAGATGTCGCGGAGTCATGAGCCTGTGAACACCCCCCGTCAATGGAAGCTGGAAAGATATGGCATCATTATTTAGTTAACACTCTCCAATATTCTTCTTATCCGAATTTCTTTGCAAGCTCTATCCTGCACTCCCAGATTGCAGACTTGCTCTCACAGCGGACAGGGGAAGCATCAGCGTCAATTCATTGATGGGCGAGGGTGTAAAACCGCAGCTTGCGTAAAAACATCTGGCGCGTTCATGCAGGGCATGAACCAGAATGGCCCGTATGCCCGCAATGTGAGCAGCCTGTTCCGTGCGTAAAATGGCATCTCGCAACAGGGCGCGGCCGATCCCCCGTCCTTGAAGGGACGTATCCACGGCAAGACGGGCCAGCAGCATGATGGGAACCGGATCGGGCATATTGCGGCGAATCCTGCCCGGCATGATCGCGTGGCCGACACTCCCGGCAGCCAGCGAGTAATAACCGACGACATCGTTGGCCCGTGTGATGACATAGGTACGGCTGGCTCCACTGGCTTCGTTCTTGCGGGCACGGATTTTGAGCCAGGTATCCAGTACGGACTCACCACAGCAAAACGGCTCGCAGCTATGGCCATCTTCCAGATGACAAGGCGCGGCAATGGGCATGTTACTTGTCCCACGGCGCAGGGGTCTTCAGCAAACGAATCAATGCGGGATCAGGTTGTACCGGGGCATCCAGAAGCGCCGTAAAGGCATCCCACTGTTCTGGGGAAAGGTGAAAATGCGTCTTTTCCGCCAGAACATCCTCGGCATGCCGCACAGCCAAATCCAGAATAAAAGCCGTGCGCGACTTGCCCAGAAGCTGGGCGGCGCTATCAATAATGGCCTTCTGTTCGGCGGGAATGCGTACAGTAATAACGTCGGTAGCTGCGCTCACAGTGGCATCCTCCCGGATTCAGGGAACGTCAAAACGTAGCAAATGTCAACACAACGTGTATACAAAATTCATCGCGTCAACGTTCTTGCCATCCGAATCGCGTCCAGAAAAACAGCGAAGGAAACTGGCGGGGCGTTATACCGGGGATATGCGGCATGGCACGGCCGCCATTTCCCATGCGTTCACCCTGGCCGGAGAAGCCCCGACGGGCACGGCGGAGGCGCGGCGATGTCGCGGCGGGATCAGCGGGCGGTTTCGCATTTTTCCGCAGGAAACCGCTCTAATCTTTTGCCCGCCGTGGCCGAAAAGAGGGGCATGGCAAGAGGAGAGCTGGCGCGACGCGCTCCTGAACGGATCGGGGGCCTTTGCCGCCAGAGGCGGGGGCCGCCGCCAGAACACCCCGGCGGCACACGGCCCGCGCCGTTTTGACAACACATGCCGTTCATGGAGGAAAAGAGCATGTATATCAATCATAACGGTATGGCCACCAACGTGGCCAATACCCTGACCAGCCACTACGGCAAGCTGTCCACCTCGACCGAGCGCCTCTCTTCGGGCATGCGCATCAACAGCGCGGCCGACGACGCCGCCGGTCTGGTCGTTTCCGAACTCATGCGCGCGGACATCGCCGCCCTCAACCAGGGCGTGCGCAACGCCAACGACGCCATCTCCCTCATCCAGACCGCCGACGGCGCGCTGGGCGTCATTGACGAAAAGCTCATCCGCATGAAGGAACT
>CAKTDV010000056.1 GCA_934546745.1 uncultured Desulfovibrio sp. | reverse complement strand
TTGAGGCTGCCGTACAAATCCGCTGTATAGCGATATGGCTCAAGGTGTTAACTTAATCTCGTATAGACACTACCTAGCACAGCAGAGCGCGGGGAGGGCCGCATGAACGCATTGACACAGACCTTTGACAGCCTCGGCTATTTTGAGAAGCTCAAGGACGCCGGGGTGCCGGAACCCCAGGCGCGCGTGCAGGCGGAGGCCCTGCGCCAGCAGACGGAGGCGCAGCGCGTGGCCCTGCGGCAGGAACTGGACAGATACGACGAAGCCTCCCGCCGCGAGCTGGCCACCAGGGGCGACATTCAGGACGTGCGCGGCGAAATTCAGGAGGTGCGCGGCGAAATCCAGGAGGTGCGCCTTGAAATTGAAAAAGTGAAGGCATCCATCAAAGATACCGAACTCCGCCTGCTCAAATGGCAGTTCGGCATCGGCCTTGCCCTTGCGGCCGTCATGGCCAAGGGCTTCGGCTGGCTGGGCTTCTAGCCGCCGCGCGCCGCGTGTGCCCAACGACACGGTCATCCCCCGCCGGGCCCCTCCCGCGGGGGCTTTTTTTGCGCCCGCGCCCGCCGCGCCAGACGGGAAAAAGCCGCCGTTTCCGCCGTTTTCGCTGTTTTTGAGAGGTTTTCAGGCTTTTCGCGGCAATTTGCCCTTTTTTGAAAGGCTTTCCTTTGCCGTCTTCCGGCGGATGTGCCAGCCTTGAGGGGCGCGTTCTCCCGTCCGCCTCCCGTCCGCGCGCGGCGGGCGGTGAACGCCGCGCTCCTTTTTCCTGAGACGGAGGCAACGGGCGATGATGACCGTGACGCATGGCAACGGCTTTGATCAGACGGTGGCTGCGCGGGTGAAGGCGCTCTTGGCAGGGGCGGGGAAAACGGGTAGGCTGGAGGCAACTCACGGGGAGGGCCGCACATGAACGCATTGACACAGACCTTTGACAGCCTCGGCTATTTTGAGAAGCTCAAGGACGCCGGGGTGCCGGAACCCCAGGCCCGCGTGCAGGCGGACACCCTGCGCCAGCAGACGGAGGCGCAGCGCGTGGCCCTGCAATCGGCGCTGGACAGATACGACGAGGCCTCCCGCCGCGAACTGGCCACCAGGGGCGACGTTCAGGACGTGCGCGGCGAAATCCAGGAGGTGCGCAGCGAACTTCAGGAGGTGCGCAGCGAACTGAAAGAAGACATTCAGAACGTGCGCAACGAACTGAAAGAAGACATGCAGAACGTGCGCAACGAACTGAAAGAAGACATTCAGGACGTGCGTATCGAGATGAAGGCCATGGAGATACGTCTGCTCAAGTGGCAGCTCGGCATCATGACGGCGGGCTTTGGCGGGCTTATGGCCATCATGGCCAAGGGCTTCGGCTGGCTGGGCTTCTAGGCGTCCGCGCGGGTGGCCGTGGCCATGAACGGGAGGGCAACGGAAAAGGCCCCGCTGGGGGGCCTTCAGATGGTTTGTGGGGGAAGCGCGCTTATTTCGCTATCCGCCCGCGCGCATACAAATAGCCGCACACGCTCGTCACAACAACAAAAATGATACCCGCAATCAGAGGAGCTTCCATAGTTATTCCCCCTTTTCCAGAGAAAGAAAGGCAAGGGCCGCAACGAAGGCGAACATACCGAGACAGAACCCGCCCCATGACGGCGTGACACCCAACGTGCCGATGGAGGCTATGGCGATGCCCTGGAGCGTGAACCGCATGAATTTTATGAACTCACGTACCATCTTCTCCTCCTGTTGCCTCCTGCCCTATTTCCCCGCCGCCGCCAACAGCGGGAAGCGGGCTGGGGGGCCTTCAGATGGTTTGCGGGGCTTTCTCAGTGCTGCCTGCCGTGCTTTCTGGCGTACCAGAGCGCGTAAAGACATGCGCCGCCGAGAACGGCGGTTGTCACGACATAGAAAAGGGTGCTGTACATCAGTTTGACCTCCACAGTCTGTAGCCCACAGAGGAAAGGGCCACTCCCCACATCAGAGGGAGCAGGTTGCCGTCGATACACGTGATCGCTCCGCAGGCCGCGCCCGCCATGCCGAAAATGTTTGCCCAGTATGCCATGCCATCTCCTTCCTCCCGTTTCCAGCCTAGCGTATTTTGCTGTTGTCGCCAACGGGGATGGGGGATGGAAGTGTTGTTTTTGACAAAACAACGTGTTCAGCCGCCGCCAAGCTGGCAGGGAGAGGGCAGGGGGGGATGCTCATGCTGGTGCGGGAGACGGCCACCCAGGTCGCATAGACAAACACCACCCGCCCCCACCGGGAGACGGCCATTCACGGCACGCCTTTCGCGCCCCCACTCCCGCCCCACCCTCCCAGCTAAAGCGCGCTGGGGAAGGGAGGGGGGTCAAGGGGGGAGGGAAACCCCTCTCGCGCCCGCAGAGGGGTTTCCCTCCCCCCTTGCCCAAACTCCCCTACCCCAGCCCGCCC
>CAKTDV010000055.1 GCA_934546745.1 uncultured Desulfovibrio sp. | reverse complement strand
AACGGTCAGTTTCCGCAGCGCTGGAATCGGTCGTGATGACAAGCCAGAACAGAAAAATCAGACTAAGCGTTTTCATGAAAAGTTCTCCATGGATTTTTATAGCAAAATTGGAATAAATACATTGACAATATAGCAAAATTTGCTATATTTCCTGCATGGAAAGCACACACGACGGCACCTTTTGGACGGTAGATTTTTCCGGCAAGGCTGTTAAACAGGCGCGCAAGTTGCCCGGTGATATTCTGGGCCGTCTGTATGCTCTGAAACTTGATCTTGAGCACAAAGGGCCGGAGCAGCCGAGCTGGCGTAATTACGGCCTGATCGTTGGCGGCAAGGATGTGCATCACTGCCACTTGAACAGCGGACGCCCGCGTTATGTCGTCGTGTGGAAAGTCATTGATAGAGAAATTCGTATAATTGAAATACGGTACGTCGGGCCGCATGGCAGTGTGGACTACGGCCGTTTCAAATAGGGGGATTAGTATGCGGACTGAAATGCAGCTCCATCCGGCGGAAGCGGGACAGGCGATAATTTCTCTCTCCGTTCCCGCTGCCAAGGCGAACATGGTGGCTGATGCCATCAAGAGTATGTTGACGCTGGCCGGACACAAGGTGCACCGGGTCAACTCAGAAGGGGAAGAAGTCGTCAGCGCCGAGGAAGTTTTTCCTGATGCTTCTCCCGCTATGGCCCTTCGGGGGTTTCGCGGCAAAATGGAATGGACGCAGCAGGAGTTGGCGGAAAAACTCGGCACAACACAGAACTGCATTTCCGCTATGGAAAGCGGAAAACGCCTCATTTCCATGAATATGGCAAAGCGACTGGAAAAGGTGTTCAATATCCCGTACAAGGTTTTTCTATAGCAAAGAACAGCCGTCATTGCTCTTGTCCTTGTTGCGCCAGTTGCAAGAATTGCGGCACACGCAGCTGTGCCTGTTTGAGGGAGGGATTGGCGAAAAACATGTCGCCGCGCACGACCTGCCCGGAAAAGATGAAATGCGCCTCGCCCTCGATCTGCTCCTGCAAATCCCGCAGTTCGACGCGATCCTCCTTTTCCACGGACGTGGACAGCGTATCCATGTAGCCGGAGCCGTAGTCCTGGTTGATGTTGAAGCCGGTCGTCCTGATAACCGTGCTTTGTCCGGCCTGTCCGCGAATCAGTTCCCAGGTTTTTTCCGCGTCCTGGAGCTTCATGAATATCTTGATGCTGGTGTTGGCGACCATCTGTTGCGCGCCCTTCTGATCCGCCTCAAGGATGCCCGCGTAGTCCTGGGAAGCCACAATGGCCGCGATGCCCAGCCCGCGCCCCTGCGTCAGCACGACCTCAAAGCCCGGCGTCACAATGGCCGCGTACTCGTCCACGATGCAGAGGTACGGCCCGATGCCGATAGCGTCCGTGGGCAGGGCTTCCAGCACGTCGGCGGCGTCGCCTTCGATATGCGCGCCAAGGCCGACCGCGCAGGCATTGCGTATGGCCGACAGAGAGATCTTGCCGAGACTTTCCAGTTCGGCGGGCGCTTTTTCCAGCGAGGGCAGCAGGACGACAAGGATCCTGCGTTGCATGATAGCGTCGGCAAAGTCCACTTCGCCGTCTTCCGCGCCGTAGATATGGGAATAGGTATCCGTCAGGCTGGAGAGCGCCTTGCCGAAATAGCTCTGGGCATAGCCGAACTGTTCCGCGAAGGATGCCGGCTGATCTTTCATTTCCCGCCCGGCAATCCAGCCGGAGGTCGCCAGCGCCGCCTGGATGGAGGCGCGGGATTCCTCATCCAGTTCAGGACGCAGGGCCAGATCCACACACTTTTCCAGAGCCAGGGCATCGCGTATGACGCTGGTGGAGAGCTTGATCAGCCTCTTGTCGCGCAGGTCAACCAGGGCGTACATGACGCCGGAGATGAGCGCCTGCGCCTTGTCGGCAAAGATGGAGTTTGCGCCCTCCGACGCGGGCATGAGGGAGACAAGAAGCTGTGTCAAGGCTTCCGCGCTCCCGAAGGTAAACGGGTTGTTGGTGTTGGAAAGACGGCGCGGCGACTTGCCCTTGGTCTTGCCGCTGGTGCCGTAGTTCAACACGCGGAAATCATCGTCGCGTCCCAAAAAACGCGCCATCTGCCATATCTGGACGGCCAGCTTGGGACTGGCCTTGGGATCGATATAGAACAGCCCGCTTCCCGTCGCAAGGGCGTTGTAGGCAAGGGAGACAAGGGTCTCCGTTTTGCCGGAACCCGTCGTGCCGAAGAGCAGGGCATGGGTCAGAATATCCTTGGCTTTCAGCCAGAGTTCCTGTTTGTCCTGGAGCCTGTTGCCGAGGAAAAAGATGCCTTCCGGGGTGGCGAAACCGCCCCGCCCTGGCAGGGGATCACCCTTGTCCGTCCCGGACAGGCCGATGGGCATACGGAACGGCAGGCGTTCCGCGTTGACGGTGACGCAGCGCAGGACAAAAAACAGACAGGCAAGCAAAAACATGGGCAGGGAAAG
>CAKTDV010000054.1 GCA_934546745.1 uncultured Desulfovibrio sp. | reverse complement strand
CGTTCGCCTCCACCTCGTTGAGCAGCCGGGCGCGCAGAAGGGGCCGCAGCTCCCCAAAGGCGGCTCTCGTCTCCGCCTCCGCCTTTTCCGCCGCCTCGCGCGGGCTTGACGCGCAGGACAGGGCTTGACGCGCCGCCGGAACAGCCTTACAAGAAAAGAGCGACGGGTGTTCTCTACGCACCCGCCGCTCAGGTTCGGGGCAGTCCTCCGGAACTTATGTTCACAGATTTTTGCCCCTGTGAGAGAGTGGAAGTCTCTCACAGGGGCGTCCTTATTGCATCAGATAGTGAAGAATAAGGGCAACCACGACGCCTGCCACGACTTGCGCGGCAACGGCTGTGAGAAACTGCCTCATGGGCGCACCCTCCTTTCGGAGGACTGCCCCACCGCCGTCCTACCCGAAAAGGCCGCCGCTTTCAAGAAAAAGCCCCCGCCCCTACGCCGGGCGGGGGGATTTTTCTGTGCCGCAGGGCCTCGTCCTGTTGCGCCAGCCCCAGCGCCTCGGCCTCCCGCGCGGCTTCGGGGGTGTCCCACCCCTTGACGGCGGCGGGTTCCCGTGCGGGGGAAAGATCCGGGGAAAAATTTTGTTCAGCAAATAGGGGCTTGCCGTCTTTTCCCAGTGGAGGTATGGATTCAGAAGATCCTGTCGCTCCCAGCTTATCCCGTATACCAGAGGGATTTGTCTGCGTAGGGCTTGGGGCGTTAACCGCACCGGTTTCACCGACAGGGTCGTTCTTCCAGCCTGTCAGCAGCCATGTTTCCCTATCGCGAAACCGATAGAGCGAGAGGACAGCTGTGTAGCCGTCATAGGAAATATTAACGTGCTGCCCGCCCTCTGGGCCGTATATTTTCCCAGCTTTTCCGTATGCGAGGACTTCCACCATCTTTTCCGCCACAGCCTTGCCATCAAGGCCTTCTGAATTTCGCCGGGCTATCAGATGAGATACGCCTGAGCCTCCTTTGAGTTTTTTACCGCGTCCCTCTGTCCCCCAATAAAAACTGATACTACCGACATCTTGCCTTATCATGGCATCCTTGATGTCTGTTTGTTCATGTATCACCCTTCGCATGGCAGTAAGTCCTGACGCGAAGGCGTCGTCAGGTTGCTGCGGTAAAGGTTCCACATTGTCAAAAACATGTTCCAGCAGCGTTGCTTCCCCCAGCACGGGGGAAACGTCCACAGGGGCCGCGTTGTTGAAGTCCATCACGGACAGCGCCAGCGCGCGTGCGGCATCGTCGCGATCGCGCGCCGACATGCCCGCCCGGAGCATATCGTTTTCCGCGTTGCGGGCCGAAGCCTTTTCCGCCGCCTCGCGCGGGCTTGACGCGCCCGCAGGACAGGGGTATGTCTAAAAAACAGAGAGGGAGATGCTGCACACCTCCCTCTCCTTGGGGCAACCCTCTGACATAGTATGTGTATGTCGCATTTTGACAGCCGCCGGAATTCGCTCTTTCGGCGGCTGCCTCATTTACCGCCAACGGCGGCCAATGAGCATGACCAGAAGTCCGGCCAACACCTGAGCCAGAACATCTAGCAGGAACTGCGCCATAGGCATCACCTCCCTTCAGAGGGGGGATTTTGCCCGTGGCCTTTTTGTAGCCGTGTTGCCCGGCGTTTTCAAGCGCGCCCGCCCCTACGCCGGGCGGGGGGATTTTTCTGTGCCGCAGGGCCTCGTCCTGTTGCGCCAGCCCCCGCGCCTCGGCCTCCCGCGCGGCCTCGGGGGTGTCCCACCCCTTGACGGCGGCGGGCTCGCCGGGCATACTGGAACCCGTCATATGACTGGCCCCCTGTTCGCCCGCCGGGTGTGAAATCGTAATCCCCCGGCCGGTATCTCCGTTCCGGCCGGAAACCAGAGCGGAGGACGCGACACGGGGCTCTTTTGCTGAAAAGGCGATCCCGATTCCCCTGTCATTGATTGGGCAGGTAAGTTTGAGGGATCGCCTTTTTTCGTTCGCGCGGCCTCCGGGGTTTCCCAGCCCCTGGGTGTGGAAAAGGCTCAAGGTTATTGCCGAATACCTGCGCGCCGCGGCGGAGGATCCCGACCCGGATGTCTTTCTCTCCGCCGTGGGCAACGTGGCCAGGGCGCGCGGCATGGCCGATGTGGCCCACAGGGCCGGGCTGGGCCGGGAGAGCCTCTACAAGGCGCTCTCTCCCGGCGGCAACCCCACGTATGCCACCCTTCGCAGGGTGATGGAGGCGCTTGACGTCCGGCTCTGCGTCACGCCCGCGCGGCCGTGATTTCCTCATAGTTGGCCCCACGTGGTGGGTGAGGGATGTATGAGGAGAAAATAGTTACCTATTTCTCATAGTTGGCCCCACGTGGTGGGGTGTGTGATGCTGCTCAGTTTCTTCGTGTGGCTCCATGTGCCAAAGGGCAGGCCGCTTCCCGTCGCGCCCGGCAGTCCCGGCGTTCCCGGCGGCGTGCCGGGCAATCCGCCGCCCATGCTTCCGCCCATGCCGCCAAACGTGCCGCCCGCCATGCTGTAGGTCCCCATCCCCGCCGTCAGGCCAGACAGCCCCGCCGTGAGCAGCGACGTGCCGAGGTTCCCCGCCGTCTTCTTCAGGTACGACCCCTGCGCGTCCAGCGT
>CAKTDV010000053.1 GCA_934546745.1 uncultured Desulfovibrio sp. | reverse complement strand
GCGATCGTCTTTTCCCAGCTTCCTCGGTCTGCCCAGATGCTTCCCCTTCAACTTGGCCTGGGCAATGCCTTCCAGTTGACGTTCCCGGATGCAGGCTCTTTCAAACTGCGCGAATGCGCCCATGATTTGAAAGAGCAGCGTTTGCATGGGCGAGTCCTGACCGCTGAAGACCAGATTTTCCTTGTGGAAGCGCACCTCAATGCCGCGATGCGTCATGTCGGTGACGAGTTCCTGCAAGTCCTTCAGGTCACGGGCAAGCCTGTCTATGCTATGCACGTGGAGAACGTCGCCTTCCCGGAGGTAGGCAAGACATGCCGCCAATCCGCGCCGTATACGGGACGAGCCGCTGGCCTTGTCCTCGAAGGATTTGTCCAGCGGCACACCTTCAAGTTGCCGATCTGGATTCTGATCGATCGAGCTGACCCGTATATAGCCGACGTGGGCCATTACCTCAGCCTTTTTCGCCTGGGAGATGGGGAAACTTGTGTTGGGAGAGTTGGCTGTTCCGTTACCAGAGCTTTTTCGCCTGCTCCATCTGCGCTTCCGGGTTGTTGCGAAGCTTGGCATCCACTTCCCAGAGCTTCTTCATGAAATTTTTGCATTTCGGAGAGGCTAAGTGGTCTTTTACCCGCTGCTTCGCGGAAGCATGGTTCGCTAATTCTTCCTGAGATTCGCCACCGTTCAAGCTCTGCTTCAAGTCTGCTTCGTATTGCATTGGCGTCTCCTTCGCTTTTGAGGATTTGTATGCTTTCTTTACCGCATTGCGGCGTACTGTTGGGAACCCGCAGGTCAACGACACAAAAAAATGCCCGCTTTTCATAGATCCGGCTAAGCTGCTCTATGGAATTTCCAAGATTTCCTTGGATATTTGACATAGCCGTGAGGCTTGCGCCCCTGCCGATGGTATTGAAGCGTGTGAACGTGTGTTGCAGGGCAATCTCCGGGCTTTGGTGAAAAGCGTATACCGTCACCTCACATTCATGTTGCAGGCACCAGTCAATTTTTTCCTTCGCCTGATCAAAGTTCGCAAGTTGTCCCTCATAAATCACTTTGTAATCAGAGAGATTTATTTTGTTGTTTTGAATGGAGGTGCTTTTGCCCGCTCCGGGGATGCCGGTGATGAACAGGACATCTCGCCTGCCCTGCGGATCTTTCGCGGCTACCTGCCTGTGGAAGAGTTCGTTGGCCAGGACGGCGGCGGAATTGTGAACCGGCACATTGAACAGTGTCCTGTGCGCCGGGCTTGCCGAATATTCAGGGAAGATCTCCTTGAACAGATCGGAGTTCACGTAGCGCCCTTCGAGCGATTCCGGCAAACGCCGGTACAGCTCAAACAGGGGTTCCGGATCCGTTTCCACGCGATGGATGACCCGCGCTTCCACCTCAGTCCGTTGAGGGTCGTCAAAAGGGGCATGTCGGTTTACTTTCATACGCTCTTCCTTGTTCAAAACATTAAGACTTTTTGCAAAAAAGGGCAAACACTTTTTTTCATGACCTTTTGCGCACGGGGAACCGGGCCTTTGCCGTTGGCCTGGCCAATGCTCAAAAGGTGTACCTTTTTCAGCCCATCCGGCAGCTCGGCCCGCGCCAATGTTCCACAGCAGTACAGACAACCTTAACGAGTCAGCGCGCAGGAACGAAAGGCGTTTTCCCCTGTCTGACATTGTTTACGCCACTCCGGCTATGGCCAGCGCCAGATCCGCCACCATGACGCAGACATCCGCCTTCAGCAGGAAATCGGTATCCGCGTCCGCCCCCTTTTCCGCCTTGGGCAGCTTCAGGCCGGAAATCGTCAGGGACGTGTCCAGGGAGAATTCCAGCGTGCCATCCGAGGCCTCGGCAATCATGGCCAGCTTCTGAATGATCAGCCCCTCATCCAGAGCCGAAGCGATGGTGTTTTCGTTATTCTGGACGGCCACGGTCATTTTGCCTTCCACATGGAGCGGCGTTGCCAGCGTTGCCGAACCGGCGCAGGAGAGTTCCCGGCCGTTGACGCTCACATTTTCCCGCGAAAGCCGGGCAAAGAAGGACGGCAAGTCCTCGTTGGGGGTGTACGGTTGTGCGTCGACGCCGAACGTGGACTTGAACCGTTCCAGCAACGGCAGGGCCGCTTTGGGGGACGCGGCCACCAGCAGCCGGCCTTTTTCCAGATCCCAGAGGCAGTCGGTGAGCGCGGGCGTCCATTCCGCCTTGGAGATGAGCTTGGCCAGTATGGCTTCCCTCAATTCCTTTTTGCGTTCGTTGGAGATGTGCCCGCTCTGGGCGAGGTCCTCCTGGACGGCTTCGGCAAGCTGGAGCTTCAGGGCCGCGCCGGAGGCTTTGCGGCTGTCCACCCGCAGGGACAGGGCCGCGAAGCGCCCGTGATCGATGCCGAACGAAAAATCCGTGTCCACGGCGTTGCCGAGGCCCACCCATCCCAGGCGCGTGCCTTCCGGCGTGACGGCATCGGAAAAGGCCCAGGCGCGCACGGCCTCAAAATCCAGTTTGGAGGGTACGGGAGCCTCAAAAATGCTGAAAGAGGTCGTTGTTCCGAGAAAACCTGCCATAATCACACTCCTTAATCTAAAAGAGTCAGCAACAAGCTGTAGTCATCCAATGTGCGGTATTTGTGGGCATCCTCACAGCATCTTTTCCCCCATGCGCCCGCGTGTGATGACTTCGCCGACTTCCCGCGCGGCCTCCGGGTCGCCCGTCTGGGCGCGGCGCGCCAGATCCAGCGCCCGCTCAAGCTGTTTTGCCGTGAAATCGCAGGAACCAAAGCGGATGCCCCGC
>CAKTDV010000052.1 GCA_934546745.1 uncultured Desulfovibrio sp. | reverse complement strand
GACAGCCCCGCCGTGAGCAGCGACGTGCCGAGGTTCCCCGCCGTCTTCTTCAGGTACGACCCCTGCGCGTCCAGCGTGGCCGCCTGATAGTGTATGTTCTTCACCTCCTGCGCCGTCTCCCACTGTTTCAGGGCCTTCTGGTAGGCGTTCTCGCCCACGTCCGCCGCGAAGCGCTCGATGTTCCCCAGGCTCACGTCCAGCGCGCTGCCGCCGCCCATGTCCACATTGCCCGCCGCCAGCAGCGATCGGTTACGGCCCTGCGTCTCCTGAAACTCCCGCCGCAGCGCCGATTTCTGGCGGTCGTAGTTCTCCGCCTCCACGCGGCCTTTTTGCGCCGTCAGTTCCGCCTGTTTCCGCGTGGCCGACGCCTGCGCCTGCAACGCCGACGCCTGCGCCTTCTGCTGCTGCGACTGCTGCTGCGACTGCGAAAACGAACTCAGCGCCGTCATCGCCGCCGTCGCTATCCCTATCGCCATGGCCGACATCGCGCCCATGTGTGCTCCTTTGTGGTTGTGTGGTTGGGTTGGTGGTGTTGGTTGGTTCTTGAGGGGGGAGAGGGAAACCCCTTTGGAAAGGGGTTCTCCCTCTCCCCCCTCAAACTCCCCCCTCACCCTTCCTGAAACTTTTTGTTGGGAGGATGGAAGGGTACGGGAGCGCGGGAGGCGTACCTTGCGCAATCGTCTCCCGGTCTTTCCGGGGGACGGAGCCACCGGGAGACGGCCCTTCGCGGGAAAGCGTTTGCCTTTCCGCATTGACAGTTACGGTATAAAAATTCTACCGTTTCCTCATGAAGTTTGAGTACGACCCCGCCAAAAGCGCCCGCAACAAGCGGAAGCACGGCCTTGACTTTGAGGAGGCGCAAGGGCTCTGGGACGATGAGCGGCTTCTTGTGTTTCCCCTGAAGTTTGAGGGGGAGCCAAGGCGGGCCTGTATCGGCACATGGCGCGGCAAACACTGGACGGCCATTGTGACCTGCCGGGGCCGCGCCGTGCGCCTGATCTCCGTCCGGCGGGCACGAAAAGACGAGGTGCTTGCCTATGAAGACGAAGGACTTTGACGAACGCTTCGACGACGGCGAAAGCGTCATGCCGTTTGCCGATCTGTCCCGCGCGGAACGCCCCAACCGCGCGACGCGGCGGGTCAACGTGGACTTCCCCGCGTGGATGGTCGACGCCCTGGACAGGGAGGCGGCCCATCTCGGCGTCACGCGCCAGTCGCTGGTCAAACTCTGGATCGCCCGCTGCCTCTCGCGGGACGCCCGTACCGCCCACCCCACCCCGTAAACCCCGCCCCCGCCGCCTACCCGTTCCGGCCCAGCAGGCCGCCCACGGAGAGGGAGGGGGTCGCGCCCCCGGTCGTCCCCCCGGTCGTCCCGTTGACACCCAGCGGGGAGGTAAGGAGCGTCCCGCCCATGCCGCGCCGGGCGCGGAGCTTGCGGCGTTCGGCATCGCGCACGGACGCGCTCTCCGGATCGGCCTCGGCCTCCCGCACGGGCACGGGGTCATAGTCCGGCGCGGAGGGCGCGCTGTACGACGCCCCGCCACCAAAAAGGCTGCTGACAAAACTTCCCATAGGTTGCTGCTCCTTTGACGTGTTGACGGTATGTGAAGACACGGTTACAGTTGGCGCATGTACCGCATTGAGACGACGGCCCTCTTTGACCTCTGGCTGACGCGCCTGCGCGATGTGACGGGCAAGGCCGCCGTCATCCGCCGCCTGCATCAGGCGGAGGCGGGCCATCTGGGCGACTGCAAGGCCGTGGGCGAAGGCGTGCGGGAAATGCGCATCCATACCGGGCCGGGCTACCGCCTCTATTTTGTCCAGCGCGGCGACGTGCTGCTGCTTTTCCTTGCCGGAGGCGACAAAGGCAGCCAGCAAAAGGACATCGCCCGCGCCCTGAAACTCGCCGGGAAGTGTGCGCCATGAAAACAACCCCCTTTGACGCGGCAAAGTTCCTCGACAGCGAGGAGGTCATTGCCGAATATCTTGCGCAGGTGCTTGCTGAAAACGACGGCGACCTGCTGCTGACCGCCCTCAACGACATTGCCCGCGCTCGCGGCATGAGCCGCCTTGCCCGCGAGACGGGCCTCAGCCGGGAGGCGCTCTACCGGGCCCTTGCGCCCGGCGCGAAGCCCCGTTTCGAAACCATCCGCCGCATCACCCACGCGCTGGGCGTGCGCCTGAGCGCCGTGCCCGCCTGACCCCGCCCGGAGGCCGCATGCTGCGTTACTGGGCCAATGTGTTTGCCATGCTGGGCGTCGCCCTCATCGCCACGGCGTTTTTCCAGGAAAGCTGGCAGGCCGGAAGCCTGCTGGGCATCTACGCTGTGGCGGTTGGGGCGTGGTTTTATGGACTTGCAACCAGAGGAGGTGACCAATGAGCTACCATATGACGCTGTTCATCGGCATGACCCTTGTGGCCCTTGGCGTGTACATCGCGTACCGCAAGGGATGGATTCACTGACACTCCCGCCCCGCCGGGGGACGGCCACACGGGGTACGCCTCCCGTGCCGCCGCGCCGTCCATCCTCCCCATAAAAGCGCGTTGGGGAGGGATAGGGGGGAGTTTGAGGGGGGAAAGGGAAACCCTTGTGCGCCAGCCAAGGGGTGCCCTTTCCCCCCTCAACCAAACCCAACCCTCAACAAACCCTCCCCCACCCCCTACGCCTTCGCGATCCGCTCGCCCCACCAGATTTTGACGAGACCGGGGGCCGGTTTGCCGCCGTTGGCCGCGCCCGTGGCCGTGCTGTACGCCGCGCCGAAGGCCGGGAAGCCGCTCCCCAGCGTTTGCGGCGTGCCGCCCTTGAGCGCGAACGTGAGCCACTCCGCATCGGAGAGGTAGTTCACCCCCGCGTTGCCGTCCGCGCCGCAGT
>CAKTDV010000051.1 GCA_934546745.1 uncultured Desulfovibrio sp. | reverse complement strand
GCCGTACCTATCGGGAAGGGGTCTGCATAACCTCTTCCCGATACCTTTTTCTAGCCTTTTTCCGCGCCTTCCGCAAGAGGGGGCGCACAGGAAACGCCGCCATGCCCGCATCCGCCACCCCGCAGGCCGCACAGGCCGCCCCGCTCGTCAGCGTCCTCACCGCCAGTTACAACTATGAACGCTGGCTGCCCGAAGCCGCGCACAGCGTTCTTGCCCAGACCTTCGGCGATCTGGAGCTGCTCCTTCTTGAGGACGGCTCTTCCGACGGTTCCGCCGACGTCGCGCGCGCCATCGCTACCGAGGACGCCCGCACGCGCGTGCTCTTCCACCCCGGCGGCGGCAATCGCGGCCTGCCCGCCACCCTGCGTCTGGGGCTGGAACACGCCCGGGGGACATGGATAGCCTTTCTTGAGGCCGACGACGTGTGGCTGCCCCGCGCCCTTGAGGCCCGCCTTGACGCCGCCCGCCGCCACGACGCCGGGCTTGTCTTCTGCGGCATCGATCCCCTTGTTCACGACGCCGCCGCCCTTGACTGGTTCGAGGGCTACGTGCCCCGCGTCCTGCGCGGGCATGGGCGCGCCCAGCGGGCCGCCCGCGCCGGGGGCCGCCCCTGGGGGCTCGCCGGAAACTGCCTTGTGGAGAACCCCATCCCCACCTTCTCCTGCGCGCTCGTCCGCGCCGATGTGCTGCGCGCCTGCCAGTGGGAAGCCCCCGTGCCCCGCTGGCTGGACTGGTGGATCTGGTGCCAGCTGGCCCTGGGCGCGGACGCGACGGCGGGGACGGAAGGCAGGCCCCCCGTGGCCGCCGCCTTTGTGCCCGAGGCGCTCGTGCGCTGGCGGCTGCACGGCGCAAGCCAGCACCACTCCCCCGGCGCGTCCTACCTCGCCGATCAGGCGCGCATGGCGCGCGCCCTCCGCCGCCTGCCCGGTCTCCGCCTCTCGCCGCTCCAACGGGCCTTTCTCGCCCTGCCCGCGCCCTTGCGCCTCGCCGTCCGGGCCGCCCGCATGATGGCGCACGAATCCCCCCTCGCCGTGTCGCGGCGCGTCCGCCGCCGTCTGGGCGTCTGAATCTCCCCTCTCTCCTTCTCCCTCGCTCCGACTCTCCCCTCCCCTCTTTCCCGCGCTCCCGCCGCCGCCCACCGCCGGGGGACCCGCCGTCCTGCCTCCCGCACTCCCCCCGCTACCGTGGGGAAGGCAAAACTTGCCGCCCTCCCCTCCTCCGCCGCCCCCGCCCCGCCGCGCTCCCCGTGGCGGGGCGTTCGTGTTTTCCGTGGGTGTATCTTCTTCTTTTTTTCAATAAAAACAGTGAGATAACAGAATACACACCTCTTTCCCCACCGCCGGCCCGGCACTGGGAAAAATCTGACAGTCTCTTCCCTCTGTTTTCGTAACCTCTTGTTTTTACAGGCTTGGCACGGATGTTGGATTCTAGAGGCCAAACGGCAGCAACGGCCATGCTTCCCGCCGCAGCCGCCTCATCCGGCGGCGGACACCGCCCACCCGGCGGCCGGAAGCCCCCGTGTTGCCGTGCGGCGCGCCTCTCCCCCGGAGCGATTCTCCCGGAAGAGGGCGCGAACGAGGCTTTCACCGGCACTGGCACGGTCTCACGTCCCGTGACGTGGCCGTTCCGGCGGACGCGGGAATGGACTCCCACGCCCGGGCGCACGACGCCCCAGTGCCAGAAATATCCCTTCCCCCGGAAGGGGAAGGTTCCAGATCACACAGCATTCTTACGGATGAAGGGGAAAACACCATGAGTCTTGTCGTCAATCACAACATGATGGCCGCCAACGTCGCGCGTAACCTCAACGCCCACTACGGCAACCTGAGCACGTCCACCCAGCGCCTCTCCACCGGTATGCGCATCAACTCCGCCGCCGACGACGCCGCCGGTCTGGCCATCAGCGAGCTGCAGCGCGCCGACATCGCCGCCCTGCAGCAGGGCGCGCGCAACGCCAATGACGCCATCTCCCTCATCCAGACCGCCGACGGCGCCATGGGCGTCATTGACGAGAAGCTCATCCGCATGAAGGAGCTGGCCGAACAGGCCGCCACCGGTACCTATGACTCCACCCAGCGCCTCATGATCGAATCCGAATACCAGCAGATGGCCTCGGAAATCACCCGTATCGCCAACGCCACGGACTTCAACGGCATCAAGCTGCTGGACGGCACCCTCTCCGGCGTGCACGACGGCAGCCAGATGACCGCCACCGGCGCGCTCAAGGTGCACTTCGGTTCCGGCAACGACTCGGCGGAAGACTACTACTACATTGAGATTGGCGACGTCACCGCGCAGGCCCTTGGCCTCGGCAACTCCTCCACCTACACGGAAGACCGCGACCGCATCATCGCCGAATACAAGGCCAATCTGCAAAAGAACATGAAGGGCTGGGAAAAGGGCGAAGCCTGGCAGAAGGCGGCCTATGAGCAAATTGACAATCTTGTGACGGATTTTGCAACAAGAATATACAATATTGAAACTGTGCTCAATAGCACTACTGGTGATGTCACCGTCAACGGGCAAAAACTTCAGATGTCGGAATTAGCCAACGCCTGGAACCAGCTCTCCGCCGAGGAAAAGCAGTTCTACGGCAAGGGGCTGCCGTCGGAAAACATGCCGCCGGTTGTTGATGCTGCTGCTAACAACCAGTACCTGCAGATGTCCGACAGTGACAAGCAGAAGGTGCTCTACGCCTATACCCGCGCGCTGGTGAACTCGTGGTCGGATGGAGACAAAGGAACTACCATCGATGCCACAGTGGATAGTTTCGGTGATACTGCCAATGGGGAAATATGGAGTTTGGCGTATATCGGTAAAAACGTAACGCTTAATGGGCAAGTTACCGGTCCCAACAACAACAACGGCTTCTGGGGTTTCGTGGAGGCTGCGGCCCGGCAAGCCAATCCCAACCTTACTCAGGATGAACTCCAAGCTATCTCAGATCAAGCCATCAGCGCCGTTGGCGACGCCCTGCACAGCATGTCCGTGGCCTTGGAGACCAAGTACGACGCCGCCGGGCGGAGCATCACCACGCAGGAGGACGCCCAGCTGGCCCTGGACGCCATCACCAACGCCATTGTCGAGAAGGACAAGATCCGTGCCCACCTTGGCGCGCTCCAGAACCGCCTCGAGAACACCATCACCAACCTCAACGTGCAGGCCGAAAACCTGCAGGC
>CAKTDV010000050.1 GCA_934546745.1 uncultured Desulfovibrio sp. | reverse complement strand
GCCGCGTCCAGCTCGTTCAGGCGTTGCGCCGTGTCCGCAAGGCCGCCGCCCTCCTGTTGCGCCTGTTGGGCTTCCAGCCGCTGGCGCGCCGCCCGCTCTTTGTCCACACGGGCAAAGCCACTGACAAGATCGCTCATCTCTGCTCCTTGCTGTTCTGGTTCTGCCGTTCCCGCCACCGTTGCAGGCTGGCGGCCTCGGCGCTGTACCGTGCTTTGCAGCCCTCCCCCTCCACGGCGATGGGCGCGCCCCGCCGCACCCACTCCCGCACACGCCTATGGCCCACGCCCATGACCTCGCAGATCTCACGCAGGGAGCGCAGGATATGCGGCGCATAGGCGACAGAGGGGACGGAGGGCGCGGGCGTGCTCTTTGGCATGGGGGGCCTGGTTCAGGTTCTGGGGGGGCCGCTTCGCGGCCGTTCCTGATGGGGGAAGAAAAGGCAGTCTCTTTTTTGCTCTTTGGGAAAAAAGAAGTCTCTCCCTTGTATCCCTCTTCTTTCTTGTGGCTTTCCTGCTCTTGCTTCTCTTCCCAAGCGGTGAGGGGCTTGAGTTGGGTCAAGATTCGCCCTTACCCATGCCCGGTTAGGGGTATGGGGGCGATCGTTGACCCTGATTCCTTCCCTTCCCGAAGGGAGCCGGGGAATCGTCGGGTATCCATCCGCCTCAGCCACTACGGCGATGGACTTGGAGCCTTCCGGGGATGTGGCCGTCCCGTCCTGCCAGTCTGGGTCTTCTCCACTTTCAGATTCTTCCCACTCGGGCCGCTGGCATCATGGTTCCCGAGATTTTGCTGATCCTTACCGCCACCGTCTGAATACCGACCGGTAAGGGGCCACCCTTCGCCGTGGCCCGCGCCGCTGTTCGCCCGCTCACCGGACATGCCGCTGATCGCATACGCATGGGAGAAACTCCCGACCTTCTCGCGAGTTTCTCGCGAAAAAGCCTGGAAAATCCGGGCTGTTATTGCCGCATTCCGCCGCCGGTGCTAGGGTTGGGGGAACTGGCGGACGTGGAAAAACGGGGCTTTGGCAGTTCTCCGTAGACGAACGGCCAGAGGGCGAAAACATTTTTCCCGGAAATGCCTGTTTCCCCTCGCAGGAATCGCGACAGACTCGCCTGCTCCAAGCCGAAAAGGCGGGAAATTTTTTGCTGGGAAAGGTTTTCCTCAAGCATTCGCGTCGCCAGGTCGTTTCTGAATGTGTCCAGCATGTTTATGTTTTTTATTTATGTGAAAAAACATTTAAGTGCAAGTTGAAAACCCGGAGGAGAGCATGGAACGGATGGAAAAAGCGCTTAAGGAGGCTCTTGCCCAAGCCCTTGAAAAGGGCGTCACGCAACAGGAACTGTCCGCCAGCGCCGAGGTGCAGCAGGCCAGCATTTCCCGCTTTCTCAGCGGCGAAGCCGGGATCAGCGGCAATACCTTCATGAAGCTGGCGATATTTCTGGGCGGCGAACTGACGTTTCCCGGCGGCATCACGGCGCGACGGGAAGAGGCGGGAGGTGGCGAGGAGCTTGTGCGCCTGAGGGCAGAACTGGCGGCGGAAAAGGCCATGACGGCGCGGCTTGAGCGGCTGCTGGCAATGGCGCTTTCCGGGCGCGGGGCCGCGGCGGAAGAACCCGCCGCGCCTGACCAGCTCAAAAGAAAGGCCGGGTAGCGTGCCGGATTATCGCCTTTTCACAGTGGGAGAAAGAAAATCATGGGTACAGACAACGAAAAAGGACGAACAGTGACGCTTGGTGAGGAGCACAGAGCCACCATGTTACAGGCGTTTATGACGTATGAGGCATATTTGGCGCAGGCGCATGTGGCGGCGTTCACCAAATATGCCTCGCTGGCACTGCAAGGGGCCTTTCTGCTCAATGGATCTGTGGGCGTCGCGGCCTTTTCATCGCGTGCAATGGGGAGCGTGTGGCCGCTTGTCTTGTGCGCCGCGGGCGCAATATGCGCCGTTGTGGGGGCTGGCGTGGCCTACCTCGCCCAGAGGGCGTTTCTTGATCTTGATCTTCTTGCCCACACACAGAAAGCAAGGGAGTTTTTTCAGGTTCCCAATCCTGAAGGAGAGACGCATAAAAGGAAGGCCACACAGGGAAAATGCCGATACCTGCTTTTTCTCTGCATGGCACTTTTCTTTCTTTCTCTCGCGTTATTTGGCGTAGGATTGTCCATAGTGATGCACAGTAACATTTGACAAGAGAGAGGAGAGCGAACAGAAAAAGCAGGAAAATAATACCGGTAAACGCGGCGGAGATAAAAACGGGAACATCGTGTTCCGTGACAGGTAAAGGCTTCTCAACGTACATCCACAGCAGAAAAAGAGCCCATAGCACAAAAGGCAGGGAGGCCATAAGAAAAAGAAAAAAGCGGATGATGTTATCAGAAACCTCCGCGCCTTCGTCCACAATGCTCACTCCCAGCTCATTCCAGAGCCGTTTCAGCAGCCACATGGCCAAACCTCCTCCCGCCCCTCTTCCGAGGGGCTTTTTGTGTGTTTTTCGTTTGATGTTTTTTATAAAAATTTTATGTTGACATACAATGTTTTTAATCATAAAACAATCCTTGCCAACGGGGGAAACCCCACGGGGCGCTGAGGCCCGGCGGCAAGGATGGACGGCGTGCGGAGCGCTGGCCCGGAGCCCTGAACGCAACCCCCGCCCTGTTGGCGGCGGCGGGGAAATGGGGTAGAGTGGAACGGGAGGAAAAAGCGCGGCATGAAATACAGAAATCGCTTGAAACGTGTGGCGGATGTTCTTGAAAAATTGGGGGTTGCCGGAATTGCTCTTGGCATTTTTCAGGGCAATATGACAGGATTTTGGGCGGCAGTCGTTTTTCTGGCTGTCAGTATTTTCATCACGAAGGAGGAGTGACATGACGACAAGCTGGATAATGTTCATTGTTGTTGGCGTGGTGTTGTCTGGCTACGGCCTCTACCTGAGCCGCCAGCACTAGCCCGGCCCTCACCTAACGCGACAAAACCACCGGAAGGCCCCCACGCGGGGCCTTTTTTGTTGCCCCTGCCCAGAGCCACACCACAGGGTCTGGGGGGGGGCCGCTTCGCGGCCCGGTCCTGGGGGAAGGGAAAGGCAGTTTCTTTTTTTTTTGCTCTTCAAGAAAGACACAAAGAGAAGATCTTCTTTCCTACTCCTCACTAGATTCTCCGGTTCTGAAAAGCCCCCCCCCTTACCCCCCACGCCAGCATGTCCGGCGGGGGAGGCAGGGGGCGGCTGAAGGTGTGTCACTCCTCACTGAGTTCCCACGGCCCTTTCATGTCCCCGGCTCCCTTT
>CAKTDV010000049.1 GCA_934546745.1 uncultured Desulfovibrio sp. | reverse complement strand
GAAGGCACCTCCGGCAAGGACATGGACACCCTCTATGCCCGCATGGTCGGTACGCAGCAGTAGGGAGAGGTCATGCGACAGTTACAGCGAAAAAAGGTCGGCATGGGTGCCGGTACGATAAAAAACGTAATCGTTCCCGCTTACTACTTTGTACACAAGAAGCCAATTCGGTTCTATATGCAACTCCCGGTAAGATTTCCACTTTCCTTTGAGGGCATGATCACGACAATGCGTGGGCAGTTGTTCCTCATTAAGCAAAAGCGTGATTATCTTTTTCAGCTTTTGCATATCGTAGCCGCGATGTTCCAGCTTTCTCAAATCACGGCGAAATTGAGCGGTAAAAGTGGAATTGCGCACTTATATCCCCAACTGCCTGAAAAGGTCTTCCGCATCCTTGGCGTAAAATATTTCCTCTCCCCGTTCCGCTTTCTCTATGGTTTCCCGCGTCAGGGCATTGGGGATTTCCTCGCCATATTCCTCTTCCAGCGCCGCGTCCGCGTCGAAGGGCAGACGGTTGTCCCGCGCTGTCTTGGCGATCATCAGACGGATGGCATCGGAAAGCGACAAGCCCGACATGTCCAGGGCTCTTATTGCGGCGTCCCGGACGGAGGGATCAATTTGGGTTCCAACGAACACACTGTCAGACATAGTTTTTCTCCTTGTTTTTCCCAAGCTATTCCATATGCCCGAATAGTCAAGCTTCGCACTGGGAGGGAATGTCATGGCCTCGTCTGAAATTCCCGCCACATCGGAAGTCCTGCTCAAGACGGACGCCAGCAAGCAGTTTCTGGACGCCCTGCTTGGGCAGGGCTGGGATCAGTGGGGGCAGGGCCTTGGCGGCGAAGAGAGCGCGGAACTCATGCTCCAGATCTTCAGCGCCTTCAATCTGGTGGCGCTGGCGATCATCTCCGCCCTGTTCCTCTGGGTCATGGCGCTCGCCGTGGCCGGAACCGCGCATGAGGGCGTCCCCTTCGGCAAACGCTACAGCTCCCTCTGGATGCCCGTGCGCTTCGTGGGCGCGATGGGCGCGCTTGCGCCCATCTTCAAGGGCCTGAGCCTGTTTCAGGTGGCGCTGCTGGCCTGCATGGGCTGGTCGATCAACCTCGGCAACTATGTCTGGGATCTGGGTGTCAACTACTTTGTGGAGCGTGGTGGCCAGATGACCGTCCAGGCTCCGGATCAGAACGTCACACGCTATTCGGAGCTTGCCAACGGCACGCTCAAATCGCTGACGCTCCAGTACTATCTGGCTGAACGGCGCGGCATGAACATCACGCCGGGCGGCCCAGGCTTCAAATACAGCGGCAACCTGATCCAGCGGGGCGGGGAATACAAGTTCATCTTCAACGGCGACATGGGGACGATCACGGTCGACTGCATCTCCCCCGACGACGCGCTGTGCATCGGCAAGGCCAACGCCGTGGGCACGGCCATCACGTCCCTGTCGGCGGTGGCGCAACAACTCGCCGATCCGGATCTGCCTGACAGCGCGATCGATCGGACGGCGTTGTACAAGGCGGCGAACGCCATCAATGAAACCATCCTGAAGGGCCTGCAAAGCTACGCCAAGCAGGGGCAGTTGAAAAGCAAGCTCCGGGATTTTCAGGATACCGCCAACCAGTACGGGTGGTTCATCGCCGGGTCGTCCTACTGGTCTATCTCGTGGATCAATCAGGAGACACGGGAGGCCATGTATTCCGGCATCAGGTACAGCCCGCCGGAACAGACGCTCTCCGAGTGGCTGGGCATCACGCACGGCTTGCAGGACGCCGAGGCCGTCAGGCTGCGCGTGGACAACTACATCAAGACCGCCTACGCCTCGCGGCGCGGCATCTCCGACACGACCGCCGATCCGTCCGTGACGGACGAAGAGTGGATCGGCGGCATCGTGTGGGGGAAGATTAAGAGCTTCATCAACAATACGTTCGCGGCGAACATGCTCCCCCTCATGATGGAACGGCTTTCAAAATACGATCCCATCATGGCGCTGTCGGATTTTGGCGACTATATTATAGGGATAGCACAGGGACTTATCGTCGTCTTATCTGTTGCTAGTTTGGGGAAGATGGCGGAAGCCGTCATCAGTTTCGCGCTGTTTTCTGTAGTGCTGCCGTTCTTCGTCTACGGCATCATGCTTGCCTTCTACCTGCCCGCGATCCCGTTTATCCGCTGGGTATCCGCCCTGGCGGGCTGGGTCATCCTCATTGTGGAATCCCTGATAGCCGCGCCGCTCTGGATTTGCGCCCATGCCCTGCCGGAGGGCGAAGGGGCCGCCGGGCAACACGGCAAGCGCGGCTACATGCTCTTTCTCGGCATCCTGCTCCGTCCACCGCTCATGGTGGCGGGATTTTTCTGCGCCGTCATCCTCATCAACGTCCTCGGCAAACTGATCGGACAGGGTTTTGAAATGTTCATCGCGGGCACGTCGCAGACAAAGATGATCGGTGGCGTTGGATCGTTGGCGATGTCCGTCATTCTGGGCACCGTTGTAATAGTGCTGGCCAACAAGTTTTTCAGCCTCATTCACTACTTGCCGGAACATGTGACCAACTGGATCGGCCAGCAGTTCCATAACCTCGGTGAGAAAGAGGATCAGAGCGCGGCCAAGGGCGTGTTGAACGCGGGCGCGAGCGTCACGTCGGAAACGCGGGGCGGGGCACAGAAAAACTATGAAAACTGGAAGGCAGGAAAGGCAGGAAAAGACGACAATAACGACAAAAAAGGAGGAGCCAAGGCCCCTCCCACGGTGAGTGAACGGAATTTGAAAAGCTAATCGTCTTCTTCGGACTTGTTTTTGGACTTGTTACGCTGCCACTGGATGGCTTTGAAAATGACGTAGCCAAAAGCGAGGATACAGGGGAATCCCGATGCAAGAGGGGATCCGCCCATTGCCCAAAGCCCACCCCAGAGGAACGCATAGCCAACTGTGCAAATAGCTAAAACCCTAAGCAAGCCCTTTCCATATGGGTTTTCAATTCTCTTGTAGACATAAACGATCGCAGCAATGACCAGAAGGCTGCCTACAAATTGTAGGGGTGGGAGTTCATCGCTCATAGGTCTCTCGCAGGAGTCATATATGTTTCAAAAAATCAAATCACGCCTGACCGGCGCCGTGGAGAACGCCGTTTCCCCATCGCGGGAACACATATCGGGCATCCGGGCGGACATGGACGCGCGCCTTCGCGGACTCAGGGCCGATCGGGACACCACTCTTCAAGCGGCGCTTGAGGAGGACTTCGCGCGCGTATGCACGGCGTGGGGGATTCCCCCCGACGGTCTGGCC
>CAKTDV010000048.1 GCA_934546745.1 uncultured Desulfovibrio sp. | reverse complement strand
GGCCAGACCGTCGGGGGGAATCCCCCACGCCGTGCATACGCGCGCGAAGTCCTCCTCAAGCGCCGCTTGAAGAGTGGCGTCCCGATCGGCCCTGAGTCCGCGAAGGCGCGCGTCCATGTCCGCCCGGATGCCCGATATGTTCTCCCGCGATGGGGAAACGGCGTTCTCCACGGCGCCGGTCAGACGCGCTTTGATTTTTTGAAACATATGTAACCCCTGCGAGTGTCCCATGATGTGGATCGTATTTTGTCTTTTGGCTCTTCTTATGGTGATTGCCTATGTATACAAAAAGGTTAAGAATCCGTATGTGAAGGTTTTACTTATTCTACTGGCTATTCCTGTGGGAAGTTATGCGTTTCTGTATTATTTTTTCTGGGGAATGAAAAACTCCACAATAGCTTCGGCACTCCCCTGTATCCTCCTCTTCGGCTTTGTCATCTTCAAAGCCGTCCAGTGGCAGCGTCAGAAATCCAAAAGCAAAGCCGAAGACTCCGATTAGCTTTTCAGATTCCGTTCACTCACCGCAGGAGGGGCCTTGGCTCCTCCTTTTTTGTCGTTATTGTCGTCTTTTCCTGCCTTCCATTTATCATAGCCCTGCTTGGCCCCACTCCGCGTCTCCGACGTGACGCTCGCGCCCGCGTTCAACACGTTCTTGGCCGCGCTCTGATCTTCCTTCTCGCCGAGGTTGTGGAACTGTTGGCCGATCCAGTTGGTCACATGCTCCGGCAGATAGTGGATGAGTGAGAAAAATTTGTTGGCCAGCACCATGACGACGCTGCCCAGAATGACGGCCATCGCCAGTGTGCCCGTAAATCCGATCATTTTTGTCTGTGACGTGCCCGCGATGAACATCTCAAAGCCCTGCCCAATCAGTTTGCCAAGGACGTTGATGAGGATGACGGCGCAGAAAAAACCCGCGACCATGAGCGGCGGACGGAGCAGGATGCCGAGAAAGAGCATGTAGCCGCGCTTGCCGTGCTGCCCGGCGGCCCCCTCGCCTTCCGGCAGGGCATGGGCGCAGATCCAGAGCGGTGCGGCAATGAGCGATTCCACGATGAGGATGACCCAGCCCGCCAGGGCGGACACCCAGCGGATGAAGGGGATCGCGGGCAGATAGAAGGCAAGCATGATGCCGTAGACGAAGAAGGGCAGAACAATAGAAAACAATGCGAAGCTGGTGGCGGCTTCAAATTTACCTGAACCGCTGATTAAAGCCAAAGTCCCGGCAAGGCCATAGGCACTCCCAACGAATATATCCCCAACTGTGGACAGAGCCATGATGGGATCGCCCTCCGAAAGCCACTCCACCATGAACGGCAGGAGGTTTGCGGCCGCCGTGTTGTTGATGAAGCTCCGAATCTTCGACCACACAATACTGCCGAACCATTCCTCATCCGTCACGGAGGGATCAGCGGTCGTGTCGGAGATACCGCGCCGAGAGGCGTAGGCGGTCTTGATATAGTTGTCCACGCGCAGCCTGACGGCCTCAGCGTCCTGCAAGCCGTGCGTGATGCCCAGCCATTCCGAGAGCGTCTTTTCCGGCGGGCTGTATGAGATGCCGGAATACATGGCCTCCCGCGTCTCCTGATTGATCCATGAAATCGACCAGTAGGACGACCCGGCGATGAACCACCCGTACTGGTTGGAGATGTCCTGAAAATCCCGGAGCTTGCTCTTGAGCTGCCCCTGCTGGGCGTAGCTTTGCAGCCCCTTCAGGATGGTTTCATTGATGGCGTTCGCCGCCTTGTACAACGCCGTCCGATCGATCGCGCTGTCAGGCAGATCCGGATCGGCGAGTTGTTGCGCCACCGCCGACAGGGACGTGATGGCCGTGCCCACGGCGTTGGCCTTGCCGATGCACAGCGCGTCGTCGGGGGAGATGCAGTCGACCGTGATCGTCCCCATGTCGCCGTTGAAGATGAACTTGTATTCCCCACCCCGCTGGATCAGGTTGCCGCTGTACCTGAAACCTGGGCCGCCCGGCGTGATGTTCATGCCGCGCCGTTCGGCCAGATAGTACTGGAGCGTCAGCGATTTGAGCGTGCCGTTGGCAAGCTCCGAATAGCGCGTGACGTTCTGATCCGGAGCCTGGACGGTCATCTGGCCGCCACGCTCCACAAAGTAGTTGACCCCCAGATCCCAGACATAGTTGCCGAGGTTGATCGACCAGCCCATGCAGGCCAGCAGCGCCACCTGAAAGAGCGACAATCCTTTGAAGATGGGCGCAAGCGCGCCCATCGCGCCCACAAAGCGCACGGGCATCCAGAGGGAGCTGTAGCGTTTGCCGAAGGGGACGCCCTCATGCGCCGTTCCGGCCACGGCGAGCGCCATGACCCAGAGGAACAGGGCGGAGATGATCGCCAGCGCCACCAGATTGAAGGCGCTGAAGATCTGGAGCATGAGTTCCGCGCTCTCTTCGCCGCCAAGGCCCTGCCCCCACTGATCCCAGCCCTGCCCAAGCAGGGCGTCCAGAAACTGCTTGCTGGCGTCCGTCTTGAGCAGGACTTCCGATGTGGCGGGAATTTCAGATGAGGCCATGACGCCCCTCCATGTCGGTGTTGACGTTGACTTTATGCCCATGTGGGCTACAATAGTGAAAACAAGGAGAAAACCTATGCCCGCCAATGATTATGTTCGCGCCAGAATTGACCCGGTTATCAAGAATGAAGCAGCAGCCGTGCTTGCGAAAATGGGACTGACGGTTTCCGACCTTTGCCGCATGGCGCTGACCAGGGTGGCCCATGAAAAGCGCCTGCCGTTCAGCGAGGAAATTCCCAATGCCCTGACCCGTGAAACCATGAAAAAAGTTCTTCGAGGCGAAGAGCTTCACAAAGCCAAAGATTTGGACGATCTTTTGTTTCAATTGGAAAACTGAATGCGAACTCCTGAATATTCCTCCCAGTTCAAACGGGATTACAAAAAAATGAAATCCCGTGGCAAAAATACCGCCATCATGAAAGCCGCAATGGAGTTGCTTCTTATGGGAAAGACATTGCCGGAAGCCTATAAAGACCATCAGCTTAAAGGTGAATGGAAATTGTTTCGAGAATTGCACCTTGAATCTGACTGGCTTCTTGTTTACCGCGTTGCCGAAAATACGGTGTATTTCACCAGAACCGGCACACATTCCGACATATTCAACGAGTGAAGCAGGCATTCGTCCACGCCCCCTACTGCTGCGTACCGACCATGCGGGCATAGAGGGTATCCATGTCCTTGCCGGAGGTGCCTTCCATGCGCGAGAGGTAGTCCAGGGCCGTCACCACGGACAGGCGGTCAAGGTA
>CAKTDV010000047.1 GCA_934546745.1 uncultured Desulfovibrio sp. | reverse complement strand
ACGGAAACGACCTACACCGTGCAAGAAGCCGCTGTGGCCCTCGCCAATGGCGACATCACCGCAGGAAACTATATCCTGAAGGATGATATCCAGGACCTTGGCTCCAACGCATCTATCCTCAACGGCGCCAAGGCCGTCTATGTCAAGGATACCGTGGCCAACCTCACCGATACGGAAAATGTGGCGACCTCGGCCGTGCTGGGCAAGGCCTCAAAAATCATTGCTGAAGACTCCTTTGAAAACATCGCGCTCAAAGACCGCAACGGCCTTACTTTCAATGAGCTGATCGTGAACAAGAAGGTCGCCGATACGGTTAACCTGAAGCAAACTGACCCCCTCACCGTGGCTGAAGCCACGGCCGCGCAGGACAATCTGGACGCCCTCTTCAACGATAAAACCGTGCAGTACATCGACGCGAGCGGCAAGACCTTCGCCGCCCCCAAAAAGGCTCCGACCCTCGGCACCTACTATATTGAGGATGATCCCGCCAGCATCGCCAACGCCACAGCCAAAGTGCTGAGCGGCGCGGCTGAGGGCGGCGTCACCGTGAGCGGTACTGTCGCCGAGTTTGACACCAACCGCGGTGTGGCGAGCGATTCCAATGTGGATCACCTGAAAGTCTCCGATTCTCTGACCAATATCCTCAACGGCGACAGCATCACCATCAAAGGCCTCATCGGTAACGCTGCCACCTTCGTCGCTGATGATACCCCGACGACCAAGGGCGTCGTGAATGCCTCCATCAGCTCCGATGCCTTCCAGTTGGACAGTGGCGGCATCGTTCTTGATAATGCTGTGAAGGTGGTCAACCTGACGGCTTCCAATGCCATCGGCAGCAGTGCGTCCTCTTTATTTGAGTTGGACAAGGTGTTTGGTGCTTCTTCTAGCTCTTTCACCGTCAACTTCACCGGATCCGAAAACTCCGACTACATCAAGGGCCATAACGCGGGCGGCATCTTCGATGGCAACGGCGGCAATGATCTTATCGACCTCACCGCCAATAGCGCCAAAGATATCGTTGTGCTCGGTTCTGTCCTTGATGACCCTGGCGCGACAAAGTCCGCCAATGTTGTTACCATTTCTAATTTTGCAACCGGTGCCAATGAGGATGTCATCGACTTCGCCAGTGGCCTCAACGGCTTCGGTAGCGAAGGGTTTGTCTCTATGAAGGGTGATGCGGCGATTTCTTTGGCGGACTTTACCGGCGCAGGATCTGCTTTGAGCGGTAAAGACCCTCACATCGTCTTCTTCACGGGGGCGATGAATGCCGCCAGTGAGGTAAAGAACTACGTCGCCGACGATGTGACCGATGACTTCATCCTGATTGTGGCGAACAACGGAAAGACCGATCTGAACGTCTGGTACGTGGAAGGCAACGGTGAAGCAGCCTCGAACTTCACGTTGGTGGGAGTCATTAGCAACTCTGCTCTGGCGGACAACACTCTCACCGCGACCAACTTCACCGCCGCCGATACTGATCCCTTCGGCGCTGCCTAACCCCTGACCCCCTCCCGGCGCGGCGGGACACTCCCCGCGCCGGAACGTCTCTTTCGCCTCCGGGCTTTCCGACGGCCTCCTCTTCCCCTCACAGGCAACTGAAGGGGAAACAGAGGTAGCGGCGGTGGCCCGGAGGTTTTTTTTGCGCCTGCCGCGCCCGGCGGGCCGTGTCTGACGGGAAAGGGGCGGAAGACGGACGGGCGCGGGCATAAAAAAACGGAGAACACGGCGGGCAGGGTCAAGGGGAGCTTGCCTGCCTCGCGGTGTTCTCCGTGGGTGTTCAGGGGTGAGGCCCTTGCGGGCCCTCTGGGGGAGAAAGGGGGGGCCTCTCTCCCCTCAGAAGGTGTGTTGGTTAGGCGATGTTGTCGGCGGTGAGGATGGTCTTAGTCTCATTCAGGGTCGCCACGAGTTGGACGGTGTCCTTGCCGGCTTCAATAAAGCCATTACCATCATCATCGGATACATACCAAACATGGGTATCCGCGGAGCCAGTGGCGATGATGAGCATTTTACCATCTTTAGCAAAGGCTGCCTTGTCCAGATCCAAAAACAACTTTGTAACATTGCCAGAGGCAGCGAAGTCTCCAGTTTGGCTCAGAATGACAATATCACCGTTATGAGCGCTACCTGAGAGCGCGCCATCAGCACTCCCCACGTTGGTGACAACATCCTCCACACCGAAGCCATCGAGGAAACCGGCAAAGTCGAGTTTGTCGGTGCCCGCGGCGTTGAAGTTGGTTACCGCAACGGAGTTGTCCTTCAGCTCAGAAGAGGGCGTGATGCTCGACCCCAGCACGACGGTATCGTCGCCCGCACCGAGGATGATTTCGTCTTTACCGAGACCGCCATCGATGATGCCGCCGTTGGCATGGGCGGTGATCTTATCGACCAGAGTGGAGCCCTTGAAATCAACGGTAGCGTTCACGTCAGCACCGAATTTGAAGAGGTCGTCCAGCTTAAAGGTAGAGGAGGAGCTTTGCACTCCCTCCGTCGACTTGGAGGCATCAAGGGTGACGGTGGAATCCTTGGCAAGGCTGTCGAAAGTAACGCCGCCCTTGCTCGTCAAGTTGGTCACCAGAGTGGCATTATAGGCAAAATCAATATCGCCGGTATCATTGGCGGTGAAGGTCACCTTGGGAGAAGAAGTTGTGAGGAGAAGCGTGGCCTTGGAGATGTTGTTGATGGAATCATTGACATTCACGCTATCCACATTCTGATCATCGATCAGTTCGCTCTTGGCAATCACGTTGGCGACGGTGTCTTCCACGGTGACGGTTGTCGCATCTTTCAGCAGCTTGGCATCGGCATTGGCGATGGCTTCGGCGGTGTCCACAAGATTGGTGATCTTTACCGTGGTGACGGCGAAGTCCGCGGGCAGCTTGGATTCGGTGGTGCCGTTCAGCACCGTCTTTGTGGCGCTATTGGCGAGGAAGTCGTTGATCTGCTTCACCGCGCCGTTGGCCTCGTCCACAGAGGCCTTATCCAGGGTAACTGTCGACGTCATGGATTTCTTGTTGATGAGATAGGAGACGGTCTTGGCGGAGACTTCGGCGGGCAGCGTGGTCATGGCCAGATCATCAAGATCGCCAATCACCTTGACATCTGTAACGTTATCAATGGCAAGGGCGGCCTTGGCGTCGTCTTTCAGTGTGCCCTTAGTGGTATCGATCAGATCCGTGAGCTCGTCCTTGATGGTGATTTTGGAGGCGTTTTTGATCTCCGCGTAGGAAGCTTTGTTAATATCCGTGACAGCACCGATGAGTTTATAGGGAGTGCCATCTGTGGGGATAGGCTTGTGCGACGGATCGGTCAGATCGATGGTAACGGTATCGTC
>CAKTDV010000046.1 GCA_934546745.1 uncultured Desulfovibrio sp. | reverse complement strand
GCGCTGCTTGCCGAGGACAGCACCGGCGCATCCCCCGGCGCGGCTTCCGCCCCCCGCGAGGAATCCGCCCTCGACGGCCTCACCAACGCCCTGCGCGAGGCGCGGCGGAGTGGGCGGTAACGGCTGACAAGGGGGAAGGGGTTTTGTTGAGGGGGGAAAGGGCACCCCTTGGCTAGCGCGCAAGGCCCAGCCTTTCCGCAGGAAAGGCGTTCCCGTAATCCTTTCCCCCCTCAAACTCCCCCCTATCCCTCCCCAACGCGCTTTAGTTGGGGGGGGTGGGGCGGAGCGGCGGCGCAAGAGCTTGTCCGTGAATGGCCGTCTCCCGGAATGTCAGGATGTCCGGCGGGAGCGTGCCGCCGCATAGATACCCACAGCGGCAATGAGGCCGACAACGCACACTATCAGCAGGTTAATCATGGTTCACCCCCCATGCGATGACAAAGGCCGACAGCGCCGCGCCCATGCCAACAATCAGCGCGGGCCACAGCTTCTGTTCAAAAATGGCAAGACCAATACCGGCAACGGCGATATTGGAAAGCATTCCTTCCGCGCAACGGGCCAGAGATTTCCAACGGGCGTTTCTGTTCATGTCTCAATCCACAGCCGCCCCATCCGCCGGCTGACGTCGCAACCGACGGTCAGGGGTCGTAAGGAATTGCTGATGCCTGTCAGCGTCCCCGCCCACAGGCAATGTACCGCCCGTAGGCGAAAAGCCCCGCGCCGAACAGGAAAATCAGAACATAGGTCATCATGGTAGCCCCCCTCTTTCCCTTGTATCCCCTTCCCCTTTCCCCGCCAAGGGCCGTCCCCCGGAGGGCGGATTCAGGACTGCCGGCGCGCGCCGCGCCTGCTGAGGTAGACGGCATAGCCGACGACGCTCACGACAGTGAGGATTGTCAGAATAAGAGATGCGTTCATGCTCTACTCCTTCTCTGAGAGGCCTGTGACATAGATGCTTGCCACCAGAATACAGATGCCAAGAACGGTTATGGGCGTTCCGCCTTCTTTGAACAGGCCTATCAGCATGGCCCCCGCGCTGATTTTTTCCAGCCAGTCGGCAAGGCGTTTGATGACGATTTCCCGCATGTTCCCCCTCTGGAATACCCTTTTCTACCGCTCTTTTCCCGCAAACAAAAGGAGAAATACCCCCCACCTCCCGCCGGGAAATCGGGATGTTTTCGCCACGTGACAAACGGAAAATCCCCAACCCCACCGGGAGACGGCCCTTGGCGGGCTACGGAAACACCGGGAGACGATTGCGCAAGGTACGCCTCCCGCGCCGCCGTACCCCTCCATCCTCCCAACAAAAAGTTTCAGGAAGGGTGAGGGGGGAGTTTGAGGGGGGAGAGGGTTACGGGAACGCCTTTCCTGCGGAAAGGCTGGGCCCTTTCCAAAGGGGTTGCCCTCTCCCCCCTCAAGAACCACCTCAACAAACAACCTACCAACAAAAGGACCCCCAATGAACACAGGCATGATGACCTTGCACGAGATAGCGGTGAGGCACGCCAAGAAGCAGACGGGCATGGTGGATTCGCTCACGGAGGAAGCGCCGGTGCTGCACCATGTGAAATGGAAGGCGGCCACCCACGGCCTCTGGAACGTGGCGGAAAAGCTCACGCACGTGGACGGCCCGGCCTTCGTCTCGCCGGACGCGCCCCTGCCGCAGCTCTCCGTCTCGTCCGATCTGGTGACCACGGACCTCCACGTCATGGGCGGGACCATGGAAGTCCCCAGTCTGCGGGCCAAGAAGTTCGGCGGCCCGCTCAAGTACTTTGCGGACAAGCAGAACTACATCCTCAAGAAAGCGGGCATGGACACCGAACGCCAGCTCGTCTTCGACAACTGGCTCCGGGGCGCGCGCGCCGTGGGCAACCTCTACGACGCGGGCGCGGCGGGCGGCGGCTTCTTCCTGCTGGCCGTGTGCTTCGACGAGCTGTCCAACGTGGGCCTCTTCGACCCGGATCAGTTCGATTCCGGCCGCCTGCTCAAGATCGACTACCCCTACGGCGGCGACGAGCACTACCTGCACGGGCCGGGCTATGAGGGCGTGCTGGGCTATTCGGTCACGTACCGGGGCAACTTCGGCTACCAGCTCCTGGACGCCGCGCGCACCGTGGCCGCCATCGTCAACATCGACGAGACCCACAAGCCCACGCCCGACATGATCGACGACATGCTGGCGCAGGTGCGTTCCGCGCCGGGCAAGACGTTCATCTTCACCGGCCCGCGCGGCAAGATCTACGGCGTCAACCCCTACAAAAGCGAGCGCGTGCGTCTCGCGCCGGGCGACAAGGACGCCGGAAGTATGCTGGAAAGCTGGGCGGGCATCGCCATTGTGGAATCGCACAACATCGCGGAAAAGCAGCCGCATATCAAGGTCAAATAAGGAGGACGCTCCATGAGCATGACAACGGAGGAATATTGGGACGTGAGCCGCCGCGCCGTGGCCAGCCGCGTGGAGGCCGGACGGTCGCCGGGGCCGCGCTACGGCGCGGGACGGCCCGTGCTGTGGTATGACCAGCGCTTCGGCGAGGGCCTGACGTTGACCGGCACGGTGGACTGCCCCGTGGCCCTGCGCGTGGGCGCGACGCAGGAGGCATTGGACGTGGCCATCGTGGCCAGCATGGCCGGGACGCTGGAGGCCGCCGAGGGCGCGACCATCACGCTCATCCCGCTGGAGGCGGACAGCCCGGACGGCGCGTTCACCGAGGCGGGGCCGTCCGTGTGCGTCAAGGCCCCCAAAGGCGGCATGAGCGCCGAAGCGGGCGATTTGTTCGTAAGGCTGCCCATTGGCAACCGCGCGCGGCCCTGGCTGAAGGTGCGTCTCGTGGTGGACGGCGCGGTCACCGGCGCGGCGGACGTGGGCCTTGCCTACCTGCCGCGCTAGGGAGGGGGAAGCATGACGGCCCTGCAAACGAGCGTCCGCTACGCGGCGGACGGGGAAACCACGCTCTGGCCCATTCCCTTCCCCTTTGGCGCGCCGGAACACGTGGGCGTGAAGCTCATCGGGGAGGACGGGCGCGAACGCCGCCTGGGCATGGGCACGGACTACGTGCTCTCCGGGAACTGCGTGCTGGCCGTGGTGCCCGTGGGCTGCTCGCTGTGCCTCTGGCTGGACGCGCCGCTGGAGGACGCGCTGGACGGGGCGCGCCAGAGCGTGCTCAGGTCGACGGTGACAGCGGCGCGGACGGCGCGGACGGCGCGGACGGCGGCGGTGCAGGCCATGCCCGTTGCCACACCCGCCGCCATGCCCGCCGCTCCCGTTGTCGTGACGGAACCGGCAACGGAACCGGCAACGGAGACGGCGGCGGCAACGGCAACGGCCGTCGCCAGCGCAACGAAAGCCCTGCTGGAGGAAGCCCTGCGGGAGGAACTGACGGGCATGGGGC
>CAKTDV010000045.1 GCA_934546745.1 uncultured Desulfovibrio sp. | reverse complement strand
CGTGCCTCCCGGGCGCGGGCAACAACCAAGCCCCCGTGGGGGGGCCTTCAGGGGGGAGGGGGGTAAAAACTCTACTTGAGAAAGGCGAGAACCGCCACAAGGAGCGCCGTCTGGGCAACGCTTATGCCCATCACCCATTTGAGCACCTCATGCTTGTTATTCTCTATTTTTTCCGCAAGGCGCATCTCCATCTGAAGGACGTCCATTTTCGTGGCAAGCTCCGTTCTGGCCTTCTCTTCCTGAAGCGCGGAGAACTCCCGAAAGGCGTCCGCCTGCACCCGCGCCTGGGGTTCCGGCACGCCGGCCTCCTTGAGCTTCTCAAAATAGCTGAGGCTGTCAAAGGTCTGTGTCAGTGCGTTCATGTGCGGCCCTCCCTGCGGCTGGTTCCAGCCTACCCGTTCCATAGATGGTTGTCGAACTCTTTTGCCGGTTGTCACCCGGTGGGGTCAGTCACCTCCCCAGCGGCCGGAACGCTCCTCACGCCCCTTGATCCGCCTCCCGCCGCCGGGCGGGGTCAACTTTGTGTGTGTTGGCAAGAATGTTTTTAGCGAAAACGCTATTTTTGTGCAAGGTATTTTTGTTAATTTGCTAAAATTGTTCCTGGGGAAGAAGCCCGCCCGCCCTGGGCGGATCGGGGCGCTGGCAAAAGACGCAAAAAAGCCCGCGCGGTCCGGGCTGTTGCCGCCCGAAAGCGCCATGCCAGGCAACGTTCCCACCGTTATGCCTCTCTGGTTTTTGTGATTGCCGTAAACGGGATCACCCGCGCTACCCGGCCTTTCTTTTTGCTTCGGCGGCGGGCGGTTCCGCCGCGGCACCGCGCCCGCTGGTCAACGCATCGCGCAGCAGTCCTTCCAGCGTCTTTGCCGTTTCTTTGGCCGCCGCCAGTTGCGCCTTGAGGCTCACAATCTCTTTTTCCAGATCGGCTTCTGCCGTTTCCATGCCGCCTTCCCGGACGCCCGCCTCGCCGCTGATCCCGTCCTCCCGCTGTGTCGGGGGCAAAATGACGTTGCCGCCCAGCCTTTCTATCCAGTCGATGACGGCGGAGGACTGCGTGTCCGCGCCTTTCAGAAAGGTGTACAGCTTTGTCGCCGTCGTGACCTTCAGGCCCAGGAAGCGGGCCATGTCTGTCTGGGTGGCGAAGCGTCGTCCCTCGCCGATGCTCTGCTGGAAGAACGTCCTGATGCCGTCGATCCCCATGATTTTCCTCTTGCCTTTTTGCTAGTGAATACGCTAAAAACTGCCCATGAATATTAGCGAAAAAGCTTTTTGCTTTCTGGAGGCGTCCGGCTGGACGCAGGCGCAACTGGCGCAGGCCATCGGCGTGCATGTGACCAACCTGAACCGCTTCCTGAATCGTCGCGTCAAGCGTGTCTCGATCCCGGAAAAGCTTGCCGGCTTTTTTGCCTCCCAAGAGGCGAAAGACGCGCTTGCCGCCAGTTCCCCCAACCCTAGCACCGGCGGCGGATCGCGGCAATAACAGCCCGTATTTTATAGGCTTTTTCGTGAAAAACTCGTGAGAAGGCCGGGACTTTTTCCCACGATCACACGCGAGCGAGGGGCGGACGGCGGCCCGGCCCGGTGAACGGGCGAACAGCGGCGCGATCACGTCACGGCGAGAGGGTGGCGCATCGTCAAGGGCGGAAACCGGACTGACGTTAAAGGGAGCCGGGGACATGAAAGGGCCGTGGGAACTCAGTGAGGAGGCACCCCCCTTCAGCCGCCCCTTGCCTCCCCTGCCGGACATGCTGGCGTGGGGGGGTAGGGGGGGCTTTTCAGAACCGGAGAATCTAGTGAGGAGCGGGAAAGAGAACATCGGGAAAGAGAACATCGGGAAAGAGAAAAGCGGGAAAGAGAAAAGCGGGAAAGAGAACATCAGAAAAAGAGACCGCCTTTCCTTCCCCCATCAGGAACGGCCGCGAAGCGGCCCCCCCAGACCCAGAGGGGCGTGTCTCCTGTGCGCGGGCAACAGAAAAGGCCCCGCGGGGGGGGCCGGTGGGTTTTTGTCGCGTTAGGTAAGGACGGGCTAGTGCTGGCGGCTCAGGTAGAGGCCGTAGAGATACAGGCCAGCCATGAACGCCCCGGCAAAAAGCCATAATGCGGTACCGCTCATCGTATCCTCCTTGTCACATGCAGACAGGCAATCAACCCGGCAATGCCGAGAATGACGGCCAGAGTCCGCTGCTGGTACAGGCCCACCAGAAGGGAGCCAACAGCGAATTTCTCAAGAATGTCCGCTATCCTTTTCAGCATTGGCCGTCTCCTTCCGTTCCAGCCTAGCGCATTTTGCTGTTGTCGCCAAGCCAACAGGGCGGGGGAAGGGGGGTGGTGTTTTTGACAAAACAACGGGTATCCCGTCGCCGCCAACAGCGCCAAGCTGGCCGGGGAAGGGGGTTGTTTTTGACAAAACACCCTGTTCGTCGTCGCTTCATGCGCCGCCAGCGGAGAGGGGGCGACAGCCGCCGCCCCTGTATCGCGGGATCCGGCCCCCCCAGACCCAGAGGGGTGAGGCTCCAGGCGCGGGCAACAGAAAAGGCCCCGTGGGGGGGCCGGTGGTTTGGGGAGAGCTACTTCTGTTCTCCGCGTCTGCCAAGATAGACAGCATAGGCAAAAGCGGCGGTACAAATCAGCACAGTGGCAATCCATGCGGCAGTCATAGGAACCTCCTTGAAATATACACGCTTCCGGCCAGCGTCCCCAGCCCGATAGCGATCGCCCACAAATTGTTCTGGTATAATCCGATGAGGAGTGAGCCAGCGCTTATCTTTTCCAGCCAGTCAGCAATTCTCTTCATGCCGTCTCCTTCCGTTCCAGTCTAGCGGTTTTTGCTGTTGTCGCCAACAGGGCGGGGAAGGGGGTTGTTTTTGGCAAAACAACGGTTGTATCCCGCCGCCGCCAGCGGAGAGGGGGCGGCCACCCCCGCCCCTGTATCGCGGGATCCGGCCCGCCCAGACCCAGAGGGGCGTGGCGCCGGGCGCGGGCAACAAAAAAGGCCCCGTGGGGGGCCGGTGAAACGGTGTGCGCGCCGCGTGATTGCGGCTGTCAGCTCTTGAGGCGGAATTTTGTCCAGAGGCCAACGCCCATGATGAGGACGCCAGAGAGAAAAAAACACGTCCAGATGCCCATAGCTTCACCTCCCATGCGGTTTTGGGGGGGGAGATGCGTTGTCTGGCGCCAGCTTGTAGACGAGATAGCCCGCCACAGCCAGCCCGGCAAGATACAACCAGATGCCTATCATGATTACGCTCCTTTGCACCTCAAGGCGATGAATACGCCGCCCATGACGGCGCTTGCCGCGCAGCCGGTCATGGATTCCAGCCGTGCCTCCGGCATAATCACCGCCGACGCCATGAGCGCCGCCGATGCGGCCTGGCACAGCCCGGCCAGATAGCCTAACAGCTCTCTCTTCATGCCGTCTCCTTCCGTTCCAGCCTAGCGCATTTTGCTGTTGTCGCCAACAGGGCGGGGAAGGGGGTTGTTTTTGGCAAAACAACGGTTGTATCCCGCCGCCGCCAGC
>CAKTDV010000044.1 GCA_934546745.1 uncultured Desulfovibrio sp. | reverse complement strand
CAAATTTTTTGCCGTCCACAAAAAGATCCAGCGCGTATTTTTCCCGACCGTCTTCGGTGATGCGCCGGGTATTGCGATCCCGTAACGACATGTTGGCGTCAAATGCGGCCTGTACGGTGCCGAATCGGGTATCGGCGCTTTCAAGATATGTCAGACGATCCCGCATTCGGTGCTGGCTTCTCTGGAACTGCGCGTACACCGCTTCCAGTTTTCGGAGATCGGAGGCAAGCTGCACCTGCATCAAAATCAGCGGATTGCCCGATGCTGCGGCTTTCATTTCCGCCGCCGTAGCCGCTTCGGAACTCACGTCCTCAATCACCCGCTGGAGCAGGTTGCCACTTCGGAATTGTTCGATGGAGGCCGCTTTGTATTCGATGGTTTGCCACATCCGCGCATCGTAGGTTTGCTTTGTGGCGTAGTAGTTGATTTCGATCTTGAAGTTTTCCGGGTCAAGTTTGAAGAGCGCGTTGCCTTGCCGGATGATGCGTCCGTTGCGCTGGGCAAGATCGGAAGGACGCCACGGCGCGTCCAGATGGTGCGCGGCCACCAAACGTTGCTGGACGTTGGTTCCCGCGCCCATTTTTGCCGTCGAGCCTATAAGAATGCGCACACGGCCATCCTGCATGTCGTCAAAAAGTTTGCTCTTTTGCAGGTCACTCTTCGCGTCGTGGATGAAGGCAATCTGATCCGCCGGAATCCCTTTTGCCATGAGTTTTGCTTTGAGATCGTCATAGACGGAAAATTTGGACGATTTGGCAAGCGCGTCGTCCATACTGGTATCCACGATGTCGTCCTCATCCGCCCCGCCGTCCACTTCCCGCACCAGCGTACCGTCTATGTCGAGGACGGCCTCAAACGCAGGCTGGGATTCCTCCTGTTTTTCAGCGGCTTTTGCGGGCGCTGTTTTTCCCTTGGGCGTGGAGAGATCGCAGAAGACAAGCTGTGTGCCTTTCACATCCGCCGTTTTTTGCCACAGTTCGAAGATCCGTTCGGCGGCGGCATTGACCTTGGAGCCTTCAAAGTCTGCCGCCGTCGGATCAATCATTCGGAAATCCAGACCCGCCTTGCGGGCATCGTTCGTGACCTTGAGCGGGTTGTCTATCCTCGGATCGCGAGGCAGGTTTTCCATACGCTTAATGATATGCCCCATATACTCGGCCTGATCCGGAGAGCGCTCCACCACGATGTTTCTTGGCGCACCGCCCACAAGGGGCGGCGTCAGGCGCTGTTCCCCGTTTTCCCTGGCCTGTTTTTCCAGATCCGCCGATGTCACCACATCGGCGAACGTCCGATACATGGCCAGCAGTTCCGGCACGTTCTGGAAACTGGCGAAACGGCTTTTCAGCTTGTAGTTCACCCCCGTGGAATCCAATTCCCAGCCGCTCGTCACCTGTCCGAATGTCGCGGCCCAGGCGTCGAAATGCTCCAATTGCTTGCTGGCCAGCTCCTGGCCTTGCAGGTAGCGCTGGAGTGTGTAGACTTCCGAAATGGAGTTGCTGATGGGCGTACCGGTGAGGAAGAAAACGCCGCGCCCCCCGTTCCGTTCCTGGAGATAGCGGCACTTGATATACAAATCCGTCGCCTTGGCCGATCCAGACAGATTGCCAAGCCCGGAGACGTTCATCGTTGTCTGGAAGGCAAGATTTTTGAACTCCTGCGATTCGTCGATGAAAAGGGCGTCCACGCCCAGGTCGGCAAAATTGACGGCGTTGTCTTTTTTGCCGCCCCTCTCCATGAGCTTGTTGTGTTGCTCTTCCAGGCGTTCCCGCTGCTTTTCAAGCTGCTTGATCGTCGCGCGGGATCCCTGCGCCTCCTTCAGCTCTTGTGTAGCATTGAGGGCGGCCTCAATCTGCGCCTTAAGGATTTTCTCCTCCATTTCACGGGGGCGATCGATCTTGCCGAAGGAAGAGTGGGTGACGATGACGGCATCCCAGTCGCCTGTGGCCACGCGGCTGAACAACGCCTCCCGCTTGTCTTTCGTGAAATCGTCCTTGTCGGCGATGAGCAGATTGGCGTCGGGGTAGAGTTTGAAGAATTCGTCGCGCCATTGGTATATCAAATGATTCGGCACAACGACCATCGGCTTGGAAACAAGGCCCATGCGCTTGGATTCCATGATTGTCGCAATGCACGCCATCGTCTTCCCAGCGCCCACCACATGGTCAAAAAGGCCCGTGCCTTCCTGTATGGCTCTCCAAATCACATTTTTCTGATGCGGGCGCAGCCGAATATCGGGATTGGCGTTGGCAAGCTCTATATGACTGCCATCGTAGGACGGCGGCACGTGCGTGTTAAAGCGTTCATTGTAGATCCCCGCCAGACGGACGCGCCGTTCGTCGTCCTTCCAGATCCACTCCTGGAACGCCCGCTTGATTTCATCCGCCTTCTGCATGGCGGCAGCCGTCAGATCGCCGTCAACTCTTTTGATCGGCCGGCCGAACTTATCACGCTGGCCGCTGTCCTTTTCCACCTTGATGGGGGTGTTTTTAAGCAGCGATTCAATCAAGCGATCCGCCGGATATTCCGGGATGCCCCACGTGCTCATGTTGCGCGTGTGGTCGTAGATGTCCAGCCTCACATCCCACCTGCCGAGTTCCGGCAGATAGGCAACGCGGTGATGCCCGTTCCCGCCGTGGATCACCTCCTCAAAAAAGGCGGCCATGTCCTCTTTGGGAACCCATGTCGCGCCGAACTGGACGCCGATGTCGATGGCCTCGATGTCGGGCGGCATCACTCTGGCCAGCGCGTCCGCGTTGCGCCGGAAGCGTTCGTCGGTACCGGCGGCCTCCTGGGCAATCCGCAATTTCTCGCGCACATTGCCCGTCAGGTACTTGTCCTTGACCTCCCATTCGCCGTTGGCGGGATTCAGGAAAATCAGTTCCGCGCGTTCCAGTTCCAGGCGGATTTCTTCCATATCCTCCTGGGATTTCCCCAGCAGTTCGGCCATGCGTCCGAAGTTGATCCGCCCCGTTTCGCGCAGGGAGATGATCAGGGCATCCTGCGCCGTGTCCGCATGGGTGACGGTCTCCCTGGCGGCAAGCACCCGTCTGGAGAAAATGGCCGCTTTCTCGGCGGACGGCGGACGGGGATCCACGCCCGCCCGTTTGGCCATTGCCGGAGAAATGCCCCGATCGTATTTGACTTCCAGAGACTGCACCAGCGCCGATTCTGGGTCGTCTCGAAAAACGTTGCTGTTTGTGGGAGAGTTCAGGAAGCCGAATTTTTGGGTAAAGGCGTCATAGCGCCGGTTGAGCTGGCGGCGGAAACTCCGCAGTCTGCTTTCGTCAGTATCGGGATCCTTTTCAGCCTCCAGCAGTGCCCGCAGATCGTCCCGGAGGCGGATCAAGCCTTCCAGGCGCGGCCGTTCCGATTCCCGCCTGAGCTGTGCGGGTTCGTAGCTTTCCACGCCAAGATCGCCTTCGGTCTTGACGACGATTTTCCCCGTGCGCGGTTCAAGGCAGTAGGCCCCCACTTTCAGGTTCTGAAAATAGGGCGACGCGATGAAGTCCTTGTCCTTCCGTTCTTCTTCCGCCTGAAG
>CAKTDV010000043.1 GCA_934546745.1 uncultured Desulfovibrio sp. | reverse complement strand
AGTTCCTTCATGCGGATGAGCTTTTCGTCAATGACGCCCAGCGCGCCGTCGGCGGTCTGGATGAGGGAGATGGCGTCATTGGCGTTGCGCACGCCCTGATTGAGGGCGGCGATGTCCGCGCGCATAAGTTCGGAAATGGCCAGACCGGCGGCGTCGTCGGCCGCGCTGTTGATGCGCATGCCCGAAGAGAGGCGCTGGGTAGACGTGGAAAGGTTGCTGTAGTGGCTGGTCAGGGTGTTGGCCACGTTGGTGGCCATACCGTTATGATTGATATACATGCTCTTTTCCTCCATGAACGGCATGTGTTGTCAAGGCGGCGCGGGCGGAACCGGAACTTCCGGCTGGCGGCCCTTGCCTGTGGCCACGGCGGCTTTCAATCCCTTTGAAAGCGTACCGTGCCAGTTTCTCTCGCCATGCCCCTCTTTTCGGTTACGTGCTGTAAAAGATTAGAGGGGGGTTTTGATTTTTTTCTTTTTTTCCCATCCGGCCCCGTTGGGCCTCATTCCCTTGCCACAAAAAGCTTTTCGGCGGCGTGCCGCCAAAGATTAGGGGCGGAGGCAAAAAAAGCGCCCCTTTTTCCGGGGCGCGGAGCATCTCATGCCGGGTCGCGCGGCGGCGCGCCGCCCGCCAGCAAGGGACGACCGGCACGGCACGCGGCCTTGAGCTGGCCGCAGGCGGCCTTGATGTCCTGTCCCTTGCTCTTGCGGACAATGGCCGTAATCTGATGGTTCCAGAGGATTTTCTCAAAGGCGAGGACGCGTTCCGGGTCAGGCGCCCGGTAGGGGGAGCCTTCGGCGGGGTTGTAGACAATGAGGTTCAGCTTGGCGCGCGCGGTCTCGCGCACCAGCCTCGCCAGCTGGCGCGCCTGTTCCGGGCCGTCGTTGACGCCGCCAAGGAGCAGGTATTCAAAGGTGATGCGTTCCCGCGTCTTGAGCGGGTAGGAGGCCAGCGCCCGCAGCAGATCGGGCAGGGGCCAGCGCGCCGCCCCGGGCATGAGGCGTTCCCGCAGTTCCTGCGTGGGCGCGTGGAGAGACACAGCCAGATAGGCCAGCCCCGATTCCCCCAGTTCCCGCAGGCCCTTTTCCACACCGCAGGTGGAGACGGTGATGCGGCGCGGCGAGAAGTTCAGCCCGCGATCGTTGTTCAGGCTCTCCAGCGCGCGCATGACATGGCGAAGATTGCGCAGCGGCTCCCCCATGCCCATGAAGACGAGATTGCGCAGCAGGGGCCAGTCCGGCCGGGTGTCGCCCAGATGGACGCGCGCCACAAGAATCTGCCCCAGAATCTCGCCGTGGGTCAGGTTCCGCTCAAAGCCCATCTGGCCCGTGGCGCAAAAGGTGCAGCCCATGGCGCACCCCACCTGCGACGACAGGCATTGCGTCCAGCGCCGGTTGCCCTCCCGATCGTCCGAGGGGATCAGCACCGTCTCGATATGCGCGCCGTCCTCCAGCGCCAGCAGAAACTTTGTCGTGCCGTCGCGGCTCTCCCGCACGGTCACAATCTCCGGCCATACGATGCGCGCCGTTGCCTCAAGGCGCGCCCGGCAGGCTTTGGAAACGTCCGTCATGGCGGCAAAGTTCCGCGCGCCCTTCCGCCACAGCCATTGCCAGACCTGCGCCGCCCGGAAGCGCGGTTCGCCCAGCTCCTCCGTCATCCAGGCGGTCAGCTCCGGCAGGGTGTCGTTCAGCAGGTTTCTCACAGCTAGACGGCTTTTTTGGCATAGGCGCGAACAAACGCGCGGGCGCTTTCGGCGTCGGTGACATCGCCGGCAATCTGCGCCTGCAGCAGGGCCTCGCGGAGGATGCCCACCAGCGGCCCGGGCCGGAGGCGGGTCTCTTCCATGATCTCATTGCCGTTGAGAAGCGGTTCCAGCATCTGTTCGGGCGTGTCCGCGCGTTCCAGATACTTCATATTGTGATTGAAAGAGGTGCTGCTGCCGTCGCGGGCCTTGACCTCGGCGCTGGCCATGGCGATGAGGCGGGGATATTCGTCCAGCGCCTTGAAACGGCGGATGCCCCTGTCGGTGAGCATGAACTTGAAGTGCATGTGATGCTTCACCAGATGGACGAGCAGATCGATGTCCTCGGCGCTGAAGTGGAGGCGGCGCAGGATCATGCGCGTCACCTTGGCCCCCACACGGTGATGCTGGTAGAAGGACCACTCCTCCCCGGCGTATTCGCCGGTATAGAGCTTGCCCACGTCGTGGAACATCATGGCCATGGTACCGAGCCAGTCGTAATGGAAATCCTCTTCGGGATAGCGTTTCATGCAGGCCAGCGTATGGGCAAAGACGGTTTCCTCCTCGCCGCTCTCGTTGCGCTTCTGCCGCACGCAGGTCAGGGCCGCCACCTCGGGGATGAGTCCCTGGAGAATGTGCGCGTCGAACATGAGCTGCACGAAGCGGTAGAGGGATTCGGCGGAAACCTTGCGCCATTCGTCCATGATGTCGGCGTCGGAAGCGTAGTCAAGCACACGGGTGGAGGCGCGGACAATGGCCATCCACGTATTGGGCTCTATGGGCAGGTCGAAGTTGGCGGCAAAGCGCAGGGCGCGCACGGCCAGCAGGTAGTTATGGCGCAGGGTCTCGTCCGGCAGCCCCACAAGACTGATGACGCCGCTGGAAATGTCCCGGAAACCCTCGTAGCGATCGTGGGTGGGTTCGGGTTCGCCATAGCCGGGAAAGGACAGGGCGCGGCGATCCTCGTCGCTGAGCTGCTCAATGAGCGTGGGGGTGATACGGCGCAACGACAGTTCAGGATGCCCGGCATCCTCATCCCGCAGCGGATAGAAGCGGTAGAGGACGCCGTCCTGCTCCATGCTGGCGGCGGCGCGCCCCCCCTCAAGGCGTTCAGCCCTGGGAAAAAGCTTGCACAGGGTCTCGGTGTCGGCCTCGCTGGCAAGATCGACGGCGGGGCGTCGGGATCCGGGCAACAGCCGCTCATGCAGAGGCGCATTGATGATATGCGCGTCATAACCGTTGCGCAAAATGGTTTTACAGATGGTGATGGCGTCCTTAAGCGGTTTCCGCATGTATTTTTCCTCCACAGGCGCGGTTATCCTGAGCCTCTGTCCCCATCCTACGCGAGAAAGCGGCGCCAGGCAATGCCCTTGCGCCGCGAGACGACGCACGGGCGGGCTGGCGCCGTCGGACGGCCGCTCACGTTCCCGTGCCCATCACACCATCCCCGCACAGCACGCCGCCTTCCCAAGGCCCAGCAGAACAGTCGCTTTGGAGTGAAAAACCGTTTCCCCAAGGCACGACGCGCACGCGTCTCACAGGTTCTGATGCCGGGCTGTCAGTCCCGCTTACGGGGTAGGCGGGATACCGTTGTCGCGAGCAGCTCCAGAAAGACCTCCAACGATTCCGCCCGGTAGGCGGAGAGCGTCAGGCCCCGCAGTGTGTCCGCATCGGACAGCGTGGCAAGGGAGGGTGTCACGGAGGGGGGAAGCGCGCCAAAACGGATTTCCAGAAAATCCCGCAGGGCCAGACCTACCCCTTCGGCTTTTCCTCTGGCTTCTCCTTCGGCCAGCCCTTCCAT
>CAKTDV010000042.1 GCA_934546745.1 uncultured Desulfovibrio sp. | reverse complement strand
GGGAGGTGGTGGTGTTGACGCCGTCGAATTTGTTGGTACCGTCAGAGGTGGCAAATTCGGAGGCGTAGGCGTTCGCGTTGTTCAGCGTCCTGTTGGCCTCAAAGACACCGTTGGCATTGAGGGTGCCGAAGGAGATGGCGAGGTCGCCTTCCACACGCTGCCCATTGATGAGGGACTCGATGATGAGGCTGTGGCTCGCGCCGTCCTTGGCCGAGAGGAGGGCGCTCAGGGAGGTGTCGCTGTCAATGGCCTTCATGATGGCCTGATTGATCTGCTTGGCGGTCATGGTGTAGACCGTGTTGGCGGCATCGGCCGTACCTTCGATCTTCATGGTCGCCGTGAAGCCGAGGAAGTTCACCTGCACCAGCACATCGTTCCCGGCGGTCGCGGGCTGCGTGGTGAAGGAAGCGCCATCGGTGAGCAGGTCGTTCTTCATGGTCGCGCCTTCAAGGCCGTTCACGGCAATGGTGTTGGACGCGCCGTTGTTGAACACCCACACAGCATTGTAGGAATCCGGGGTGGCGGGAGCGCCACCGGTGAAGAACTCCTGCTGGTTGGCGTAGATGACGTCGTTGCCAGCGCCGGTGTTGATGACGGTGGAACCGCCGTTGTCACCATAGAACCACACGGTGTCGTTGCCCGCACCGGTGTTGATGGTCACGTTCTGCAGACCTTTCTGGTTGGCGGACTGATTGGCGGACATGCCTTCATAGCGGAAGGCCACCAGATCGTCGCCCGCGCCGGTGTTGATGTTCATCCTGAAGTCGCTGTCGGCGGCGATGTCACCATTCACCGTCATGTTGACAACGTCGTTGCCCGCGCCGGTGTTGTAGGTGAAGGCGTTGTTGTAGCCGGGAAGCGGCGGGTTGCCCAGACCGCTTTCGTTACCGTCCACGCCCTTCAGGTACTTGCTGTAGCTGTTGCTGGTGATTTCGGCGGCTATGTTGATGTTGCCGGTGTAGCCGTCGGCATCGAACACGGCCACGTCGGTAAGGCCGGCGGGGGTGCCGTCAGTGCCCGTGCCCGCAGTCAGCAGGGAAGCTTTGTCCGTCCACGTGGCGGTGGAGAGGTTGGCGCCCTTCAGGTCGCCGCGGCCGTTCCAGTCGCCGATGTAGAGTTCGCCGTTTTCGGCCACGCCGTCGCCGTCGATGTCCTTGCCGCTCACCTTGACCATGCGCAGGGCGTCGTTGGTGGAGGACAGGGAGCTGATCCACGAACCTTCGTCCACACGCAGTTCAATGCGCTCCACACCGTTGATGTCGGCCATGGAACCGATGCGCACGTCGCCCGCGCTGGATCCCTGGATGAGGTTGGGCAGACACTTCAGGTTGTCCGCGAAATCCACACGACCCGCGCCGCTCAGTTCCAGCGTGGTGGTGGTCAGCGGGCAGTCGGTGGACGCCGGGCTGGACATGGTGGCGGAGGTGGAGTTGGTGGGCGGAAGGCCGTTGGCGGCAATCCAGTTGCCCTGGCCAAGCGCGCCCTTCTCGGTGGTGATTTCGATGACGGAACCCTGCACCTTTTCGCCTTCATGGCTGCCGATACCTACGGTGGCATCGAACTTGTTGCCCAGTTTCACGGTGAGGCCAAGGTCGCTCAGCGTGGCGTCCTTGCTGATGGCTTCCTGAATCTTGGCCACCAGTTCCGCATAGGTGGGCGTCGTGTCGGTAGTGCTGTTGTAGGTGCCGAAGTTGATGCGGTATTCGGTACCGTTCAGGGTGAAGTTGAAGCCTGTGTAGGGGTTGTCGCGCAGGGCGCCGTTTTCCATGTCGGTACCGGCGCTGCGGGCTTCGGCGGCGCCCACGGCGTCGATGAGCTGGAGATAGAGGTTGCCGGTGGTCACGGCATCGTTGGCCACGATGTGTTTGCTGTCAAAGTAGACGTTGAAGTCCACATTGGGATCGGCGTCCTGGAAGCGGATCACGGTCTCGTTGGACTTGTGGCGCACGTCCTCGATGCTCAGATCGGCGCGGCTGTTGAAGGAGCCCACGGTCATCACCTTGCCGTCGGCAAGGGAGACGCGATCCATGTCAATGGCCGCCTTGGTCAGGTTGTCGCCGCCGCCGTTGGCGGAGGTGCCCTGCGCGGTGAAGAGCAGGGTTTCCACGTTGGTGACGGTGGGATTGATGGCGTAGGCGCTTTCGCTGGTGTGGTTCGCCGCCAGATAGGCGTGCAGGGTGTCGTTGCCTTCGCCGCCGTCGATGCGGTCAGCGGCGTCCAGGTCGCCGATTTCAGCGACAAACTTGTCGTCCGCCGCCGTGCCGGTGAGCACATCGCGACCTTCGGTCAGATAGAAGGTTTCGCCGGGGTTGCCCGGATCAGGCAGGACGGGCGGTTCGGGCGCGGTGGGATAGGTTCCGGGCGTGTAGGACAGGCTTTCGTCCTTGCCATAGAGCATATAGTGCTCGATGGGGTTCAGACCGGCGGCCTGAAGGTCGGCCTTCAGCTGATCCATGGTGTAGGCCGGATTGGTCGCCTGCATCTGGGCCAGTTTGGCGTTCAGATACTCGTTGGTGTTGAAATACTGCGAGGTGGACAGCCCTTCGGCTGCGCCGTACTGGGTGTAGTGATCCCACGCGGAGAGACCGGCGTCCTTCAGGGCGGCTTCCAGCTGCGCCATGGTGTAGGCCGGGTTATCGGCCTGCATCTGGGTCAGCTTGTTCTGGAGGTAGGCGCTGGGCACGAAGTAACCGGAGGGGCTCACGTCTTCGGCATTGCCGTACTGCTCAAAATGGCTGAACAGGCTGTCGGCCTTGGAGGCGTCATAGCCTGCGGCATCAAAAGCCTTCACCAGACTGGTCTCAGTCCAGTTCGCGGTCGGTTCCGCGACTTTCAGCTGGGCCAGCTTGTTTTGAAAGTAGACGTTTTTGTCGAACCATGCAGGTGCGGACATAGATCCTCCTAGGAAAGATGAGTGCTGCACCACGCAGCGTAGTATGTTAGCGGCCAATAAGCCTTGAACCCAGTATAGGGAAAACCCTCACCCAACCAGTGTCTGGGAAATCGGGTTCCTTCTTGAGACAACTTCCATTTAGGGTTTTCCCTTGGCGTTGTCAACGTTTCCCGTGCCGTTTTGATAAAAAATTTTTTACCCGAGTGGGCGCAACCTTGCAGTTCCTTGATTTTATGGAATTTTTTCAACCTGCTTCAACCTTCCTCCCTCTTCGTGTCACTGGTGATATGTTTTTTCCGGGCCGTTGGGGGTCGCCCTCCCCTCCCTGTTGCTGGTAGCGTAGGGAGGGTGGGAGGGAATGGACAGGGAGTGGGGACAGGGGCGCGCTTGCGTTTCCGCGCGGTTCCACGGTATAGGGAAGGCAGCTACGCGGTTATCTCCCCGCGCCCGGTACGGCGCAAACTCCCGTTTCCACGGGTAAAGGAGAGCGGCCGCATGCGACGTCTCATCGTCCTGGCTCTGCTGGTACTCCTTTGTCTGCTGCTCCGGGGATCCTCCCGGATGTAGCTCTTTATAAAAAAACAAAGGCCTCCGTCCGGCTGAACCCCGGGCGGAGGCATCGTCATTAGGTTGACCGCGTAGTAGGGGGCGCACATGCGCCGTACCTATCGGGAAGGGGTCTCCCAAACCTCTTCCCGATACCTTTTTCTAGCCTTTTTCCGCGCCTTCCGCAAGAGGGGGGCGCTTGCGTTTCCGCAGGGTTCCACGGTATAGGGAAGGCAGCTACGCGGTTATCTCCCCGCGCCCGGTACGGCGCAAACTCCCGTTTCCACGGGTAAAGGAGAGCGGCCGC
>CAKTDV010000041.1 GCA_934546745.1 uncultured Desulfovibrio sp. | reverse complement strand
ATCAGCGTGAACATCAAGGTCACTGCCGGAGCTGTGGCCCTTCTCCTGACCGTCCTGCTGCGTTCCTGCGGCTAGACCCTTTGGAAAAGGTTCGGCCCCGGTAGTTCCCACAACTACCGGGGCCGCTGAAACTTGAACCCTCAAAAGGTTTGGGTGAGGCGCGGGGTTCGCGCAGGGCGGCGGGTGTGTAGTAGCACTCGCCGCTCTTTTTTCTTCATAAGGCTTCCTCTCCGGTGCGTCAAGTCCCGCCTTAAAACACCGGGTGACAAGCCGTCGTTTTTCAGGTAGAGACAAGGCGGGGCAGCCCTCCGAAAGGAGGTGATGCCTATGGTGCAGTTCCTGCTGGACGTAGCAAGCCAAGTTGTGGCTTCCGTCCTGGCGGCGCTTGTTCTCCGTCACCTATTCCGTGACTGAAACAGGTAGCCCCTAGGGAACGACCATTTCCCTAGGGGCAAAAACTTTGATCGTGTCTCGCGATGCGATGATACCATCGGAGGACTGCCCCGATGTTGAGCGGCGGGTGAGTGCAATCACTCGCCGCTCTTTTTTCTTCATAAGGCTTCTTCTCCGGCGCGTCAAGTCCCACCTTAAAACACCGGGTGACAAGGCGTCGTTTTTCAGATAGAGACAAGGCGGGGCAGCCCTCCGAAAGGAGGTGATGCCTATGGTGCAGTTCCTGCTGGACGTAGCAAGCCAAGTTGTGGCTTCCGTCCTGGCGGCGCTTGTTCTCCGTCACCTATTTCGTGACTGAAACAGGTAGCCCCTAGGGAACGCCCATTCCCTAGGGGCAAAAACTTGATCGTTTCGTCCGAAGCGATGAAACCATCGGGGGACTGCCCCGGTTTTGAGCGGCGGGTGAGTGCTATCACTCGCCGCTCTTTTTTCTTCATAAGCCTTCCCCCCCGGCGCGTCAAGTCCCCGGCAAGGCAACGCCCCTGCCCGGCGGGCGCGGGGCCTTGCCGGGCAGGGGTTCTCGCGCGGGGTGGCGCGGATTTGGGGGCGGCGGCGGAGAGAAGGGGAAGGAACGACGCCGCCACCCCCTGTGAGGCAGTGGGCCGTTGCGCGGCGACCATGACGCGATCGCGGCTCCGGCCCCGTTGGAACGCTGTTCGATCCTACAGGCCCTCAAGCAGCTTCATGACGCGGTCGTAGTTCAGGCCCTGATGCAGCCCCAGCGCCTCGGTGGGGGTCGTCTGCGTGGCCTGCCGCACGGAGGCCATGGCCGCTTCCGCCTCCTCGTCGGTGAGCAGGTGGGGCGTGCGCAGCGTCACCGTGTCCGCCGTGTTCTGGACGCCGCCTGTCTGGGCGGTCTGGGCGTTCTGGGCGGCGGCCACCGTCCGTTCCAGTTCCTGAAAACGCGGATCAAAGGCGGCATAGGCGCTGTTCAGCGAAGTGATCATGATGCTTTCTCCTCAGGGTTTGCCGGGGGGCCGCGTGGGTGGGCGGCGCGCCCCCGGCGGGATGGCTTCTGTGTGTCTGTCTCTGGGCTAGCCGCCGATGAGCTGGGAGGCCATCTGCGGCAGGGAGTTGGCCTGGGCCAGCATGGCCACCGCCGTCTGCGTCAGGATCTGCTGGCGCACGAACTCGGTCATCTCCGTGGCCACGTCCACGTCCGAGATGCGGGATTCGGCGTTCTGGAGGTTTTCCGCCTGAATGTTCAGGTTGGTGATGGTGTTCTCGAAGCGGTTCTGCAAGGCCCCCAGATGGGCGCGGATCTTGTCCTTCGCCTCAATGGCGTCGTTGATGGCCGTGATGGCGTGCTGGGCGTTTTCCTGCGTGAGCAGGTTGTTGCCCTTGGTGGGCACCTGCCTGCTCACCGCCTCGTCCTCAAAGGTCTCCACGTAATAGGCCGCGCCGCCTTCCACCACGTTCTTCGGGTCGCCAATCAGGCCGTGATCCACGTCAAGATAGGTGTTACCCGCTTTGCCTACGGCATTGTAGATGGCCACAACGTCGGCCGCTGTCGCGTCCCATTCGACTGCGGCAAGCGGATTATTATTCAACCCCGGAATAGTTATGGGTCCCGAAGAGACATCCTGCAAGTGGTTGTTGGGAGCGGCAATGTCAATTCTGGCAGAAGTGGGGTTACTAGAGAATTCCACGTTGGCAACTGTGCCACCACCTGTCTGCGCCCGCACCAGCCGCCGTTCCATTTCCGCCCAGCCGTCGGCCATGGCCTTCGCTTCCGCCTTCTTTTCCGCCACGTCCTTGGGATCGCCGGCCTTCAGATATTCGTTGTAGTAGGCCTGAAAGCCCGGGCTTCTGCCGGCCACGCCATTGTAGCCTTCGTCATAGGCCCCCCAAAGCCCGTTCCGCAGATTCTGGGCGTACTTATCAGCCTCCTCCTTCGCTTTTATGTCCACCGCCGTGTGGATCTCCATCACCTGATCCGGCGTCAGGATGACCGCACCACCGCCCTGATTTGCAAGCGCCTTTCTGGCCTCGTCTGCAGCCTTCGTGAACAGGCCGTTGTAGACTTTCTCATAGATGGCGTCGTACGCTTCGCTCTTGATCTTGTCCAGCACCAGCTCCGCGCCCTCGGTGTTGCGGGGCGGCATATCGTCCATAAAGCTGCCGCCGTCGATGCCCACCCGCTGGTTTATGTTCGCGATATCACCGGCGACAGCGGCGTCGTTACTGTCGGTGAGATCCACATCCACAGTGGTGTTGCCACCTTTAATGCTTAGCGTTTCACCATCCAGAATATCTTTATATCCTTGCAGATCAATGGACTTATCCTGTGCGGTCGAGAATGCCGTAAAGTTCATTTTGGCGTTACTCAGCGCCTGCGTCAGAGCCGTCCAGCCCCCTGTGTCATACCGCTCCTTAAGGCCAGCCCGCACCTTCAAGGCGAGCTCTTCCGCCTTCGTCTTCACCTTTTCGCCAAGTTGCGTCTGTAAATCCTGAAGCTGCGCCGCGTTGAAGTTCGCAGCAGCGCCACCACCGCCTGTCAACTTACCATAGACCCTGGTATAGAGATCATTGTAGATGGCGTCCCGCGCCGAAGCCTCGGCATGATCGAACAGGGCCTGCGCCCCTTCGGCGGTTTGCGGCGCGCCCGTCAGGGCGTCGATGGTCCCGTCGTTAACGACGGTGCCGAAGGTGTTCCGCACCTCCCGGATGGCCGCTTCCAGACCGGCCCTGGTGGCCGCCTCGTCGGCCTCCTTATGGGACAGCCCTTCGTCCCGACCCGCAAGGTAGGCCTCTTGGTACGTGGGGAAGAAGTTGTCCTCATAGATCTTGTCCGTCGTGGCCATGAACATCTTTCTGTCCAGCTCCGCCGCCTCCTCGGCGCGCTTCTTGGCCTGGGCCTCGGCATCCACGGCGGCCTTGTCCGGCGGAATGCCCACATGCGGCGGCCTTCCGAGCGTGAGCTGATCGTAAATTTCCTTGTAATATTCGGTGTATTTCTGCGTGTAGGTCTTGTCATAGACCTTTTGGGCGCTGTCGTTGCGCAGCTTCTCGTAATATTCCTTGGTAAGCTCGGCGGGCGTGGTCCACTCAAAGGCGTTGTTGCCCACGCCAAGGGCCTCGGCGGTGCAGTTGCCGATGGTGATGTAGTAGTAGTCTTCCGCGGAGTCGTTGCCCGTGCCGAAGTGCACCTTGAGCGCGCCCTTGGACTCCATGTTGCTGCCGTCGTGCGTGCCGGAGAGGGTGCCGTCCAGCAGCTTGATGCCGTTGAAGTCCGTGGCGTTGGCGATACGGGTGATTTCCGAGGCCATCTGCTGGTATTCGGACTCGATCATGAGGCGCTGGGTGGACGAGTAGGTGCCGGTGGCGGCCTGTTCGGCCAGCTCCCTCATGCGGATGAGCTTTTCGTCGATAACACTCAGGGAGCCGTCGGCCACCTGAATGAGCGAGATGGCGTCGTTGGCGTTGCGCGCGCCCTGATGGAGGGCGGCGATGTCCGACCGTTGCAGTTCGCGGATGGCCAGCCCGGCGGCGTCGTCCGCCGCGGAGTTGACGCGCTGGCCCGTGGAGAGGCGCTGGGTGGAGATGCCCAGCTTGGCATAGTGCGAATTCAGGTTGCGCGCCACATTGGCGGACATGGAGTTGTGATTGATAACGAGCGACATGGTTTTTCCCCTTC
>CAKTDV010000040.1 GCA_934546745.1 uncultured Desulfovibrio sp. | reverse complement strand
CCAGCGGAGCCGATGACGCGGTCGCCGTTGCCGTAGACGCCGACCTTGCCGTTATTGGACAGAATGAACATGGACATACGGGAACGACACGCGCCCGGCACACACGGAGAAGAGCGGCCAGCGGGCCGCTCTGGCGGACGCGGAGGCCTTGCCCGGCGCGGAAAAAACGGCTATGCTTCCCTTCGTGCACGGCTGCCCTCCCGACCTTGCGCCCGACACGGCACACATGGATACGGAGGGTACCACCATGCGGAGACGTCTTTTCGTCCTGCTTATCGCTGTGGCCCTTGTCCTGTTGCTGGCGTCTAACGCCAATGAGAAACAGTTGACCCCGTATCAGTAGCAACCTGATACGGGGTCAAAAAATACTTGTCACGTTACGGCAGCCGTGCATGTGGGGGGGGCGCGAACGTGCCGTGTCGGCGCTGGAACCTGTTGTCGCAGGATCCGGCGCTCCCCTTTTTTATAGGCCTGTTTTGCGCCTTTGGCAAGGGGGATGCTGTGTGCCTAAAACCCTATCCAGCCGAAGCCCTTGGCCATGATGGCCGCAAGGGCCACCCAGCCGCCAATCTGCCACTTGAGCAGGTCATACGCTCCCATATCCGTGAGGCCTTGCCCCACGCGGGAAAAATGGCTATGCTTCCCTTCGTGCACGGCTGCCCTCCCGACCTTGCGCCCGGCACGGCACACACGGATACGGAGGGTACCACCATGCGGAGACGTCTTTTCGTCCTGCTTATCGCTGTGGCCCTTGTCCTGTTGCTGGCGTCCAACGCCAACTAGAAACAGTTGACCCCGGCCCAGTTGTGATGGGTCGGGGTCGAAAAACCTAAATCCTAGACTGGCAGTCGTGCATGTGGGGGGGCGCGAACGTGCCGTGTCGGCGCTGGAACCTGTTAGCGCAGGATCCGGCGCTCCCCTTTTTTATAGGCCTGTTTTCTGCGTTTGGCAAGGGCGCGGATGATACCACGCCCGCCGTCCCTGTGTGAGGGACTGGCGGACATGGAAGCTTCCGTGGCCGCGAAGGCGCCGATGACGCGGTCGCTGTTGCCGTAGACGCCGGCCTTGCCGTTTTGGTAGAGAATGAACATGGACATGATGAGGAGGTTCCCATGACAGTCACACAGCCGGAATCCCCCGGCGGCGCGGCGCTGGCAAAGCGCCTGCTGCGACAGGCCGCCGGGCTTGCCCGCAGGGGCAAGGCGGACGCGGCCCTGCATCTCTGCCTCAAGGCCTGCGAGGCGCAGCCGGAGGACGACGCCCCCGTGCGCGCCGCGCTGGCCCTCTACGTGGGCGCGAAGCGCCATGCCGAGGCGCTGGCATGGCTTCAGGGCGTGTGCGCCCGCCATGCCACGCCCTGGAGGGAGGCGGCCCTGCTGGATTTGCGGCGTGTGAGCGGCACATGGGAAGGGGCCAGGCGGGACGAGCTGCTGGAAGCGGCCGAGGCCCTGCGGGCGCGCTGGCCCGACGACGCGCAGGCCCTGCTTTCCTCGGCCACGGCGCTGCACTGGTGCGGCCGCGCCGAAGCGGCGGAGGCCCTCTACCGCCGCCTGCTGGAACTCCGGCCCGGCGACGCGGGCACGCGCAACAACCTGGCCCAGTGCCTGCTGGACAACGGCCAGAGCGACGAGGCCCTCGCCATCTGGAAGGAGCTGGCGCACGACGCCGCCCTGCCGCGTGACACGCGGGACGCCGCGGCCTGCAACCGTGTGCGCGCCCTGCTCGGGCGCGGCGAACTGGACGCCGCCGAACGCGAATGCCGCGACCTCTGCGAGGCGCGCCCCGACAGCGACGCGGCGCGGCGGCTGCTGGCACAGGTACGCGCCGCGCGGGGGGACGTGGGGGCGGGGCTGGAACAGGCCCGGCAGGCCCTGAAGGGCGATCCCGGCGAGGCGCGCAACTGGCTGCGCGCGGCGGCGCTCACCGTTCGCGCGGGCGATCCAGACGGGGCGCTCTCCCTGCTGGAGCGCGGCGCGGCAAAGGCGCGCCAGCCCCTGCCCGTGCGTCGCGAGCTGGCGGACGTCTGGCTGCGGCGCGGGCAGGAGGATGTGGCCGTGCGCGCGCTGGAACAGTGGGCGGCGGAAACGCCGGACGAGGCGGAATATCCGCTGCTGCTGGGGCGCGTCCATGCCCGGCGCAGCCGCTTTGACGCCGCGCTGGCCGCGCTGGAGGAGGCCGAACGCCGCGACTGGAAGCGGGGCGGGCTGGCGCTGGTGCGCTTTTACGAGGCCCGCGAGGAGCTGGACAAGGCCCGTGACAAGGCCCGGCAGATGCGGGACCGCGATCCGTCCATCCTGCTGCATCACGGGCTGTATGCCGAAGTCTGTCACAGCATGGGCGATTATGACGGGGCGCTGGAGGCCTGCGAGGCGGGGCTTGCCCGCGATCCGTCCGACTATACGCTGGCCTCGCAGAAAGTGCGCATGCTGCTGGTGCGCGAGCGCGTGGACGAGGCCCTTGCCTGCGCCGAAGCGCTGGTGCGGGCCAGGGACCTGCCCCGGAACAGGGCGCTGCTGCTGGGCGCGCTCCGCCAGGCGGGACGCCGGGAGGCGCTGCTGGACGCGGCGCGGCGCTGGCACGGGGAGGCGCCGGACGACCCCGTGTGGGCGCTGGAATACGCCCGGGCGCTGGACGAGAACAACCGCCTTGCCGACGCCGTGGCCCTGCTGGAACGCGCCCATGCGCGCCATCCCGGCAATCTGCGGCTGACCACGGCGCTGCTCAAGGGCTACCGCCGCGCCGATCGCCTTGAGGAGGCGGAGGCGCTGGCGCTCTCCCTGCGGGGCGAGGCCGGGGCCGCGCCGGATGACCTGCGGCAGACGGCCGCCGTGCTGCGGGATATGGGGCGGCTGGACGAGGCCCTGCGCCTCTGCGGGGACGGCATGGCCCGCTACCCGGACAACAGGGAGCTGGCGGACATGGCCTGCGATCTGCTGCGGCGGCTGGACAGGCCGGAGGAGGAGCGGGCGCTGGTGCTGCGCATACTGGAGACCTTTCCGCCGGAACAGGTGCTGGGGCGCTGCGGGGTGGCGCTGGTGCGCCTCCATGAGCGCCTGCACGGGACGCTGCCCGATCCGCGCACGTCCGAAGACATGCTGGCCGTCATCGCGCGCATCCGGCAGTGGGCGGCCAGAACCCCGGATCATCCCGACATCTGGTGGACGCAGTGCGCCATTGCCGAAAAGCTGGGGCGGCTGGACGAATGCCTTATGGCGCTGGACGCGCTGGAACGCCGCTTTCCGGAACATCCGCCCGTGTTTTCGCGGCGGGCGGACATCCTCTCCCGGCAGGGCCGTCTCACCGAGGCCATCGCCTGGAGGCGCAGGGCCCTTGAGCTGCGGCCCAACGACGTGGCGCTCACCCAGGCCCTGCTTGACGAGATGGTCAAGGCCGGGGACTTCTCTGACTTTGACGCCCTCATGGCCCGCCTCAAGCACCTGCTGGGCGATCGCCGCTACGGCTATTACCGCAACCTCTTCTTCCATCTCAACTGCCATCCCACCGCCACCCCGGCGCAAATCTGGGAATACTTCCGGGACTGGCACGACAGAAGCGTCAAACCCTCCCTGCGCGCCCCCCGGCCGCTGACGGACATCGATCGCCGCCCGGATCGCCGCCTGCGCATCGGCTACGTCTCCCCGGATTTCCGGCGGCACAGCATGGCCTATTTCATGGAACCCATCTTTCGCGGCCAGCGGGACCCCGCCTTCAGGGAACAGTGCGAGGTGATCTGCTATGCCCATCTGGACCCCGGACAGGCGGACGCCTACACCGATCTCTTCAAATCCCTTTCCGACGGCTGGCGCGACATCTCCCGCATGGGCGACGCCGAGCTTGAGCGCCGCATACGGGACGACCGCATAGACATCCTCATCGACATGGCCGGGCATACGGCCAACAACCGCCTGCCGCTCTTCCTGCGGCGGCCCGCGCCCGTGCTGGCCGGGTGGATTTACGGCTATGTGCAGACCACGGGACTGCCGGAGCTGGACTGGATGGTGTGCGACGCGCAGGAGGTGCCGCCCGAACACGAGGCCTGCATGGCCGAACGCCACATGGCCCGCTTCTCCTTTGCCGGACACCCCTACGCGCCACCGCCGGACGCGCCGGAACCGCGCCCGCTGCCCTGCCGCGAGCGCGGCTATGTGACCTTTGGCGTCACCACCCAGCCCCGGCGGCTCAATGAGGAATGCGTGCGCGCCTGGGCGGACATCCTCAGGCAGGCCCCCACCGCGCGCCTGCGCTTCCAGCGCCGGGAATATCTGGAAGAGGCCATACAGCGCCTTGTGCTGGAGCGCTTCGCGCCCTGCGGCATCGGCCCGGATCGGCTGGAGTTCCGCCACATCACCCCCTACTGGGATGCCTACAGCGACTTTGACTGCCATCTGGACTGCTTCCCCGTGGGCTATGTGACCACGCTCTATGAGGGGCTGTGGATGGAGCGCCCCTGCGTCAGCCTCAAGGCCCGCCCCCCCATGGGCCGCGTGGGCTGGGGCACGCTGCGCACCCTCGGGCTTGGCGAGCGCTTCGCCGCCGATACCCTTGAGGACTACGTGGCCAAGGGCGCGGCGCTGGCCAACAATCCCGCCCTGCTGGTGGAGAGCGCCGCCGGCCTGCGCGACCGCATGCGCCGGAGCCCGCTCATGGATTACCCGGCCTTCGGGCGCGAAATCGCCGCCCTGTACCGCACCATGTGGACGACCTGGCTGGAGGAGTCCGCCTGACGGGATGTCTTTTCGCCATGAAGCCGCCCCGTGGGCCGGTCGTTTCCGGTTCACTCCCGCGCCGGAACGAAACCACAACGCCCGCCAGCCCCTTTTCCAGAAGATGAAGGGACGGCGGGCGTCTTCGCGGGCGGGGAGGGTAGGCGCATGACAGCCCCCTTGCCAAACACAGAAAACAGGCCTATAAAAAAGGGGAGCGCCG
>CAKTDV010000039.1 GCA_934546745.1 uncultured Desulfovibrio sp. | reverse complement strand
TCGTAGCAGAGCCGCTTGGGATCCTCCCGTATGGCCTCGATGCGTTCCGCGTGATAGGTCTGGTAGCGTACCGGCATGTGCTGGACATCGGCGGGCATGAGGAAAAAGCGCCCGCCCAGAATATGCCGCGCCAGCATGTACATGACGGCGGACTGCCGATCCGCCGTGGAGCCGCCTCGCGGCGCTACCTCGTCAAGGTCAAGGCTGACGATCTGCGCGTCGCCGAGATCAAACCTCGTGGGCTGCTTCAGGATTTCGTAGGCCTCGATAGCGTCGATGATGGAGCGCCAGGCATTTTGCCGTGTTTCCGCGTCATAGGTGTTCTCGATCCCCTTGTTCTGGGAGATCTGCGTGGAGATGTCCGACAGGAGCGGCACGGCATGGCGTTGCGCCTGATGCGCCTCATGGATGAGGCCCCGATCAAACAGCATGTCCACGACCTCCCACCAGGTCGTATGCTGATCCAGCGTGATGCCGTGCCGGGCCATCAGCCCGTGCAGTTCAGGCATCACGTTGGACTGATAGATGCGGGGATGGTTGCCGTCCGAAAGATCCTCATAGGCAAGCAAAATGGCGCGCCGGAGCAGGCCGGGCACACCGTCGGCGGGCGCTGTGGCGTCCAGCGGCGTTGCCAGCAGGGAAAGGAAATTCACAAGAAACGCCAGATGTGACGGCAACGGCCTGCGCAGACCCAGCGGCGTGTCAAAGGGGTTGACGGCGAACTCCGGCGTCATCCTGAGACGGTGATAGGCCGCCAGATGCTTTTTCCCTTCGGGCAGGTTCTCCCGCAGGAGCGTGATAAGCCCGGAGCTGGACGGCCCCACGTCCACGATGGACACCCACGGCAGACGGGAAAGGCCGGCCTGTGTCACAAAGGCGAAATTCAGGGCATTGAGAAAAACCGACTTGCCGCCGCCCATCGGCGCGACGCCCAGATCAATCCACGCCGCCTGCTCGGAGGAGTTGGGCGCAAAGGGTATCAGCTTGCCGTCCTTTGAGCGCAGCAACATGCTTCCCTCGCGCCACGGTGACGCCGGACGGAAGGGCAGCATACCGATAGCGTCCTGCAAGGGGGCCGCCGTCACCGGAGCCGGAGAGACCGGCATCATGGCCGGGACGGTCGCCGTGAATCCCAGCAGGGGATCGCCGACGCTTTCCGACACGTCGGACGTGCCCCAGCCCTGGACGGCCTTGGCCAGTTCGGCCACACGGCGGCGAAGTTGCAGATGCGCCTCCTCCCGTGACGCGCTTTGTTGCAACGTGACCCAGGTGCAGAGACAGATGGAGAATTTGATGCAGCAGACGCCGTCCAGATCCATATCCCGCAGGGCGTCCACGGCCTTGTTGAACCGCCGGTTCGCCGAAGAGGTGAACGCAAGGATCGTGGACAGCACGGGTTTCAGGCCCAGCGCCAGACCGCCCTCGCTCAGGAGGAAGGAAACCCGGTAGGGGATGCGCTCGTCGCGCTGCGTCATGACGTAGAACAGTTCCTGGAAGGGGCGCGGCGTCTGCGGCATGAACGTCATGATCAGCGGCCCGTAGAGCCGATCGCCGATCTCGATGGCGCTCCGGGACACGACGTGTCCCTCACGCGGCCAGAGCTGGCGTTTGAAGTCGGGATAGATCACGTTGTGGAGCGGATCGCCGCCGTCATCGGGCATACGCAACGGCAACGGATCGCCGGGAATCAGCGCTTGCCACCGCCTGCTGGTGAACGCCGGATCGATGCTGCGCCGTATGTCGCGCAGCGCCTCGTGCGGCGTCAGCACGTAGGCGAGCAGATCCGCATGGCGGAAGGCGTCCAGAACACCTGTCAGAAAGCCCATATGCGCGTCGTGCAGCACCGACACGGCGCGCACGACGTTCTGGCAGCCGTGCGGCGCGGGAATCTGGCGCATGGCCTCCGAGGTCTCTTTCTGGGCTTTTTTCCGCAGACTGTCCGGCAGCACGGACGGCCGCGTCCAGAGCACCAGCGTACACGTCTCAATGGCGCAGTAGCGCCGGAGCGCGTCCGCCCAGTTGTCAAGCAGCGGCCCGATATGCAGGCCGAGATTCTTTGCCGTCAGATTGGACGGCGCGAAAAGCTCCCCGATGCGTTCCCGGCTTGCCTCAGGATCGTATTCAAAGACGCACTGCACGTCATGGCCGGGCTTGGCGAAGATGGACTGGAGCTTCTCCGTCAGGGTGGAGACGATGGTCTCATATTCCGTCACCCCGACGTGCTTCAGGGAGCCTTCAAGCCGCAGGACGCTGATCAGACTGCCGTCGTCGGCCACAAGCGCGTTCCTGTCCACGGTTTCCAGACGGCAGTAGCTTCCGGCGGGACTGCGCAGCAGCTCGGAAAAGATCTGGACGCCGCGATCAAGTCCTTCAACAAATCCTTCAAACATCTCACGAATCCCTCTTGAGGACGACCTGCTGGATGACCACGCCGCGCGGCGTGGTAACGGTCGCCGCCCGGCGCACCAGCACCGTCGCCATGAGTTTCTGCGTGCTTTCCACGCCCTGGCTGGACTCATAGGAGATGACGATGGGGAATTCGATCTTCCATGTGGCGCGGCCCTCGATCAGGCCGGAGGCGATGATGACCGGTGCGCGCGTGACCACGGCGGAGACGGAGAGGCGCTTGTCCTGGATCATTTCCAGAATCCCGGAGCTTTTCAGGGACGCGAGGAAGGACTTGTAGGCGTCCTCGTCAAAATGTTCCCGCGTGCGGGTCAGCTTTTCGCGCCATTCAAGAAAGTCCAGCGACACCGCGCCGGTGATGGTTTCCGAGACCCAGTTAAGCAAGCCCTGTTGCGTCAGCACGGGCTTGTCCAGCGGCACCAGCGGCGCGAGCCGCAGATCCGGCGTCGCCGCGAAAAACTGGGGGGCCGGGCGCGCGTAAAGCAGGACGCCGATGATACCGGCGCTCACCGCCAGCCCCCCGCCAAGCACAAAGCAGAGCTTCACGGCCCGATAGTACTGCGCCCTGTACCAGGCAAGGCCGCCGAACACCTGTTCGCCGCCGTACAGTTCAGGGGAAACGCGCTCCTCTTCCGCCGGTTCAGTTACCGGCAAGGGAAGCGCCGTCTGCGGCTTGCGAAACCGGGCGAATATACCGGGCATACCCATCCCTCCTTATTTGATGCCGAGTTCGCCGAGACCCGTCGTCTGATCCGCGCCAAAGAGGGTCATTGAGCCGGAACCGAGGAACTCGCCGATGCCGAGGACAAGCGCGCCGACAATGACCTTCATGATCCCGCCTCCGTAGGTGGAATCTCCCTGCCGTTTCCCGGCCTTGTACATTTCGACGCAGCCCCAGACGCCCATGAAGGCCCCTCCGGCGTATCCGGCCATCGTGATGCCCTTGGCCACGCCCTTCGAGTTCTCAGACACATTCATGCCGATATCGCCGAAGCCAATGGCCGCCTGAACCAGATCAGGCCCCAGAAGGTAGCAGGCCGACGCGGCGACGACCGCGCAGCCGATACGTAACGGTGAGTGCATGAACCCTCCTATCCGATGATGGTTGTTATGTACGACTGGACATCGCCGCCCACAGTGGCCCCAAGGCCGCGCAGGAAGGTGACGATGTTGACCGCGAGAATGCCGCCGAAGAGATGCACGATGCCGCGCGCCACATTGCCCGCGTGGGACTGGGAGTCTCGCAGCAGGCAGATGCCGCGCGCGATGCCGATGACGCCGACCGTCATGATCGCGTAGACCGCGAACTGGATGTACACGGAGCCGGGCGAGGACGGCGGGGCGTAGCTCAGCGACTGCTCAGACGACTGGTTGAAGACCGTCATGGACAGCGAATCCATGAGCGCGGGCAGGTTGAGCAGCAGCACGGCGGAGAAAAACGTCCAGATCGCCATGCTTCGGGCGTTCCGGTTACGGCGGCTGACCGCCTGTGCGCAGGACAGCATGGCCAGCGCGATGCCGATGAGGTACGCAAGGATGATGATGGTATTCCACCACTGTTGCAGGTGGGGAATGACATTGGCCACATAGTTTTCCATGCCGTCACTTCTTCTGCTTCACGTCCATGATCAGGACGCCAATGGGGGAACCCGCGTCGAGGTAGACCGTCGGGGGACGGTCAAAGCCCTTTTCCAGGAGTTTCCCGGCTTTTTCTCCCACCTTTCCGGCGGCGATCCACGCCTGATCTTCCGGGCTGTAGGTGCCCCAGACCATCTGATCCGTCGTGCCGTTGCCGTTCACGTTGCCGTAGATGGTGCTGGAACTGCCGCTGTACCGCTTGGCATCCCCCAGCCCTTCCAGGAACGCCGATGCGACAAGGCCGCCCCAGCGCTCGAAAAAGTGCGTGTCCACGGAGCTGGCCACCGAGGCGTGCGTCGTGTCCGGATCCACGGCATAGGCGGATATCTGGACGGCCTCACCGCCGGGCGGCAAGGCGCGGGTGAACGTCAGCACCAGGCGCTCGTCATGTCTCTGGAAATGGCCTATCAGGCGCGTCTTCCGGTACTTGCCGCCGGTCACCGTCGCCATGACAGGCGACGGCACGTCGGAATTGACCCCCGTATTGATGACGGCATAGAGCATGTCGCCAATGGCAAACGGCGCGTCCGGTGATGCCTTGCCGTTTTCCGTCGCAACGGCGGGAACGGCCTTCGCCTCCTCCTTGACCTCGCGCAGATAGACGATCGCCCCCTGCCCGGCGGACACCGCGCCCAGGCGGGCGTCCAGCTTGTCCAGGTCTTCCATCATGCGCTTGAGCATGGCGTTGTCCGTGCGCCGCTGTGGTGGCTGCGCAACGCGCACAGGCTCAGGCGCTTTCGGCTGGGCGGGGGGTGTGTCTTCTTTCCGTACCAGCAGCTTCTGCTTGCCGATGGGCGTGGGGATATGGCTTTCTCCGGCCTTCAGCGCCGACTGGGCTTTCTGATCGTCCAGTTTTTCCAACTTTTCGTTGTACTCCGCCGTCCCCTCACCGCCCGCGCCGCCCTGTACGTTGCCCGTGCCCACAGGCTTGAGCGACGAGTGCGCGTCCTGCTTCTCGCCGCCGAAAAAGGCGAACGCGAGGAACAGCAGCACCAGCACAATGAGGACAATGCCCACAGAAAAAACGATTAAGCGTCGTTTTTTCTCCCGGTTGCTGATCTCACTCATGGCGCGTATCCTTGGCATCCTTGACGCGGTACGTCTCAATCACGCCGTCTCTGGAGACGAGCAGACGCGGCGTTTTCTGGACTTCGTAGCACCGGATGCCTCCGGCACCATTCACGACCGCCGACCACGCGGGCCACATCAGGCTGTCCCGCGTCCGCAGGTAGTACGTCTTCCGGTACTCCCAGAGTGTCATGCCCTCCTGTGGCTCAAGCGGGATGCGCACGGCCTCCGAAGGCGGCGTATGGTCAAGGAAGGCCAGCATCACGGAGCTTGCACTTTCCCGGAACTCCTTTGTCAGCGGCACCTGCGCCTGGGGGCCATGCTGGCCAATCTGGAACAGCACCATGCCGGCGGCACGGCGTTCCGGGGAGCGCACGGAATCCGCCTCAAGCCGGATGACCAGCGGCACATCCTTTTTCTCGAACGTGACCACGATGTTGGCCGAACCGTAGGCCTGTATGGGCATCACGTTGAGCAGGTTCCCAGCCGGCAGTTCCGGCCGGAGGATCTGGAAGAACTGTGGCCCGCCGTTGGTGACGGAGGTGATGGGCCACGGCTGCCCTGTGGCGTCGTGGAACACGAGCGAGGAGGCGATGTTGGCCGTCGTGCGCACGACCACGGGCGCGCGGCCCGGTTCCAGCTCCACCCGGACGCTCCGGCTTCCCAGGGAGGG
>CAKTDV010000038.1 GCA_934546745.1 uncultured Desulfovibrio sp. | reverse complement strand
TCTGCGCCTGCGTGGGGCTGCTGACCACATGCTGGCGGCTGACGGTGCTGCGCTTCCGGCACTTCGTGCCGTTCCGCCGCTGGCTGCTGTCCGCCTTATTCGTCCGCCTTTTTTAGGCGCTAACGTTCGTAACGATGGAGATTTTGTGTATGAGACCGGTCGTATTGCTGCTTTGCGCCGCCCTGCTGGCGGCCTGTGCGCCCCGCCAGAAGGAAGCCGTCACGACGCCCGCCGATTTTGTGGCCGTCTCTCTGGGGGACGCCGCCGAGAAGGCGCACGGGGAACTGGCCATGCTGGCGAAACTGCGCGGGCAGGGCATCCAGCCCCTGCTGCCGCCCCCTGATCCCAGCCTGGCCGCGCCCGTGGCCATTTCGTGGACTGGCCCGGCGATGGGCGCGCTGAAAGAGATCTGCCTGAAGGTGGGCTACCGCTATCAGGAGGTGGGGACGCCCAGCGCGCAGGAACTGATTGTGGTCGTGCAGGGATCTGACCGGAGCGCGTACAGCCTCATCGAGGACCTCGCCTGGCAGGTGCAGCCGCAGGCCGTGGTGCGCGTCGACCCGTTCAACCGGATCATCACGCTGGCCCGTAGCAACGCGAAAACGGGAGGGATGTAACGTGCGGTGGTACATCTTTGCCGGGGTGGCCGGGGTGGTTCTTTCTTTGTTCGCCGGTGCCGCCGTGTGGCTGTGGACAACGGCCCCTGTGACGCTTCCCGACGACAGGCCGGTGGGGAAGCCGGTGGTGGGGAAGCTCAGCCCGCGTGTGCAGCTTTCCGACGACGACAGTCCGGTGGTGACGGTTGGGGAGCCCACACCGCCCCCTATGTCTCTTGCCAAACAGAAGGCCGAGGAAGCTCCGCTGCTTTTGAACAGCAGCTACGCGCTCCGTGAGGAATACGGCAACTGCTCCTACAACCGAGGCTATCGCGACGGCTGGAAGGAAGGCGTCCGCGCGGCGATGCAACGGGAGCTGAATAACGCGGACAGCACGCTGTCTTCCGTCCCTGTACCCCTGTGGGCGGCAGGGCTTGGCACCGGCGTTTCCGGGGTGGTTTTCGGGCTGCTGGGCTTTTTGCTTGGCCGCAGGCGGACGCCCCTCAAGTACTGCTTCAAGCCGCGCAACCCGCGTCCGAAAACGCGGAAATCCGCGGCGCTGCTGCTGTGCGTTGCCCTGCTGTCTTCCGGCTGCTCCGCCTTCCAGCGGGACGCCGCCGGGGAACCGCCCGTACCCATGCCGCCCCTGAAGCCCGCGCCGGAAACGCCACAGGGTGTGGCCGTCCAGCAACAGGCGCAACAGGGCACGCCGCTTTCCGTCGAGGTTCCCACGCCGCCCTCCTCCGGGCCGCGTATCGGCGATCCGGATCCGCTGATCACCCTGCTGGAGATGGAATCCGTCGCGCCGTCCGCCGATGAGAGCGCCGTGAAAAAACTGCGCCCGCAGGCGATCCGCGAAGCCGCGCACATGGTCACGCTGCAAACGGCCATTGCCTGGCGGTATAAACACCTGCTGGATGCCGTCTACGCCCACGCGCCGATCATGGACGCCGCCTTCAACTTCGGGCCGCTCATGATGACACAGGGCGACGCGCTCATCATGCCGCCCGTGCTGGCACGGGCTGGCGCGTCCCTGCGCATCGAGGACGAGGGCACGGCAACGGCGGCGTCCACGAGTTTCGAGCTGCTCCAGAAGGCGAAATACGTGTCTGTCGCGCCGCACTGGCGCACCTACCTCATGGCGGACGGCTTCCCCGAACCGGAACTGCCTAATCCCGCCGTGCTGCCCAAGAACAGCAAGGAACGCGCCATCTGGCGCGCCGCCGTGCGCGAAGCCTGGGCGCAGGGCCTGACGGAGGCGGATCAGATCTTCCAGGACAATCTCGCGCGCATGACGCGGGACTATCGGGGTGTGCTGCTCTATCACCTGCTGACGGCACAGCATCTCATGAGCCGCGTCCGTACCGCCCGCGCGGACATGGGCCTGCATATCTCCAGCAAGGGGACGCGCCTCAATATCGGCCAGAAGGTGTACCGTATCACCGCGCCCGGCGCATTCTCCGTTCCGGCCGCCCCCAAGGCGGCCAAAAAGGGCAAGAGGCGGCGCTGATGGAAACAACGGAAGTCTACCCCGGCGAACCGCCCATCCGCTGGGAATACCGGGACATTGACGCGCTGCTGCTCTGGGGGACGCATCTGGGCATGTCCGACATGCTGCTGCGCTCCGGCGCTCCGGCATGGATGCGCCTGCATGGCCGCTGGCGGCGCGTCTCGCGCCGCCCCATCACCGCTGATGAGCTGTTCGCCGCGCTGGAAAAGCTGACCAAGAACAACTCTGTTGCAGCTTCGCTCAAGTCGAGCGGATCGGACTATGATTTCGCCCATCAGATCGAGGAGGGGCGCGGCGTCCGGTACCGCTATCGCGGCAACGCCACACCTGTGGCCGACGGCTACGCCACCGGCGTCAAGATCGTGTTCCGTACCATCCCTTCCGCGCCGCCGAAACTGGAGACGCTGGCTGTCGAACCCGATCTGCTGGCCCATGCGTTCCCCTCCAACGGGCTGGTGCTGGTGACGGGCGTCATGGGATCGGGCAAATCCACGCTGCTGGCCGCCATGCTCCGGGAAATCATCGAGACGGGCGGGCGGCATGTGGCCTCCTATGAGGCTCCCATCGAGTTTGACCTGGACGCGATGGACAACCCCGGCGGGCCGGTCTCGCAAAGCTCCGTCCCGGAGCATCTCAAGTCCTTTCTGACGGCCACACGCAACTCCACACGTACCGCCCCGGACGTGGTGCTGATCGGCGAGAGCCGCGATCCTGAGACGCTGCGCGGCATGATCGAGAGCGCGGAAATCGGCGTTGCCGCCTATTCGACGGTGCATACCCGTTCCGTGCCGGAGACGCTTTCCCGTATCATCAATGTCTTCCCCGTGGCCGAACGTCTTCAGGTGACGGCAACGCTGCTGTCCAGCCTGCGGCTGATCATCTCGCAACGCCTGCTGCCCAGGGCCGACGGCGATGGCCGCGTCGCGCTGCGCGAGTTTTTGGCGTTCACGCCGGAAATCCGGGAAATCCTGCTGGACACGCCGCCGGAACGGCTCATTCAGGAGTGCGAGATTTTGTTGGAGGCGCACGGCCAGCGGATGCAGGAAGCCGCCGGGCGGCTTTTTGAGGCCGGGACAATCCGCTCGACGGACTACCGGGCCATTCTCGCGGAACGTAAGGTCATCAAAGGAGATACGGATGAGGAAGGAAGTCCTCTGGCGTGACACGGGCATCATGCCGCAGATCGGGCCGCTGGATGCCCGCGCCATTTTCCCCATGATGCTGTGGCTTTTCCACTGGTCGACCACGACGGCAATTATCGCGCTGGGCTGCATCGCCGTGCTGTACGCCGTCCAGCGCACGGGCATGTCGCCTGTGGCCTGCCTGCGCCTGCTGCGCACCATGCTCATGGGGCATCGCCGCGAAACATTGATCAACGAACGCCACTGGCGGCAACGCTGCCGCTGGTGAGGGAGGAACACTTATGGAGACGAAAAATTCCTGGGGCCTGTACGACAAGCCCTCCTTTGTGGAGATGGCGGACATACCTCCGCTGACGGAAGAGACCCTTGACGCGCAACTTGCCGCCGGGGCGCTCGTCCTGAGCATGGACGAAGCCGTTGCCGCTGGTTTCGTCACCCGTGAGGACGAAAAATGAGCCGGTATTTTTCCAGAAAAGAACAGGAACTTGCCCGGCGCTGGAACGAGATCGACGACTTCTATGCCTACGGCGACGACGGCATCTCCTTTCACGACACCCTGAGGAGGGCGTTACGGGAGTTTTCGGCGGCGCTGGATATGCGCGGCATGGGAGACAGGTTTGAGGATGTCCTCAAAGACGGCGCGCCGGAGGACGACCGCCTGCAAGGCCTTCGCGACACGTACTTCCAGCTGCAAAGCCGGTCGGACGCCCTGAACAGGGAGAAGGAGGACATCGCCGAACGCCTTGGCGACCGCCTGCATATGGTCACCGTCATGGAGAAACACGGCGTCACGGACGCGGACATAGAGGCCGGGAAGCGCTGGGTGCGGACGTGCGACACCTACAGGGAGGAGGCCGGGACGCTGACGCTCAAGGCGCAGGCTTTTGAGGAGGCGCTGCGCGCCTCGTTCGGCGGTGACAGCGGCGTTCCCCGTCAGGATCGCGCCGCTTCCGACGCCTGGCTGCGCGAGGCACGGGAGGGCTTTTTCGTCGCGGAACGAACGGTTTCCGCGTTGGATGCGGAACGCAAGATGCTGGAAGAACGCCTTGGGGACAAGCTCGAATCCGTGGTGGGGCTGGTGCGCTTTGAACCGGAGTTACAGAAAAGCCGTTATGAATGGACGGAAAAGGCAAAGGCTGTCGGCGAGGCGTTTGCCAGCGGCCTGCGCCGGGCCCTGGATGTTGTGGCGGACTGGGGCCGGAAAATCAGCGAAGCGTCCGTGAACATCCCTTTTTCCGCCGCCGACGGCCGTACCTACGACAATGCCAACCGGACGCGCCTGGTCATGGCCAGTGTCGAACAGGGCTACACGGACGACCGGTGGATGTCGTACCGGCAGATCGAGGACTTCAGGAAAGCGCATCCCGATCAGGATGTCCGCATCAGGGACGGGGAGCAAGGGACGCGCGTTTTCCTGCCGCAGGCGGTGTCCTTCATCGTCACGGAGGACGGGCAAAAGGAGGTGCTGACACAGGCGCGGCTGGACGAACTCAAAGGGCGGGAAAACCCTCCGGCCATTCAGGAGGGCGTCCTGCTCACGCCGTCCACCGTCTACAACGCGCAACAGATTGAGAATTTCCCCGCCAGGGAACATCCCGCGCCGGAACTCACCGCTGAGGAGCGGCAAAACATGCTGCGGTCTCTGAAAGCGCCGGAAGACATGTCCGGCGCGCTGGACGCCGCCGTCCAGCGCATCCGGGAAAAATCCGGGCCGCAGGAGCCGGAACCGGCATCCAGAGTCCGTCTCAGATAAGGAGAACATATGCGTCTGTTTCTTGCTGAAAAGAAATCCCTGGGTGAGGCCATTGCCGCCGGAATCGGCAACGGCAAGCCCGGCACGGGCTGCATCACCTGCGGCGACGACACGGTGTCGTGGTGCGCGGGGCATCTTCTGGAAGAGTATCTGCCGCAGGATTACGATACGAAATACGAAAAATGGTCAATGGATGACCTGCCCATCATACCTGATACATGGAAGAACAAGCCGAAAGAGAAGGCGGAGCGGCAACTGGGCATTCTGCGGGATCTGCTTGCCAGGGCGGATGCCGTGGTCAACTGCGGCGATCCGGATCGCGAGGGGCAGGTGCTTGTTGATGAGGTGCTTGAACATTTCGGGTATCGCGGGCCTGTGGAACGGCTCTGGCTTGATGACGGTCTGACGCCGCAGGCCGTGCGCAAGGCGCTGGGCAAGATGCGGGACAACCGGGAGTACGCGCCCCTGCGGGACGCGGCCCGCGCGCGTTCGCGGGCCGACTGGCTTGTGGGCATGAACGCCTCGCGGGCCATGACGCTCCGGGCACAGGACGCCGGATTGCGTGGCGTGCTGCCTGTGGGGCGCGTCAAGACGCCCACGCTGGCGCTGGTGGTGACGCGGGACATGGCCATAGAGGCGTTCAGGCCACATCCGTTCTACACCCTGACGGCGCAATGCCAACATGGGAACGGCGTCTTCCAGGCGACATGCAGGCTGGATGAGAACGCCGAAGGACTGGACGCCGAGGGTCGTCTTGTGGACAGGGCGCGGGCCGAGGCCATTGTCGCGTCCGTCAAGGGACAGAGCGGCACGATCGTTGTGGCCACAACGGAGGGGAAAAAGACACAGCCCCCCCCTGCGTACTCGCTCTCGGCGCTCTCCAAGGCCGCGTCGTCAAAGTACGGCATGACGGCAAAGCAGGTGCTTGATGCCGCGCAGGCGCTGTACCTGGCGAAGCTGACTTCCTATCCCCGCACGAACTGCCGCTATCTGCCGGAAGACCAGCAGGCGGAAGGCGCGGGCATTCTGGCCGCGCTGGCCGCCTTTTCCGGGCCGCTGGCGCATGTGGCCAGCATCGCCGCCAAGGCGGACGCCGCGCTGCGAAGCCCCGCCTGGAACTCCGCCAAACTGACGGCGCATCACGGCATCATCCCCACAGGGGAGACGCCTTCGGATCTTCCGGATCACCAGCAGAAAATCTTTGCCCTGATCTGCGAAAACTACGCGCTCCAGTTCCACCCGCCCATGAGCTATGAGGCGCGGGTCATTGAGGCGCGCTTCGGCGACACGCTCTGGAAGGCGACGGGCAGGCGCGTCATCGATCCCGGCTGGACGGCGTTCTCCAAAGAAGAAGCGACGGATGAGGCGTCTCTGCCCGCCGTACAGGAAGGGGACGGCGTCACCTGCGAGGATGTGGCCATAGCGGAGAAAAAGACGACGCCTCCGGCGCGGTTCACGGACGGCACGCTTCTGGACGCGATGGAGAACGTGCATCGGTACGTCGATGCCGAAGCTTCCGCCAAGGATACGCTCCGGCAGACAAAGGGCATCGGCACGGACGCCACACGGGCCACCGTGCTGGAGGATCTGCTGAAAATCGGGCTGCTGGCGATGGACGGCAAGAAAATTGTCTCCACGGCGCTGGGACGCCAGCTGATCGAGCTGGTTCCGGCGGCATTGAAAGACCCGCTGACAACGGCGGACTGGGAAAGCCGCCTTGAGGAGGTCGCCGAAGGCCGCCTGTCTCTCGACGCCTTTCTGGGGGCGGTGTGCGAGGAGGTACCCCGCCAGATCGAGGTCATCAAGGCGCTGACCATCGGCACACTGGCCGGGACGCATCCCTGCCCGGAATGCGGCAAGGCTCTCCAGCGCCACAAGGCAAAAGAGGGAAGCGGGCATTACTGGGGATG
>CAKTDV010000037.1 GCA_934546745.1 uncultured Desulfovibrio sp. | reverse complement strand
CACGTGCTCACGCCGCTGCTCCACCGGGTGGCGGCCATGCTGGATCGGGCGGGGCTGTTGCCACCGCCGCCGGAGAGCCTTGCGGGGATGCCGCTGCTCATGAAGATGACCTTCACCTCACCGCTTGCCAACGCCCTGCGGCAGACGGGCGCGGATTCCACGCGCGCGCTGTTGCAGGATGTCCTGGGCCTTGCACAGGCCGATCCGCAGGTGCTGGACAAGCTCGACCTCGATCAGGCCGTGGACGAGCTGGCCACAGGCCTTGGCGCGCCGGGCCGCGTCCTCCGGGCGGACAGCGACGTGCAGGCCCTGCGGCGGCAACGCGCCGAGGCACAGGCCGCGCAACAGGAACAGCAACAGGCCCTTGAGGCCGTGCAGGCCGCGCAGGGGCTGGCGCGGACGGCGGAAAGTCTGGGGCATCTCGACGCACAGACCGGGGACGCGGGCGGTCAGTGACAGCTCTGCGATAGCTCTTCGATACCTGCCCGATAGTGGCCCGATAGTGGCCGGATAGTGGCCGGATACCTCATATAGATAAGGAAGGAGTTGACGAATGGACAAGCTTTCCCTCATCAACGCGGCGCTCATGAAGTGCGGGCTGCCGCTGGCGGCGTCCCTGCAGGACGCGGACTGGGGCGCGTCGGACCGCTTCGCGGCGGTGGCGGACACGCTGCTGCGCGCCCATGCGTGGAACTTCGCCACAAAGTACGCCGCGCTCACGAAGCAGGGCGCGCCCGCGCACGGCTGGCTTGCGGCGTACCGGCTGCCCACGGACTGCCTGCGCGTGCTGGACGTGCGGCCCACGCAGGACCTTCGCGGCCCGCAGGCGCGTTTCGCCGTCGCGGGGAGCGCGCTCTACTGCAACTGTTCGCCGTGCAACGCGCGCTATGTGGCGCGGGTGGCGGATCCGGGCTCGTGGCCCGCCGACTTCGCCGACGCCGTAGCCACGCGCCTTGCGGCGGAGATAGCGCCGCTCTCCGCGCAGTCCTTCGGGCTGGGCGCGTCGCTCCTGCAACTGGCGCAGCTCGCCTTCCAGCAGGCCCAGGCCGCCGACGCCGCCGAACAGCGCGACCGCCTGCCCACAGGCTCGCCCTATGTGGCGGCGCGGAGCGGGTAGGGGGACGGGGAATGGTTGGGGGGATGGGGCGGGAGCGGCGGCGCGGAAGGCGTGCCGTGGATGGCCGTCTCCCGGAGGGGGCGCGACCCCCTGTCAACCCCATCCCCAGCCTGTCAGAGCCGTGCGCCAGCCTGCCGCTGTCTGTCGCCGCGAGAGCGGCATGGTACGCTCCCCCAGTAGAGTAGGCAGGAGCGTAGCATATGAAAAGCATACATCAGTGGCCTGACAAAAAGGCTCAGCCGCAGCAGGGTGGCGCCAGTATGATCGAGCAGCACCTCTATACGCTGGGCTTGCAGATCGGGACGGTACTCACCCAGATCGAGGTACTGGGCACGGACGGGCAGAAGCTTAGAGAGCGGCTGCGTCAGGAGGCCGTGGCCATCCGCGCGAGCATCGACGGTGTCGCGAGCGAGATGGCGAGGCAGGACGCGCGTAACTCCCTCAGGATGGACGGGCAGGACGCGCGCATCGCCGCCCTCGAGCGGCACATCGCCCATCAGGCCGCCGAGGCCGCGGGCTTCCGGCGCGCCCTGGGCGTCGGCGGCGTGCTCCTCTCCGGGGTCAGCGTGGCCGCCGGGTGGCTCCTCTCCTACTGGCTGGGGAGCAGGTAGCATGGCCGCCTATGACTGGGGACAGATCCGCGTGGAGTACGAGCTGGGCGCGTCGCTCCGGGAGCTGGCGCGCGCCCACGGCGTCAGCAAAAGCGCCGTCTCCAAGCGTGCCAGATCCGAGGGCTGGATCAGGGACACGACCGGGACGGTGCGGCGTCTGGCCGTGGCCAAGTCCGCCGGGCTGGCGGACGCAGTGGACACCGGTGTGGACACTGTCCACCCCAAAAAAAGGGCCGAGGCTGTCGAGCGCGCCGCCGATGCGCTGGCTGCCGTCATCCAGCGGCACAAAGATGAGTGGGAGCGGCACTGGCGGATCGTGGAGGAGGCGCTGGAGAGCCGCGATTTTGAGGCGGCCAAGCTGGCGAAAATCACCGCCGAGACCCTGCGTCTGCGGCAGGACGGCGAGCGCCGGGCGTGGGGGCTGGACGGAAAATCCGAGACCGGGCGCGGCGGCGAGGCGCTGGAGATCCGATGGCTGTCGTAGATATCCCCTACGAGCCGCGCTATCCGCAGGTGCATGAGGCGCTGGAGCGCACGCGCTTTGTGGCGCTGGTGGCGCACCGCCGCTTCGGCAAGACCGTGCTCTCCGTCAACCATCTCATCAAGATGGCCCTGCTCTGCCGACGGGAGCGCGGCTCCTTCGCCTACGTGGGGCCGTTCCGCAATCATGCCAAGGGCGTGGCGTGGGACTACCTCAAGACCTACAGCGCGCCCGTGCCCGGCCTGCGCGTCAACGAGAGCGAGCTTTCCATCGTCCTGCCCAACGGCGCGCGGCTGCGCGTCTTCGGGGCGGACAACCCCGACGCCCTGCGCGGCCTCTACTTCGACGGCGTGGTGCTGGACGAGGTGGCCGACATGAAACCCGACGTCTGGGAAAAGATCGTGCGGCCCGCGCTCTCCGACCGCCGGGGCTGGGCGCTCTTCATCGGCACGCCCAAGGGCGTCAACCTCTTCTCGGAGCTGTATTTCAAGGCCCTGACGCTCCAGGCGAAGGGCGATCCGGACTGGGCGGCGCTGAGCTTCCCCGTGACGGAGACCAGCGCCCTCCCGCCCTCCGAGGTGGAGGCCGCGCGCGCGGACATGTCCGAGAGCGCCTTCCGTCAGGAGTACCTCTGCGACTTCACGGCCAGCACGGACAACGCGCTCGTGACGCTCGACGAGGCGGACGCGGCCATGCGCCGCCGCGTGGAGCCGGAGGCCGTGGCCGCGTGGCCGCTGCTCATGGGCGTGGACGTGGCGCGCTTCGGCGGCGACGCCACCGTGTTTTTCCGCCGCCGGGGCCTGCTGGCCTATCCGCCGGAGGTCATGCGCAACCTCTCCAACACCGAGGTGGCGCACCGCCTCATGGCCGCCATCGCCGAATACCGGCCCGCGTATGTGTGCATCGATCAGGGGCAGGGAACGGGCGTTATCGATCTCGTGCGGGAGCTGTGCCGCGGGCGCGAAAGCGCCGTCATCGAGGTGCCCTTTGGCAGCCGGGCCACGAAGCCGGAACGCTTCGTCAACCGCCGCGCGGAGATGTGGACGGCCATCCGCGACTGGCTGCGGGGCGGGGGCGCGCTGCCGGACAGCGAGGCTCTGCGCGCCGAGCTCACCGCGCCCACCTACGACTATGACGCGGCGGGCCGTTTGCGGCTGGAGGCCAAGGAGGAGGTCAAGATCCGCCTCAGGCGCTCCACCGACCTGGCCGACGCGCTGGCGCTGACCTTCGCCGTGCCCGCGGGGCCGGAGGATCTGCCCCCTATGGCGCGGCACGGGCCGGGCTACGCGCGGCATGACGGCTACGGATCGCGCCGGAAGGCGGGCTATGAACGCTACAATCCTTTTTCCTGAGACGGAGGCAACGGGCGATGATGACCGTGACGCATGGCAACGGCTTTGATCAGACGGTGGCGGCGCGGGTGAAGGCGCTGCTGGACGACGCCGGGGCGTGGGGCGCGCTCCTGTGGGACGTGCCCCGCCACAGGCGGCGGCAATCGCTCGCGCCCGCGCTGGCCGGGGCGGACGTCTACTTTGTGGAGCGGACGCCGCCGGGCTTTCCCGCGCCGTACACGCTGGCGTGCGTGTGGGTACGTCCCGCGCTGCCGGGCTCGCGGGCGGGCATGGCGCATTTCTGCGCGCTGGGCCGCCCGATCTCCGCGACGATCGCGGAGGCCGATCCGGCGCTGGTGCGGGCCGGGCATACGCTGCTGGCCAGTACGGCGCTGCGGCTGCGCTACGACGCGCTGCTGGGCGTCATCCCGTGGCCGTACCGGGCGGCGCGGCGGCTGGCGCGGGAACTGGGCTTTGCGGAAACGCGCGTGCCGGGGTTGTGTCCCGGCTTCCGGGCGCGGGGCGGGCATGACCGCCGCATCTGGGACGGCGCGCTGGTCACGCGGACGCTGTGAGGAGGACTGAGACAATGAGGGCGTTAACGCTGCTGAAAAACCTTTTTTTACCCACGGGAGGACGTGTGGACGATCTCATCTGGGACGGGAGCGCTTTTTTTGCCAGCATCGACAGAAACACCAAGGCCGCCGCCGCGGCGCGGAAACAGGATCTGGAGGATCTGGCCGCCGTGGCGCGCACGCCGGAGGGCTTCCGGCTGCTGCTGCGGCTGCTGCGGCGCGGCTGTGTGGCCGGGCCGGTAGGCTGCGCGGAGGCCGCGATCACGCGGCACAACGACGCCCTGCGGCTGCTGGAGGACATCTACGCCGCCTCGCCACAGACGGCACAGACGCTGGCGGCGGAACTTTTTGGCGGCGACGGCAAATAACAACGGAGGCACATCTATGGATATGGGCATGACAGCCACAGACACAACGGCCGCGACGGCCACACCACCGGCGGCCACAGACACCGCCCCGACGGCGGACGCGACAACGGCAACAGGCGCGACGGCAACAGGCGCGGCCAGTCCCGATGCCGCCACTGCCGAGGCGGCCAGCGCGGCCACGGCAACGGCGACGGCAAACAAGACGGACGCTGGCACGGACGCCAACGCCAACCCCGCCAATCCCGCCCCCAACCCTGACGACACGCCGCTCGCGTCCCTCGCGTCTTGGGAGGGTTTTGACATCGGGCTGCCTGACCACGTGCTCGACCCCGCCGTGCTGCAAAGCTTCGGCAGGGCCGCCGTGGACATGGGGCTGACGCCCCGTCAGGCGCGGGCGCTGGCCCGCTGGCAGACGGATCAAATCGCCCAGGCACAGGCGCGCCAGCTGGAGGCCGGGCAACGGGAGCTGGATCAGGCATGGGGCGCGGATGCCCAGCGCAACAAGGACGCCGTGCTCGGGCTCATCTCGCGCATCGACCGCCTCACCGGCGACGACGCCTTTTCCCGCGCGCTTGGCGAGAGCGGGGCCGCCTGCTTTCCCGGCATCGTGCGCGGGCTGCACGCCGTGGCCGCGCTGCTTGCCGAGGACAGCACCGGCGCGTCCCCCGGCGCGGCTTCCGTCCCCCGCGAGGAATCCGCCCTCGACGGCCTCACCAACGCCCTGCGCGAGGCACGCGGCGGGCGGTAACCTTCATATCATATATATAAAAGGATGACCCCCAATGAACACAGGCATGATGACGCTGCACGAGATAGCGGTGAGGCACGCCAAGAAGCAGACGGGCATGGTGGATTCGCTCACGGAGGAAGCGCCGGTGCTGCACCATGTGAAATGGAAGGCGGCCACCCACGGCCTCTGGAACGTGGCGGAAAAGCTCACGCACGTGGACGGCCCGGCCTTCGTCTCGCCGGACGCGCCCCTGCCGCAGCTCTCCGTCTCGTCCGATCTGGTGACCACGGACCTCCACGTCATGGGCGGGACCATGGAAGTCCCCAGTCTGCGGGCCAAGAAGTTCGGCGGCCCGCTCAAGTACTTTGCGGACAAGCAGAACTACATCCTCAAGAAAGCGGGCATGGACACCGAACGCCAGCTCGTCTTCGACAACTGGCTCCGGGGCGCGCGCGCCGTGGGCAACCTCTACGACGCGGGCGCGGCGGGCGGCGGCTTCTTCCTGCTGGCCGTGTGCTTCGACGAGCTGTCCAACGTGGGCCTCTTCGACCCGGATCAGTTCGATTCCGGCCGCCTGCTCAAGATCGACTACCCCTACGGCGGCGACGAGCACTACCTGCACGGGCCGGGCTATGAGGGCGTGCTGGGCTATTCGGTCACGTACCGGGGCAACTTCGGCTACCAGCTCCTGGACGCCGCGCGCACCGTGGCCGCCATCGTCAACATCGACGAGACCCACAAGCCCACGCCCGACATGATCGACGACATGCTGGCGCAGGTGCGTTCCGCGCCGGGCAAGACGTTCATCTTCACCGGCCCGCGCGGCAAGATCTACGGCGTCAACCCCTACAAAAGCGAGCGCGTGCGTCTCGCGCCGGGCGACAAGGACGCCGGAAGTATGCTGGAAAGCTGGGCGGGCATCGCCATTGTGGAATCGCACAACATCGCGGAAAAGCAGCCGCATATCAAGGTCAAATAAGGAGGACGCTCCATGAGCATGACAACGGAGGAATATTGGGACGTGAGCCGCCGCGCCGTGGCCAGCCGCGTGGAGGCCGGACGGTCGCCGGGGCCGCGCTACGGCGCGGGACGGCCCGTGCTGTGGTATGACCAGCGCTTCGGCGAGGGCCTGACGTTGACCGGCACGGTGGACTGCCCCGTGGCCCTGCGCGTGGGCGCGACGCAGGAGGCATTGGACGTGGCCATCGTGGCCAGCATGGCCGGGACGCTGGAGGCCGCCGAGGGCGCGACCATCACGCTCATCCCGCTGGAGGCGGACAGCCCGGACGGCGCGTTCACCGAGGCGGGGCCGTCCGTGTGCGTCAAGGCCCCCAAAGGCGGCATGAGCGCCGAAGCGGGCGATTTGTTCGTAAGGCTGCCCATTGGCAACCGCGCGCGGCCCTGGCTGAAGGTGCGTCTCGTGGTGGACGGCGCGGTCACCGGCGCGGCGGACGTGGGCCTTGCCTACCTGCCGCGCTAGGGAGGGGGAAGCATGACGGCCCTGCAAACGAGCGTCCGCTACGCGGCGGACGGGGAAACCACGCTCTGGCCCATTCCCTTCCCCTTTGGCGCGCCGGAACACGTGGGCGTGAAGCTCATCGGGGAGGACGGGCGCGAACGCCGCCTGGGCATGGGCACGGACTACGTGCTCTCCGGCAACTGCGTGCTGGCCGTGGTGCCGGTGGGCTGCTCGCTGTGCCTCTGGCTGGACGCGCCGCTGGAGGACGCGCTGGACGGGGCGCGCCAGAGCGTGCTGCGGTCGACGCTGCGGACGATGGGGACAGCGGCGCGGACAATGGGAACGGCGGCGGTTCAGACGGTTCAGGCGGTTCAGGCCATGCCCGTTGCCACACCCGCCGCCATGCCCGCCGCTCCCGTTGTCGTGACGGAACCGGCAACGGAGACGGCAACGGAGACGGCGGCGGTAACGGCAACGGCCGTCGCCAGCGCAACGAAAGCCCTGCTGGAGGAAGCCCTGCGGGAGGAACTGACGGGCATGGGGC
>CAKTDV010000036.1 GCA_934546745.1 uncultured Desulfovibrio sp. | reverse complement strand
ATTGGCTGGGCTGCAAGGACTCGAACCTTGATTAGCGGAGCCAGAATCCGCCGTCCTGCCAATTGAACGACAGCCCAATGCAGAAAGAAAAATTATCTCGTAAGTCTGTCCTTGTCAACAAGTTTTTCTTCTTTTTACCGGGTACACCGCAAATCCCCGCCCTTCAGAGTGGGAAGGCTGTCAACCTGGCGTCAGTTTGCCTCGCTGAGCGCGGCAAGATCACTATGGGCAAGAATCCAGCGGACGCACTGGGCTGGCGTATAGGGATGCGCCTCGCACCGCAGGGTGCGGTAGCGCCTGTAAAGTGTTTCGCGTTCGTGAAAAATATCGGCAATGCTCTGGCCAGGGGCAATGGCAAGGCCGCGCTGCGGGTTGCGGGCAATACGCTCCTCGATGACTTCCAGCGGCGCGTCAAGATGGATGACAGGCCCCATACTCCGCAGATGGCGCATGCACCGCTCACGGTAGACGACACTGCCGCCCGTAGCGACAACGGCCCGCTGCAGGCGCAAAGAGGCAACGACGCCCTCCTCCACATCAAGAAAGGCATCCTTGCCCAGTTCATCGGTGATGGTTTGCAGGCGGACGCCGTACAGGGCCTCAATGATACAATCCGAGTCCACAAAAGCCCACCCAAGCTCCCTGGCAAGGGCAAGGCCGATGGTCGACTTTCCCACACCGGCCATACCGATCAGACTGATGCAGGGGGACGGCTTTGCGGGGGGGGCAATACGGTCAAAAGGGGAACGACTCATAGCTGCGGCTTCCTCACGTTGAATGGACATGCGTACACGCGGTTTTTATCGGGCCAATCCGAAACGCCTACCGCCGCAGGAGGCGTGGAAGCGCGAAATAGACGCGTGCCGCCGTATCGAAACAGGCACCCGGCAAATAGCTGCCCAGCCAGAAGAGACGATGCTTGCGGCAGCTGTTGCGCCAGGGGCGCAGCACATCGCGGGCCTGGCGGCCCTTGCCCTCCCTCCAGAGAGCGACGGCCTTCTGAAACGCCGCGCGCTGAAGCAGCAATGCCACCAGATCCTTATGTTCCGTCTCATAGTCCGGGTAAAGAGCGCGGTGCTTCTCCAGAATACGCAGGGTTTCGTCCGCAAACTGGCCGAACTTGCGAAAGGTCGTGTTGCCGCCGTGTACCCGCCAGACGGTCAGGGGCGCGTCCACGTAATCCAGTTTCCAGTCGTGCGCCACGCGGTAGAAGACGTCGGCTTCCTCGCAGACGTTGAGGCGTTCATCGAACCAGTGGAGCTGCCCGTCCGCCGTCCTGGCAGCCACGGCGTCAAGGGCCGTGCGGCGCAGGACGGCGGATGACATGGATATCCACTGGCGGCGCAGCAGCTCGCCAAAGGCATAGCCGCGCCCCGGCGCGCTGTTGGCAAAGACACGTTGCAGCACGCGCCGCCCGTCAAACACTTCCGTATCCGTGCAGACCAGACCAACGGCGGGATCATCAAAGAGGGGAACCTGCCGCGCCAGCTTTTCCGGCCTCCAGAGATCATCGCAGTCAAGAAAGGCGATCAGCTCACCCCGCGCCTCACGTATGGCCAGATTGCGGGCCGCGCCCAGAGGAACGGTGACGGCGCCGCGAAAATAGCGCAGACGGCCGCGCAGGACGGCGTGCCCCTGCGCCATGAGAGGGCTTTTGTCCGTCGAGCCGTTGTCCCAGAAGATGACTTCGAAATCGGTGAACATTTGCGCGGCGAGACTGTCCAGTGCCTCTTCCAGCTTTCTGCCGCCGTTGAGGCAGTTCATGATGACGGAAACGCGCGGTGTGCGATCCGGGGAAAGGGGCGGAAGAGGTCCCGGCTTCGGGACAAAGCCCGGCAACCCTCCGTAGGGGCGCTGGGCCGTCTGTTCTTCCGCGCAGCGGAAAACCCAGAAACGCAGCAGCGCATAGGTCAGAAGAGGAACCAGTGCGCTGGCCACAACCATGGAAAACTCATAAGGGCACCCCGTCCTGTCCAGGACGGCGACGATCAGCGAGTTGGCCACAAGACCCGCTGCCTGCGCCAGTGCGAAGCGGGGCAGAAACACGGTATGCCGCCCCCGTGCCTGCCGGAACGTCCAGAAACGCTGCCCCGTATAGGACACAAGAAAGCCGAGAAGAAAAGCGCAGGCATTGCCGGGCAACAGAGGCCACCCCAGAAGGCGTACAAAAAACAGCCCGCCCAGAAAATAGGCCAGGGTCGCCAGACCGCCAGTAACAAGGTAACGCGCAAAGGTGTTTTCCAGCGCGGCGCGGGACAGGGAAAGGAAACGGCGTACCGGCATTTACTTCAAGGCCTCCCCAATGGCGTCACAGACGCCATGAACGTCTACCTCACTCAGGCCAGGATGCAGAGGCAAGGTCACCAACTCCCCGTAAAGGCGTTCTGTGGCGGGGAACGGCGGAGCGTCCGCCGCCGGACGGAAAAGGCGCAGCAGATGATTGGGTTTGTAGTGGACGCCAACGGGAATTTCCCTGGCGGCCAGCGCCGCCTTGAGCGCATCCTTGCGCCCATTGAGCACGCGCGCCACCTGGATATGGGGAACGATGAAATCGTCGGGATCGTAGCGCAACAGCGCAATGCCGTCCATATCCGCCAGGCGTTCCGCATAGACGGCGGCCAGCCGCCTGCGGGCGGGGATGAATTCAGTTTCCAGACGGCCCAGCTGCACACGCCCGATGGCTGCCATGATATTGCTCATGTGAAAGCGCCACCCAATCCGTGTGACATCAGGATCCCAGCTGCGCACTCCGGCAAAACGGGCGGCGGTGTCCCCTTCCACCGAGAGCAGACGGGCATCCGCCGCAATGCGGGCCTCCCTGTCGTCAAAGAGGACGCAGAGACCGCCCTCACCACAGGTAATATTCTTGATGCCGTCAAAACTGAAGCAGACGGCGTCACCGAAGCTGCCGATCTTCCGATCCCTGTGGCGGCAGCCAAAGGCATGGGCTGCGTCTTCTATGACGCGCAGGCCGTGCCGCCGGGCAAACACATATACGCCGTCGATATCCCAGGGGTTGCTGGCATAGTGTACGGGCATGACGGCAAAGACATCCGGCGTCAGTCGCCGTTCGGCATCGGCAAGATCAAGGGTTCCCGTCTCAGGCAGCACATCGCAGGCCACGGGTTCACAGCCCGCGGCAAGGATGGCCTGAAAGGACGCGACAAAGGTCAGCGACGGCACCAGCACGCGAGGCTTGCCGGAGCGGTTCCAGACGGTAGGGCGCAGGGCGTCCACAGCCAGCGTGAGCGCCGCGGTTCCCGTATTGGCAGACACGACGTTCTTTTCCGCAACGCCGAGATAGGCGGCGACCTCCTTTTCAAACAGCTGGGTTTCCCTGCCGATGCCAAGATAGCCGTCCTCCGTGATGACGCGCCGGACGGCTTCGGCTTCCGCCGCGCCTACGATGGACATGGAAAGGCGAAGGGGCATGACGTTCTCCCTTACGGCCCGGGGTCATCTTCCACAGGAAGATCCCAAGGCATATTCTGAAAATGAAAAATCAGGTAAACCAGAATGTTAGGCTGGCATATCGATCGCTCTGTTGCGGTGCGGTTGTTACGCTACGGAAAAGACGTTTACGCCCCTTCGGTGAAATCTTGCCAGCCTTCCATGAGCAGGCGCAGGGCCTTGCCGCGATGGCTGCGCGCGTTTTTCTCCGGGCCGCTGAGCTCAGCGGCGGATTTTCCGGATTCCGGATCAAAAAAGACGGGATCATAACCAAAACCGTTCTGGCCACGCGGCGCGTCCAGAATGGAGCCTTCCCACGTGCCGCGCACGACCAAATCCCTGCCTTCAAGAAAATCCGGCTTCACGGCCGCCATGCAGCAGACAAAACGCGCGCTCCGAGGCGCATCCGGCAGTTTTGAGAGTACGGACAGAAGTTTGCGCATATTGCGTTCATCCCGGCTTTCGCCGTCAAGCGAGTGCCAGTCGTCGGCATAGCGCGCGGAGTGGATGCCCGGCGCGCCATCCAGCGCGTCCACCTCCAGCCCGGAATCGTCGGCAATGCAGATGTGGCCTGTCAGCTGCGTCACGGTCCGCGCCTTGAGCAGGGCATTTTCCTCAAACGTGCGACCGGTTTCCTCAATGTCTCCGATGCCGGGGAAGGAATCCAATCCCAGCACATGTATGTCGTACGTGGAGAGGAGTTCGCCAAGTTCGCGTATTTTACCCGCATTGCGGGATGCCAGAATGACGGTCATGGGCTCGTTCATGGGTTTTCCTTTGGGGCGGATGGGCGGTTGCGGCCGTGGGCGCGCAGCGTGGCGGCCATAATGCCGGTAATGACAAGCGCGCCGCCGAGAATCTGCGCGCCAACAATGGCTTCGCCGAGGACGGCCACCGAAGCCGCCGCGGCGAACACTGGCAGCGAGTAGTAGGCGATGCCCGCGCGAACGGGTCCGATGCGATCAATGGCCAGTGTCCAGAGCCAGAAAGAGAGAAAAGAGCAGCCGATGCCGGTATAAAGGACGGAAACAATCACGGGCATGTTTGCCCGCGGCAGCGGCAGAAGGAGCGCCTCGGCCAGCGTGAATGGCAGGGCGCAGAGCAGCCCCAGCGCAAAGAGGGCCGCATTGAAGCCAAGGGCGGATATGCCGGAAGGCCGCCGCCGCATGAACAGGGAATAGAGGCCGAAGCAGAGCGCGCCGCCCAGCGCCCAGAAATCACCGCTGTTCAGACGCAGGGCCGCGAGGCACTCCCAGTCTCCCCGACTGACGAGAATGACGACACCCGCCACCACAAGCAGCATCCCGGCGAGACGGCGTGGAGAAATGGGCTCGCCGTAAAGAATGCGGGAAAGCAGCAGGATGACGACGGGCGCCGTCGGCACCAGCAGGGCCATGTTGAGGCTTTCCGTCGTTTGTCCGGCCTTGTAGATGAGTGTATTCATAAGGGTGACGCCCAGAATTGCCTGCAACGTCAGGTAGCGCCAGTGCGCGCGGATATGTGGCCAGTCGGCGGGCAGATATTTCCAGGCGAAGGGCAGCAGGATCGCAAGTGCCGTAAGCCAGCGCCAGAAATTGCACTGCCACGGGGGAATCATAGCGGCAACGGCGCGCGCCACAACAAAGTTACCCGACCAGATGACGGTTGCCATCAGGGCGGCGGCATAGCCCTGGCCTGTACGCTGCATAGTTCTCCCCTGCCGTTGTCTGCTGCAACGCAGCATAGCGGAGGAGCGTCCTCTTGCCAAGGCTGGGAGAGCCCTCCGCGCGGCTTTTCTTTCGCGTGGCAAAAAGCTACCATGGCGCCGCCACACCCTTTTTCCTCCCGGCGTAACCGGGGGTACTCCGAGGAAGCACCGATGGACATCATGCAGGTATTTAACGAAACCGCACCGCGGGATCGCATTGCGGTTCCGTATGTCATCGCCGAGGCCGGCGTCAACCATGAGGGCAGCATGGATATTGCCCGCCGCCTGATCGATGAAGCCGCGGAGGGCGGCGCGGACGCCATCAAGTTTCAGACCTACAGGGCGGCAACGCTGGCCTCAAAGGATTCTCCGGCCTACTGGGACACCGCAAAGGAACCGACGCGCAGCCAGTACGAACTCTTCAGCAGGCACGACTCCTTCTGGAAGAACGAGTTTGAGGCGCTCAGGAAACACTGCGATGCCGCGGGCATCGCGTTCCTGTCCACGCCCTTTGATGTTGAGTCCGCCCATTTTCTCAACGATCTCATGGACGTATTCAAGATATCCTCGTCGGATATAACGAACAGACCCTTTATTGACATCCTCTGCGGTTTCGGCAAGCCCGTCATTCTGTCCACAGGAGCCTCCCACCTGCACGAAATCGCCGAAGCCGTGGAATGGATTGAGGCCAGGGGCAACCGTCTTGCCCTGCTCCACTGCGTACTGAACTATCCCACACGGGACGAAAACGCCGCTCTGGGCATGATCCGGGGGCTGCGACGCCATTTTCCCCAGCACGTGATCGGCTATTCCGATCACACCCTGCCCGACGACATGCACATTCTGGAAACGGCGACGCTGCTGGGAGCGCGGATTCTGGAGAAGCATTTCACCCATGACAAGACGCTGCCGGGCAACGATCATTACCACGCCATGAATAAAGACGATCTCAAGCAGTTTTATACCCGGCTCCGGCGCACGCTGGCCAGCGTGGGGGATTTCGCCCCACGGGCCCTGCCGGAGGAAGAACCCGCCCGACGCCATGCTCGCCGCTCGCTGGTGGCCGCCCGCGCCATTGCGGCGGGAAGCCTGATCACGCCGGACGATCTGACCTGGAAACGTCCCGCCCACGGTATTTCCCCGCGAAACTACGACGAGGTGCTGACCATGCGCGCCCGCCGGGATATTCCTGAGGATACCGTCCTGCGCTGGAGCGATCTGGACGACGGAGGCCGGTAATACGGGGCGCGAAAACGCATTGCGATTTTGCGCACACGCCGCTCGGACGGGCGGCAAACGCTTTCGGAGAATGCGCGGCCGTTTGGAGACTATCATGAAGCCCTCTTCAGATCCTTCTGTTGCCCGTCCCCGCCTGGTGCTGGGGCTGATGCCCGCCGGCGCTACGCCGGAGGCATACCGGCCTTCCGGCCCGTGGTGTTTTGCCGGACAGGAGGAAGCCTTTCCCGACTGGGAACAACGCTTTTCCTTTCCGCCGGAACCCCCGCTCTGCCAGGAGGAGGCGGCGCGGGCCGCTGAGGAAGCGCAGGCCCTGTGCGCGGACAGCATCCCCCGCATAGCGGCGCGGCTCTGCCCGCACTGGGACAATCTGCCCGAAGCCTACTGGGAAACCTTGCTGGCTCCGTGGGCCATTGTGGTGGCAAGCCAGATTGTGGAACGGCAAAAGCGCGTTCAGGCCCTGTGCGCCGCCTGGGGCGGCACGCCGCTGGAAGCGGCCTTATTGCCGGAAGGCTGCCGTTTTGTCTTTGGTACGGAGCAGGACGTTGTCCTGCACGGCGCGCTGGGCACGGCGTTCAATCACTGGCTTTTCTCACGCCTGCTGGAGGCGCAATGGCCCCCCGCCTGGCGCGGCGTCTCCCTCCCGGAACAGGCATGGCATTTTCCCAGCCCGGAGGAAAGGCCGTCGCGGCCCACGCCGCTGATCCCGCTGAGGGAACGCCTGCGCGCCCTGCTTCTGTGCCTGCCCTTTCCCCGCCTCAAGGGCATGGGTCTTTTGCAGGCGCTGCGCTTTTCCCTGGCCCTGCGCGGGAAATGCCTGGGGCGGGATCGCGGTCGCGGCCTCCGCGCCTCTTTCGGTTCGGCGGCAACGGGGCGCTCCTGCGCCCTGCCGCTGGATCCACTGCCCCTCTTTTTGGCGGCGCTGCCGGAAAGCCTGCGGCGCCTGGATCATCCGCCGGCCATTGTGCCATCACAGCACGGCCGGCGTCTGCGTGTGGCCAGCGTCGCCGCCTATGAGGATGCGGGCTACAGACGCGCGCTGGCCGTCTGGCGCGCGCGGGGTGGCCGTCTTGCCTATGTGCAGCATGGCGGTAACTACGGACAGATTGCGACGGCCTGTGCGACGGCGGTCGTGGAATACAGCCAGCACGCCTTTATCACCTGGGGCTGGGAGGCCACTACGGCGCGCGGCCTTGGCCGTGGGGAGGGGCCGCACTGGGTGCCGTTGCCCTATCCGCAACTGGCGGCTATGAAGGACGCCTGGCGGGGGGGAAGCGGTCGTCTGCTGCTGGTCGGTACGGAAATGCCTCTCTATGCCTACCGGCTGGATGCCCGCCCTGCGCCCCTGCACATGCTGCGCTACCGGGAAGACAAAGCAAGATTTCTGGCGGCCCTGCCCCGATCCCCGCGGGAGGCGACGCGGTACCGGCCCTATTTCAACGTACCGGGCTCTCTGCGGGACGCGCCGTGGCTGCTGTCCCGCTTCCCGCATGTGGGTCTGTGCACCGGTCCTCTGGAAGCGCATATGTTGTCCTGCCGCCTTCTTGTGGTGGATCACAACTGCACGACGCTCCTGCAGGCCCTGGCGGCCAATGTGCCCACCGTCGCCTTCTGGGAACGCGATCTCTGGCCGCTGACCAAAGAGGCCGGGGCCTGTCTGGACATGCTGGCGGAGGTCGGCATCTGGCAGCCCACGCCCGAACGCGCCGCCGCCAAGGTTCGCGAGATCTGGGAGGATCCGCTTGCCTGGTGGCTTGGCAAGGCCGTACAGCGCGCGCGCCACGCGTTTTGCCACTGTCATGCCCGGACGCCGGAAGGCGGCCTTGTGTCTCTCTGGATACGGGCCCTGAGAACGCTTTCTCGCTGAAAACGCGCCCTGCCGCCTCCCCGCACGGGAGAAGAGCTGCACCGCAAAGGAAATTTTGATGAAGTACACACCGACGCTTGCACTGTGCCTGCTTATGGCGCTGGGGGGGAATTCTTCCGCCTTCGGCGCGCCGCAGCCCACGGAAACCGCCACGCCCGCTCCGTCCACCATACCGGCCGCACCGGACACCGCGGCAAGGCTTACGGACGTTCAGGCCGCTCTGGATGCGGATAAACCGGAAAAGGCCGTGGAACTGCTCAAGCCTCTGGTGCGGCAGAAGCAGCCCGAAGCCATGTACGTCATGGGGCGACTGGCGCTGGAAGGCAGGGGCACGCGCCGCAGCCCCGTCTATGCCGCGACGCTGTTTCAGGAGGCGGCACAGAAAGGAGATATCCGGGCGCAGAACGCCATTGGCGCGGCCTATGCGCGTGGGCAGGGCGTCAAACGCCATTACGGCGAGGCCGCCCGCTGGTTCCGCAAGGCGGCGGATCGGGGACATGCCGCGGCCCAGTGCAATCTTGCCTACCTGTATTCACAGGGGCGCGGTGTGCACAAAAGTCAGGAAGAGGCCATCGACTGGTACAGCCGGGCCGCCAATCAGGGACTGGCCGACGCGCAGTATAATCTGGGCCGTCTCTACATGAGCGTCAAAGGCGATCTTCAGGATGACGTCAAAGCCGTTCACTGGCTGGAAAAGGCGGCGGAACAGGATCACGCCCGAGCGCAGAACGTGCTGGGATACATGTACGCCGAGGGACGCGGCTACGCGCAGGACAATGCCAAGGCTCTGCAATGGTACCAGCGGGCGGCGGATCACGGTCTGGCCGAAGCCCAGTACAACATCGGCTATATGTACGAACAGGGGCGCGGTGTGGCGCAGGATTACGCCAAGGCCGTGGAATGGTACCGCAAGGCGGCGGAACAGGGCGACGCCACCGCCCAGTACAGCCTTGGGCTCATGTACGATCAGGGAACGGGCGTTCCCGCCAACCTGAGCGAGGCCAACCGCTGGTACCGGCTGGCCGCCCAAAACGGCGACCCTGACGCCAGATCCGTTATCCGCTCCCAGGAACGGGGGAAGTAGAGGGATTTCAGGGGCTATACGTTTTGATTCGCTTCCCTGGCTATTTTTGCCGATGTTGTCAACCAACTGAGGGGAACAATCCTCAAGTACTTACCTCATAACCATATTCAGCAGCGTCTCATAGCTCTCAACAACCTCATAGACCACAGAGTTGGAGCTTATAGCTTTAAAATGTTCTCTGGCACAGTGAATTTTTGCTTCCTCAATTTTTCGAAGCTGCATGGATGACATGGAACCCTTTGTTTCGGCGACAAAGTAGATATGCTTTACTTTTCCTTCATGGAAGGCAATGGCCCAGTCTGAATTGTATTTGCCCACAGGTGTGTTGATATAAAAACCTCGCGGCAATTTGACATAGATAGCTACCTCGTTTGCCAAATCTATATTGGAAGCAAACTTCTGTTCATTGTCGGAATCATAGAATACAAAATCATAAAGATGTTTGTTGGCTGGCATGGCGTTGACGCCAAGCTGCCCTTTCAATGTCGGCTCGGTAAATATAGTGGTATCGTAGGCAGTGTTTACACGAGATTTATGTTAAGCAAAGCGCATCAATTCTGTAAGGATGTGCTTATGACAAATCGCCAACGCCGCCATGATATCTCTGATGCCGCATGGGCCTTGTTGGAACCTCATCTGCCTGGGCAAAGCGGGCAGTGGGGAGGTGTGGCAAAGGATAATTGCCTCTTC
>CAKTDV010000035.1 GCA_934546745.1 uncultured Desulfovibrio sp. | reverse complement strand
CAGGCCTATAAAAAAGGGGAGCGCCGGATCCTGCGACAACAGGTTCCAGCGCCGACACGGCACGTTCGCGCCCCCCCACATGCACGACTGCCACCTTTGACTATTTTTTTCGACCCCGACCCATCTTCACTGGGCCGGGGTCAACTGTTAATTGGCGTCAGTCGCCAGCAGGAGAACCTGTACCAGCACGAGAAGCGCGATCAAAAACAGACGCGTCATGGTGGTACCGTCTTTCCCGGAGGAGACGCCGCCCTCGCCCTGCGGAAAAAGCGCGGTTTTTCCTTGTGCTCAGGCGCGGGCGTCCGCTCCCGCGTCCGCCAGAGCGGGCCCGCTGGCCGCTCTATCCGTGTGTGCCGTGCCGGGCGCAAGGTCGGGAGGGCAGCCGTGCACGAGAGGAAGCATAGCCGTTTTTTCCGCGCCGGGCAAGGCCCGCCGCTTCTTTGACCTCCGCACCTGAACCCGTTACAAAAGAGGCAGGGAGGCTCCACCATGACGACCATGACTTTTGACAGCATCGCCTATGTGCGGATGCTGGAGGAAGGCGGCTTCACCCGCCAGCAGGCGGAAACGCAGACGGAAGTCCTGCGGCGGCAGGCGGAAGTACAGGCGCGGCAGACGGAAGCGCGGGAAGAAGCCCTGCGCGAGCGGCTGGAGGCGACACATGAATCTGGGAACCATCCTCGTGGCGTTGGCTGTGGCGGGTTTTGGCGTGTATGTCTTTACAGGGATCAAGCGCGGCTGGATCAAGTGAGGCGTCCTGCCGCGTGCGTGCCTCCTCCGGGCGCGGCTTTTTTATTGCCGCCCCTCTCCCCGCCATGCGGGCTGGCGCTGGCGGCCATCATGGCCGGGGGCTTTGGCTGGAGAGGGTGTTAACGGCTGGCGGGTGGATGAGCGGGCGCACGATGCCTCCTCTGGCATAAGGGGGAAGGATGTGACATGAAAACACAGAATCTCTTCAAGTTTTTACGGTTCACATTCCAGGGTATCGCCATCGCATCCTTGGGAACGCTCGGCGTAAGCCCGTCCTGGGGTGGATTACTCCTTGGAATTATGGCATTTTTTATGGCGTTTGCCTTGTTCACCTTTGAAGTGGAGGAATGAGATGGAAGGGCCGATGATTGCCGGGCTTCTTTTTGTGGCTGTGACCGGGCTTGTGAGCATTCTTTACGCGACGCTCAAGAGGCGGCGCAAGCCTTCCTGATGAACGTGTCTCCTTCCCCCCGGCAGGTGGCTCTTCGGAGTCGCCTTTGCCCGCGAAAACGCCCGCCGTCCTCTCATCGTCTGGAAGAGGGGCTGGCGGGCGTGTGTTTTTGTTCCGCGCCGGGCAAGGCCTCTTGCTTCTTTGACCTCCGCACCTGAACCCGTTACAAAAGAGGCAGGGAGGCTCCACCATGACGACCATGACCTTTGACAGCATCGCCTGTGTGCGGATGCTGGAAGAATGCGGCTTTACCCGCCAGCAGGCGGAAACGCAGACGGAAGTCCTGCGGCGGCAGACGGAAGTACAGGCGCGGCAGACGGAAGCGCGGGAAGAAGCCCTGCGCGAGCGGCTGGACGCGCAGCGCGCCGCCCTGCAACAGGAACTGCAACAGGCGCTGCAACGGGAACTGGAGAGATACGATGATGCCTCCCGCCGGGCACTTGCCACAAAGGGCGATGTTCAGGACGTGCGCCTTGAGATTGAGAAGGTTCGCGCGGAACTCAAAACGGATATCGAGAGGGTTCGCGCGGAACTCAAGACGGATATTGAGAAGGTGCGCACTGACGTGGAAAGGGTCAAGTACGATCTGCTCAAGTGGCAGATCGGCGGCTGGGTGGCGCTGGCGGCCATCATGGCCAAGGGCTTTGGCTGGATAGGGTTCTAGCGTCCCCGCAGCCGCGCGGAGGTGGTTGGCAGGCGCGGGAAAACGGCTGGAGTGTTGAGGAGGCGTAACCATGAGCGTCATGACGGCGGCAACGCTTTTTGTCCTTTTCCTGACCATCGGCGGCGTGGCTTACGCCCTTTATGGCAAATAAGGCCACCCCAGGCATACGTTTTATTGCCGCCCCTCTCTCCCCGCCATGCTGGCTGGCGTTCGACCCCGTATCAGGTATCTACTGATACGGGGTCAACTGTTAGTTGGCGTCTACTCCATCGGCCTCGTCAAGGGCGACTACTACGTCAACGGCGGCGCTGGCGCCCAGCAGCTCCTCATCAACTCCGGCGTGACCGGCATCGAAATCGCCGGCGGCATGGAACGCGTCGACTTCGCCTATAACTCCTCCGATCTCGCCTTCAAGGTCAATGGCCTCCAAATCCAAATCCTCAACGGCTCCAACGTCATCGCTACCATCTCCACCAACGACGCCGCAGGCGGCACCGAACTCGCCTTCAAAAACGGCGGACTCAAAATCTCACTCGATTCCTCTGACCCCCAAAACCCCGCCTTCTCCCTCACTGGCGCCAACGGCTCCTCACAATCCATTCCTCTTACACAAACCAATAACGTCTCCCTCGACAAGTCCTTCATACTCAATTCCTCTCTTACCTCCAATGTCGGAGGGGGGGGCGGTGATACGCCCACGCCGACGGAAACTACCTATTCCGTCGATGACGCCAAAATCGCCCTCGCCAAAGGAGAAATCAAAGCCGGTGAGTATATCCTGAAAGACTCCATCTCTGACCTTGCTTCCAACGCCTCTATCCTCAACGGCGCCAAATCCATACAGGTGGAAGATCTGGCGGCCAGCCTCATCGACAAGGAAGATGTGGCGACCTCGGCCGTGCTGGGCAATGCCAAGGTTGAAAAAATCATCGCCAAAGACTCCTTTGAACAGATCGCGCTGAATCTGGACGAGCTCAACGCCCTTGCCAAGCAACCCGCGCTCGTGGTCTCTTCCATGACCGCCAAGGTCTCTCCGAAGGAATCCCTCTCCGTGAAGCAGGCGGAAAACGCCGCAGCCAACCTGGAAAAACTCTACAATGACACCACGGTGAAGTACGAAAAGGCGGACGGGACGACCTTCAAGAAGCTCGACAAGGCCCCGACCCTTGATACCTACAAAATCGAAGACTCCGCCGCCAACATCGCTGGCGCCGCTGCAAAACTGCTGGCCGATGCCGCCGCGACGAATGACGGTGTTGTCGTGAGCGATACCGTCCTCGGATTTACCCAGAATTCCGCTGTGGTGAGCAATACCAATGTGGATAGCTTCAAGGTTTCCGATTCCCTGACCAATATCCTCAGCGGTGACAAGATTATTCTTGATGGCCTTAGCAAGCAGATCAACATTACGTTCACGGCCGACGATCCGGTGGGTTCCGATGGCATCGTGAAGGCTGATGTATCCGCCGTTCTGGATACTTTCGGAGCTTCTTCCAACACCACCAAAATCTCCTTTGAAAATCCCGACAAGGTGGAGAGCATCAATCTGACGGCGACCTCTCAAATTGGCAAGGATGGCACAGTGGATTTGGCTATGGTATTTACTGCTCCGATGAACCTGAAGAACATCAACTTCACCGGTTCCGATCAGGCCGACAAGATCACCGCTTCCGCCAAGGGCGGCATCATTGACGGCGGCCTCGGCGCTGACGAAATCACCCTCGCTGCTGGCAAGGACATCGTCGTCCTCGGTACCGGCATCAACAGCGCTGCCGAGTTCTCCGCCAATAAGGACGTGATCAAAAACTTCAGCGTTGCCTCTGATAAAATCAAGCTCGATGGCTTCCTCAGTGCCTTTGACGAGCTGATGAATGCAAGTGAGAATGCTGCTGTTGGCGGCGCTAACGACATCGCTGGGAAAATTGCCATTGGTGTCAGCATTTCTGCTGCTGCTGCTGCTCTTGAGGCGAGCGATGTCGCAAAGCTCTTTGCCTCTGACGGGAAGGACAATCAACTCCTGAAGCTCGATGCTGGAAAGGATGCCGTTGTTATCGATACGAAAGGAGGAGTCTGGTACGTTGCTAATGATGGCGACATGCAGGTCACTAAGGACGAAGTCCACCTCGTGGCGACGATTTTGACGGACACCAGCTCAACCGCTCTTGATGGTTCTTCCCTCACCACCAACAACTTCGCCTAACCCCTGACCCTCTCCCGGCGCGGCGGGACAACTCCCCGCGCCGGAACAAAAACACCACAACGCCCGCCAGCCCCTTTTTCAGAAGATGGGGGACGGCGGGCGTTTTCGCGGTTTGGCGGCTTGGGGGTATAAAAAAAGCCCCTGCAAGAGGGGCGTGACAGGCGCAGCGTGATGCTTATTTGATCCAGCCGCGCCGGATGCCGGTAAACACATAGGCCGCAAAAACCGCGCCGACAACAGCCACAATCAGGACGCCAGTGTTCATTCCCCACCTCTCCGTTGATGCATTTTCCACCCAGCCCATGTGAGTCCGGCGCCTACCAGCGCCGCTCCCCAGCTTGCAGGGGAGATGACCACGCCAATCAGACAACCGGCGCCGAACGTTAAAAACCATGTTTCCCAGTATTGCTATTGCATCACGTCTCCTTGCCACCTCATGCTAGCCGGTTTTCCCTTCACTGCCAACCGCCCTCTTGCCGCCGCCGTCGCGGCGGGGCGACGCGCGGCTATGCCGCTTCCCTCTGCCCCACGCGGGAAAAGGACACGGCACACACGGAGAAGATCGGCATCACGTGCCAGCGGGCCGCTCTGGCGGACGCGGGAGCGGACGCCCGCGCCTGAGCACAAGGAAAAACCGCGCTTTTTCCGCAGGGCGAGGGCGGCGTCTCCTCCGGGAAAGACGGTACCACCATGACGCGTCTGTTTTTGATCGCGCTTCTCGTGCTGGTACAGGTTCTCCTGCTGGCGACTGACGCCAATTAACAGTTGACCCCGGCCCAGTACAGATGGGTCGGGGTCGAAAAAGTGGATCTTATACTGGCAGCCGTGCATGTGGGGGGCGCGAACGTGCCGTGTCGGCGCTGGAACCTGTTAGAGCAGGATCCGGCGCTCCCCTTTTTTATAGGCCTGTTTTCTGCGTTTGGCAAGGGGGGCGTCATGCGCCTGCCTCCCGCGAAAACGCCCGCCGTCCCTGTGTGTGCGGGGTTGGCGGGCTGCGTGTGGCTGTGCCGCGTTCCTCTGTCGCTCTTCAGGGGGCAACGGAGGAAAAGCGCCACGGGAGCGGTGCGGCATCCCCGTGGCGCTGTCATGGCTGTCATTACCATAGATTCTTGAGAGAGAAATCGTTATCGTGGTAGCTCCGATCCAAGGGGTCGTCCCGTTTCCGTGCCGCGTCCTGCTGGAGGGACTGTTCCACGCTTTCTATTCTGGCAATCTGCCGGGTCTGCTCCTCCTTCTTCTGCTGAAGTTCCTCAAGGGCCTTCAGGGAACGGCGGGTATAGTCGTTCATCTCCGAGCCCGTGCTGGCCTGTTGCGCGAGAGCCCGCTGCGCGGGGGCGGCCTTTCTCTCAAGACGCCGGATTTCCTTTTTCATGCGTTGCACGTTCTGTCTGGAGCTCTTCAGTTCGTTCTTGAGCAGCATGACTTCCTTCTGCGAGAGTCTGGCGGCATTGTCATCTATTTTTGCCCAGTAGGAAACGTTGTAGGTGCGATAGGTCACGTCGTCGTCATAGCGGCGGTTCTTCACGGATTCCTTGAGGGCGCCTCCGTAGTCCTGCTTCACCAGCGCGGAGACAAGGCCGCTGAAGTCCCTTTTCTTTTCCCGGACGACCTCCCGGTTCACTTCCGCATAGAGGGCGTTGCTCGCGCCAATGGCATGGGCGGCTTTTTTGATGTTGGAAACGGAAGGGTCGTATTCGGATCGGACCGTGTGCCGCCCCAGGAAGGCATAGCCCCGCGTCTTCATGAGCGCCTGGAGCACGTCCGCCGCGATGGGGCGGACCTCCTGCACGTTGATGAGCTTTTCCGGTGTTTTCGTTTTGCTTTGGAGGGCGGCGGCGTCGGCGGCCATTTCGTGCGGCGCGGGAAGGTACTGCATGTAGGAACCCTGACAGCCGCACAGCGGCAGGAGCAGCAGAAGCGGCAGGAGGGGCGGAAGGCGTTTCCAACAGGTCATGACCGTCACCCCCTTCTTCCCAGATGTTTTCTGAGGGCGGCGCATTTTTCCATGGCGTCCCGGTGCGTCTGCCACGAAACCTGCTGTCGTAGCCGGTCCACTTCTTTTTGCAGGGTGGCGTCCCCCAGACAGACCCCCTCGTAATAGGCGAGGTAGGCGGAGTTCAGGCGTTCCACTTCCGTAAGGTTCTGGAAATTCCCCCTGGCATAGAAATCGCCCAGTTGCCGGGCGGCCCCGGCGTCGCCCAGCTTGACCGCTTTCACCCACATTTTGACGGCTTCCAGGGTGTCGCCGCGCGCTTCCAACATATCCCCGGCATCGCGGCAGGCCTCTTTGTGATTCCCCTCGGCGGCCCGCCGGAAGGCGATCAGGGCCAGGTCGTCGTTTATGGGGAAGCCGTTGTTGCCGTAACGGAATTTGAGGGCGTTCTGGTAGTTTATCTCAGGGGATTGTTTTATATTTGTATAGACAATGTAGCAACCAAAACACATCAATATAAGGAATATAGACTTTATTCCGTCCAGAGTGAAAATACAGTCTTTCAAAAAGTTTGGTTTTGGGATAGGATTTGTTTCGTTTTTGCGTTTATAATATATCACAAATTTTTGTATAAAATTTATAAAAGAATCCAGTGCTGGCCAAAGAGATATAAAAACTATCACAGCCCCAAGAAAAATAAAAAATTCAGCATCGCTGTACCAGTATTCCCAAAAATGAGCTTCCATACCATCCTCCTCCTTCATGTCTGCGCGGGCGTGTGCGCGGCAGACGCTGCACGGTTTGCGAAAACGGAACGCCACAACCAGTCTGTCGGTAGAAAAGATACTAACATCTACCAGAAAGGCGAAGAAAATGGAAGAAAAAAGTACGAATTTGGGGAGGTGAGGTGAAAATTTTTCGCCGGAAACGGGAACCGCCCGCCGTTCCCTGCGAGAGAGGACGGCGGGCGGTTTCACGTCAACGCATGATTTTTTCCTTAAACTCGTGGGCGGTAATTTCTTGTTCAAGCTTAAAAAGGCGGACTTTTCCAGGATATATTGTGATCGTATCATTTTCTATTTTTGATCGTATTGCAATATAACAATCTTTAAAGGTTGTAATAATTACATAATCATTATCGCCTTGTGTTGTATATGAAAAGCTTTTATTTATACATTCATCAATGATTTGATACATAAAAATACAAAACATAAATATAATTATTGAAATGCAGGCATACCACTCTCTGTATTTTGTATATGGAAAAATCCCATCTTGAGAAATATCTTGTGAATCACTGTTTTTTATTATTATCTTCTTTAAAAGAATCCCTATCAGAATCGCTGTTACTGTAAGAATGGCAAGAGAAGAAATATCTATAAAAATAGATAAAAAATTAAAACAGTAGGATTTTATGCAATTTGCAATAACAATATACAATAATGCAATTTCAAAATTAACACAATAAATTGATATTAAATTTTTACTTAAAGACAGCCTATTTTCTCTATAGCTATTGTATGTGTAATATACGATAACTGCATAATATATAAAAACAAGTAGGCTACTCAAACCTTGCAGGACTTCTTCCGTACGAATTTCCATGAGGTAGCGATGATCGATGTGATAATAGAAGAAACGAGCCAACTTCTGTAATAGTGAAAACACAAAACCAAAGAATACAAGGAGTGGTGTAAATCTGACGATATATCTGTAAATATTCTCGCTGTTCATTGTATTACTCCATAAGTTTCATTTTTTTGAAGATACAGACTATCTACCCCAAAACCGCATAAAATGGAAGAAAAAAATGGGGATTTTTGGAAGACGCCTGAAAATTTCCTCCCCTTCCCTTCTCATGAGCAAAAAAACGCCAGATAGCGGTGACGCACTACTCGTCAGCGAGGGTAATTGCTCCAGAAGCAGCCGCCACCGTGCCCAGCAGGACGATGGTGTCGTCAGTAACAGCAGTTTCTTCAGCACCGCCTTTCAGATACCAGACATTCAGGAGGTTGGGTGTGGCAGATTTTGTCACCAAGATAGCTTCCTGTCCCTTCGTGAGGAAGTCCATTTTTCCATTGTCAGAAGCATGAAAGAGGGATTCAAAATCGGCTACCTTATCCGCCGTCACCATATTATCGGCAGTAGCAGAATAGTTGATCTTATTCCCTGCTATCGTGCCATGCTTGGAGCTAGAGGCGTCAAAGGCGCTGTCAGTAATGCTGCTTGTATCCAGCATCTTTGCCAGATCGCCGGTGAAGGCGATTTTATCCTTAATAGCACCAGTGGCAGACGCCGTGAAAGAGCTGATCAGAGTGGCGCTAGATTCGGTGGCGCTTGTCACACTACCGCTGCTCTTGGTCAGATCGACGCCATCCCCCAGCACGACGGTTTCGTTGGCATCACTGAGAGTGATGACATCCGCGCCGCACGCTTATAATAAAAAACTCCGGAAAAGTATCGTACTTTTCCGGAGGAAAAAAGTTGACGCGAAATCAGCTCTCCCCAGAGGGAGGATTGTCACTTAGATTGTGGTGAAGCACTCGTCAGCGAGGGTAATTGCTCCAGAAGCAGCCGCCACCGTGCCCAGCAGGACGATGGTGTCGTCAGTAACAGCAGTTTCTTCAGCACCGCCTTTCAGATACCAGACATTCAGGAGGTTGGGTGTGGCAGATTTTGTCACCAAGATAGCTTCCTGTCCCTTCGTGAGGAAGTCCATTTTTCCATTGTCAGAAGCATGAAAGAGGGATTCAAAATCGGCTACCTTATCCGCCGTCACCATATTATCGGCAGTAGCAGAATAGTTGATCTTATTCCCTGCTATCGTGCCATGCTTGGAGCTAGAGGCGTCAAAGGCGCTGTCAGTAATGCTGCTTGTATCCAGCATCTTTGCCAGATCGCCGGTGAAGGCGATTTTATCCTTAATAGCACCAGTGGCAGACGCCGTGAAAGAGCTGATCAGAGTGGCGCTAGATTCGGTGGCGCTTGTCACACTACCGCTGCTCTTGGTCAGATCGACGCCATCCCCCAGCACGACGGTTTCGTTGGCATCACTGAGAGTGATGACATCCGCGCCGCCCTTGCCGTTGACGGTGACGCTATCGGTAGACGCGAGCTTAGTGAGGGTGATGGTATCCTTGCCGGAACCGCCATTGACGGCGGAGAGCTTTGCGCCCGACGTGATGGTGAGGGTGTTAGCGCCTTCGCCGAGATTGACAGTGTTCACAACGGCCGCCGCTCCAAGAGCGATAGTATCATCGCCCGCGCCGAGGTCAATAGTGTCGAAGGCGGAGGCGATCGAGACATCATCGGCCTGACTGGAGGCGGTGAAGTTGACGGTACCGCCGAAGGAAGCAAAGAAGTTAGCGGTATCCAAGGTAAAAGCAGAGTCCTTGCCCAGCGCCGTGGAAGAGGTGAGGTTAAGGGTGGTCACGCCCGCGTTGGCAAAGGAGATGGAAGCGTTGGTCACGGCATTGAAGCCCATCAGCCCGGCGATATCGACCGTGACAGCGCTGTTGTCGTCAGGGGCGTCGGTAGCGGTGAAGGTGGTGCCCGCGCCAGCGAGGGTTTTCAGCAGGGTTTCCGTGGGTTTGGCGGCAACGAAGTTGGCCAGCGTGTCTTCCACGGCGATGGCATTGACCATATCCACGAAGGAGAGGGCCACGGAGGAGATACCCTTCATGGTGTCGCCCACGGTGATGGAATCGGCGTCCGCCAAGACGGTCTTGAGAGTGGCATCATCGGCGGCGGCGATGATGTTGGCGGCGGTATCCTTGATGGTAACGGTGGAGAGGTTCAGGCTTCCAGGCTTCTCGAGGCCCTTCTTGTAGGCGACGTCGGTGCGCGCGAGGAAGGCGTCGAGTTCGGCCTGAGCGCCAGCGGCCTTTTCGATGGTGACATCGGACAGGGAGATGTTGGTGCTGTCTATCTTGTTGACCAGCAGCGTGGTAGGCTTGCCAAAGTCAGGCAGGGTGGCGCCCAGCAGATTGTTCAGGGAGTCTTCCACAACAACGTTGGTAGCCATGCCCGTCGCGGTTTTGACGGCATCGGCGTTGGCCTTGCTGGTGAGGTCGGTAACATCGTCCTTCAGGGTGATGGACTTGGCGCCGGTGACGGCGGCGTAGGAAGCGCCAGCCAGACTCTTGGCTTCGTCCACCAGATTGTAGCTGTCAGGCAGGGTACCGGCGGCCACATGGTCCTTGTATTCTTGCACCGTGATACCCGTCGGTTCCGTCGGTTCATCCCCCCCCCCGGCATTGCCTCCGACATTGGAGGTAAGAGAGGAATTGAGTATGAAGGACTTGTCGAGGGAGACGTTATTGGTTTGTGTAAGAGG
>CAKTDV010000034.1 GCA_934546745.1 uncultured Desulfovibrio sp. | reverse complement strand
AGAGCATGCGGTTCATACCCGCAGTGTCGGGGGTTCAAATCCCTCCCTTGCTACCATATTTCAAAGTCCGCAAGGCAGTAGCCGGGCGGACTTTTTTGTTCACACAGGTAGTTGCGTACCGCAAATATTCCTTGACGAAAGCCTGTTTTTTAGGTAGAGTCTTTTTCGTCATGAAAAACAAGAATATGGCAAGGTAGCTCAGTTGGTCAGAGCATGCGGTTCATACCCGCAGTGTCGGGGGTTCAAATCCCTCCCTTGCTACCATATTTCAAAGTCCGCAAGGCATGGAGCCGGGCGGATTTTTTTATTTTTATTGTCGTTCTTGCCATTTCCGCCCACGCTGCGATATTTTGGGGGATCGCGTCTTCGCCGATCATGCGCATGGCGCGGAGTCTCTTTTGGCGCGCGCCCCTTGGCCGCGAACAGCCCATGATCGCCGCGCTTCAGAGCCGTCCAGGGGGTTAGGCGTAGTCCATGTTCTCTCCCCCGGAGAGGCCCCTGCGAAGAAGCTTTTGTGGAGCATTGTAAGGTAAGGCATGGGCAAAATTCAAGTAATACTTGAAAAAGACAGTACGCAGCAAACAACAAAAAAGCGGCTACATTTTGTAGCCGCCTGATATTTTCTGGTACCGGGAGCGAGACTTGAACTCGCAAGGGCGTGAACCCGGCGGATTTTGAGTCCGCTGCGTCTACCAATTCCACCATCCCGGCGAACGGAAATAGAAACTACACAAAAGCCAAGCTACCGTCAAGGAGAAAAACAGGAAGGAAAATTTTTCAAAAGACTAGCGGCGTTTGCGGCACAGCAGATAGATTGCATAACCACAGCCAGCGATGCCGATCCCGGAATAGAGGAGAGCGTCTAGAGCCACAAGGAGCCTCCTTCACAGCGATACGCCGACGGACAGAGAGGGAAGAAAGGGGGAGTGCGCCGGCAGAAAAAACGGGCAAAAATGTTTCACACATGTCAGCATAGCCTTTTTTACTTCGCTCGTCCATGACTCTGAAAAAACAAGAATTTATTTTGCGGCCAGGCGGCGCGCCAGATCCGCCTGTTCCGAGGAAGAGGCGGCCTCGCCGTCCAGTTTGGCCCGGCGGACGGCCCGCAGGATTTCCCCGAATCTCGGCCCAGGACGCAGGCCAAACGCAATCAGTTCCCTGCCGGTAATATCGGCTTTCTCGCGTCGCCACTGTGTAATGTAGCGCGACATGACCCGCTGCCGCGGATCTTCCTCGTCCCCCTGAGCCATAAGCGTCAGCAGCCCTTCCATACTGACAGGCTCCAGAAGTTCGTCCAGGGCGCTTACCCTGGCCTCGCCGCCTTTTTCCCGCGCTCGCAGCCAGCGGGAAAGGCCGGTAGCCGCGCCGCGCATTGTTTCCCGTTCCCGCATGATTTCCCGTTTGCGCTGGGGCGGCAGCCCCAATGCCGTATAGCAGGCGGAGGCGTCGCGGAAACTGAAGTTGTTGCACATGCCAAGAAAGAAGACGATCCAGCCCTCGGCGGCTTCCTCAAAGTACAGCATATGGTACCATGAAAGAATTTCCCCAAGCCGGCGCAGGAAATCCCTGCGCCGCGGCTGCAGTTGCAGAAGAGGATGGATGGCCGCAAGGATGCCGAGAGAATCAAGCATGAACAGGCATTCCGCCGCCGTGGCCTCCTCACAGATGGCGGAAAATTCGTGGAAAAGCCGCGCAGGGGAAAGGCGCTTGAAGAGCTTCAGCGACAGGGCGTTCTTGATCAGCTTTTCCGAAGCCTGCGCGATGCGGAAACCGTACCGCCGCGAAAAACGCACGGCACGGAGGCAGCGCGTCGGATCTTCCACAAAACTCAACGTATGCAGTACCCGGATAACGCCGTCGCGCAAGTCCCGCTGGCCGCCGAAAAAATCCACAAGCTGGCCGAAGGGCGTGGAGTCAAGCCGGACGGCAAGCGCGTTCATGGAAAAATCCCGACGCACCAGATCCATCTTGATGGAGGAGGCTTCCACCGTTGGCAGAGCCGCCGGATGTTCGTAGTACTCAAGTCGCGCCGTTGCCACGTCCACACGGCATTCCCTGCCTTCCTCCTCATAAATGACGACACAGGTCAGGAACTTGGGGTGCTCCCGCACCCGGCCGCCCAGCGTCTCGGCCAGGCGGCGCGCCAGACGGCTCCCTATATCGTTGCCCCTGCCTTCGACAACAAGATCCACGTCATTGTTGGGTTTGCCCAGCAGCAAATCCCGCACGAACCCGCCCGCCACATAGACGCGCATATCCAGTTCACGGCCTATTTTTCCCGCTGTTTCGAGCAGATGCAGCACCGTGCGCGGCAGACGATCGCGCATCAGCTTGGCGAGGCTGCGCGTCTTTGCGCCGGAGGAGGCGCCGCGCAGTGTCTCCGGCTCGCTGGCAAAAAGATTGATCAGATCCGTGCGGGTCACAACGCCGATCACCGTATCCTTTTCCACAATGGGGACAAGGCGCTGGCGTCCGTCCACAATGATGTCCGCCAGCTGGCTCAGCGGCGCGTCGGGAGGCAGGGTTCGGATACGGCGAACCATGTATTCCTCCACGCGACTGCTCCCCAGGCCGTGCGCGCCCGCCCGGGATGCCGTCTGGGCATCCAGCAGCCCCACGCAATGGCGCGTGCCCGGTTTGAAAACGGGCACGGCCTTGAGGCCGAAATGCAGCATCAGCATATCGGCTTCACTGATGGTGCGGCTGGATTCAATACCCACGGCGGGCGACGACATGTAGTCGCATGCGGCCTTGTCCTTCGCTGTCTGGGAATACAGGGCGCGCACGATGGCGTCGCGCACTTCGGCCAGCGTCATGGAGCGCACCGAGGCCGAGGCCGCATAGGCATGTCCGCCCCCGCCAAGCGCCGCACAGACGTGGCCCACATCCACGGCCTTGCCACGGCTGCGCGCCACCACCTGAATGCGATCGCCCATTCGCCCGATGGCAAAAAACACCTCGAACTTTTCCATCTCCATGACCTGCTGTGCCAGATAGGCAAAGTCTCCAAGATAGTGTTCGAGATCCACCTCGGCCACCACAACAGGCTCACCGTTGATGAGGCAGGTCTGGGCTGATTCCAGCAGCGCGTTCAGCGCGCGAACGTGCAGGCTGGTCAATTCGTGCGCCGCCAGCTCGTCAATGCGGTTGACATCCATCCCCTGTGAAAGCAACCATGCTGCCGCCATGAAATCCTTTGCGGCTGTGGAGCTGTAGGTAAACGACCCCGTGTCGCCATAGATGCCGAGTCCCAGCAGGGTAGCTTCCTCCGCTTCAAGGCGGACATTCTCCTCCCTCAGGCGAAGGACGAGCAGGGCGGTCACGGATCCCACGATTTCCATATGCGCCACATCGCACCGTATATCATTGGGCGTAGGTGGATGGTGATCCCATACTTCCACGCGCACGTCCTCGCGATCCAGCAGGGGAGCCACATGGCTCAGACGGTCACGCTGGCGCGTATCCACCGCCACGAGGCAACGTATCGCGGAGAAATCCATCTCCGCCAGTTCGATGAAGCCATAGGCCTTCCGAAGGCGATCATCCTGGACAATCGCCTGGAGGCCGCGATCCTGCGTGCCCGGAAAAAGCAGAAAGGAACCCGGATACAGCCGGCGCGCCGCAATCATGGCGGCAAAGGCGTCGAAATCCGCATTGGCATGGCAGGTGACAATCGTGGGAACGGCGCCGGCGGTGTTCACTCATGGCTCCGGGGATGATATTTTTTATGGATGGCACGCAGGCGATCCGCCTGCACATGGGTATAGATTTCCGTGGCGCTGATGTCGGCATGCCCCAGCAGCGTCTGCACGGAACGCAGATCCGCGCCCCCCTCAAGCAGGTGCGTCGCAAAGGAGTGGCGGAACGTGTGCGGCGAGACGTTCCGGCATATGCCCGCCTGCGCCACATAGTTCTTGACCATCTTCCAGACGTATTGCCGCGTCAGGGCACGACCGGATCGATTGACAAACAGGGCGTCTCCCGCGGGGTGGAAGAGCGGACGCCAGTGCGCCGTATACTGTTCCAGCAGACCCAGCATCAGGCCATGCAGGGGGACCAGACGTTCTTTTGCGCCTTTGCCCCAGACGCGAATCAGGCCACGTTGCCTGTCAACATCGCCCACGGCAAGACCACATAACTCAGAGACGCGCACGCCGCAGGCATACAGCAGTTCCAGCATGCAGCGATCCCGTACCCCGCTTTTTTCACCGGTACGCGGCGCGGAGAGGACGCGTTCCATCTCTTCCCGGCTCAGGACTTCCGGCAGACGCCGAGGCAGTTTCGGGTTTTCCATCAGTTCAGCGGGGTTGTGCGTGAGAACGCCTTCCTCCTGCGCAAAGAGAAAAAACGAGCGCAACGACGCAAGCCTTCGGGCAAGCGTCCGCCCCGTACAGCCACGCGACCTCAGCCAGGCCAGATACAGAAATATGGTGCGTTCCTCCAGCGGGGCGCCGCTTTCTCCAAGTTCCCCCAAAAACAGAAAAAAATCGTCCACATCCTGCGTATAGGCCTTCACCGTGTTTGTGGAAAGCCCGCGCTGTGCCAACAGGCTGTCGGCCCAGCGAACCGAAAGGGCGCGCAGTGCCCCGCGCCGCCCCGACATGCCGGAGAGTGTTCTTTCTGCCATAGCGGCATAAGTGTATGTCCTTTTTTTCTCCGCGGCAACCGGCCGCCTCTTCCCTGGCATCGCGGGTTTGACAGTTCATAAAAAGACGGCCTACACTTCCCCGGATACAGGCCGTTTTACCAGGAGTCCGCCGATGCCCGTCGCCGCCTATATCTGCCTCGGATCCAATACGCCTGACGCCGCAACCAGAATGGACGCGGCGCTGCGCGGATTGCGCGGCTTGTCCCATGCGGTGGTGAAATCCGTTTCGCCGCGCTATGAAACGGAGCCGCAGGAATATGCCGGGCAACCCTGGTTTCTCAACCAGATTGTGGAGCTTGCGCTGGACGACGGCATCTGGACGCCGGAAACCTTGCTGCTGGCTCTGCTGGATCTGGAGCGGAAACTTGGGCGTGTGCGCAGTCCCTGTCCTGATCTGCGTTACGGCCCGCGCGCCATAGATATTGACTTACTGCTTTTTGGCGAAGAGCAACGGCGGACATCCTTCTGTACCCTGCCACATCCGCGTATGACGCAACGCGCCTTTGTCCTGCTGCCTCTGCGGGATGTGGCGCCCGCGCTGCGTATTGAGGGCGGGACGGCGGCCCAGCATCTGGAGCGGCTCCGCTGGCGCTGCGAAGGCCAGCGAATTTTCCAGTGACGGGCGGCCTCTCTTAGGCTATTCTTTCCAGAACCCAGGGCGGCGGTTCCCCGCGGCCACGACAAGGAGTACTCATGATAAAATGGATAGTTCTGGCCCTTGCGGCCTACCTGCTGTACCGCATGTTCGCCAACGACTTTCTGAAAAAGAAAAAAGCGGAGGAGAAGGAAACCTCCGCCGATATGGAACGCAAAATCGCTGCCGGAGAAATGGTGAAAGACCCGGAGTGCGGCACCTATGTCGCAACAGACGGCAGCATTACCGTGCGCGATGGCGAGACGGTTCACCGCTTTTGCAGCTATGAATGCCGGGACAAGTTTTTGAAGCGCCTTGAGCAGAAAGGACGGGAAATTCCCGCGCGTCCGCGGGATGGCGAGGACTAGCCTCCGCGCTTCACCCAGGCAACGGAGCCTTCCGCAGGCAGGCAGGCTTAAGGGCCTGCCCGCCTGTGAGAAACCCGCGCTACTGGGCCAGACGATCCGTGATATTGTCCTTGATCCATTTGGGATCAAGCCACTCCAGCGGCGTCACTTCCACACCGCCGGCCAGGACGCCAAAGTGCAGGTGATCGCCGAAGGCCAGGCCGGTACTGCCAGTTTTTGCAATAATATCGCCTTTTTTGACAACGTCACCCACCTTGACGGCGAACTCGCTCAGGTGCGCATAGAGCGTCATCAAACCAAGCCCGTGATCCACGACGACAAGATTGCCGTAGATTCCCAGATCGCCCACAAAGACGACACGACCGTTATTGGCCGCAGGCACGTTGTCATGCTTGATGGAGGCAAGGTCAAAGCCGAGATGGTAATACTCGCCCACCTCTTTTCCCTGATAGACGCAGGAACGGCGGTCAGCGAAACTGGCGACGGACATGGCTCTCGGCATGCGCCTGAAGGCGCCCTCCCATAGCATGGCCGCCGCCGTCTGATCGCGCAGCCTGGCCAGCGTTTCGGCATTGGAGGCGCGCAGGTTCATATTAATGTAAAGGTAGCGCTCCAGCGGCGTCAGGTCTGCCGGGGCGTGCGAACCCAGTTTGTCGCCGACGCGCCGCAAAAACGCATCCGAGAGCTTGAGCGTATCGCTCTTGAACCTGCGCTCGTACGCCATGACCGTCAGGCCGCTTCGCGTCACATTGCCCGCGAGATCCGTAGCCGTCAGCTCCACGGATTTCTTGAACTCCTGCGCTGTCATGGTGTAGGGAAACGGAAAAAAGCAGATATAGCTGCCGTCCTTCTGGCGGTAGCCCGGCACGAAATACCCGGCTACCAGCACGCCGCTGTTGACTATTTCCTCGTCGGCCGTATAGCGCACGACAGCGGAGCCACCCCGCCGGACATTGGGCGGCAGCGTCTTGACGGACAGCCGCGGGGGTTGCGTATCAAGACGCATGGGCAGGGTCAGCGTGCGCGTGTTTCCCTGGCCAAATCCCGCCAGGGAGCCGTCGGCGGCCTTTATCTCAAGCTCGAACGCGCCTTCCCGCAAGTCGGCTTTTGCCATGGAAACGCGGACTTCCCGACGGGTATCGTAGCTGTCAAAATGCCTGCGATAGATTTCATTGACGGTATTGTTCCTGCGAATGCCTATGGCCAGAGAGCGCACGCCGGAAGGGTCCTCCATAACGACGGTCAGTTCCGAGGCGGGAGAAATCCTGTCCGTTCTCGGAGAAACCGTTATCGCCGGACCATCGAGATCTTTGAAAAAGACATATCCCCCATACCCAAGAGCAACAATAACCACCAGACCCAGCAGGGTAGGCAGAAAACTTCTTCTCTGTTGTCTGCGCATGCACGTCTCCTTTGGCCAGGCGCGCACAGAAACGCGCCGCTTGTGCCAGTTTCGCACACTCCCCGCCGTCCCGCAAGGCGTCTCTTCCCTCTCCGGGCACGCGACATTGACTTGAGGTAAAAAATCTGTTTTGTCTTGCTGCTATGCGGCCGTCCCCCAAAACATCCCTGCCGCCGGGCACACTCGATCCCCGGCGTTCCCGCCAGCGCATGGTGCGGGAACTGCGGCGTTCCGGCATTACGGATGAGGCCGTCCTCCAGGCCATGGCCGACGTGCCCCGCCATCTTTTTGTTGAGGAGGCGTTGCGCGCGCAGGCCTATGAGGATATCCGCCTCCCCATAGGGTATGGACAGACCATTTCCCAACCCTCCACCGTAGCGCTCATGACGCAGTGCCTGGAAGCGCGGCCGGGTATGCGTGTGCTGGAAATCGGCACGGGATCCGGCTATCAGGCGGCTGTTCTCGCCGTCATGGGCTGCCGCGTGTACAGTATTGAACGGATTGCCGGGCTGTATCGTGCCACGCGGAACCTCTTGCGGCAACTTTCCCTTCGCGCTATTCATATGGTACAGGGTGATGGCACGCTGGGCCTTCCCGCTGCCGCGCCCTTCGAGCGCATCATCGTCACGGCGGGGGGGCCGGAAATACCACAGCCCTTGGTGCGGCAGCTTGCCGATGGAGGCATTCTTCTCATCCCCGTTGGCGACAAGCCGCGCACCCAGCGTCTGTTGCGCGTAGAGCGGCGTGCCGGGAGAGTCCTGACGGACAATCTCGGGCCCGCCCATTTCGTCGATCTTGTGGGCAGCCACGGCTGGTAGGCCCACACCCCAAGGAGTAGCTATGTCATCCTGTTCATCCTGTTCATCGGCTTCATCCTGTTCATCGGCGGGCAATCCCGGCGGAGGCAACTGCGCTGAAGCCATGCTGGCCAGACAGGACGCCCAGATTGCCGGGCGTCTGCAACATATCAAGCACAAAATTTTCGTCATGAGCGGCAAGGGTGGCGTTGGCAAGAGCTCCGTGACGGTCAACCTCGCCGCGGCGCTTGCGGAAAAGGGCTGCCGCGTGGGCATTCTTGACGTGGACATGCACGGCCCCAGCGTCCCCAACCTTCTGGGGCTGTCTTCCGGCATAGAGATGGACGGGGATGGCGCCATGCTCCCCGCTGCCTGCAATGAACGCCTCCATGTCATTTCCATGGACTCTTTCCTGCAGGACAGGGATCAGGCCATTCTGTGGCGCGGGCCCAAAAAATCCTCGGCCATCCGTCAGTTCCTGTCGGATGTGAGCTGGGGCGAGCTTGATTTTCTCGTTATTGACTCGCCTCCTGGAACAGGCGACGAGCATATGACCGTTCTCAAGACCATCCCCGATGCCGAATGCGTCGTGGTGACGACGCCGCAGGAAATTTCCCTGGCCGACGTGCGCAAGGCCATCAACTTCCTGCAACATGCCGAATCGACGGTGCTGGGCGTCGTCGAGAACATGAGCGGCCTGGAATGTCCGCACTGTCACAGGGAGATAGACCTCTTCAAAAAGGGCGGGGGAGAGGAGCTTGCCCGCCATTACGGTATCCCCTTCCTTGGGGCTATCCCTCTTGATCCGGCTACCGTTGTCGCCGCGGATCAGGGCAAGCCTGTGGTGCTCCTGGAACATGACGGCCCGGCCAGACGCGCCTTTCTTGCGCTGGCGGATGCCGTAGCCGATGCCGCCAATAACGGCAGGGGCAGGAAACTGTCCGCCTAGAGGCGCGGGGAAGGTGGGGCCCCCGCCTTCCCGTTTCCGCCATATTTTTCACAGCCGAGACGGTCATGCTCAACCTTGCCAACAAGATTACCCTTGCCCGTATCCTCATGACACCGATTGTGGTGTTCCTTCTCTCCATTGAGGGACCCGTCACCTGTATTCTCGCGACGGTCGCCTTCGCCTTGGCCTCGCTTACGGACTGGGCCGACGGCTACGTCGCGCGGCGCGACAACCTTGTGACCAGCATGGGCAAATTCCTTGATCCTCTGGCCGACAAGGTGCTGATCTGTTCCGTGCTGCTTATGTTTGTTGATTTGAAATGGGTGCCCGCATGGGTTGCCATCATCATGATCTGCCGCGAACTCGTGGTCACAGGGTTGCGTGCCATGGCCATTGATGAAGGCATTGTGCTGGCGGCGGACAAATTCGGCAAGGCGAAGACAGTCCTGCAGATCGCGGCTATAATACCTCTGATGCTGCATCATCCGTACGGCGGCGTGGAGTTGTGGCATATTGGCGAAGCCCTGATGTATGTGGCGCTGGCACTCTCTCTTTTCTCCGGCGCCAACTACTGCTATGGCTTCTACCGCACTACCGCCAACAAGTGAGCATACCGTTCGCATGAGCAACCTGCAAATTCGCCTCAAAACCTGTCTCCAGACCATTCTGGAGCTTGAGCCGGCCATAGGAGCCAACGAGGAAGGGCATGTCTTTTTTCGGGAATTCCATGCGCTGAAGGCCTTTCTGGATCGCATTGACGTCATGTGCCTGATGGAGGACGACGTCGCGCGGATGGAATCGGCTACGGCCATGTTTCTTGCGGAATTGCGCACTGTTGCCGGCAAGGTTTCCGATAAGCGTCTGTTGCAGTGACGGTCATGGTCTGGCGCGTCGTTATTCTTGTGGCTCTTGGCCTCGTAAACCTGGTTCTTTTTGTCCATATGCTGTGGGGTGGCACCGGCCTTATGGAGTATGCCGATCTGCGCCGTCAATTGCGCGAAGCCCAGGAGCAGGTAGCTGAACTGGACAGAAAAAATGTCGAACTGAGCAATGAAATCCGCTGGTTACAGTCCGACTCCCAGTATCTGGAAAAGATGATTCGCCAGCGCCTGCATTATGTGCGCGATAACGAAATCCTCTATCTTTTCAGTGAAAAACATACGCCGACATCGGGGGCAGGCAAACAATGACAGAAAAAATTGAGTGGTACAAAGAAGTTCTGGAGCTGGAACCCAACTCCAAGGTCTTTTTCCCTCTTGCCCGTATGCTGGCGAATGAGGGCGCTGTGGAAGAAGCCATTGGCATTATTGAAAAAGGCCTTGTCCGCCATCCTGAATTTCTGGAGGCGCGGCTTTATTGCATCGAGCTTTTGCATAAATGCGGACGTATCGAGGATAGCAAGGCGCATGTGGAGCTCCTGAGCAAGATGTTTTCCGCCTATGGTGAATTCTGGCGCGCGTGGGCAAGCTGCATCGCCACCATGCGGGAATCCGGATCCGAGGATACGGCATCCGCCCTGCGTTTTCTGGCGGCAAACTTCCTGCATGGGCCTGTTTCCCTGAACAAGGTTATTGAAGAAGGGTTGGCTGTTATTCTGGAGGAAAACAGACAGAAAGCCTCCACCGCCCAGGAACCTCTGTCCACAAGCCCGGAAAACATCGGGGAACCTTCCGCGCCGTTACTCTCTGAGGACGTTGCCGCTGAAGCCATTCCCGACGTCCCCGCTCCCACCGCCGTTGAGGAGCCCACGGAAGAACCCGCACAGAAAGCCGCGCCGCTGGAAGACGATTTCACCGGTATGGCCGAGGCGATGCCCGCCGCCAGCGATCTTCCCGTCATGGAGGAACCC
>CAKTDV010000033.1 GCA_934546745.1 uncultured Desulfovibrio sp. | reverse complement strand
GCCGAGGTAGCTCAGTTGGTAGAGCAGGGGACTGAAAATCCCCGTGTCGGCAGTTCAATTCTGTCCCTCGGCACCATGTTGTATTCAAGGCTTGCAGATATTCTGCAAGCTTTTTTTTTGGGGAGAAGGACAGAGATATTCCTATATTGACATATCAAGCTTTAGTGATATACTGCGGAGCCATACCGTAACCGTGCTAAACCATAAAAGGATTGTTTGATGAACATCGGCCAAGCCCTGCGGGAGGCTTCCCGCCCGACAGTCTCGCTTGAATTTTTTCCTCCCGCGCAGGAAGAACAGTTGCCGGGCTTCTATGAGACAGTGGATCGCCTTGCCGCCCTGCGCCCCCTGTTTGCGTCCGTTACCTATGGCGCGGGTGGCAGCCGTCAGCACAGTACGCTTACCGTCACGGCGGAACTGGCGCGGCGCGGCTGGTGCGCCATGGCCCATCTGACATGCGTGGGCGCGCAACCGGACGGCATTGACGCGTTTCTTGAGGCGTTGCGCGCCGCCGGTGTGGACAACGTGCTGGCCTTGCGCGGCGATCCGCCCGCCGCGGCGTCTCCGGCGTGGGACTGGGAGAACGGCGCGTTTCGTCATGCCGCCGATCTTGTGCGGCATATCCGCAAGGCGCAGCCCGACATGGGCGTCAGCGTGGCGGCCTATCCCGCGCCGCACCCCGAATCCCTGAGTTTCAGCGAGGATCGCCGCTTTCTGACGGAAAAGATTCTGGCCGGGGCGGATTTCGCCATCACCCAGCTTTTCTTTGACGTGCGCGAATACCTTGACCTTGTGGAACGCCTGCGGCTTGCCGGTTGCGACGTGCCCGTGCTGCCGGGCATTCTGCCCATTCAGAGCTTCGCCTCCCTGCGGCGCGTTCTCTCGCTGTGCGGGGCCTGCATTCCCGGCAAACTCTATCTCTCCCTGGAGGAAGCCGACGCCAAAGGCGGCGCGGAAGCCGTGCGGGACGTGGGCCTGCGCTTCGCCATCGATCAGATCCGCCGCCTCATTGATGCTGGAGCCCCGGGGATTCACCTCTACACCCTCAACAAGGCGGATCTCTGCCTCCGGCTCGTCAGTGAATGCGGGCTCTGAGGCTTGGCCAAGTCAAGGCCGCCGATCCGCCGTTGCGAAAAAATGCGCGAAAAAGGCCGGACGGATCTTGACAGGCACGGAGACCGTGCGTAGATTCGCTCCATTCATTGAGGATTGATGTCATGATGCACGTTTCTGACCACGCTTCTTCCTACGCAGCCGGCTTTAGCTGGTTCTTTTTTGCGTATTACTTTATCGAAGCCTGTGGTCGGGTGCTTCGCTGACATCGTATTGTCCGTAACTCCCAAGGGCCGCAGGCATTCCGCCGGCGGCCCTTTTTTTGTTCGCGCCGCCCGGCCCGCATACCGCAAAGGAGCACTCCCATGTACCTCGGCAAACAAGTTCGTCTGGAACGCATCGTCAACCGTGAAGATCGCCGCACCATCATCGTCCCCATGGATCACGGCGTCACCATCGGCGCTGTCGACGGCCTCATGGACATGCGCGAAGCCGTCAACGACATGGCCACCGGCGGCGCGGACGCCGTCCTCATGCACAAAGGGCTGATCCGCTGCTCCCACCGCAGCGCGGGCAAGGACGTGGGGCTGATCGTCCACCTTTCCGCCTCCACCATGCTCACCCCCAACGCCAATACCAAGACCCTTGTGGGCACGGTGGAGGAAGGCATCCGGCATGGCGCAGACGCCGTGTCCGTCCATGTCAATCTGGGCGACCCCAACGAGCGCCTCATGCTGGCCGATCTGGGCAAGGTCGCCGCCGCCTGCGACGACTGGCACATGCCCCTGCTGGCCATGATGTACGCCCGGGGCCCGGAAGTCGCCAACAGCTTCGATCCCAAGATCGTGGCGCACTGTGCCCGCGTGGGCGTGGAACTGGGCGCGGACATCGTCAAGGTTTCCTACACGGGCGACATGGAGAGCTTCGCCGACGTGGTTTCCGGCTGCTGCGTCCCCGTCGTCATCGCGGGCGGCGAGCGCATGGACTCCACCCGGCAGGTGCTGCGGATGGTCTACGACTCCATCAAGGCAGGCGGCGCGGGTGTCTCCATGGGGCGCAATGTTTTCCAGCATCCCCGCCGCGTCAAACTCATGCGCGCCCTGCGCGCCATCGTCCATGAAAACAGCGATGTGGATCAGGCGCTGGCCATTGTGGGGGAATAAAACATGGCGCGGATTTTCTTCAAATGTGTTCCCTGCGCCAAGGATCAGGTCACGTTGGCGCTGGAATCCGGCGTGGATGGCGTCATCGTGCCCCGCGACGCCGTGGAGTCCGTCACCCGTCTTTCCCGCTGCGCCGTGCTGGCGGCCGAGGATGTGCCTTCCGTCACCCTGAATGAGAAGGCCGACGAGGAGGCCGTGCTGCGGCGGCTTCAGGCCGGGGAGCGTGTGGCCCTGGCCCGGGGCTGGGAAATCATTCCCGTGGAAAACCTGCTGGCCCAGAGCGACAGCGTGCTGGCCGAAGCCGGCTCGCTGGAGGAGGCGCGTCTTGCCGCCGGTATTCTGGAGCGCGGCGTGGACGGCATTGTCGTCCTGCCCGAAGCCGTAGCCGATCTCAAGGCCATCGTGGCGCAGTGCAAAGTCGCCCAGGCACGGGAAAGCCTTCAGGAGGCAGTCATCACCCGCGTTGAGCCAGCGGGCCTTGGGCACCGCGTCTGCGCGGACACCATCTCCCTGCTCCGGCGCGGTCAGGGGATGCTGACCGGCAATTCCAGCGCCTTCACCTTTCTGGTGCATGCCGAAACGGAACACAACGAGTATGTGGCCGCCCGTCCTTTCCGCATCAACGCGGGCGCCGTTCATGCCTATGCCCGCCTTCCCCACGACCGCACCTGCTACCTCGGCGAACTTCACGCGGGGCAGGAAGTCCTCGTCGTGGATGCGGACGGCGTCACGTCCGTGGCGACCATCGGACGTGTCAAAATCGAGGTCCGTCCCATGCTGCTGATAGAAGCCGAAGTCCGCACGCCCGAAGGCGTCAGCAAGGGCACGGTCTTTCTCCAGAACGCCGAGACCATCCGCCTTACCGCCCCCGGAGGTGTGCCCGTGAGCGTGGTGGATCTCAAACCCGGTGATGTGGTTCTGTGCCGCACCGACGAGGCCGGGCGGCATTTTGGCATGCGTATCAGCGAAGACATCCGGGAGGTCTAGGGGCATGACGCGCGAACAACAGAACGCCGCCGCCCCGGCGCAACGCCTTTCCGTCATCCGCGCCGAAATCGACGCGGTGGATCGCCACCTGCTGGCCCTGCTCAACCAGCGCGCGGCCCTCAGCCGCGAAGTGGGCCGCATCAAGGCCGCCGATCCCGACGGCATCATCTTCAAGCCCCTGCGCGAACACGAGGTGCTGGACAGTCTGGCCGCGGCCAACGACGGCCCCCTGCCCGAAGAACACCTGCGCGCCATCTGGAGGGAGATCTTTTCCTCCTCCCGCGCCCTGCAACGCCCGCAGAACGTGGCCTATCTCGGACCCGAAGGCACCTTCTCCTATTTTGCGGGCGTGGAGTACCTTGGCCGGGCGGCCCGCTTCCGGCCCTGCAACGATCTGGCGCAGGTTTTTGAGGAGGTGAGCGGCGGCGCCTGCGAGCTGGGCGTCGTTCCGCTGGAGAACTCCCTGCAGGGTACTGTGGGGGTCAGTTTCGACCTCTTTCTGCGGCATGAGGTTTTCATTCAGGCCGAACTCTTTTCGCGCATCTCGCACTGTCTGCTGAGCAACGCCGCCTCCCTGGCCGAAGTCACGACGGTCTATTCTCACGCGCAACCGCTGGCCCAGTGCGCGGGCTGGCTGCGCGCGCACCTGCCCTCGGCGGCCCTCGTGCCCGTGGAATCCACCGCCGCCGCCGCGCGCCGCGCCGTCGAACCCGGCACGGCAGCCATCGGCAACGGCAGGCTGGCCGCCATGACCGGCCTCGGTATCCTTGCCAGCCGTATTGAGGACGCCCCCGGCAACTGGACGCGCTTTGTGATTATCGGCCCCAAACCCGCCCGAGCCCAGCCCGGCGGCGCCGTCAACACGCCCGTGCCCGGTCACACCGGCGCGGGCAAGACAAGCCTGCTCTTCACCCTGCCCGACAGGGCCGGAGCCCTCAGTGCCGTCCTCAGCCTGCTGGGCACAAACGGCATCAACATGCGCAAGATCGAGTCACGTCCCTTGCGTGGTCAATGCTGGAAGTATGCCTTCTTTGCCGATGTGGAATGCGATTTGGAAGCGCCACAGTACGCCGAAGCCCTGCACAAGCTCAACGACGCCTGCACCTTCTTCCGCATTCTCGGCAGCTACCCCACCGGGCCGCAGCTTGACCGCACCGATCCTGAACAAAGCGAGGATGCCCGCCATGCCTGATCCGCGCCGCGTCACCGCGCCCGCCTCCAAGTCCCTGTCGCACCGCTACTGCATCGGCGCGGCGCTGGCGGACGGGGAAAGCCGTCTTCGCCATGTCCTCGAAAGCCGCGACATCCAGTGCACCCGCGCCATCCTCTCCTCCGCCGGAGCCTCCTTTCTTGCCGACGGGCGCAGCGGGCACGGCGACGCCTCGGACTGGCGCGTCCGCGGTATGCCCGGCGGCCTGCCTCGCGGCGCGACGCCAGATGCCCCGCTGTCCTGCGACGTTCACGAATCCGGCACCACCTGCCGCCTGCTCACGGCCGTGCTGGCCGCGGGCAGAGGCTGCTTCCGCATCCACGGCGCGCCCCGCATGCACGAGCGCCCCATTGCCGATCTTACCGAAGCCCTCGGCCTTCTTGGCCCGTGCATCCGCTTTGAGGGGCGGCCCGGCTGCCCGCCGCTGCGTATCGAAACCGGCGGTCTCGACGCCGGAGCCGTTCAGGGCCGCGTGCCACTGGGCATGGACCATTCCAGCCAGTACCTCTCCGGCCTGCTGCTGGCCGCGCCGCTGGCCCGCACGGCTGGCGGCCTCCCGCTGACCATTGTCCTGACGGGCGGCAAGGCCGTCTCCTGGCCCTACGTGGGACTGACCCTGCAATGCCTCCAGGATTTCGGCATCCGCTTTACCGTGGAGATTCTTGACGATACCGGGCAATGGCGGGCCCTGTCCGGTGACGGCTGGAGGCGTCTTGACGCCGCCGTCCCCGGACACCTGCGCATCACGGTGTACCCCGGCCCCTACCGGCCTGGCGTCCATACGGTGGAGGGTGACTGGTCGGGCGCGTCCTACCTGCTTGGCGCGGGCGCTGTGGGCGGCAATCCCGTCCGTGTGAATGGCCTGCGGACGGACTCGCTCCAGGGTGATCGTGCCATACTCGACATCCTGCGCGGCATGGGCGCGCATCTCTCCTTCGAGGACGACGCCGTCACCGTGTGGCCCTCAACCCTGCGCGGTATTGACGTGGACATGGGCGCCTGTCCCGATCTGGTGCCTACCGTGGCCGTACTGGCCGCCGCGGCACACGGGGAGACGCGCATCCGCAATGTGGCGCATCTGCGTATCAAGGAATCCGATCGCATTGCCGCCCCGGCGCGGGAGCTGGCCCGGGTGGGCGTGCGCGTCGTGCCGCTGGACGATGGCCTTGTCGTGTCCGGGATCGGACAGGACGGTCTCGCCGCCAACGTCCGCGCCCTGCCTTCAGATATCCGCTTCCAGGCGCACAACGATCACCGTATCGCCATGTCGCTGGCGCTGCTCTCGCTGCTGCCCGGCGTCCATCTCCCCATCCGGGAGCGCATTGACGATCCGGATACCGTCGCCAAATCCTTCCCCCATTTCTGGGATCTCTGGGAGGAACTGCGATGACGGCCTTCCCCTCGAAGATGCGGGCCGCGACATGTGTTCCGGCATCCCCCGGCACAACGTCCGTCGGCGCCGCGCCGCGCCGCGCCGTCATCGTGGGCGCGGGCGGGCGTATGGGTTCCCTGTTTCTTCGCCGCGCCCGCGCGGCGGGCTTTCCCGCTGAGGGGATCGATCTTCCTTTCAGCGACGCCGCCCTCGCCGCCGTCTGTGACGGCGCGGATCTGATCCTTTTCTGCGTGCCCGCGTCCGTCCTCGACGGCGTGCTCCGCGCCTTCGTGCCGCACCTGCCGCCAACGGCCACCGTGGCCGACATAACGTCCGTCAAGGAGCGGCCCATGACGCTCATGCGCCGTCACTGGCGGGGTCCTGTGGTGGGCACGCATCCCCTGTTCGGGCCTGGTGTCCGCCCCGGTGATCCACATCCCGTGGCCGTCGTTCCCGATCCAGACGCGGGCGATGCCCACGTGCGCCTTGTCACCGCCTTCTTCGAGGCCGTGGGCTGCCACCCCTTCCTCACGACCGCCGGCGAACACGACAGGGCCATGGCGCGCATCCAGAATCTCAACTTCATCACCAACCTTGTCTACTTCGCCATGCTGGCTGGCGATGAGAGCCTGACGCCCTTTCTGACGCCTTCCTTCCGCCGCCGTCATGACGCCGCCCGCAAAATGCTCACTGAGGACGCGCCCATGTTCGCGGGGCTTTTTGACGCCAACCCCTACAGCCAGGAAGCCGTGCGCCAGTACAGCAATCTCCTCCATATCGCCTCCGCGGGCGACATTGACCTGCTCTGCAACCGCGCCATCCGCTGGTGGCCCGGCGCATCCCTGCCGGAACACGCGCGCGGGGAGCGGCGCGGTGATCGCGTGGCCGGAGACCTGGAAGGCGTTCCCGCCCGCGACCTGTGCCCCGAGGCATCTTGACAAAAGGGCCGCGCGGCGCAAAAAGGGACAGAGGCCCGCGATTGTGCGGTCAAACAAGTTTTTCCGCCGCCTTCCCGCCTGAGGGGAGAGGCGGCAAACCGCAAAGGAATGCTTCTGATGAAAGTCTATTATGACAAAGACGCCGATCTCAATGTGCTGAAAAACAAGACGGTAGCCATCATCGGGTATGGCAGCCAGGGTCATGCCCATGCCCAGAACCTGCGCGATTCCGGCGTGAAGGTTGTTGTGGGTCAGCGCCCCGGCGGCCCCAATTACGAACTGGCCCGGCAGCACGGCTTTGAACCTGTCTCGGCGGAGGAAGCGGCCAAGATGGCCGATCTCATCATGCTGCTTCTGCCCGACGAAGTGCAGGCCGCCGTCTATGAGAACGACATCAAGCCTCACCTCACCAAGGGCAAGGCGCTGCTCTTCGCGCACGGCTTCAACATCCACTTCAATCAGATCATTCCGCCCAGGGATGTGGACGTGTTCCTGATCGCCCCCAAGGGGCCCGGTCATCTCGTGCGCCGCACCTTTACGGAAGGCGGCGGCGTGCCCTGCCTCGTGGCCATTGAGCAGAACGCCACCGGCGAAGCTCTGCAGGTGGCGCTGGCCTATGCCAAAGGCATTGGCGGCGCGCGCTCCGGCGTCATTGAGACCACCTTCCGCGAAGAGACGGAAACCGACCTCTTTGGCGAACAGGCCGTTCTCTGCGGCGGCATTTCCGCCCTCATCAAGGCCGGTTTCGAAACGCTGGTGGAAGCTGGCTACCAGCCCGAAATGGCCTACTTCGAATGCATGCACGAAATGAAGCTCATCGTCGATCTCATGTACGAGGGCGGTCTTTCCCGTATGCGCTACTCCATCAGCAACACCGCCGAATACGGCGACTATGTCACCGGTCCCCGCCTGATCACGGAAGACGTAAAAAAGGAAATGAAGGCCGTGCTGAAGGACATCCAGAGCGGCAAGTTCGCGCGCGACTTCATTCTTGAATCCCGCGCCCGCTACCCCATGTTCCTTGCCACCCGCCGCAATGAGGCCAATCATCAGATCGAACATGTGGGCCGCGAACTGCGCGGCATGATGAGCTGGCTCAAGAAGGACAAGAAAGACTAGTATCGGGGCTTCCGGTCCCTGACGAAAGGCGGGAAGAACCGTTACCGGACGGTTTCTCCCGCCTCTTTCGTTCCCGGCTCTTCTCAGTCCCGCCAAACCTTCTTTTTCCACAGTCCCAGGGCTTTTCGGGAACGCCTCCATGTCCTCCCGCGCCCGGCGCGCGCCCTCCAGATGGCGCACATGGGCGGCCAGCAGGGCTTCCAGCGCGCGCACGTGCGCCAGCCGCTTCCGGGAGGCCTCCCGCGCGAGGCGGCTTTCCTCCCGCCGCATGTCCGCCGCGCGGCGCAGGCCGCGCCGGGCCTCCTCCACCGCCTGTTTGGCCTGTGCCGCCGCGTCCACCCGCGAGGCCTCCGCCGCGTTGGGGGCCTCCGGCGTCTCGCGCAGCACGTCCGCCACGGCCTCCATGTCCTCCGGCGTGAGGCGCGCGTGCAGCTCCGAAAGCCGCACCTCCAGATCGCCGCCGCGTTCCGCCGCCCGCTGGGCCTGCTCCACGGAAATGCCCAGCGGCGTCAGGATGTCCCGCCCCTCCCCGCGCATGTCCAGCGCGGCCTGTGCCGGAATGTAGGCCGGTTGCGCCAGCGCGCGCGAGGATTCCTCCAGCGCTCCGGCCAGCGCGTCCGGCGCGGCCTCCCGCGTGAGGGAGCCGCGCAGCGCCGCCGAAAGCGTCCGGTTGCGGGCCGCGAAGTCCTCCGCCTCCCGCGCCTGTGAAAGACGCAGGGCCAGCCCCCGCGCGCCGCCGCCCACGCCGCCCCAAACCGCGCCGATGGCCCCGCCACCCGACATGCGCCGCGCCCATCTGTTGCCTGTACTGTTGCCGTCGTGACAGGGTTACCTCATTGACAAACATAATTTATAGATTATATTTCCCCCATGAGCTGGGTTGTTGAATTTTTGAACGAGACGGTCAGGGACGAATTTGACGCGCTTCCTGTGGATGTTCAGGCCAGCCTTGCCAGAATTGCGGATTTGATACGCGCAAGAGGCCTTGAGCATGTGGGGATGCCCTATGTGCGGCATCTTCAGGGGAAGCTCTGGGAGATGCGCGGCAGGGGGAAAAGCGGCATCGCCAGAAACCTCTATGTGACGGTGCGCGGCAGGCGCGTCGTCATCGTCCGGGCCTTTGTCAAAAAAACGCAACGGACGCCGCGGGAAGAAGTGGAAACAGCGCTGCAACGGGCACGGGAGGCCGTCTGACATGGGCATCGATTTTTTTGCGCACCACGAAGCGAAGCTGCGTGAGAATCCCGAATACAAGGCGGCCTATGACGCCCTTGAACCGGAATTTGCCATTGCCGATGCCCTTGTCAAGGCGAGAACGGAAGCGGGGATGACGCAAAAGGAGGTGGCCGGGCGGCTGGGGGTTTCCCAGCCTGCCGTGGCCCGCATGGAATCCGGGAAAAACGTCTCCATCCGGGCCATTGCCCGCTATGCCAGGGCCATAGGCCGCCCGATCACCCTCTGCATAGGCTAGAGGGCCTACCCCTCCGCCGTCCAGGCGCAGTGGAGGACCTCATTGCCGATGGCGGCGGTGTCCGCGCTTTCGGCGCGGGCATGGGCGGCCTCGTCGGGATCGAGCGCGCCGCGCGCCTCCAGTTCCGCCATCTGCTGCCGCAGGGCCTCGTCCTGTTGCGCCAGCCCCCGCGCCTCGGCCTCCCGCGCGGCTTCGGGAGTGTCCCACCCCTTGACGGCGGCGGGTTCGCCGGGCATACTGGAACCCGTCATATGACTGGCCCCGTTCTGGCTGTCAGGTGTGAAAACAGAAATCCCCTGACCAGTATCCTTCCCTACGCCCATCCGGTGGGGGGAGGGACCCAGATCGGGGCTTTTTCTTTGTGAGAGGACAGCATTTTCAGAATCATCAACAAACATGGTCACAAGGCGCGAATCCGGCCCATCCTGACCACGCCCAGCCACGATGACAAGATACTTCCCATCGTCGCGCGGAATATGCCAGACTGTTGCTCCTGAACCATCCGGCAAAATGTCCTTTGTAACTGGCGCGTATTCCCGTAAAAACAAAGGCAGTGAAACAACGTCTTGCTTTGTGACCGGCGGCATGTCCGGTGTCTTGTTCCCTCCTTCCCCGTGGGCAAAGATAATCTTCACCAGGCCGAAGCCGCCTTTCCCATAGCCTGTTGCCCGTTGCAGCCGCCGCCCTTGCACCACGATTTCCCCGTCCCGCAGGACCGCCGGGCCGCGATGCACGAGCACGGCCTCGATGTCCTCCGGTTCCAGCCGGGCAAGCACGTCCTCCGCTGAACCCGCCAGCGGGTTGTGCAACACGGCGTCGTAGGCTTCCTCCAGCGCCCGCGTTTCCGTCACGGGGGAGCCGTTGGCAAGGTCAAGGGCGTTCGCCTCCACCTCGTTGAGCAGCCGGGCGCGCAGAAGGGGCCGCAGCTCCCCAAAGGCGGCTCTCGTCTCCGCCGCCGCCTCCTCTTGCGCCCGCCGCAAAGCGGCTTCCAGTGCCGCGTTGCGGGCCGGGGCTTCCGCGCGGGCGCGCTCGATGCGGGCCTGACGCGCCGCTGTGGCCGCCTGGCCGTGCTGGTCGCGGGCAAAGGCCGTGCGGCGCTGCTCGGCCCCTGTGGGCGTCTCCGGCGTGTAGGCCAGCTCCACGCGCTGCTTCCAGTGCATGCCCTCCGGCAGAGGGGCCGGGCCGGGGAGATCCGGCAAGGGCTCGCCAAGGTAGATGGTTTCTCCCGGCTGCGTGTGCGGCCCTTCGCCAGCGCGCAACAGGAAATCTCCGTCCGGTGAGGCGTCAAACGCCCGCGACGGTTCGCCCAGAGAGATGGTTTCCCCGGCGCGCGTCTCCGGCCCCTGCCCGGCGCGCCCCAGAAAGCTGTCCGGCGATGTGTCAAAGGGCGCGGGGGCTGTGGCGCGTGCCATGAGGCCGCCGTCCGGGCTGGCGTCAAAGGCCGCCGCGCCGGGTGTCTCCGCCGCACGGACAGTCGCGGGCGCATCCGGCGCATCCGGCGTATCGATGACATCAAGCGAATCGGGCGCATCGGGCAACGCGCTCCCGTTCTGCCGCAAGGCCCTGTGTCGCGCCAGCGCGCCGCCCGCCGCGCCGAACACGCCGCCCAGCAGGGCTCCGGCGATGGTGTCCAGCGCGAAATCCGCGAACTCGACATCCTCGCCGCGTGTGGCCAGATCAGGCGGCACGATGGCGTCCGCCACCGCCGTGAAGAGCGCGCCTTCCGCCGCCCCGGCTTTGGCTCCCGCCCGCATTGCCCCGCCCAGCGTGGCCGCTCTGGAGGCCGCCACCATGCCGCCGCCCAGCGAGAGCAGGTTCACGGGGTCGGGCACACCGCCCAGCAGCATGGCCCCGAAGCCCAGCGCCATGTCCCCCACGCCGTTGTAGACCTCCGCGCCGCGCGCGATGAGCGCGTCCCGGTAGCGGCGGTGGTCGAAATTCTCCGCCATGATACGGGCGCGGGTCTCGGTCATGTCGGGCCGGAAGGGGATTTCCTTGCGGTACCAGGGCGACGCCTTCCAGTCCGCCTCCGTCATGGCGTGGGCGTGGGCGGGGTCCGGTTCCGCGTGCATCCTGCCCGCGCGGGCGACGTCCCTGCGCAGGAAGTCCGTATGGCCGGAAAGCATCAGGCCTGCCTCTTCGGTAAACTCCCAAGAACGCCGGATCTGTCCGCCTGCGTTCGCGGAGGAAAAAAGCCAGAAAACCTAAACAATTTTCCCCTAAAAAACAGGAAAAACCCCGAACACCTTGAACTAGCAGGCATTCGGGGATGAAAAAAACGGTGAAAGTGACAGGGAACTAGATAGTGTCTACACGAGATTAAGTTAACACCTTGAGCCATATCGCTCTACAGCGGATTTGTACGGCAGCCTCAAACGAAGTGAGATTCTTCGCATATCTGGGAGCAATACCTCGCCACCGTTTG
>CAKTDV010000032.1 GCA_934546745.1 uncultured Desulfovibrio sp. | reverse complement strand
AAATTTAAGGATGGCAGGCGCACGACGGCGTTCTTTCACGCCGTCGACAGGGGTTCAAATCCCCTTGGGGACGCCAAAGAAATCAAGCCCTTGCGAGAAATCGCGAGGGCTTTTCGTTGTGGAACACGGGGTGCGGGAATTTCTTTGGGCGGAAATCCGGGAAAAGCAGATCACAGGCAGAGAGACGTACAGCGGCGCAGGGTTCTGGCCGGAGATATGTCCCAGGAGAACGGCCCGTCAGGGCCCGCATCGAGCAATCAAAAAAAAGCCGCGTTGTGAGTATTGCCCCGGCAAAAATCAGTTTTTGAGGGGAGGATACCAATCAAGGCTCGCGCAGAGCCTCTGACGTTGCCTTGAGAATGGGATGGAGGATGTATTCAAGCACGCTGCGCGTTCCTATCTGTATGTCCGCCTGCACTTCCATCCCTGGAATCAATTTGTTCATGACGGTGCGTTTTACCGAATCGTCCGCCTCATGGAAAACGATACGGGCCTTGTAAAAAAGAGGCCCTTCCTTTTCCCGCGCGGTGAGGAACGAATCGTTGGAGATGACGCGCACGTTGCCGCGCAATACGCCGTATTTCTGGAAGGGGAAGGCGGAAACCTTGATGCTTGCCGTATCCCCCGCCTTGACCTTGCCGATGTCTTCGGCTTTGATCTCCACTTCCGCTTCCAGCCGCCCATCCGTTGGAACAAGAGTGAACAGCGTCTCCGCCTCTCTGATGGCGGAACCAACGGATATGGGCGCAATATCGTGCACCACGGCATTTTCAGGTGAGCGAAGCTCGACATAGGACGCCAGCTGTGCCGCTTTGGCCAGCTCTTTTTGCGCGTTGGTCAGTTCCGCGCCTGTTTTCACGACGTCCTGCGCCAGTTCGATGTTCCAGTTTGTCGCGAACGCGTCTTTTTCATTCTGCTTTGCCAGAAGCTGACTTTCCGTGATGAGAATGTTGTTTTTCTTGTCGCTTATGTCCGCCTCGAGCTGCATCCTTGTTATTTCGGCATCCTTCAAATCTCTGGCGGAAACGGCTCTGGCCGATCCGGCCTTGTTCAGCATGGCCTCTATCTGCCTGAAGCGTATGAGGCGCTGACGCTGCAACGCGATATTTTCCTCAAGGGATTTTTTGGTCTTTGTCAGGCTTTCGATCTCATGCGTATAGGAAGCCATTTTCTGGATATAAAAGTCCCGCCTGTCCCTGAAAAGCGCATACTCAAGTTTTTCTTCCGCGCTGGCGGCGTCCGAAAGCGCATAGGCGCTTCCCGCCATTTCCGCCCGCAACCGTTCAAGTCTGGCCTTCAGCCTGATGGCCTCGGCGTTCACGCGTTCCTTTTCCGCCTGACTGAAGACGGGATCCAGTGTCGCGAGTACCTGCCCGGCCTTTACATGCTCGCCAACGGAAACGCCTATCTTTTTTATGACCGTCCGTTCCAGTGGTTTGAGCGCCACCGTCGGATGATCTGAAACAATCTTGCCTGTGGATACGACAATGACATCAATCCTTGCCAGCGCCGCCAAAAGACAGAGGATCAGAAAGGCGCAGCACATCACACCTATGCTGTGACGCATCCCCCAGGAGAGTTCCGCATGGCGGATGGCAAGCGCATCCGGCAGAAACTCGACGGCGTCCCTGTCAAAGTTTTTTTTCATTTGCCAAGACCCATCTGCTGACGCCAGAAATACCTGTACAGCCCCTCTTCATTGACAAGCTCGTCGTGCGACCCGATTTTTTTGATGACGCCGTTATCCAGCACGAGAATGCGATCCGCATACCGGACCATGGAAAGCCTGTGCGTTATGATCAACACTGTTCTGTTCTGGCTCATCTTCCTGAGGTTCCGCTGGATGATACCTTCGCTTTCCGGGTCAAGGGCGCTGGTGGCCTCGTCAAAAATCAGGATGCGCGGGTCGACCAGCAGGGCGCGGGCAATGGCCAGACGTTGTTTCTGCCCCCCTGAGAGATTGGCCGCGTTTTCCTCCAGCATCGTGTCATAGGCTTTGGGAAGCCTGGAGATGAATTCCTCCGCGCCTGAAAGGGTCGCCGCACGGACGATCTCCTCGGAGGTTGCCGAGGTTTTGGCCAGCCGGATGTTTTCTCTGATGGTTCCCTTGAAGAAGTAGTTCTCCTGAAGCACCACGCCTATGCTGCGGCGAAGATGCGCCTTGTCCAGTTCCCGGATGTCGATACCGTCAATTTTTATGATGCCGGACCGGGGATGGTAGATGGCCTGTACGAGGCGGGCCAGCGTGCTTTTGCCGGAACCGGATTTGCCCACAATGCCGATGGTTTCGCCGGGGCGGATGTGGAAGGTGAGGTTCCTCACCGCGTCCGGCAAATCCTCCTGATAGCGGAAGCGCACCTGCTCAAAGGCTATGTCGCCGCGTATCGCCTGATGCACGCCGCCGCCGGGGTGTTCGGGGGGAGTGTTCATGACCGCGCCGAGCATTTTCACCGAAAGGGCCGTCTGCTGGTATTCATGGATAAGCCCGACAAGCTGGACAAGGGGGCTGGAAACACGCCCGGAAAGCATCTGAAAGGCGATGAGCGCGCCAATGGAAATGATGTGATTGAAGACAAGATGCGCGCCGGCCCAGATGACGGCCACATTCATGAGCATCTCAAGAATATGGCTGAGGGTGTTGGCCGTGAGGGAGATTCTGCCCACGCCAAACTGGGCCTGAATGGAAAACGCGGATACGTTGTTCCACTCCCGTTCCTCAAGCGGTTCCAGGGCCAGAGCCTTTACGGTGTGGATGCCGTGCAGGGCCTCCACAAGGTGGCTCTGACGCTTCCCTTCCGCCTCGTAGAGGATGTTGAGACGCCTCTGAAACGGTTTGATGAGCGCCATGACCACAAGGGCCATGAGCGTTGCGAAACCAAGGACAATGAGCGTAAGAGTGACGCTGTAAAGAAGCAGCACGGGGATGAACACCACCAGTGACAACAGATCCAGAAGGGTGAAAAAAAGACGCCCGGAAAGAAATCCCCGGATTTTATCCGTCTGCTGCATGTGCTTGATCAAAAGCCCGGACGGCACCGCCTCGAAAAAATTGACCGGCAGGCGCATCAGGTGGGCGAAGGTCTTCATCGCCGTATTGATGTCTATCTTGTTGGTGGCGAACAGCAGCAGATAATTACGCACATATTCCATCGCGCCGTTGAAGAGGATGACAAGACAGATACCCGCGCCCACCACGTTCAGCGTATTGAAGCTTTCGTTGGGCAGCACCTTGTCAATCACGATCTGGAAAAAAAGCGGCATGACCAGCGAAAGAAGGGTCATGACAAGCACGGCGGCGGCGATCTGCCCGAAAATGCCCCTGAGTTTTATGAATTCGGGAATGAACCAGCGCAGACTGAACGGCTGCGTCTCATCGGTGAGGGCGTAGCGTTTTTGCAGGAGAAGGGCGTGTCCGTCGCTCTGGAGTTCAAAGGCGGCTTGGTCCCAGAAGCAGTGGAGGCCCTCCCTGGGGTACTCCGCGCACGCCTCCAGATCGGGATCGATGACGGCCAGTTCGGGCAGCCCATCGTCGCCGGGCCGCAGGCCCGCCACAAGAACATATCTCCCGTTCCTTTTTTGGCAGATGATCGGATAGACCTCGCGCAAACCGAGCATCCTCTTCCAGTCCGCCCTGACGGTTTTCTCCCGGAAGCCGCACCCTGAGGCAATATCCGCCAGATGGCGCGGGGCCGGTTCGCTGTCGCGCAGGGCGTATTCGTGGGCCAGACGTTTCTCATCAAGCTCCATGCCATGATGCAGGCCCGCAAGCTTCAGGCATATCAGAGCTGTGTGGAGCGGGGGTTCCTGGTGCTGGGTCGTCATTGTCGCTTTGCCCGTCCGAGGGAGGAACGCTGTTTGCCCGTTGCCGGGGCGTCAAAGGCCGGGAGGGGAATATCAAAGGCCGGAAGGATCTCACCCCCCAGCGCCAGCAGCCTGTACGCGGCAACGAGGCGGTCCCCCTCCGCCACCGTGTGCTGGCAGGCCGCGATGAAATATTCGTTGTCGGCATCCAGAAGATCCAGAAGCCCCTTATACCCGAGCATGTATTGCTCATGGAATGTTTTGCGGGCCTCCTTTGCCACACGCATACTTTCCCCATAGAAGCCCATGCGTTCGGCGGCGGCCTCATAGTGCGCCCAGACACTGAGAATCTCCGCTTCCACGGAATCCGCCACATGCCGCAGATCATGGCGGGCCTGCCGTGTCTGGGCAACGGCCCGTTCCCGCGCCGCGCTGGTTGCGCCGCCCTCAAAGAGGTTCCATTGCGCCGTCAGCATGGCCTCCACGCCGTGATTCCGGGAATCCTGCGGGGTATCCTGAAAATGCCAGCGCGGCCCTGCCTGAATCGCCACCTTGGGATGAAACGCGCCTTCGGCAACATGGACTTCCTCGCGCGCGGCCTCGATGACGCCCGCCTGCGCAAGGATACGGGGATTGCGCACGCGGCTGGAAGCGATGGCCGAGGCGGCGGAAGTGTAGGCGCGACGCGGCAGCGGAATCGCCGCCAGCGATCGCGGCGCGGGCCGCCCGGTGATTTTCTGGAAGTTGGCCTTGGCCCCGAGAAGCGCCGAGCGGTATTCCGCAAGAACGCCCCGCGCGCGCAACAGGCGGCTTTTCACCAGATCCACGTCACCGGGCGTGGCAAGGCCGTTGCCGGCCCGCGCCTGAAGCATGGCTATGGTGGAGGCATAGTCGTTCACGTTGCGGCTGGCCAGATCGACCAGCCGCGCCTGACGCAGGATCTCCGCATGGGCGGCGACGGCATCGAAGGCCAGACTTGCCGCCGCGTCCGCATAGGCATGTCTGGCGGAGGCGAGTCTGGCCTTTTCCATAGCGATGCGGGCCTGTGTGGCTCCTCCTTCCCAGAGGGACTGGGAAAGGCGGAGGGAAACACTGCTCTGGCCGCGCACCTCATACCTGTAATAGGGCGAATCCCTCATGCCGACAAACCCGCTGGGCCGGTCCACGGCAACGGCAGCGGAGAACGGCCACAGCGCGGCGCACAGCGCCACTGATGCGAGAAACGTCCTAGTCATGTCTGGAAACCGGCAGTGTGGCCGCGCCGCCCGAGGCCTCCACGTCCACACGGGGCAGGCGCCCGGCCTTTGCCTGACGCACGTTCTGCTGTTGCATACGCACCTTTTCTTTCTCGCTTTTGAGATGGGGGGCATGGTCAAGGGCGGCGGCGACGCTGTCGCGCGCTGTCCACGCCCCGGCGTGGGACGCATCTGTACGCGCCGCGCCCCACGCCGGGGAGATCATGCTCAGGAAGGCCAGAGCGGCTGTCAGCAGGGCTTGCCACATCGTCTGTCCGCTACGCCATAGCCGCCAGCATCCCGTTGGTTTTGCTGTTTACTTCATTCCAGGCGTTCCTAAACAGAGTTCCTGTCATGCTGCCATCGAGCAAAGATGAAAAATGATTTAAACTTCCGCTATAAATTATCCTATCTCGAGAAGAATTCCAATTTTTCACTTCAATTACCTGAGAAGAATCCGAGTTTCTTCTGATGTTCATGGTCGTGCCCTTCAGGCTCGCCGTGACGTCCGAAGAAGATATGTCCGCAAAGAGGATGCATCGTTTTCCGGAGGAACTTGTTACAGTATCCTTTCCCCAAGGGTTGCTGTCATAGACGACAACGGTATTATCGTTGCCTGAAGTATGAATCTGATTGTTACCGAAGCCTCCATAAACAAGTTCATTGTTCTTATATCTTAGATTCGGCCATCCCTGTGTACGAGGATCTGATGTTTGAGCATCGTAAGTGCCGGAGGTATTCCATGTGAGTGTATAATCTCCGGACGCCATGTCAACGCTATCATACACCTTGGCGTAATAGGTGCCCGCCGGGCGACCGGCAAGAGAGATGGATTTTTGCAGCTTGGAACCGAGTTGGTTTCCATTGGCATCATACAGGACGACGCGCTGCGATGTTGTCGATGTCTTTGTGAGTTCTATCTTGTTTGCCGATGTGCCGATGCCGCTCAGAGTGAACTTGAACCAGTCCTCATCGCTGCCGGTATGAATGGTGCCGTTGAGTCTGCCGGCTAGGCTTTCGGAACGGTCTGTGGCAGTGCTTCTGGTATTGTTGGATTCGTAGCGGTCGGGCTTCAGGCTTGAGGACGTGCCGGAACCGCCGCTGCTCTTTGTAGCGGTGTTCCATGCGAGCGTGTAATTTCCTGAAGATTTTTTAAGAATATCATACACTTTGGCGTAATAGCTACCCGCCGGACGACCCTCAAGAGAGAATCGCACCCCTGAAACAAGCTGATTACCTTTGGCATCATACAGCGCAATGCGTTGCGATAGTGCCGATAGCACTGCGAGTTCCACCTTGTTTGCCGATGTGCCGGTATCGCTCAGGGTAAATTTGAACCAGTCTTCATCCGAACCTGTATGCAGATTGAGATTGCTCAGTCTGCCGCTGGTGCCGGAAAGGGCGGTCGCCGTGTATCTGGTGTTGTTGGATTCGTAGCGGTCAGGCTTCAGGCTTGAGGACGTGCCGGAACCGCTGTTGCTCTTTGTGGCGGTGTTCCATGCGAGCGTGTAGTCGCCGGAAGCCTGTTTGACGGAGTCGTAGACCTTGGCGTAGTACGTGCCAGCGGAGAGGCCGGAGAGGGAAATGTTTTTGGACATGCTCCGGACTTTTGTTCCCGAGGCATTGTAGAGTTCGATCCTCTGGCCGCCAGCGGACTTGCTGAGGGAAATCTTGCTGTCAGTCGCGCCGGTACCGTTCAGAGTGAACTTGAACCAGTCCTGATCGGTACCGGTATGAATATTGGCGGCAAGGCTGCCGCTGGTGCCGGAAAGGGCGGTCGCCGAGTATCTGGTATTGTTGTATTCGTAACGGTCGGGCTTCAGGTTTGAGGACGTGCCGGAACCGCTGTTGCTCTTTGTGGCCGTATTCCATGCGAGCGTGTAATCGCTGGAAGGAAAGCCGACGAGATCAAATACCTTGGCGTAATAGGTGCCCGCCGGGCGGCCGGCGAGAGAGAAAGAACTTTGAAATTTTGTGCCAAGTTGATTGCCATTGGCATCATACAGCGCAACACATTGCGTCGTCATGCTTCTCTTTGTGAGTTCCACCTTGTTTGCAGAGGTACCGGTACCATTCAGAGTGAACTTGAACCAGTCCTCATCGTTGGTAGTGTGGATATTGGCGGAAAGGCTGCCGCTGGTGCCAGAAAGGGCGGTCGCCGTGTATCTGGTGTTGTTGGATTCGTAGCGGTCAGGCTTCAGGCTTGAGGACGTGCCGGAACCGCTGTTGCTCTTTGTGGCGGTGTTCCATGCGAGCGTGTAGTCGCCGGAAGCCTGTTTGACGGAGTCGTAGACCTTGGCGTAGTACGTGCCAGCGGAGAGGCCGGAGAGGGAAATGTTTTTGGACATGCTCCGGACTTTTGTTCCCGAGGCATTGTAGAGTTCGATCCTCTGGCCGCCAGCGGACTTGCTGAGGGAAATCTTGCTGTCAGTCGCGCCGGTACCGTTCAGAGTGAACTTGAACCAGTCCTGATCGGTACCGGTATGAATATTGGCGGCAAGGCTGCCGCTGGTGCCGGAAAGGGCGGTCGCCGTGTATCTGGTGTTGTTGGATTCGTAACGGTCGGCCTTCAGGCTTGAGGAGGTGCCGGAACCGCTGTTGCTCCTCGTGGTGGTATTCCATGCGAGCGTGTAGTCGCCGGAAGCCTGTTTGACGGTATCGTACACCTTGGCATAATAGGTGCCCGCCGGGCGACCGGCAAGCGAGAGAGACTTGAGCAATGAAGAGCCAAGCTGCTTGCCATTGGCATCATACAGCACAATGCGCTGTGAATTTGACGCTGTCTTTGTGAGCTCCACCTTGTTTGTCGAGGTGCCTACGCCGCTTAGCGTGAACTTGAACCAGTCCTGATCGCTGCCAGTGTGGATGGTGGCGGCAAGGCTGCCGATGTTGCCGGAAAGGGCGGTGGCTGTGCTTCGGGAATCGTTGGATTCGTAGCGATCGCCCCTCACGGAAGTTGTGCCCGATCCGCTGTTGCTCTTCGTGGCGGTATTCCATGTGAGTCCGTAGCCGCCTGAGAGCATTCCCTGCAGTTTGCTATAGACTTTGGCGTAATAGGTTCCGGCTGTCAGGCCGGAGAGGGTGTGGCTGCGCCCAAAGGCCCTGACTCTCTGCCCGGAAGAATTGTAAATTTCCATATATTCCCCGGCAGAGTAGTTGGTGAGCGCTATTTTGTTTTGGCTTGATCCGGTTCCATTCAGGGTGAACTTGAACCAGTCCTCATCCGAACCTGTGTGCAGCGTGAGATTGCTCAGGGTACCGCTGGTGCCGGAAAGGGCGGTGGCTGTGTATCTGGTGTTGTTGGATTCGTAGCGGTCAGCCTTCATCTTGGGGCTCACATCCCAGTTGAGCGAGTACGCGCCTTCCGTACCGCCCTTGCCTTCGATACAGATATAATAGGTACCAAGATTCAATCCCGTAAATCTGTATCTGGTAAATCCGTATCTGGAGAAATCTTTTGAATTCATGCTGGCGATGAGCCTTTTGCTGGCATCATACACCTTCATGGTTTTGTTTCTGAACAAATCCGTAAACCTTATGCTGTTCTCGTAGGTGCCCTTGGCGGTCAGCTCAACCTTGTAGTAGTCCTTGTCGCTGTTGTCATGCAGGTTCATTGTGCCGACAGTGGCGGTGTTGCCCGTGGCGGGAAGCTGGTAGGCCTTGTCAAAGCTGTTGTTGTCCTCGAATTTGTCTTTCTTGATCTGGGGCGTTGAATCAGCGATATTCAGCAGCCCGTATCCCAATATACAGGAATCGTTCAGGTCGTAACTTGTTGTCGTTACATATCGGGAACTTGCTGGGCTGCCAGTACGAGTGTTGTTTCCCTCGATCACATAGACTTTTGTATCTGTTATTTTTTGCACAATCCCGATATGTTCAGAAGATTGATTCGCCCCAGAAATATATTGGCCAGTTTTTTCGTTATAGCTATAAGCATCGAAAAATATGATATCTCCTGGTTGCACTTCTCTTGAGTGTGTTACATAGCGCCATGTTCCAACACGGCTTGGTGCGCTTTTGAAACTGCGATTGTTTCTGAACCAATCCTCTATGGTATCCGTACGGTGGCTTAATTTAATAAGCCCGCCAGTATTGCTATCTATTTTTCCGTCAAGCTTATCAAAGACATAGGAAACAAAGGAGGCACACCAATCCAGATTTTTACTGAGCCCGTATGCGGGGCCAAATATATTTCCTGTCCCGGTGGCAGCATACTGTTCCGCAGCCTTGACGATATCAGATCTGGTGATGGCCATTATTCTTCTCCCTTCTCTGTTGCGTTGTTGGTGTTGGTTTCTTTTTGCAAAACGCCTTGTTTCACCAGCGCATCCGCCGTTTGCTGCATGGCGTCGAACATGGAAAGGAAACCCTGCGGAGCCATAATCAACGCGACCGCCTTTTCACGGTTCTGCTCGTCGTACTCGGTGGGCTGACTGTAGAAAAGTTCCATGCGTACTGTTCCGCCGATAAAGTTTATCTGACGTACCCCATCCACGAAAACCGGCAATTCCGACATACCCCCTCCATCTGGTATCTAAAATGCGTTATTTTTCCGTGTTCCACTGATTTGTTTTTTCTTGTCAGATACACTGACGGTTTTTATGAGCGGCATTCCTACGGTGTGGTTACGCAACATCTTGATTTTATATCTTATTGATATGTGTCATAATTTTTGAGAATGCTGACTTTTTTGGTAAATGGATTGCCTGAAAAAAGTTTTCACAGGCACTTGACGGGGATTCATCGTCAGTGTATCTGACGATGAATTTTTCCCATGCCCTACAAGCGGGGGGACGCGGCGTGCGGCGCACTTCCCACGAACAGCGCTCCGACGTAAGTCGGCGGATCGCGGACGCGACCCCTTCTCTGGGCCGCGCCCGGCAACCCGCCTGTTCGCAATGGTGGAGAAGATGTGCAGGGATCACACCGTGTTTTTTCGTGAAGAGACGTTTTTTGCCGTTGGTGAAGGCGCGTTGGGATCCTCGAACATACCGCCCACCGTTTCCGCCGCCATCACCAGCGAGGCGCGCCCCAGATGCGCGTAGCGCATGGTGGTGCGCGGATCGGCATGGCCCAGCATCTTCTGGACCTCATAGAGGGAATGACCGGCGTTGACGAGAAAACTTGCGAAGCTGTGCCGCAAATCGTGAATGCGCACATCCTCAAGCCCGATTTCCCGCCGCACTTTGTTCCAGAAAAGGTAGATGTCGGAAAGCGGCCTGTTTGCGGTCTGGCCGGGAAAAAGCCAGGACGCGCCGGATCGCCGGGGGATAGCCCTTATGACGGCAATGGCCGCATCGGACAGGACAATGTGGCGCGCCTTGCCGGACTTGGACAAGGGCACTGTGAGCAGACGTTGTTCAAGATGCACGTTTTCCCAGCGGGCGTGGAGTATTTCGCGCTTGCGCGCGCCGGTAAGCAGCAGCAAGCGCAGGACAAGGGCCTCAATGCGCCCGCTTTGCTCAAGGCGGCGCATAAGGCTTCGTGCCTCGCCCCGTAAAAGACAGCGCTCCCGTTGCGAAGGCACTTTGAGCACGGCAACGCCACCACAGGGAGAAGCGCCGATCCGTAAAAATCCCCTGTTTTCCGCAACAGCGCATATGCTTTTGAAGACGGCCAGAAAGCGGTTGCAGGACGACGGCGCAAGGCCCCGATCCAGAAGTCCGTTGATCCAGTCCTCCACCTCCCACGCGGCGATCTCGGCGAGGACGCGATGCCCAAAAAACGGGGAGAGGTGCTGGCGGGCAACCCGCATGTCCATTTCCCAGCTTCGTTTTCTTGCCTTGACAGCGGGGAGATACACCTGACTGACAAAGGCATCCAGCGTAAGCGCTGTTTCCCGCGGCTTGTGGCGGCGGTGTGGCGTTGTGTGCTTATACCGGCACATACGGAATCCTCCCAGGTTACGGTTGTGCGGACTCCCCAAGCCTATCAGCTGTCGAAGAGATTGCATCTATAATGTTATTTGGACATGTTGCATGCGAAAATATGGAGGATATCCACTGGTTACTAATTTTATTTGCTACGATTTGTGCATTTAGATTGCATGAATGAAAAACCACCATGCCCAAAATGCCAGTCAATAGAATTCGTCAAGAATGAAAAAATCAAGAAAAACAAAGAGATAAATAGAAATTTTGTTCCTTGCGGTTTACCAGTCTGGCTCCTGCGGCCGGCCCGCACAAGAAAAAGCCATGCCCATAACCCTGTATACGCTGGGGCTTGCAATACGCACTATAGCAAGGCTTTTTGCTGTCTTGAAGTGGGTAAAGGCATTTGCAAAAACACACAAGGAATGCGCTCACGTCTGTCTTGAATCGCTATCGGGATCGTCTCACGGCCAGTCCGGAATAAAGGCCGTGCGCGGCTTGCCCAGCAGCGGGGCGGCGCTCTCCTCAAGAAGGAAATGACGGTCTATCGCCCATACGACAGCGAGCCTGCCGGTACCGGCAGGCTCGCTGAAAACCACCCTGTCAATAGATCGCCCGCAATCTCATCTATCTGAGGGCCGAAGCCCCCGCTTTGGCCACGTTGGTATCCTCGGCAACGCTGCCGCCGCTCACGCCAATAGCGCCCACCACGACACCCTTGCGTACCAGCAGCTCACCGCCGCCAAAAATCACGAGTCCGTCGTTGGTCGCCTCAATGCCAAAAAGTTCCTTGCCCGGCTGCGCGGCGGCTCCGAGAGCCGAGGTTGGCATATTGAAATAGCGCGCCGTGACAGCCTTCTTGATGGAAATATCAATGCTGCCAAGAAAAGCGCCGTCCTGCCGCACAAAGGTTTTCAGATGCCCGCCGGCATCCACCACGGCGATATTCATGGGGACGCCCTGCGCCCTGGCCTTTTCCAACGCCGCATTCTGCACCGTCAACGCTTCCCGCAGGGAAAGATCCCCTGGCAGATGCGTTTTCGGATCGGCGGCCAGTGCCGCGGATGCCACAAACAACATGGCGCAACACAGAAGAAATGCGCGAGACAGCATGGAGAACTCCTTTACGGCGGAAGCCGCGCTACGTGGAGAAACCATCGCCACAACGGCGATATTCCTTTTTTCAGGTTAGCCTGAAGACCCGAAAGGAGCAAGACGGCGATGGCCACCAGGGTTCAGGAAGGGGCACGCAACAGCGGCATATTTTTTGCATACTACAAATCAAGGAGATAGGCCATGTCAAAATTCCGTATGCCAAGAATCCTGTGCCGGACCTTTCTTGCTCTGCTGCTGTTCTGCACCCTTGCCCATGCCGCGCTGCTGCTTCATGGCAGCCGTCCGCCGTTGCTCTCCATCCCCCTCTATGCTCCCGGCTTTGAAGTGCGGGCAGGAGACATGAGCGTCCAGTACATTCCTCTTGCGGGCAAGGAGCTGCGCAGCGTTGCCGTCAGCGACAGCAACGGTCAGAAGCATTCCTGAGAAAAAACGCGGGGATGTGCCCGGATACGGGCTTTGCCAAAGGTTCTGATGGTATCCACAAAAAAGAAAAGCGTTGTTTGCTCTTGGCAAACAACGCTGCATATGGAGCGGGAGACGGGATTTGAACCCGCGACTTCAACCTTGGCAAGGTTGCACTCTACCACTGAGTTACTCCCGCAAAAAGCGGCATTATGATGGAGCGGGAAACGGGATTTGAACCCGCAACCTTCAGCTTGGGAAGCTGACACTCTACCGTTGAGTTATTCCCGCCCAAGCGATAGCTTTCCCTAATGCATCGGAAAATAGTTGTTCATCTGTGGAGCGGGAGACGGGATTTGAACCCGCGACTTCAACCTTGGCAAGGTTGCACTCTACCACTGAGTTACTCCC
>CAKTDV010000031.1 GCA_934546745.1 uncultured Desulfovibrio sp. | reverse complement strand
GCGCGGGCGCGGGCGGCCGCCGCCGTGTTAGGTAGGTTTACCCAACGCGCCGTAAAGCCTCGCCTTTCAGGGCGGGGATATAAGGCGCACCTTGCTATTGGGGTTCGATGACTTCCCGTCCGCCCATGTAGGGAATCAGAACCTTGGGGATGACGAGGCTGCCGTCTTTTTGCTGGTAATTCTCGAGGATGGCGGCCAGTGTGCGCCCTGTGGGCAGGCCGGAGCCGTTGAGCGTGTGGACGTAGGCCGTCTTCCCTCCCCTGGGTTTGAAGCGGATGTTTGCCCGGCGGGCCTGGAAATCCCGGCAGTTTGAGCAGGAGGAGATTTCCCGGTAGGTGTTCTGCGCCGGAAGCCACACTTCCACATCGTAGGTCTTGGCGGCGCTGAACCCCAGATCCCCCGTGCAGAGAGAGATGACGCGATAGGGCAGTTCCAGCAGTTCCAGCAGGCGGCGGGCATGGCCCAGCATGATCTCCAGCTGATTCATGCTGTCGTCGGGGTGGGCGAAGCGGACCATTTCCACCTTGGTGAACTGATGCAGGCGGATGAGCCCGCGCGTATCCTTGCCCGCCGCCCCCGCTTCGGAGCGGAAACAGGGCGTTGCCGCGCAATAGGCGCGAGGCAGATCGCTCTCGTCCAGCACTTCGCCCGCATGCAGATTCGTCAGGGGGACTTCCGCTGTGGGGATGAGGTAGTACTCCCAGGCGGGCATCTTGAAAAGGTCTTCTTCGAATTTGGGCAACTGGCCCGTTCCGGTCATGGTGGCGCGGTTCACCATGAAGGGCGGACATATTTCCCGGTAGTCCTCATGCAGGGTGTGCTGGTCAAGGAAGAAGTTGATCAGCGCGCGATCCAGGCGCGCGGCCCACTCCTGATAGACGACAAAACGGCTGCCTGTCAGCCGGGCGGCTCTGTCGAAATCCAGCCCGTTCAGGGCTACGCCCACTTCCCAGTGCTGTTTGAGAGGAAAATCGAAGTTGCGCGGAGTGCCCCAGCGCAGACGTTCGGGGTTTTCCGTCTCATCCCTGCCCACGGGCGTGCTTTCGTCGGGGATATTGGGAACGCCCATGAGCCACTCTTCCACTGCGGCCTTTGCCGCGGTGGTCCGGGTATCCAGATCCCTGATGCGATCGGACAGATCACCGAGTTCCGCCATCATGTGCGCGGCGTCCATGCCCTCGCGCTTGAGCTTGGCGACCTCGCGGGAGGCGGCGTTCTGCCGCTGTTTCAGGGTCTCCACTTCGGCCAGCAGGGCGCGGCGGCGGCCATCCAGCCTGAGAAACTCGTCGACATTCAGGGAAGACTGGCGATCGGCAAGAGCTTTTGCCAGTAATTCGGGGTTTTTCTGCACCAGTTTGAGGTCAATCATGAAGGTATGCTCCTGCGGCATGTTCTGTCTGATCGGCGTCCGAGGCGGCACGGCCCGCCGCGGCGCAATGATGCCGCAGGGTATCATCCCCGCCCCTTGCCTTGCAAGAAGGCAAAGGAACGTATATAGATATTCTCTGGATTTTTGACAAACTTCAACCTCATGTGCGAGATGATTCTATGAAACCTGTCCGCATTGCGCCGTTTTTTGTCCTGTCGCTGCTTCTTCTGCTTTCGGCGTGTGGCCCGAGCAACACTGTCCGTCTGCTGCCGCTGCCGCAGCCCGGCATCTCTGTGTTACCCGCGCCCAACGCGCCGCGTGTCAGCGTCGTTCCCTTTGAGGACAAGCGCATGGATGTCAACCTCGGCACGCGCCGCGACGGTTCCGCCTTTGTCGCGACGGAAGACGTGCCCCAATGGATCAGCCGCGGCCTTGCCGACGAACTGACGCGCGCCGGTTTGCAGGTTTCCTATGCCCTGACACCCGGCCAGGCCCGCAGCGCCAACCCCGATTACATTATTACGGGCAGGCTGGAAGAAGTCTGGATCAAGGAAGTCTCGTCCACGGAATTGACGACAGGCATGCGCGCCACCTACGTGCTTTCCAGCCGCGATGGAAAGGTCTCCACGGAAACGCTGACCTCCGGTCAGGGCCGCAGGGGTTTGCCCGGCGGTTCCGTTGCCGATGATTTGATGCGTCAGACCATGCTCGATCTCGTGCAACCCATGGCCGCCAAGATCAAACAGACGGTATCCCGCTAACGGACAGAACGGGGAACCATGCCGTCTGTAAAACGCGTAGACCGCCGGACGGCGGGACGCGGCGGGCTGTGCGGGTATATCATGCTGCCGCTTGTATGCCTGCTGGCCTTGCCGTGGCCGCTTTCCGGCGCTTCCGCCCGTGACGGACTTGCCTTCGCTCCTGTGATTCTGCGTCTTCCACTGACGGAGACGGCGCGAGGGGCCCAGTACTGGCGGGTTGTGGGGTGGGGCTGGCTGCGCGCGCTGGAGACGCTGTCCCCCCGTCTGCCGCTTTCCGGCGCCTCCGAGGAAGATCCCTTCTCCGCGCCGTTCCGGCTGGCGCTGGTGGCGGCGGTCGCCAGGCTTTCCATAAGCTCTTTTCCGTCTTGCGAGACGCCGCCGGCCGATCCCTGGCCGCCTTTGGAACAGGGAGAGCCGCTGGCCATGTGCGTTTCCCGCCCCGGAACGCTGACCGTTACCGTGAGCGTTCCGTCCGATGCCCGCGAACGCATGACGCGGCTGCTGGCCAGCAGTGATCGCGTGGCGGCCTGGCGCCGCCTTCTGGACGAAGTGGAACAGGCTGTGCGAGTTCTTGGCGCGGCGGACACGGCGCCAGAGAAACGCCGGATGGCAACGGACGCGTTGCGGGCGCTGTTGGGCGATGCGCGCCGTCTGTTGCGACATGGCGACGGCGGCTGGCTGGCTGACGCGCGGGATATGCCTCTGCTGGAAGGACTGGTGGAGAGTGTGCCGGAAAGCGCGTTGCTGCGGTTGTTGCTGGCGGAGGCGCGTTTGCGCGCTGGCCTGCCGCAGCAGTGCATGGAGGCGGCGTCCGCCGCCCTGCGTCTTGCGCCGGATATGACGCGGGCGCGCTATGTGCGCGCGCTGGCGCATTGGCGTCTGCAACAGCTGGCCCTGGCGGAAGAGGATTTTGACGCGGCGTTGCGGACGTCGCCGGTAGCGGTGGGAACGGCTCCCCATGACGCCAGGCGGCGCGGTCTTCTGCGTGCCCGGGGCGCATTGCGCATGTTGCGCGGCAACACCGGCGGCATGTGCGAGGATTTGACGGCCGCCTGCGCTCTGGGAGATTGCGAGGGGCTGCTTGCCGTGCGCGGGCGTGGGCAATGTCTGCCCCCCGGCGACATGCCTGTGGCGGAACCCGCGATCGCACCGCCGCGCCTGCCCGCTCTGGAAGTGGAAGGGCGGCGCGACGTTCCGATCTGGCCGCCCGTCACCTCTGAAACGGCGCGCGCCGTGGCCCGTGTGATTCCTGTGCGCGTGAAAGCGCTGCCTGATCCCTTTGTCTTTTCGGTGAGGCCCTGATGCGTGATCCGCTTGTCAAAGCCTACGGGCATGTCTACCCCGCGGGATCCCCCCTGGAAGACGCGCTGCGCGCCGCCCTGCGGGAAGCTCTGCCTGACAATGACGATGTGCCCCTGCTGGAACGCGACGGCGATATGCTGCGTATTTCCTTTGAGGGCAGCTATTTCCCCGAGGAAGAGGTGGTCGCCGTGTTGCGGGCTGCTCCCGGAACGCTCCGGGGGAAACTGGACATGCTTGATCTCGAACGCTGGCGGCTGACGCGCCATGCCTTCCGTGACGGAATCCTGCACACCAGCGCCGCCCCGCTCAACAACGTTCTGGATTATTCCGGACATTGACGGCGCGGTTTCCTCGTCAACATGTGATCGCGGTGACATGCTCGGGAGCGGAAAACGCGGCCGCTCAAAAAATTTTCTTTCAAGGGACAGGAAGACGCTGAGGAGGTAGCGCCATGAAGCGGGAAACGGTCGTTGTGAAGTTCGGCGGTCATGCCATGGATAAGGAGGATCTCTGCGCGGCCTTTGCCGGTGACGTTGCGCTGCTGCGGCGGAATGGCGTTCATCTGACCGTTGTTCATGGCGGCGGCCCGCAAATTGGCGCCTTGCTGCAACGGCTTCATATTGAAAGCCGGTTCGAGAAGGGACTGCGCGTAACGGATGAGGAAACCATGCGGGCCGTGGAAATGGTCCTGTGCGGTCAGGTCAACAAGGAGGTGGTGGCGCGTCTTGCGGCGGCCGGCTGCCGCGCGGCGGGTATCAGCGGTCGTGACGGCGGCTTGCTGCGCGCCAGGGTGAAGGATGCGGCGCTGGGCCTGGTGGGCGATGTGACGGACGTGGATGCCGATCTGCTTTTCTGCCTGATGGAGGGCGGTTTTGTGCCTGTGCTTGCCCCGGTGGCCTCCGGTCCGCGGGGACAGGCGCTCAACGTCAACGCCGATACCGCCGCCGGGGCCGTGGCCGGGGCGCTGGGCGCGGGCTGCTTTGTGCTGATTTCAGACGTGCCGGGCGTGCTGGACGGGGAGAAGCGGCTGTTGCCGCGTCTCCATCGGGAGGAGGTGGGGCGGCTGATGGAAAGCGGGGTCATCAACGGCGGTATGATCCCCAAGGTGGAGTCCTGTCTCCATGCGCTGGATCGGGGATGCGGCCGTTCTCTCATTCTTGACGGACGACAGCCATCCAGTCTGGCGCGTTGCCTGCGGGAGGGAGAGGCGCTGGGAACCGTGATCGAGAACTGAGCGCCAGTGAAGCTTCCGGACTTGACAAGTTTTGCCCCGCTCTGCTAGAGCAAGGCCAAGCCGGGCGGCGGCCGCACTGCCAACCCCGTCAGGTTCGAAAGAAAGCAGCGGTAACAGATGTTGCCGGGTGCCCGGCCCACGGAAACCGTGAACAGCAATGTTCACGGTTTCCGTGTTTTCTGCCCAGCGGTAGCCGCCCGTATCACCAGAAAGTATGATAGCCGTCGATATGTATGGCGATATTGGCAAGCAGGCAGGCTCCCTCGCGGGCTGGCCACAGCGTCAGCGGATTGATGTTCATGTGGGTGAGGTGGCGGAGGCACTCCTGTACGGAACGCCGGGTGAAGGGCACTCTGATACGGACAAGATTCTCATCGTCTTCACAGCCGTTGGCCGCAAGCCAGTCCTCCAGCGCCATGCCGTAGGGCGTTTTGGTGAAAAAGGCGCTCTGGCTGGTAAGGCGGCGGGTGATGGCCTGATAGGGATAGAAAGCCTCGACGCACGTGCGCGCGCACCGTTGCGCGTAGCGTTCGGGATCATGCTCCACGATATGCGAGCGCAGGCGGGCATTGATGTGATCCAGCGGCGGCAACCCCCAGACGCAGGCAAAACTGCCCCGGCCGCCGTCAAATTTCCAGAAATGGCGCACGGCAAAGTAGAGCGCCACATAGGGCGAGGCCGTCCAGCTGAGCAGCGGCGTGTCCAGACCGTGCTGCTGCCCCAGCGCCCACCAGTCATTCTCCTGACGCCTGCGGCTCAGGGACAGCTCCAGCGATTCGTCAAGCTGCCCGCGCATCAGGTAGCGAAAGCGCTCCAGATGTTCATAGGCCCTGGCTTCCCGTTCGTTATAGGGCGCATCGGCGGGAAAACCGCGATCGAAAGCGGAAAGCAGCGGCCAGTCCTCCCGGCGTTGCCCGCGCCAGACATAGGCGTCGCGTCCGTGCAGAGCCTCGGAAAAGGACTCCCAGCTGTCAAGCGTCAGCGTTGTGATGCCATGCGTCATATTTTCTGAATTCATACTGGCCTCGTTGTCGGAAAAGGGAATAACACAATGAAATCAATTTTGCCTATATATGATAAACTTATCTTTGTAAAAGTAAAACGATATTTTTCTCCCCTTAAAGACACCTTGCTCCAAGGAAAACCCATGAAAAACACGCCGAACTCGCCGCCGTCTTCCGCCGGAGGAGCCGCCGCCCTGGGGACGGCGTCCGTTCCCGGGCTGCTGCTTCGCTATTCTCTGCCTGCCATCGCGGGCATGGTCGCCGTCTCGCTGTACAATATTGTGGACAGCATTTTTATCGGCAGATGGGTCGGCCCTGAGGCCCTGACGGCGCTTGGCGTGGCCTTTCCCCTGATGAACGTGGCTTTTGCCTTCGGTATGCTGCTGGGTATCGGCGGGGCTGCCATCTGCTCCATCCGCATGGGATCCAGAGATATGGACGGAGCGCGGCGGGTTCTCGGTAATGTTGCCCTCCTGAATGTTGTTACCGGAGCGGTCTTCTGCGGCGTGGGCGTGGCGGCGCTGGATCCCGCCTTGGAACTTTTTGGCGCCAGCGGGCGGACTATCGGGCCCGCCCGCGATTTCATGCGTATTTTTCTTCTGTCGCTGCCCATTGGCTACAGCCTGTTCAACCTGACGCATCTCATGCGGGCGAGCGGCTATCCCTACAAGGCTATGGCGGCTCTTGTGCTGACGGTGGCCTGCAACGCCGTGTTTGCGCCCATTTTCATCAAGGTGCTGGGCTGGGGGATGATGGGGGCCGCGTTGGCGACGCTGTGCGCGCAGGCCGTGGGCCTTGTCTGGGTGCTGCGGCATTTTTGCGATGCGTCCTCCTCGCTGCATTTTACGCGCGGATTCTGGGGGTTGCGCTGGAAGACCGTTCGCGCCGTGACGTCCATTGGCCTTGCGCCCTGCCTGATGAACCTGTGCGCCTGCGCCGTGGTGGGCGTTATCAATATTGCCCTGCAACGGCACGGCGGCGACGAGGCTATCGGCGCGTTCGGGGTCGTCAACCGCGTCCTTTTTCTCTTTGTGATGATCGTCATGGGGCTGGCGCAGGGGTTGCAGCCTGTGCTGGGATACAATTTCGGCGCGCGGCGGCCCAGGCGGGTCAGGGCGGCGCTGCGGATCGGCGTGCTGGCGGGTACGGCGGTGACAAGCGCGGGATGCCTGGCCGCGGAAGCGTTTCCCGGCGTCATTGTGGGGATGTTTTCCGAGGACCCCTCCCTTGCCGGACATGCCGTGCGCGGCCTGCGCCTGTGTGCTCTGGCCATGCCGCTTGTGGGGGCGCAGATTATCATCAGCAATTTTTTCCAGTCCATCGGGCGGGCGGGTCTCTCCGCGTTTCTGGCGCTGTCACGCCAGTGTGTCTACCTGATTCCCTGCGTGCTGGTTGCGCCCCGTTTCTGGGGGGTGGATGGTGTCTGGCTGGCTCTGCCCATTTCCGACGTGCTGGCGTTTGCGACGTGCGTCCTGGTGTTTTACTGGGCGCGGCGGGAGTTGTGGGGCGTGCCCCTGATCCGTTCGGCGCGCCGTTAAGTCCGGCGCGGCGCTTGGTTGCGGTTCAACGCGCATTACTTTACAGTTGACGGATATGCTTTTCGGCAAATATCACATTGTCATTTTCAGGGAAGGTTCCAGCGGCAGCCGCAACATGCGCATGCGCGGCTGGTCCGCTATCCTTGCCGTCCTTGCCGTGACGGCGGTGCTGGCATGCAATGTCTGGCTCTGGCGCGACTGGTTGCAAAACCGTCATTTGCGTTCCGAGCTGGCCGACAGCAACCGGCAGCTTGAGGAGCAGCGCCGGCGGCTCAGCGGCATCAGCGGCCGCATTGACGAAATTTCCGGCGATCTGGAGCGCATCCGTAACTTTGACGCCAAATTGCGCATCATGATGAATATGGAAAAGGACGCGCCGGAGACCATTGAGCCTTCCGGGACATCCTTCGCATCCTCCTATGTGCCCATGCACCGGCAGGAACTGGCCGCGCGCAAGATACAGGATTTTCTCTCCTCGTTACAGGAGAGCGCCCGTCTGGAAGAGATTTCGCAACAGGATCTTTTGCGCGCCCTGCGGGAACACAAGGATACGCTGGCCTCGCTGCCGACCATCTGGCCAACGACGGGATTCATCTCTTCGCCCTTTGGCAGCCGCAGTTCCCCTTTTGGCGGAGGCCGGGTGCAGTTCCACAAGGGTATCGACATCAGCTCCCGCAGCGGTACGCCCATCGTCGCCACGGCGGAAGGCACGGTACGGCAGGCCGGACGGGACGGAGCCTATGGAAACAGCGTGGAGGTGCATCATGGTTCGGGGCTTGTCACCAAATACGCCCATATGCAGCGTTTTGTGGTGGAGCAGGGCGAATGGGTGCGGCGGGGGCAGGTTCTGGGGTATGTGGGCATGACGGGCAGGGCCACAGGGCCGCATCTGCATTATGAGGTGCGGCTTAACGGTGTTCCCGTCAATCCCATGCGCTATATTTTGAACTAGCGCGGGCGCGTTCCCTGGAATGCCTTCCTACGGAACAGGTGTTGGAAGATGATTTATGTCAAAAAAATGTCGTAACAACCACAGTATCTTTTTCAAGATATTTTTTTGACAAGCTTTTGGCAAATTCTTGACAGTTTTTCTGAAATCGCCAACACTGGCAGGCGTGCATTTCATCCGCGACATTCCAGCGCACAAAGGATAGAACCTGATGGATCCAAAGAAAATTCTTCAGGCCTATATGGCCCAGTTCTACAAGGTCGCGGGCGCATGGGCCCGTGAGTCCGAGACCTATGAAAAACGCCATGCCAGGCACAAATTCAATGATGTCATGCGCGAAATGGATCGCTTTGCGCGCCGGTATATGGGCATGAACAATTATGGCGCCTACTATGAGGATCTGCTCCTCTACATGCTGCGCAACGGCCTTATCATCAAGACGGAGAGCGGCGTGTACGACGTTTCTCCGGAGAAGTATACCGAATACCAGACAATGCGCTAGGCTGTCTCTCGCCTTCGTCTTGGCACGCATATTGCATTATTATTGGGCAGAGCGATGAAAATGTCGGAAAGCCGACAGGCTTTCCGGGAAGAGGAAAAATATCGCGAAGAAAAGCTAGACTTTCTCCACATCTTGTATTGATGTTTTGTCGAGAACACCGTACAGAGAAAAGGGCTTTTCCACTTCAATCATCTCAGATCATACCTTGACCGCAAGGTCAAACCTGCATCGGAGGGCACAATGCAGATTTCAGGTTTGGGAGCTGTCAACCATACGTTTGCCTCTGTGGCTTCGAAAAAAAATCTTTCTCCCGCGGGCGGCGACGGCGATGTCGTCAGCTTCAGCCCGGAGGCTCTTGAAAAATCAACGCAGCATTCGCTTACGGATGTGCTGGATGTTTCCGAACGGAAATTTTTCAATGATTCCTTTGGGATGGATGTTCTGAATGCGGCGAAGGGCGCTGTCAGCGAATTTGCCTCCTCATTCATGAGCCAGCAGGAAATCAATTTTTTTGAACAGTTCCTTGCTCAGGATTCCGCTCGTACGCTGGGTGTCAGCCTCAGCGTCTAGACAGAGTTCGAGGGCAGCGGAATTCCCCGCCGCACGGCAGACGCACCGGCAAGCGTCGCGGCAGGGATCCCAGGCGGCATCGCCGCAGAGAATGGGGAGGGACTGTCCGCGCGGTGACGCGGCACGCGGGCCATACGGCAATCTGGCGCGCAGACGATGTCCGTGGCGGGACAGTACCATTTCAACAAAAGACGCGCAGGATTTTTTCCGGGCGCGTCTTTTGTTTTTCGCGGCTTCTTTTCCAGCGTCGGCCAACGGGCGCTTTGCCATATCAGAAAAATCCCCTGTGGCCTGAGACCTCCCTTTCAGGGGGAAGCGGCGTTCCTGTTGACAAAACGGCAACGCCGGTGAAATCCTTTTCCGTAACCGTGCCTCCTTCTTTACAGGAGGAGTTATCCGTGCGGCCCCTGTCCGCCTGTGGCGGAGTGAACCCTGGACAAAAAAGGAATTTTCGCCCATGCAACGTAAAGGTATCATTCTCGCAGGCGGTTCCGGCACGCGGCTGCATCCGCTCACGTGCAGCATCAGCAAGCAGCTCATGCCTGTTTATGACAAGCCCATGATTTATTATCCGCTCAGTGTGTTGCTGATGGCGGGCATCCGGGAGATTGCCGTTATTACCACGCCCGATCATGCCCACCTTTTCCGGGCGCAGCTTGGGGACGGCGGCCAGTGGGGATGCTCCTTGGCCTATATTGAGCAGCCGCGTCCCGAGGGGCTGGCGCAGGCTTTTCTGCTGGCGGAGGATTTTCTGGCGGGAGCCCCGTCCTGCCTGATCCTTGGCGATAACATCTTTTTCGGGCAGGGGCTGGCAGAACTTCTGGCCAGCGCCTGCGCCCGCACCCAGGGGGCCACTGTCTTTGGCTATCACGTGGGTGATCCGCAGCGTTACGGCGTCGTCGAATTTGACAGGCGGGGGCGCGCCATCAGCATTGAGGAAAAACCGGCGGAACCCAAATCCAACTATGCCGTTACCGGCCTCTACTTCTATGATGCGCAGGTGGTAGAGATTGCTCGTTCCATCAGACCGTCGGATCGCGGAGAACTGGAAATCACCGATGTCAACAACCGCTACCTGCAACAGGGCGGGCTCCATGTGGAACGCATCGGACGCGGCGTTGCCTGGCTGGACACAGGGACGCACGAATCCCTTTTGGCCGCAGCCAATTTTGTCCAGACTGTGCAGATGCGGCAGGGGCTCAAGGTCGCCTGCCCGGAGGAAATCGCCTGGCGTAAGGGGTTCATCTCCGGCGATCAGCTGCGTAAGCTGGCGCTGCCGCTGTGCAAATCCGGCTATGGGCAATACCTGCTGGAGCTGGCCGACGGCGATACGTGGCTTGATTAGAGCGGTTTCATCGTGAGCGTGTGACCGCTCCTGGCGGACGCGGGAGCGGACGCCCGCGCCCGCCATAAGGAAAACCGCGATTTTCCGAGGTGCGCGTGCGGCTTCGCTACAGGCGCACGGGCATCCTGTCAAAGGCCTCCTCGTAGCGGCGGACAAAGGCCTCCCTGCTGTAGGCATGTTCCTGCGTGCCCACATGCTCGATGGCATACGTCGCGCTGACGGCGCCTATCTTTGCCGCTTCCGGTACGGAAAGCCCGTGCGCGATACCCGCCAGCAGGCCGGCGCGATGGGCATCCCCAGCGCCTGTGGGATCCGCGACCTTGCGGCATGGCAGCGCCGGAATGCGCACATCCGTGCCGTCGGCGGAACGCACCCTCTGGCCTTCCGCGCCCAGGGTTGTCACAAGCCAGCGCGTTTTCCCCAGAAGCTCCTCTTCCCGCAGATCCAGCTTTTTGCAGACCATGCTGAGTTCATAGTCGTTGGTCACGCAGGCGAAGGATCCCTCGATGCCCGCCGCCAAATCCTCTTTGTCAAGGACAGGCAGCTGCTGGCCGGGGTCATAGATATAACGCACACCCTTTTCCCTGTAAAAAGCCGGAAGGCGGCGCATATCCTCCATGTTGCCGGGCGAGACGATGCCAAGATCCGTTGTCGCGTCGAGATGGGGGAAGGCATAGTCGGAGGGCGTGTTCATGGCTCCCGGGTAAAAACCCGTAATCTGATTGCCATTCAGATCGCTTGTGATGTAGCACAGGGCGGTAAAAACATCGGGGACACGGCGCACGCCTTCCAGAGAGACGCCCTGTTTTTCAAGAAAACGGCCGTAGCCGTCAAAATCGCGGCCCGCCGCCGCTACCAGCACGGGCTTTTCCCCCAGCAGGGACAGGCTGTAGGCGATGTTTCCCGCGCAACCGCCGCGCCGCTCGTCCATACTGTCCACCATGAAGCTGACGCTGATCATGCGCAGCTTGTCCGTAAGAATGTGATCGTGCAGGTTGCCTTTGAAGGTCATGATGCGGTCAAAGGCCAGCGAGCCGGAAACGTATACAGACATGGGATCCTCTCTTTGGAGATAGTTGCCGCGTGAGCGGGGCGCGTCCGTCCGCTCCCGCGTCCGCCGGAGCGGGGGCATGCCCGACATGCAACCGCGCTAGCTTTCCGGAGCGGTGTCCTCCCCTCCGGGGATGGGAAAGGAGTGGGCGGTTATCCATTCTAGAAAGGGGCTGTGCCCGTCGATCAGGGGTAACGCCACGACGCAGGGCACCTCATAGGGATGCTCCCGCACAATCAGGGCGCGCGCTTCCGCAAAAGCCGCCCGCGAAAGCTGCGCCAGCAGCAGGCATTCGCCATGCTCGTGGATGGCGTTCCGCCAGCGGTAGACGGACTGGATGCCCGGCACAAGGTTCACACCGGCCGCCAGACGCGCCTCCACAAGGCGATGGGCAAGGCGTGTGGCGGATTCCTTATCCGGCATGGTCACGTAAACAAGCAGGCACATGGCGCGTCCTCCCGTTGCGCGTGGGGCGCAGCGCAAGAGTACACGGGGCGGGGCAAAAAACAAGGAAGATTTTTGCGGCGCGCCCCGTTCCGCGGGCGGGGGTTTCGCGGGCGGGCGTATTGCCGTGCGTCGCGGCCTGTGGCATAAACCAGAGTCATGCAAAAGACGAGATTGCCCGAGGGCGCGCGGGAGCGCGCCGGGCAGGCCCTGGCCGCGCTGCAGGCGCGTTATCCGGCTCCGGCCACCCATCTTTCGGCCCGCAACGCCTGGCAGCTGCTCGTTGCGACCGTTCTGGCGGCGCAATGTACCGACGCGCGTGTCAATACCGTTACCCCTGAGCTTTTCCGGCGCTGGCCCGGCCCGGCCGAACTGGCGTTGGCCCTGCCCGGCGATCTGGAAAACGTCATACGCAGCACGGGTTTTTTCCGCAGCAAGGCAAAAAATCTTCTGGGCGCGGCACGCCGGGTCATGGAAGTCTACGGCGGCCAGGTGCCTCGCGGCATGGCGGAGCTGACGACCCTGCCCGGCGTGGCCCGTAAAACGGCCAACGTCGTTCTGTACGGGGCCTACGGCATCAACGAGGGGCTGGCCGTGGATACCCATGTCAAACGTATCTGCTACCGTCTGGGCCTGACGGCGCGGACGGATCCCGTCGATGTGGAACAGGACCTCATGGCGCTGTTGCCGCGGGCGGAATGGGGCGCATTCAACCACCGCATGGTCTGGTTCGGGCGCGATGTCTGCCATGCCCGGAACCCGCGTTGCGCAGGCTGCGATATGGGAACCTTCTGCCCCCGGCGCGAACCGCCCCCGCCGCGGGGCAAAAAGGCCCAGGAAAAGCCGCGCGCGCCGTCGTAACGCCGAAAAGACCACACCGGGCCGCCCGGGGGAAGCTTAAGCTTTCCCTGCCCTGACCGATAAGACGTTCAGACGCTGGGCGGCGTTCAGAGCCCAGACGCACGAGGTCGCCATGTCACAGAACAGCCTGCTTTCGCCCAGGAACAACGAACTTGAGATTATCGAATTCCTTATTGAGGAATCTTTGCCCGACGGCTCCTCCTATGTGGGCTCCTACGGCATCAACGTTGCCAAGGTTCTGGAAATCATCCGTATGCCTACGGTGACAAGTATGCCCAGCGCCGGGCATTCCCCCAGTCTCGGCACGTTCAACCTGCGGGGCAAGGTGTTGCCGCTGGTCGATCTCGGGGGGTGGCTGGGCAAGACCATCGTCAAGAAGCCCACCAACAAGGTTCTTGTGACGGAATTCTGCGGCGTACAGGCGGCCTTTCTTGTGACGGCGGTCACCAGCATCCACCGCCTTACCTGGGATCAAATCGAATTACCGAACCAGCATGTGCAGAATTACTCGAAGTCCTCCATCACGGGGGTTCTGCGCAAGGACGATCGCGTTCTTTTCATTCTGGACATGGAAAAGATTCTTGCCGCGCTGGATCCGTCGCTGGACATGTCCCACGTGGAAGTGGACACCACGCCCGTGGAGGACGCGGGCAAGTTCCATCTGCTGGTGGTGGACGATTCCAGCGCCATTCGCCACATCATACGTTCCTCGCTGGTGCAGTCCGGTTTTCAGGTGACGGACAAGGGCACCGGCATGGACGCCTGGAACTATCTCCAGCAGTTGCGCGACGAATGCGCCGGCAGGGGAGAGCGCCTGACGGATCATCTCCACGTTATCATTTCGGACATCGAAATGCCGGAGATGGACGGACACAGTCTGACGGCGCATATCCGCAGCGATCCGGCCATGCGCGATATTCCGGTCATTCTTTTCTCCTCCCTGATTACAGATGCCGTTCGCGTCAAGGGGGAAAAGGTCGGCGCGGACAGGCAGGTCTCGAAACCGGATCTGCCGCGCCTCAATCAGATCATCCGGGAACTCATTGCGGCGAAACTGCACAGATAGCGCCTCCGCCCATGAACCTTTTTGACTACAACCCCGCGGTCGTCCTCAGCTTCATTCTGACGCTCATGCGCGTGAGCATCATCATGTTCATGCTGCCCATCTTTTCCACACAGAACATCCCCACGCTTGTCAAGGCCGCCGTCTCCCTGGTCTTCACTCTGGGCGTGTGGCCCGCCGTCGCCCTCTCCGGCGTGTTCATGCCCGCCCATCCCTTTGATATCGCCATCATGTTGCTTGGGGAAGTGGTCGTCGGCCTTGTGCTTGGCATGGTTATTGATTTTCTTTTCATGGGCATTCAGGCCGGCGGCGAGCTTCTGGGCTTTCAGATGGGCTTTGCCATGATTTCCTTTGCCGATCCCATCAGTGGCAACAGGACGGGCCCGGCGGCCTTCTTTATCTGGATGGTCTCCCTGCTGACCTTTCTGTCGCTGGAAGGGCATCTCTACATGATTCGCGGCTTTGCCGGAACCTTTGAGCTTATTCCGCCCGGCGGGCTGTTCATCGGTCAGGCGCTGCTGGATCAGGTGGTCTCCCTGTCCGCCGGCGTCTTCCGTCTGGCCCTCAAGATATGCGCGCCCGTCATGGCCGCCCTCTTTATGGTGGAGGTCGCCCTTGGCCTCGTGGCGCGGACATCGCCGCAGATCCGCATTATGGAATTTGGCTTTCCCATCAAGATCGGCGTGGGGTTTTTCTTCATCGGCCTGATCTTCTCCATCATGGCGCAGCATATCGGCTCGTTCATCTCCGGCATGGATGGGCTGTTCACCAACATCCTCCGGGCCATGAGCCCGTTGTATAACTAAAATGAGAAACTATGGAAACCTTGCATATAGCGAGGCGACATACTATATTTTCTCGAATCTCTCTACTGTTTAATAATTTAATTTGGTACGATTTGTGCGATATTAAAATTGTATGAATGAAAAACTACCATGCTCAAGATGCCAATTAATAGAAATTGCCAAGAATAAAAAATCAATAAAAACAAAGAGATAAATGTAAGTCTTCTTCCTTGCGGTTTATCAGGCTGACTCCTCAAAAACAGAAATGGTGGCGTCAATATTGACAACCAGAACCGCCTGCATCCGTTCTATATGGTCTATGTATCAGACACCGGTGAAATTGTGTGCGATCACCTTTCACCCAAACAGGTGTTTGATAGTTTACGCCTGCTCTGCAAGGGAAACAATGCGCCGCACAAGGAGCTTTGCCGTCACTTTAACCAAGATACCAAAGATGGCCGTGACATGCGGGCTTATTCGCGGCTGCTTGAACACGCCATCCACTCCATTGTGGATATGAAAGCGGAAAGCGATATTGATAGCTTGTTCAAAAGCGGCGGTACATCCGCACTGAACGCTCAAGTAAAGGGACTTGACGATTTTGAGCTTATTTCCTTTTTTGTCGTGCGGCAGGAGAATTGAGCATGCCGCACTTTCCTGAGTCCACGGCCTTTGGGCGGCATACCCAAGACAAAATTTTACGAAAACCTCTCGCTCTCGCCACAGTTGAAGCGTATCTTTGTTGAGCAGATCAGCCAGATAATCTGGCAGAACAAGATCGCCCCCGGCACGGTGAATATTGCGCCGGGGGAAACGGTAAGCGAAATTCAGGTTATCGCCATTCACTTGAACCAGCCGAAACTTGATCAGAAAATCCTTGAGCTGATCGACAGGAAAATCCCCTACCATTTGCTGTTTCTGTTGGAATACGGCGACAGAATCCAAGCATGGATCGCCTGGAAAGAGGCAGGCAAGAGCAGCGCATTCAAGCCCGGCAGGTATTATCATACCGGATGGTTTGCGCCGGAAGGGTTGACCTTACGCCTTGAATGGCTGACAATGGATGCGGTGTACGAAAGCTTGATTCGGCAGATAGCCGGAGAGGCGCTTAAGCACGATAGTGACGCTGGGGATAGCGGCATCAGGGATGCGATCGGCCGAGATGAGCGGCGGCAAAAACTCCAGCGGGAAATTGCCGCGCTGGAGAACAGGATTTACCGGGAAAAGCAGTTCAACCGGCAGGTGGAGCTGAATACGGCACTGAAACGGCTGAAAAAAGAATGGGAGACAATATCGTGGATAAGTTCAAAATGGAAACCCCCGATCTGACTGCCGCGAATGTTCAGAAAATCGCCGAACTTTTTCCCGGCGTAGTGGCCGAGCCTGCTCCGTACCATGCTTGGCGATGACGTCATGGGCGATGAAGCCTACGAGTTTACCTGGGTCGGCAAGCGCGAAGCCATTCGTGAGGCCGGGCGGCCCATCCGTAAAACGCTCCGCCCCTGCATGGAGGAAAGTAAAAATTGGGATACCACGGAAAACCTGTACATTGAGGGGGATAACCTTGACGTATTGAAGCTCTTGCAGGAAAGCTATCTCGGAAAAGTCAAGATGATTTATATCGACCCGCCGTACAATACCGGCAATGATTTTATCTATCGGGATAACTTTACTGCCGACAAAGATGACTATGACGAAGCCGCTGGTGTGTATGACGAAGACGGAGATAGACTGTTTCGTAATACGGAAAGCAATGGACGCTTTCATTCTGACTGGTGCAGCATGGTATATCCGAGACTTGTACTGGCAAGGAATTTATTAGATAGTGTCTACACGAGATCAAGGTAACACCTTGAGCCATATCGCTCTACAGCGGATTTGTACGGCAGCCTCAAATGAAGTGAGATTCTTCGCATATCTGGTAGCAATACCTCGCCACCGTTTGAGATGGAGAAAAGCATTTTCCACCAGGTGCCTCACTCG
>CAKTDV010000030.1 GCA_934546745.1 uncultured Desulfovibrio sp. | reverse complement strand
ACGCTGGACGCGCAGGGGTCGTACCTGAAGAAGACGGCGGGGAACCTCGGCACGTCGCTGCTCACGGCGGGGCTGTCCGGGCTGACGGCGGGGATGGGGACCTACAGCATGGCGGGCGGCACGTTTGGCGGCATGGGCGGAAGCATGGGCGGCGCGGGCGGATTGCCCGGCACGCCGCCGGGAACGCCGGGACTGCCGGGCGCGGCGGGGTCGGGAAGCGGCCTGCCCTTTGGCACATGGAGCCACACGAAAAAGCTCAGCAGCATCACACACCCCACCACGTGGGGCAAGGGCTGGTAGGGAGAAAGGGGAGGAACGGATGCTCTACGAACAATGCTTTGCCCGCCTGCCGCGCGTCCGGGCGCTGGATCTTTTGGAGGACTGGCGGCCCGCCTATGGCGAATGGCTGGGCGCGCAGGTAAGCGCGGGCTTTGACCACACCACCACGGCCCGCGCGCTGGAGGCGGCGGACATCGCGCTTGCTGAGGCGGACGCTGGGGAAAACGATGCCGCATGGATGCTGCGGCGTGCGGCGGCGGGCATGGACGACGGGATGGGGGAGGCCCTGAACGCCGCGCTGGATTTCGCCAACGCGAAGGGTGCTGGGGCTCCCCACACCCACGCCATGACGGAGGCGGACTGGAAGGCGTCGCCCTGGTACCGCAAGGAAATCCCCTTCCGGCCCGACATGACCGAGACCCGCGCCCGTATCATGGCGGAGAATTTCGACCACCGCCGCTACCGGGACGCGCTCATCGCGCGCGGCGCGGAGGTCTACAACGGCGTGGGGGACATGGCGCTGGGCTTCGGGGCCATGCTGCTGGGCTGTGTGCCCGACCCCGTGAATTTGCTTCCCCTTGGCGGCGGCATGGCGGCGGCCTCCAGAGCGGCCACGCTGGGCGGGGCGATGCGGGCGGGGGCCAAAGCCGGGGCGGCGGAAGGCGCGCTCTTCACGGCGGTGGTGGACGCCATCGTGCTGCCTGATCTGGCCACGCGCGGCGAGGATGTCGAGTTCGCGGATTTCGCGCTGGACACCATTGCCGGGGCGCTGCTGGGCGGCGTGTTCGGGGCGGCGGGCGGCGCGCTGGCACGCCACAGGGCCTTGCGGCAGAATGGGAGCGCGTTGCCCGATGCGCCCGATTCGCTTGATGTCATCGATACGCCGGATGCGCCCGCGACTGTCCGTGCGGCGGAGACGCCCGGCGCGGCCCCCTTTGACGCCAGCCCGGACGGCTTCCTCATGGAACGCGCCACAGCCCCAGCGCCCTTTGACACCAGCCCGGACAGCTTTCTGGCCCGCGCCGGGCAAGGGCCGGAGACCCGCGCCGGAGAAACCATCTATCTGGGTGAACCGTCGCGGGCGTTTGACGCCTCACCGGACGGGGATTTCCTGTTGCGCGCTGGCGAAGGGCCGCACACGCAGCCGGGGGAAACCATCTACCTTGGCGAGCCCTTGCCGGATCTTCCCGGCCCGGCCCCTCTGCCGGAGGGCATGCACTGGAAACAGCGCGTGGAGCTGGCCTACACGCCGGAAACGCCCACAGGGGCCGAGCAACGCCGCACGGCCTTTGCCCGCGACCAGCACGGCCAGGCGGCCACGGCGGCGCGTCAGGCCCGCATCGAGCGCGCCCGCGCGGAGGCCCCGGCCCACAACGCGGCACTGGAAGCCGCTCTGCGCGAGGCGGCGGAAAGGGCTTCGGCCCGCAACGCGGAAAACGATATGCTCCGGGCGGGCATGTCGGCGCGCGATCGCGACGATGCCGCACGCGCGCTGGCACTGTCCGTGATGGACTTCAACAACGCGGCCCCTGTGGATGTTTCTCCCGTGCTGGGGGAAGCAGGCGTGGTGGCCCGCAGCCAGTGGACAATGCTGCTGGAGGCGCTGGAAAGCGGCGAAGACTTCAAGGACGTGAATTTCGGCAGGTTGTCGCCGGAGACAAAGGCGGCCATCAACGCCATCCGCAAGGAAGAAGGCGTGACCTTGCTGGACGGCGACGACCTGATCATTCCCGGCAATGTCGTCAGGAAATTCCACGAAAAGCGGGTCTTGGAAAACAGGATGAGCGCTGACCAAGTGGCGGAAATGCTGCTGCGCATCTTCCACGGAGGGGCGGATTTTGTTTCAGCGACACGCTACCCGCACATTCAGGCATTGGTTGTTCTGCGGAAAGACCTGTCTGATATAGGGTTCATTGGCAGGAATGAGAAGACGGGAGAGACGGTCATCAAGAGCGTCTATCATGAAAAAACAAAAACTATTGGTTCACGTATCAGCAGTTCAGGAAAGAACTCCGGAACGGGGGGCCGCCGAACTCCCCATACGGTCGACGATGCAGATTCCGCATCGCCTTTCGCGGCTGGACGACTTTCCACAGTTCGTTCCGGAGGTGAAGAAACTGTATTGCATGTGAACAGGCCCGTCAACCTTTCCCCCGCACGCGAACCCGCCGCCGTCAAGAGCTGGGACACCCCCGAAGCCGCGCGGGAGGCCGAGGCGCGGGGGCTGGCGCAACAGGACGAGGCCCTGCGGCAGCAGATGGCGGAACTGGAGGCGCGCGGCGCGCTTGACCCCGACGAGGCCGCGCACGCCCGTGCCGAAAGCGCGGACACCGCCGCCATCGGCAACGAGGTCCTCCACTGCGCCTGGACGGCGGAGGGGTAGGACGCAACCGCAAACCACAGGGAGACACCATGTCACGACTGCAACAGTACAGGCAACAACAGTACAGGCAACAGATGGGCGCGGCGCATGTCGCCATACCGGGCGCGGTGCGGGTGGCGGGGCCGCCACAGGGGGCGGACGGGGCGTCGCGGGCGCTGGCCACGGCCATTGACGGGGCCGTGGGCATGGGCATGAAGCTGGCGGCGCGGGAACACGTGCTGACGGAACAGACGCGCATGGAGGAGCGGCTGCTGGCGGCCCGCAAGGAGTTCGGGGAATGGCGGGAGCAGTACCAGCAGACGCATCAGGGCAGCGACGCGCTGGACGCGGGCGAGGCCTTCCAGGCGAAATTCGCGGAAATCGCGGGGCGGCATCTGGAGGCCTTCGGCGGCGCGGGGAACGAGGTTTTCCGGCGGCAACTGGGCGGGCGGCTCGCGGCGGCGGGGGTGCTGGCGCGGGAGCAGGGCGCGGCCTGGGCCAGCGGCCAGCGGCAGGCATGGGAAAAGAGCGTGCGCGAGGGACAGATAGCCCAGCTGGAGCAGGACGCCTTCACCGCGCCGGACAACACCCCCTGGCTGGACATGCAGGTGGAAGGCGTCGTGCGCGACGAGGCCGCGCGGGGCCGGGACACCACGGCCCTGCGGCGGTCGCTGGCCTCACACACGCAGCTCACGCGCATACGCGGCCTTGTGGAGCGCGGCGATCTGGACGGGGCCGCGCGGGTGCTGGCGGGCAACGTGCCCGGTCAGGAGGGGAGCATTTCCGCCAGCTACGAAAGCGGCGCGGCGGGCGCGGCGGCCATCGGCCATGACCGCACGGGCGGCACGTCCTACGGCACGTGGCAGCTCAGCAGCCGTCAGGGCAGCCTTGACGGCTTCCTGACCTTCCTTGCCAGCAAGGGCGGGGACGCGGCACAGGCCGCCGCGCGCCTGCGGGCCGCCGGGCCAGCGGATACGGGCAGCCGCAAGGGGGCCATGCCGGAGGCGTGGAAAAAAGAGGCCGCCCGATCGCCGGACTTCGCCGCATGGCAGCGGGAGTTTGTGCAAACGGCCTTTTTCGAGCCCGCCCTGCGCGCCCTGCCCAGGGGCGCGGCGGCGCTGGCGTCCGCCTCCCCTGCCGTGCGGGAGATGGTCTGGAGCACGGCGGTGCAGCACGGGGCCGGGGGCGCGAAGGACATTTTTGGCAAGACATGGCGCGAGGGCATGGCGGAGGGCGATTTCATCCGCGCCGCCTACGCGGAACGGGCCACGCGCTTTGGCTCGTCCGATCCGGAGGTGCGGGCCGCTGTCCAGAAGCGGCTGGCCGGGGAAAGCGCCCTGCTGGCCTCCGGCCATGCCGGAACCACGCTGACGCCGGAGGACGCGGCCACGGCCCACCGGCTGCTGGATCGGGAACTGGCGAAGCGGGAGGCGGACGCCCGCCTGCGGCGCGATCAGGCGCGCACGGCGGCGGCGGGCTTTGCCGACGCGGCGGCCTACGGGGCCGCCAAGGGAGACTGGACGGCGGCAACGCGCATCGTGGAGGAGGTGGAGACGCTGGACGCCGGGGCCGGGCGCACGCTCCGGGCGCGGCTGGAGGCGCGCCAGACGGCGGTGGAGGCCATGCAACTGCACGCGGACAAACCGCTGCTGGAGCAGCGCGAGGCCGCCGTCAGGGCCACGGACGCCCACGTGACACCGGAGGACGCCCGGCACGCCCTTGCCCTGCAACAGGAGGCGGCCGCCGCCGCCGATGGGCGCATCCGGCAGTTCATGAAAGATCCGGCGGCCTTTGCCGCCGCCGCGCGCCCGGAGCTTCTGGACGGCGATCTGCCGCTCCGGGAGCGCACGCGCCGCCTGCTGGACGCGCAAAGCGTGCTGGGCAGGGGGCTGGGCGTCGTGCCGCGCGTCCTTGGCAAGGCCGAGGCGGCGGAGATGGAGCGCGTCTTCACCGAGAGCGACCCCGCCACGCGCCTGCGCTGGCTCAGGGAGATGCGCGCCGGGTACGGCGAGTATTTTGCCGAAGCGGCAACAGAGGCCAACCTGCCGGAGCCTGTGGCCGCGCTGGCCGGGGCGCTGGATGTCATCCCGGAACGAGAGGCCGCCGTCCTGCTGTCCGCCGTGACGGCGAAGGAAAAGGACATTCCCGGCGTGGACGCGGACGCGCGCGCCGCAGCGAAAGACGCCGTGGCCATGCTGCCCCTCATGCGCGAGCTGGTGGCGACCTCGCGGCGCTTTCCCGGCAACGAGGCGGCGCGGCGCATGGCGGCATCGTGGGAAACCATGCTCTCCAACGCGGCGCTCATGGGCGTGGACCCCCGGACGGCGGCAAAGCACTTTGCCGTTGCCGTGGAGGCCGATCCGCGTCGCGGCGGCGGGCATCTGCTGCTTGTGCCCAAGGCCAGCCTGCCTCCCGACTGGGACGTGGACGATCTGGCGTCCGCCGCCGAGACCGCGCGGGAACCCGTGCTGGCGCGCCTGCTGGAGGAGCTGCCCAAAGGCGGCACACCGCTGCAACGCCGTCTTGCCGAACGCAAGATGCGCGGTATCGTGGATCAGGGCGTGTGGATTTCCACCGCCGGGGGCGGCGGCGTGGCGCTGGTGGAGGAGGTGACGGGCAGCCCCGTGACGTATGCCGACGGATCGCCCGTGGCCTTTACGCTGGAAGAGCTTCTGCCCATCGCCAAAGACAACATGCGGCGGCGTGTGAGACACCTTGACACCCTGCGCTTTGGCGGGCGCTGAGGGAGAACGGCAGCAGATGGATGAACTGGAGGCGCGCGGCGCGCTCGACCCCGACGAGGCCGCCCACGCCCGCGCCGAAAGCGCGGACACCGAAGCCATCGGCAATGAGGTCCTCAAAAAAATTCCCCGCCCGATGTCTGGGCGGGGGAGCGCGCTTGAAAACGCCGGGCAACACGGCTACAAAAAGGCCACGGGCAAAATCCCCCCTCTGAAGGGAGGTGATGCCTATGGCGCAGTTCCTGCTGGATGTTCTGGCTCAGGTGTTGGCCGGGCTTCTGGTCGTCATCATTTGCCGCCGCTGGCGGTAAATGAGTCCGCCGCCGAAAAGTGGATTTTTCGACGGCGGTAAAACGATGACATAACCGGACTATGTCAGAGGGTTGCCCCAAGGAGAGGGAGATGGAGGTCATCTCCCTCTCTGTTTTTTAGGAATACCCCTGTCCTGCGGGCGCGTCAAGCCCGCCGGGCGGCAATACCCCCAACCAACGGAGCAACCTATGGCAACACGGGCCGATTGTCTGCGCGTCGCCATGAACGCGGGCGCGAGCGAGGAACAGGCGGCGGACATTGTGGACGCCCTTTTTGAGGAAAAGGCGCGTCTCAGGGCGCAAGGCCGCCTCACGCCGGAGAATCTGGAACAGGCATGGCGGGAACGTTCGCCGGAGGTGGAGCGGCTGACGGCCCTGAAGCGGCGGCGGGCCATGCTGGCCGCCGTGCGCCGCGACGAGGCGCTGCGGGACATCCGCCGCGCCCAGGCCGAGGGCTTCGATTTTCTGGACGGCCTTCAGGCGCTGCTTGTGGGGCGGTCCGCCCGCTTCACGGGCGCGCGGCAGTCCATATCCGCCCAGCGGCGCGCCGTCTTCTCTGGCTGGGCCGATCCGCTGGCGCGTGAGCTGGAGCGCATCGGCGCGGATGGGGCGGACGGGGGTGGCAAGGGCGGCGTCCTCCGGCGCATACAGGGCGACAAGGCCTTCCACGACGCCGTCGTCATCGCCCTGCGCGAACCGGACGCGGCGGCGGATCCGCTGGTGCGCCAGACGGCGGACGCCATCGCCCGCCATACCGAGGCGGCGCGCTTGCGCTTCAATCTGGCGGGCGGCGGCATGGGCCGCCTTGAGGGCTGGACGCCACAGACCCACGACGCGGAAAAGCTCCTGCGGGCCGGACAGAAAGCCTGGGCGGACGCCATCCTGCCCCTGCTGGACAGGGAGCGCACCTTTGGCAGGGACGTGGGCGACGAGGCGGCCGTGCGGCGCATACTGGAGGGCGTCTACGACACCCTTGTGCTTGGCAAGAACCCCTTCCTTCCCGCTTCCGGCGGGAGGGGCGCTGGCGGCGACGTGGCCGCCCCGCTGGAACATGCGCGCGTGCTGCACTTCAAAAGCGGTCGGGACGCCGTGACATATAATGACCGTTTCGGATCGGGAAATCTCTTTGACGCCACCCTGCGGCATCTGGATCGCATGGCGCGGGCCGTGGCCCTCATGGAGCGGCTGGGGCCGGACCCGGAAGCCGCCGTGCGGCGGCTCATCGCCGGTGAACGCGCGCGCGTCCATGCGGACGGCGCGATGGATCATGCGGCGCGGCAACGCGCCCTGCGGGAGCTGGACGCGGCCATGTCACGCGGCCTGAGCAGCGGCGCGACGGCAAAGCAACTGGCCGAACTGACGGGCGAGGCCAACGAGTGCGTGTTCCCCACGCTGGCGAAGGCCGCCGCCGTGCTGCGCGCCACGCAGACCCTGAGCAAGCTGGGCGGGGCGGCGCTGTCGGCCACGTCTGACATTTTTATAAAGGCGGCTTCCATGCGCTGCAACGGGGAAACGTGGCCCTCCGCCATCCTCAAGAGCGTGACGCAGTACCTGGACAACTACCGCGACGGCCCCACGCGGCGCGCCGCCGCCGGGCAGGCCGGGGCCTTTCTGGACGCGCTGACGGGCCACATGGGCGCGGCCTGGGACGCGGACGCCGGCCTGACGGGCCGCATAGCCCGCGCCCAGAACTGGCTTTTCCGCTGGACGGGATTGAACTGGATCACCGAGCAGGGCAAGGCGGGCTACGGGCTGTGGCTCTCCCAGTCGCTGGGCGATGCGGCGGCGCGCGGCTGGGACGCCCTCGCGCCGGACATGCGCGCCATGCTGCAATGGCACGGCGTGGACGCGGCCCGCTGGGACGTGCTGCGCACCATGACCGCCGTGGGCGAGGACGGACGCCGCTACTTTCTGCCTGTGGACGTGCCGCCGCCGGACGCGGCGCTGGAACATCTCCTGCCGGAGCGCCTGCGGGGCGCGCCTCCGGCGGATGCGGAGGGGGCCGCGCGCTTTGCCGCGGCCCGCGAGGCCGGGCTTGCCCGCCTGCGCGAACGCGCGCGGACGGACGCGATCGCCCTGCTGTCCGACGAGACGGGCTTCGCCATCATTGAGCCGGACGACGCCCTGCGCGCCGTCACCCGGCAGGGCCTGCGGCGCGGCACGTATGCGGGCGAATTCTGGCGCTTTGTGACGCAGTTCAAGAGCTTCCCCGTCGCCTACATGCAGCGTGTGCTGGGGGGCCGCCGCTGGGTGCGCGGATCGCGGCAGCAGGGAATGCGCTACGGCGCTGGCGTCGGCGCGGCGGCGGACGCCCTGACCCGCGACATTCCCGGCGTGCTGGGCTTCGGCCTGCTCATGGCCTCGTTCGGCTACGCGGCCATGACGCTGAAGGACATCGCCCGGGGACAGAAGCCGCGCGATCCGCGCGACATGGACAGCTGGCTGGCCGCCTGCCTGCAATCGGGCGGGCTGGGCATTTTCGGGGACTATCTGTTCGGGGAGGCGTCCCGTTTTGGGAACAGTTTCACGGCGTCGGCTGTCGGCCCTGTGGCGGGCATGGTGGAGGACGTGGCCAAGCTGCCCTCCCTGCTGCTCCACGGCAAACCGGGACAGGCGCGCGACCAGCTCATCCAGACCGCCATCGACAACGCGCCCTTCATCAACATGTGGCACACGCGGGCCGCGCTGAACTACGCCGCCCTCTACCATATAAAGGAATGGCTGAGCCCGGGCAGCCTGCGCCGCATGGAACGGCGCATGAGAAAACAGCAGGGGCGCGAGTTCTTCTTCCCGCCCTCGCACACCATCGCGCGCGGCGGCGGTTTCCGGTAACCATGACAGGCCGCGCAAAGCCCTTGACGGGCCGCCGGAACAGCCTTACAAAAAAAGAGCGACGGGTGTCCGTTAAACACCCGCCGCTCAGGTTCGGGGCAGTCCTCCGGATTTATCTATCCAAAGTTTTTGCCCCTGTAGGATTGCAGTTCCTACAGGGGCTGCCTTATTTCATCAGATAATGAAGAATAAGGGCAACCACGACGCCAGCCACGACCTGCGCGGCGACGGCTGTGAGAAACTGCCTCATGGGCGCACCCTCCTTTCGGAGGCCTGCCCCACAGCCGTCCTACCCGAAAAGGCCGCCGCTTTCAAGAAAACGCCCCCGCCCGGTGTACATCGCCGGACGGGGGCTTCCGCTGTCTGTGCCGGTTACTTCAGAAAGGCGCGTCCCGGCGCGCAGGGCATATACGCGGCGCACATGAGCAGCCGCAACAGCGTGTCGTTTTCTTTCCTGTCCACCGGCAGGATGCTGGTGACCTCCTTCACGAGCCATGTGTCCAGCCACGTGAGCGCCGTTGCGATGAGGCGATCGCCCTGAAGCCACAGTTCCGGGGGCAGAAGCGTCATCATGGCGTCATTGCGCAGGGCTTCGATCTGCCGCGTGACGTCCAGCCGCGTGTCCTCCACGCGCTCCAGAAAGCGGCGGTACCGTTTCCGGCGGGCCTCTTCCGGCGTCTGTGGCGCGGGCACGATGTCGTCGGCGATGTTCTTCCGCCGGGGGCGCTTGGCAAGTTCCGCTTCCATGCGGTTTGTACGCCAGCTTGACGGCCAGCGCCTTCTTGCACGTGTACCCCATCACCAGCAGCATGAAGCCGTCGCGGTAGAGGAGGAACATGGGGCGCGGCTTGCCTTGTTCGTCGGTGTATTCAGCCGCCTCAAAATTGAGTGCGCTAAATGATTCCGGTGTGTTAGAGATGAGATCTTGAATGGAACGAACAATGTTATCGTGCCGCTTGCCAAAAACTTTTGCAACGTCGCGGGACGTGGTGGCCGGGCGGCCGGAGTGGAGAGAGACGGACGGGTTGACATCCTCCCCCGCCTAAAGTCGGGGGATTCCCAGCGGAGGCAATCTTGCGATTGCATCCCTGAGCGGGTTCCTGCTTCCACGAGACTGCCCAGAGGAACAAGGCTTGGTTTTCGCCGCAAACATTCCCACGTGGGGAATTTTACGGGTACGAACCAACCGCCTATTCCCCCAGGTCTCACTATCTCTCCACAGGCTGACACGGCATGCCCTGCCGCCGTGTCACCTGTTAGCACACAAAAGGCAGAAAGGCAAAAATTCCAGTCAAGGTGCGCCTTATATCCCCGCCCTGAAGGGCGAGGCTTTACGGCGCGTTGGGTAAGGGGGGCGGGAAGAAGTGTGGCCTGAGACATGGTGCAAACTCCGTGGATGGATGTTGGCACCGCCTAGGAATGACGATGCCGGGTGTTCCTAACCGCCCACGGAGCGGCTTGCCGCCTTTAGGCCGAAGCCCTGGACATGTCGGCAACACCCGGCAAAAATAGTTCGCAATAGTAGCCCAGCATCAAGAAAAATCTTGACCTCAAGGAAAAGGGCACAAAAAAGCGCCATGCTGACGGGTGGCGTTGTCCGCCGTGGTTGGTGTTAGGAGCACCGTGAGACGACAACGCCACATTTTTTAGAGAATGTCAAGGGAATGGGGTGGCAAGGCCATGCGGTCAGGATTTTTGCCCATGCCAGCGCCAGGCGCGCCGGAACCCTGCGGCCTCGGCTTCGGCAACGGTCGCCGCATAGAAGCAGCCGTTGCCCTTTGTCATTTTTATTTTGTCATATTGCTGATCAAAAGGAAGGTGATAGATTTTTTCTTTCTCTTTGCCCACATTGCATTTGATGCAGGGATAGTCCTTGATCGGTATGTGCTGGCGCACATGGAGCCTGAGCGCATCGGCCACTTTCCTTGCCGTCTCGGAAAGGGCGCATGACGTGATGAAGACGCCGTAGGGAGGATTTTGAAGGTTGTTTTCTATGCCGTAAACAATACAGGTTCCGTAAAGCTGAAAGAGGTGTTTTTCATGGATTATCTTATCTTTAGTGAGGAGAGGATTCCCGGGCACATACTCCGGGCACATTTTCAATGGAGTTTTGGGCACATTTGGCACGATTGCGGAGGTAAAATGTATTTTATTTCAGGATGTTAGGATATGATATACCTGCTTTGGGAGCAGGGGGCCGCTGGTTCGAATCCAGTCGCTCCGACCAGAAAAACCAATAAAAGAGGCTGGTTACAGGAAGATGTAACCGGCCTCTTTCTTCACTGGGGAGGGGGCCGTTTTGGCGTTCTTTTTGGGGCATCTCTCTAACATCTTGAAATCATTGACTGTGGTGAGGCCACACATCGCCATGCGTCAAAACTGCCCGCCAACGCCTCTTTCTTCCTTGGAAGGAAGTCGGGGAACAGGGCTGTTGCGCCTTCTCCTGTTCTCTCCCACGCCCCCATCCTCCCATCAGCGCTCCCCAGAAAAATTCCTCGACAGGTTACTTGACCGGTAAGCTGCTGGCATACCGCCCGGTAAGCTCTTGTTTTTTCCAGTAAGGGCGGTATGTTAGCCACTTTCACATAAAAAAGTTGCTTTTTTTTTGAAAAAAACGTACAAAATACACATAGGATTAAATGGTCAAGAAATGCTCTGCCCAAGGAGGAGACATGGATTTGCTGCTGGATGCGTTGAGCCTCAACCTCGATTCTCTTTCGCTCTGTCTTGCTGGGGGGGCTGTCTTGAAAAAATCGCCTTATTCCAAGAAAATCCAAGCTGCGGGGCAACGAGTTCTTGCAGAGGGGCAACGAGTTCTTAGGGGCAACGAGTTCTTGCAGAGTTGTTCGCATAACTATAAAGAAGACAAAGATCTTGATTTTCTTCAGGAACTTTCTGAAGGAGATTTAAGAAAGTTGGAGAATATATTTTGTAAAGATAGGATTGAAAATATTAAAGATCGTTTTATTCCTAATGAACATGATAGAAAATCATGGAAATATATTGCAGCGAAAATACAAATGTATGGTGGAGATTCTATTGTAAATAGTGTGAGAAAGACTGGTGTTCTGTATGAGGAGATATTAATAGATGTTTGTGATAAATTAAGCTTAGAAAAAACAAAGAATGCGACTGTTTATGTTATGGAAACAAAATTGCTTGAGTATATAGTAGACATGTTGTCTATAAATATAAATTTAGATATAGATTTTATAGTGAATATTATAAGTAGTAGCAAAGATATTATAAATAGAAAAACTATAAGTATATTTAATGATGTTACAGATGGGATAAAGGATGGAATAAAAGATGGAATAAAAGATGGAATAAAAGGAGGAGCTCTTGTAGGTTTCGGGCGAATTGCCGCTTTTGCATCTCCTCGACTTGCCTTTGCATCTCCTGTGGGATGGGCTTTGGGGGGAGGCTTGTTGGTCAAGCAATTTTCAGGTCCTGCATATCGAATTACCATCCCCACTTGTGCGTGTGTGGCATGTCTTCGCAGAAAACATTTTGATGAAATTCTTGGTCAGGCTAAGAATCTTTTCGAAAAAAGGAGCTAGATATGAAAGATGCGCTTTACAAAATCGTTTGGGAATCTGTTTCTCCAGCTATAACTCAAAAAATTATCTCTGGGTGCGCTAAAATTGCCCCTAATGGAGGTGTTGTATACGAGGGAGGTAAAATTTTGACGCATCTTCCTCTGAAAGCAGTGGATAACTCTTCTTCTTTTCTATCATCTTTGCTCACAGGGGGACCGCTTTCTATTGTGAAAACAGCAAGTAGCATCGTAAATACAGGGAGCAGCCTTGCGGCTAATGTGCAACTAAGAAATGTATCTAGAGATTTAGTACATATTCAAGAGGATATATCATCGCTATTGTCGTTGTCCCAGACAAATGTTTTGCTTACTGTATGCTCTTCCGCTGTTGTCGTTGGTGCAATAGTTCTTTCTGCTAAATATCTCTCAAAAAAAATGGACGAAATTAGTCGCCGTCTTAGTAATATAGAATATCTTTTAAAAGAAATAAGGCAACAACAAATTTATGAGTATATTAAAAAATATCATGCAGCATTGCAAACAATCACCGTATATACAGATCAAAACAAAGCATCTCTTACTAAAGACAATATTTTTCAGGGACAGCTTCAATCTCTAACTTCTCATCGTCACAATTTGTTGATGGAATGCAGCAGTTTAAAAAACACAATGCTCAGCACTCATTCAGAAGAGTATGCTCACTTGTGTTATACATTTATCGAAGACACACTTCAAGTTTTGCCATATGGAATGATGATGGAGTATTCTCTATTTTGCAGGCTAGAGGAATTCCTGATTGCAGACAGATATGCAACTCATTTTTATGAATACTACAATTCACTAAAATATGATACATTACAATATGCATTCAACGAAAAGAAAAAATTTGTTCTTGGAGAACAACATGCACTCAATATAGAAAAGAATGCATTGCAAAATATAAATAAAGTTGGTATAAATGAATATATTGTTACTATCCCACAAGGAGTGCCAAAACAACTTAAAGCTCTTGAAGATCAAAATAAACAATTTTATATTCCTCGTTAAGGATATGTCACTTTCCGCTATTCCATAGAGATATGAATACGAAACTCTATCCATAAGGAGATGCACAATGGATAAAGCTTTCGTAGAAGAGCGGAGGGACAAGATTCTGCTGGAACTGTCGCTGGATATGGGAGCCTCCCCAGACGAGGAGCGGATACGGCAACTCAAGGAGATTTCCACGGAGTATGCCAGAGGGTACTTGGAGGCGTTTCTCCGCAATGCCAGCGAGGCGGACATCCTCTTCACCTATCAGGTGACCCGGATTGTGAACATGGCCCGGTAGCCCTGAAACAACCTTTTCCAAAGCGGTACATGGCTCGTCCATCTACCGCTTTTTCTTTGCCCTCTTCCCTGAATTTCCTCTTCTCCACCCCACCAGAGCTTCCCCTCCGGGAGGCAAATTCCCCCTATCCCCCAAAAAAGCCCAAATTTTGATTCTCCGGGATTTTTTCCTGTTGGGCATAGAGGACTTCATTTTTTTAATTTTCGTGCCTTAAAATTAAAATATGGCCCAATGTCCGTTTTTGCCTCTGGAAGTTTTCAGGGGGAAATACGCACTGTTATTTTGCTTTATATCATGACATCTTAACGGAATAGGTATAGATATTTACTTCATATCATCACAGATATGGAGGAAAAACAAATGAAAGAACAGGAAGAATTTTACATTATCCATACTTATAGCAGAAGACAGGCAATAGAAGACCACATGCTTTTTGATGTATCAAATACTGCGAAAGAGTGTGGCTTTAACATTCCTGTCGCTATTACGCGAAATTTGCTGTACAGTTACATTAACCCAAGCGAAGCGTGCGAGAAGATAGGGCAATCGCTTTCAGGACGCCTGATAGACGTTTTGACGGTTCTCTACTTCAATGCTCTGGGCGCGAAAGGTGACAGACTGACCTTCAAGGTGGCTTTTGTGATGGATGCGGAGACGGGACGCAGCGAGGCTGTGGACCTACTGGCCGTTGCTGGGCCGGGAGATGAAGGCGAAGCCGTTTTGACCGTCATGCTCCCCGAAGATGAATAGGAAGCCTTAGAGCTCCGCAGGAAAGGTCAAGCAGTGATGCTTGGCCTTTTTTTTGAGCTTGACATATTTTAATTTCCTATTATCCTCTAAAGAAATTCGTCATACCAGCTCAAAGGAGACCAGCAGCTCAGAAATATCGCGACAAAAAATAATTAAAGGCTGGCGCAAGCTACAGCTAAATCTTATTAGGAAAAATTATTTTTTGTGGAGTGTTTCTGAGGCTGGTACATTCGTTTGTACAGCCTCCATGATTAGTGAATAATCACAACCCAAGGAGGCTTTTTTTATGCCTACTTTCAATTCTGAAGTATCTGGTTCTCCCTCAATCAATCCTAGCGCACAGGAAGTTATCACTCAGTGGATAACGCAGATGGAGTCTTCCACTCTGTCTGAGAGGGCTACCCTTGCCAGCAATATCAAGAATCTTGCTGGCGAGTTCTGGCCTTCTGAGCTGAAGCGTATTTGCAATGCTCTGAACTACACAGCTGCTGAGGTTGAGGCATACATTACGCTTAGCCGTGTCCCACTTCTTTTAAATGACGAGAGTTCTTCCCAAGCCAATGTGGTCTGTATTGCAGAGAGGATTTCTACTGCGGAATCCCTCAAGCCTAAAGGGACACCCTTGGAATCTCTGCTGAAAGAGTTGAACATGAACAACTTGCTTTCACAAGGCGACGCATGGGAACGCACTTTGCTCTGCTGGGTTATCGAGAATCGCTCTATCACAACCGGGAAACAAAAGCTGTTAGATGCTTGTAAGAATCGGGAAACCTCTCGACATGTGACAACAAGATTCGTCAAGACGGTTAAATCGCGTCTTGTCAAAAAAAATATGAAGGAAGAGGACATCGATAAGTTGGCTTCTTTTATTGAGAAGACATCTGCTCGCCGTCCTACGAAGGAAACAGTGCTATCACGCGCTGAGAAGGAAATGAAAGCATTGCTTGCTTGCGGCTGCCCAATCACGGAGAACATAAAAGCGTTAGCGACGCAGATATGCCAACAAGGATAGCTCCCTAGCGGTTCAGAAGGCATCAGCCCCTCTTTTGAGGGGCTTTTTTTGTCCTCGCGGAGACGGAGCGTCCATACACGCTCCAACACGTTACTCATATCCATGCAACAAGGAATTTCATATATATAGTATTATGCAAAGGACTCTCAGCAAATGCTGGGGCGATGTCATTCCTTTCACCACACAAAGAACTTTCATTGCAACCCTATGAAATTTAAGGACAAAATCAAAAAAGGCTCAGACTTGGCCCTATAGTGTGAAAAGTCATTTTATTTCAATATGTTGCAAGAAAAGTTGGAGGAGTATGCTGATGACACAGGATGAAGCAAACCGCGCAGAAACAGAGAGAAGATATAAAGAGTATCAGGTGGCAACAGCGAAAGAGAATATCGAAAAAGCAAAACATTTAGATGTAAATAGTATCGTTAACACGGATATTATTATCGAACAAAAAAGAAGACCTTTGGTTTCAGAAAGTGATTTTGTAGCATCCATGAAACTGGCTAAAATACCGAATATCGATAAATTTTATTATCTCGGATTTGACACATTAAAAATCATTATCACATACCATCACGATATTAAACATATAGATTTAACAAAAATACTATCTATATATGGGAACATTGACACAATTGAGGATGAACAGCTTTATATTATATGCGAAAAAATGAAAAAAATGAAAATATCAGGAGTAGAGAAGATACCTCTTAGAGAATGCATTAAAAAAGGTCTTAGAGAATGTGATATTGATGCCAGTGATTACAAGAGATTAAGTGAGTCAAAAAATAAAACAGTTACATTAAAATCAATATTGCAAAACAAACACAAGAAAAGTGTAATATGTACTAGTTCCAATCATTCAAAATCGAAAAAAGATATTGGAATAAAATTCTATGATATGTTTAATACAATTGATGTTATTTGCAATAATAAAGATCTTAAGGATGAATTTAAGCCTTTTTTTACAAAACAGCGTAAAGAAAAAGTATTGAATTTTATAAAAGAGATGTCCTTATGAATATATATTTGTCAGCGTTAAGTTATAGTCATATTAATAATTTAATAGATAAAAATAAAAATACAAATATAAATATTCTCGAAGCATTTGATGCAAAAGAGTATCGCAATCAAAAAATATTTAATATATTAACACTTGGAAAATCTATAAATTCAATTATGATTGATTCAGGAACATATACTCTTAATAGTGGAAATCATAAAGGACGTAGAGATATACTTGCAACAGTCGATAATTATATAATTTTTGCAAATAATATCGCTAACGACGTTGATTTTTTTATCAATTTTGATTACTCGTTTGAGCCAGAATCTTTATACCTAAATGAAGAAATACGTGCTTACATGATGAGAAAAGGAGTTAATTCCATGCCTGTAATGCATTCTTTCGATAAATCAGAGATAAAGTATATGATATCGATACAAAATTCACATATTGCAATTTCTAGAAAATTACTTGGGAAAAAGAAAAAAGCGATTGAAGTTATAGAAGAGCTTTATAATAACGGAAAGAAAGTTCATCTTCTTGGATGCACTGCATTGGAGTTTCTTTCCAAAACAAAAGCATGGTCTTCTGATTCATCATCAGCAATTCAGCATGCGAAAAATAGACAAGGAATTTTCTATAGCGATTCAAATAATAAAAGTATAATAATTAATTTTAACCGAGAAATGAAAAATGGAACTAAAAAAGATAATTATATATTGGGAGATAAAAAACTCTTTGACGAGTACGAACATTATATCTCAAATGGACTTGGAATGACTATTGATGATTTAATGAAGGATATAAATAATAATCTTGTTGTGACAAATGCTTATTACTATTGTGATATACAAGAAAGAATAACAAAAATTCAATCTAGTAATGGGGTAAAATTCGATTTCTAACTGATTTGACTTAGCTGAATCGATATGAAAAGGAGGCCATTTATTTTGGATGGCCTTTTTTCATGCATTGGGCCGGATTAATTCCGGCCTTTTTTGTTACTTGGGAAAAATTTTATATGGATATAGTTTTAGTGAAAAGCACGCTTATTGGAAACGTTCTACCCTGTGAGTAGGCCATGCGTGTAATTAACTTATTCTCATTGTTCCAGCATAGTAGCTGGAATAAAAAGGAAAAAGCTTTATGTTGCAATCTTTAAAAAGTATTTTTACGGAGTCACAACGAATAAATGAAATCTCAGAAGAAGAACAGCAGAGAATTTTTTATCAACTTGCATCATGTTTTTCAACGGTGCCATTACTGGGAACAAAAAATGCACATCCAAAAGCTCCCAAGTGTAAAGATTGGCAAATAGGATGCACTCAGAAGCAAGTTATGGATGATTTTAACACGGACATGATTGCTCTTTGTTGTGGCCCTGCAAATGGATTTCTTGTACTTGATATAGATTATGTAAATAAGTACCATGATTACATGGAAAAAAACAAATTAACCATACCACAAACGTTTACCGTAAAAACCGGTAGAGGCTATCACTACTATTTCAAATATCCTGAGGATGGAGAGTATAAAACACGAAATTACCATAATCTAGGAGGCTTTGAACTCAGGGGCCTTGGGGGTTACGTGGTGGCTCCGGGGTCTTCGTACCCGAAGGGAAGTTTTTACCAAGTTGAAGACTGGTCACCTTTGGCTAACCCACCCCAATGGATACTTGATTTGTACTTTCAGAATACAGGTAAAAATTTAACTCCTAAAGAGCCCTTTCAAAAGCAAATTTACCTTTCTGAAGAATTGGAAAACCGTATTAAGGAAGGTGCGCCGATAGGGGAACGTTCAGAAAAATCCATGTCTGTCATGCTATCTTTAATCAATAAAGGTGTACCCGAAGAGGAAATAAGGGCTATTTTTGCGCAAAACCCAATAGGTGATAAGATTAATGAAAAAAAGGAAGCTTATTTTATGAATGAATTGAAAAAAGCACAGGAGTTTGTAAATCAAAATCCTCCTGTAAATACAAAGAAAGAAATTAATATTGTAAATGAAGCCTATAGTATAATGCAAAATTTGAAGTACTATGTTGATGAAAACAAAGAATATTATGCATTAATATCTAAAACAACTGGTAATGATTTTGTTGATATAGATTCAAATTCTTTCTTGGGATATGTTAATAAAATGCTTTTAACTACGCTCAAGAAAAGCATTTTGCTACCACATTTCAAAGTTGCTTTATCAATTGTGAAAAATGATATTGAGAATAGTGCCATTCCAATAAAGAGGATAAATAGATTTCACCAAGAGAACGGTTTATTACTTTACGATATGGGAACACAGGATAACCGTTGTATCAAGATAATTCCTGACAGAATTGGAGTAATACAGCAACCTGAGTTTCTTTTAATACGTAATAAATTAACGTTGCCTGTTGAAATAGATACAAATTTTAAACCTAATGGATTATCTCATATTGAACAATTGTGGGACTTGTTCGATATAAGCGATTCCTTGGAACGGCACTATTTAAATATTCTTATTCTAAGCTATTTATTTAACGACATAGCATCACCAATTCTCTATTTACATGGTTCTTATGCAAGTGGGAAAACTTCGCTGGCAAAAGCCATAAAGAATATATTCGACCCTTGGGAAGCGGGGGCTTCTCTTCCTAAAAAAAGTGAAGATTTGAAACTCTTACTCTCTACTGCCGCTATCGGCTTCATTGATAATTTCTCCGGCCTCAATAAACATGTACAAGAAGATTTTTGTCTGGCATATAGTAACGGATTCTCATTTGCAAGAAAAATGTATACAGATTCGGACTCCATTATGCTTCGGTTGAAATGCCCACTCATACTTGTTAGTGTTTCCATCCCCAAAAATCTTGAACATGACTTTGTTTCAAGAATATCCTTTATGCATATCAAAACAAGGAATAATTTCAAATCGGAAGCCGAAATCACACAACAATTAACATCTCTTTATCCTAAAATAAGAATTGAGTTCGTCTATCTTGCTTCATTTGTTCTTGGAATTCTCAACAGGTACCGTCCCCTAAACCAATCGAGACATGCCGATTTCGATAGGTTGGGGCAAGCATATTGTGATATAATGGGATTAGGTTTTACTTACTATCACACTATCCTTCAAAACAGAAGAATGGTAAACGCTTTGTCTCAAATAGAAAACAATATTATTCTCAAGCACTTTTTTCATATTGTACATGAAAATAAAATTATATTATTTAGAGCATCAGATATGCTTGCTCTCATAAAAGAACGTGTTGATGCAGATGAATATATTGGAAATGAACAGCTTGTTTCAAAGACTCTTCTTGCTTCTCAAAATATCTTGAAAGATGGGATGGTAAATCTCATGAAAGGCAATAAGGTATATAATGGACAAACTTATCTTGCTTATGTTGATGGAACTTCCATTGGAAATATATCTACTCCTCAAGATATTGCCAATGCCTATATTGCTCAATCATCAGAATCTGCTCAGGTTATTAATGAGATGATGGGGTAGTCACTAGCTCTCCGCCCCTCTCTCTGCACGATGGCAAGCAACAACTTAAAAAAAATTTTAATTAAATATTTTTTTAAAATTAAAATGAAATTTTTTGAGTTTGCTTGCCATCAATAAAAAACCTTCCCCAACCTGTGAGGAGGGCGGAGCGAAATAGCATGTTTATATGTCATTATCTTCTAAATAATATAAATATAGTTTAGTACCTTTTGAAGAGGTACGTTCAAACCAAGCGGAAGCG
>CAKTDV010000029.1 GCA_934546745.1 uncultured Desulfovibrio sp. | reverse complement strand
TTGGCCGTCGTGCGCACGACCACGGGCGCGCGGCCCGGTTCCAGCTCCACCCGGACGCTCCGGCTTCCCAGGGAGGGGGCCACAGGCAGCAGGGCGCGATCCCGCTGATCCGACCACTTCCGGTACTCCTGAATCTGATCTTCGCTCAGCGGCATCATCTGCCGCAGGGACTGCTGGAACAGCGCCTGCGCGTCCTCTTCCGGCGGCGTCTGTTTTTCGCCCGCCTTGCCTGTTGCGCCCGAAGAGGGCGTTGTCGCCGTCCGGGCGTCAGGCTGCTGTGACGGCGCTTGCGCGGCGTTGGGAGCAACGCCCTGTGTTCCGCCCTGCGGCTGCCCCAGCACAAGGCGCTGGCCAGGCGGCGTCGGGCTTCCGGCCTGTGGCCGCGTCTCGCCCTGCGGCGTTTCCGCCGCCCATGAGAGCGCCGGAACAAGCAGAAGCGGCGCAAAAAGAAAAGCTTTCATCTCGACTCCAAATTCGCTGCATTTTCAGACGAAAACAGTCTTTCAAGTTCTTCTTTAGCTTCTTTGGGAAGATTGTATTTCTCACAAAAATCACAAAGAACGTCCGCGCGAGGAAGGAGATGTGGATCATTGTTCTCATCAATCCAGCAATGCCGCACTGCCTCCCTGCCGCCATGTTTTGCGATAAAATCGCAAAGTTCCCTATCGGAAATTGAAATATGCAATGCTTCGAATTCGCAAAGATTTTTCATCGTTTCCCGTAAAGCATCTTCCTCTGTGTCTCCCATGCCCCAAATCATAAAATCAGGAACCTTATGTTGAAGATACTGCTCAAAGAGTTCTTCGTTAGAAATTCTTCCTTCAGCGGCATTTTTCAAATTCAGCATGACCACATATTTCATCCCATCACGCATGGCATTCTCCATCGCCTGCCTTGTTGACCATCGCTATCCGTTCCCCCAGCCAGCGCATGACGAGGACACACATGGCATTGCCCAGCGCCCTGTAGCGCAGGCGGTCAGGGGCGGACTGGCCGCGCCACGGGATGTCCGTCCAGCCGTCGGGGAAGCCTTGCAGACGCTCCCATTCCAACGGTGTCAGACGCCGGACTCCCTGCGGCGACGGCAGAAACGTCTCCCTCTCAACGTCATAGCGGTCCGCCCTGCTGGTAAGGCAACGCGCAAAGGCTTGCGTCATTCCGCCTGTGCCGCGACGTTTTCCAGAGCGGCCCGCAGATCCGGCGGCAGGCGTCTTCCCCGCGCCGTTGCCCGGCGCAGAATGCCCGCGCAGGCTTTCGGACTCAAAAAGTACTTTCGCGGCACAGCGCCAGTTTCCAGAATGTCCGACAAGGTAGACGCGACGGCGGCGCTGGGGCACTCCGAAACGGCAGGCATCAAGCACTCTCCATGCGAGGTGATACCCGCAGGCATCCAGCGCCCTGATGAATGTCCCGAAGTCCCGTCCCCGCGTAACGGAAAGCACGCCGGGCACGTTTTCCCAGACAACCCACCGGGGACGGTATGCGGCGACAATATGGACGAAACGCAGGGACAGTCCGCCGCGATTGCCGGACAATCCGGCGCGTTTTCCGGCGATGCTGAAATCCTGGCAGGGTGTTCCGCCGACAATGAGATCAACCACTCCACAGCTATCTCCGTTGATGTGCGACATGTCCCCAAGGTTCGGGATGTCGGGAAAGCGCCGCTCAAGCAGCGCACAGGCAAAGGGATCAATCTCGGAAAAAGCCTGAGCCACCCAGCCGAGCGGTTGCCAGGCCACGCTGGCCGCCTCGATGCCGGAGCAGAGGGACAGATAGCGCATGGCTAGCCTTCCCCCTCATCAAACCCCTTTTCCTCATGCAGCAGCGCCGCAAGTTCGTCGTAGACCTGTCTTGCGTAGGCCATCCCCATTTTTTCGTAGGGCAGGCCCGGTGTGTACCAGTCCTCTTCACGGGCATAGAGCCAGGGGCAGCACCACGGGAGCGGGGATTCCAGGTCCAGATCAAGGTCGTAGCCTTCCGGGGCCTCGGAGGAAAAACCCATGACAAAGGCGAATTTTCTGTCGTCGCGTTCATCGTACATGCGTCATCCTCCACTGGTTCAGGAACGCAAACGGGGAAAGAGAGGCGTCGGACACGTCCGCCGCCGACGGAGCCTGCCCCTTGCTGTGCAGCAGGTTCCACAATCCCCACGCGGGGCCGTGGTTCTCCGTTCCCTCCGGGAAACAGGCAAGAAATTTCTCAAAAGCGGGCCGCAGCTTTTCCGCCTCCCGCTCATGCGCGGCTTTCCGGCGCATCTCCGCTTCTTCCAGACGCGCGGTCTGGCGCGCCGCCTCTTCCCTGACGCGCGCTTCCTCCTCTTTCGCCGGAGAGCCTTCGGCCTCATCCAGCCAGCGCTGGCCGCGCAGCCAGTTCACCAATTGCGGCACATAGCGCCCACCCTCGCGGTTCCAGGCGTCCGAAGCTCTGAACGATGCCAACGCCGCCATCAGGACGGCTTGCCCCGGAATGCGGCCGCGCCGCCAGAGCTGGTGCCAGAGGGCGCGTGCGGCTTCCTTGGCTTCCTTGCGCGGATAGGCCGACCACAGCGTTTCAAAATCCGTATTGGCGGCAAAAAACCCGCCCCCGCGCCGAAGGCGCTTGTGCGTCCCAGGCGTCCCGGACGGGTGCGGAGCCTCCCTGGGGGGTAAGGGGGGATCTTTGATCTCTTTTTTCTTACAGTTCTTATCGTAGCCAGAATTTGCCTGGGGGTAGGCAATTTTTGGCTCCTGGGGGCGCAGGGAAAGAGCGGCGTTTTTCGGCCTGAGAATGTAGTAGGTCGAGGAGTGGAAGCTGGTACGGCGTATGGTGATGAGGTCATGCGCCGTCAGTTCCCGCAGGTATTTTTTGACGCTGGACACGCTGCACGAGAGCATCCCGGCAAGGCGGGACTGGGAAGGCCAGCAATGATCCTTCCCGCCCGCAAAATCGCAGAGCAGCGTGTAGAGAACTTTGGCGTCCGTGGACATATCCATACCCAGGACAAAACGCGGCAGGACAGGGCCGGAGAAACGGCCCCTGGGGGAAATGGTTTCCATGTCTTAGTCACTCTTAAAGACACAGAAAAAAGCGTAAAAAAGAACTGCGGAGCTTGACGCCGCTAAGCCTTTCGGCTAGAGTTAACCCACAAATTTGCGGTAGGTTGCTCCCGCAGATTCGGCCTTTTGTGTGCCCACACAAAAGGCTTTTTTCTTGTGTCCTAGGTTTTGCTCATGAGTCTCCTTTGAGCGGTGAAAAACCGGCCGACCCGTCAAGCCGTGAACGCCGATTATTGGGGGATAGAAAAAGGACGCAAAAACGCCCCGAAACGCACAACAGAGGTGCATTTCGGGGCGTTTGCTTTTGGAAAAAGAAAAAAAGCGTAGAAACCTAACGAGTTAGGCTCACTACGCTTCCTTGCGTGCTTTGTTGGCGTCCCCAAGGGGATTTGAACCCCTGTCGACGGCGTGAAAGGCCGTTGTCCTGGGCCGGCTAGACGATGGGGACGTTCATGCGACAAGAATGTTTCTACGTGTTTTTCCCCATTCTGTCAACAGAAAAATATTTTTTTCATTGGAAAGGGGTGCGCGGTTCAGGCTCAAGTTCCAGATAGGTTGCCGTCTGCGCATCTTTTTCTGAAACGCTGACGCTGTACAGGCGCACGGCGCGCATCTGCGGATTCGGGTGGGCCTCCAGAAGCCGCGCCGTCTGGCGCCAGATATGGCGGGACAGATTTTCCGAGGAGGGATTCTGTCTGTCAAACGGCACGACGTCATTGAGAATACGGTGATCCAGTTCCTCCAGCGCGGTCTTGAGGAGCTGTTTGAGCAGTTTGAAATCCAGCAGGATTTCCGTATCGGGCTCCAGGCGTTCGCCTTCCACCGTCAATGCCACGGCAAAATTATGGCCGTGCAGGCGTTCGCATTTGCCCTCATAATGCCGCAGGGCATGTCCCGCGGAAAATTCGTCGCGCACGGTAAGGCGCCAGAGTTTTCGTGCCATCAGCTCATAATCCAGTAGATGATGAAGGCGGAAACGATGACGATCAGAATGGCCAGAACCGTGCGGGCATTCTGATCCCATACGATGTCGTCATCAGTACCGCCCTGTTCCAGATCGCCTGTCTGCGTCGGGCTGATAAGGCGCACCAGCCAGGACATGAAGGATTCAAACGCGCTCATGGGAGGGTCCTTTATGTTGCGGTGGGCCGGAAAAGCCCCCAGCGGCGAAAAAGGGAAGGCCGGGTCTCAGGATTCCACCGGCATCGGTCTTCTGTCAAATGATTTTCCCGCGCCCGGCGGAGACGGCGGATCAGGACGCCCACGCGGCAAGGGCGCGATCCAGATCCGGGCCGGGCGTCACGGTAAAGTTCCCTCCCAGACGGATACGGCATTCGCACGTCTCAAGCAACAGATCCAGATAGGTTTCCACCGGGCCGGGGTGCGCCTGAATGATATTTCGCAGGGCCAGCAGATGTTCCCGCCCCAGACGCCCGGCGGGCACGGAAATGCCAATGGGGAGCGAGCTTTCGCGGCAGGCCTCGGCCAGCGGACGCACACCAAGCCCAAGCATCTTCACCTCGCGCGGCGTGCCTTCCTCGCTGTCCGGGCTGTCACCGCCGTCCTGCTGTGTGTCGATCTTGCCCACAAGGCACAGCGGCTGTTCGCTCCTGAGCAGATCCCGCGCTTCGGCATAGAAACGGGGGAAAAAGGTGACTTCCCCATGCCCCGTCAGATCCTCCACCGTCACAAACGCCATACGCTCGCCCTTGGCCTTGGTGATCACTTCCTTGATGCCGGTCACCAGCACCGCGCAGGTGACTTCCGCGCCGGGGAAGCGATCGCGGGCGTCTTCCAGCGTCGTCATGTTGTTGCGGCGGATCTCCCGGCTGAAGGGCTGTAACGGGTGGCTTGTCAGGAAAAAGCCGAGAGACTCCTTTTCCGCCCTGAGCTTTTCCGCCTCGTCCATTTCCGGCATCCCCGCCTCCGGGCAGTCGAAACCGATGCCGGGTTCCGGTGGTGTTTCCGCCAGCGGCGTCATGGCCAGCAGGGAAACCTGGTTGGAGGCCTTGTCTCTGGCGCGCTTCTGGGCACGGGCCACCGTGATTTCCAGCGCGGCCAGCAGCGCCGCCCGGCTTGTGCCGAAGCAGTCGCAGGCGCCGCCCTTGATCAGACTTTCCAGCACGCGTTTTGTCACCTTGCGCAGGTTCACGCGCAGGCAGAGATCATACAGCGACGCATAGGCGCCGCTGGCGCGGGCGTCAAGGATTTCGCGGATGGCCTCGTCGCCCACGTTCTTGATGCCGCCAAGACCGAAGACGACCTTGCCATCCTTGGCGGAAAAGGAGCGCTGACTGTCGTTGACCGAAGGCCGCACCACATCGATGTCCATATCTTTGCAGCAGGAGACGTATTTGAGCAGTTTTTCCTGATTGCCCATTTCCGATGTCATGAGCGCGGCCATGAACTCGACTTTGTGATGTACCTTCAGATAGGCCGTAAAATAGGAGACGAGCGCATAGGCGGCGGAATGCGACTTGTTGAAACCGTAGGCCGCGAATTTTTCCATCAAGTCGAAGATTTCATCGGCCTTTTCCTGTTTGATGCCGTTTTTCGCGGCCCCTTCGACAAACTTCACGCGCTCCCTGGCCATGGCCTCGGCCTTTTTCTTGCCCATGGCGCGCCGCAGCAGATCCGCGCCGCCCAGCGTGTAGTCGGCGATAATCTGGGCAATCTGCATGACCTGTTCCTGATAGACGATGACGCCGTAGGTGTCCCGCAGGCATTCCGTCAGCGAATTGTGCGGATAGACGACCGGAACCTGGCCGTGTTTGCGCTTGATGAACTCGTCCACCATGCCTGAGCTGAGCGGCCCGGGGCGGTACAGGGCCAGCATGGCTATGATGTCCTCAAAGCACGACGGCCTGAGCATGCGCAGATACTGGCGCATGCCCGAACTTTCCACCTGAAAGACGCCGTCGGTATCGCCGCGCGAATACAGGTCGTAGGTGGGCTGATCGGCGAGGGACAGATTGTCCAGATCGGGCGCGTCCTGGCCTTGCAGGGTGATGTTGTCCAGCGCGTCCTGGATGAGCGTCATGGTCTTGAGGCCCAGAAAGTCAAATTTCACAAGCCCTGTCTGCTCGGTCATGGGGCCGTCAAACTGGGTCACAAGTTCGCCGCGTTTGCCCTGATACAGGGGCAGATAGTCCACCATGGGCCTGTCGGACACCACCAGACCGGCCGCATGGGTGGACGCGTGGCGCGAAAGCCCCTCCAGACGCCGGGCCGTATCCAGCAGCTTTTTGACCTGGCTGTCTTCCCTGTAGAGTTTTTGCAGCTCCGGTTCCGCCTCCATCGCCTTGTCGATGGTCATTTTCAGGTCGTCCGGTACCATCTTGGCGATGCGGTCCGTTTCCGCGAAGGTCATGCCCAGCGCCCGGCCCACATCGCGCACGACGCCTTTGGCCTTCATGGTGCCGAAGGTCGTTATCTGGGCCACGCTGTCCTTGCCATAGGTCTCCACCATATGCTGGATCACTTCCGCGCGCCGCCGTTCGCAGAAATCGACGTCAATATCGGGGAGGCTGACGCGCTCGATATTCAGGAAGCGTTCAAACAGCAGATTGTACGGCAGGGGATCAATGTTGGTGATGCGCAGCGCCCAGGCCACAAGGCTCCCCGCCGCGGAACCGCGCCCCGGCCCTACGGGAATGCCGTGATCCTTGGCCCAGTTGATAAATTCCTGCACGATGAGGAAATATCCCGGAAAGCCCATCTCGCAGATGACGTTCAGCTCGTATTGCAGGCGATCGCGATAGGCCTGCGCGTCGAGGCGTTCCCGATCGGGGTGCTTCTCCAGCCGCTTCTCCAGACCGTCTTCGGCAAGGCGGCGGAATTCCGACTCCGGCGTCGCGCCGTCGGGCAGAGGGTAGACTGGGAAATAGTGATGCCCGAAATCCAGTTCGACGTTGCAGGCTTCGGCGATACGGACGGTGTTTGCCAGCGCTTCGGGCACGTCCCTGAAATCGCGTTCCATCTCCTCGGCGGATTTGTAATAGAGCTGGTCGGTGCCAAAGCGCATGCGTTTGGGGTCGTCCATGGTGGTCTGCGTCTGGATGCAGAGCAGCACCTCGTGGGCCTCGACGTCGTTGGCATTGAGATAGTGGCAGTCGTTGGTGGCCACCAGCGGCAGCGAAAGTTTTTCCGCCAGTTCCCTCAGGCCGGCATTGGCGCGCACCTGTTCTTCCAGCCCGTTGGACTGCAACTCCAGATAAAAGCGTCCGGGATAGATGGAGGCATATTCCTTTGTCAGCGCCTCGGCCAGATCCATGTCGCCCGCCCCGATGGCGCGTGGAATCTCCCCGGCGATGCAGGCGGAAAGGCAGATCAGCCCTTCGGCATGTTCCCGCAACTGGGCCTTGTCCACACGGGGTTTGTAGTGGAAGCCTTCCAGATACCCGAGTGTGACGAGGCGGATCAGGTTGTGGTAGCCCGTCATGTTTTGCGCGAGAAGAATCAGGTGGTGCCGCCTGCGCGCCAGCTCGCTGGTTTTGTCCGTATGATCATGGCAGACATAGACCTCGCAGCCGAAGATGGGCTTGATGCCCACGGAAGCGCACTGTTTGGCAAAATAGGCGGCCCCGAACATATTGCCGTGATCCGTGATGGCGCAGGCGGACATGCCAAAATCCTTGGCGCGGGCGCACAAATCCTTGAGGCGGATGGCGCCGTCAAGCAGGCTGTACTCCGTATGGCAATGCAGATGGACAAAATCCGCCATAGGTCTCTCCCCATGTTTCACAAGACGCGGCCGGCCTCCCTTCACCGTCACGGCGGGTCCGCTCCGGGAGGGAGGAGGTACGGAAAACACTGCCCTACGGATACCACAGAGCCCGCCCGCGCTCAAGCGCGGGGCCTCTTGCCTTGCCCGGCCGCTGGCGGTAGATGTTGGGGATGAACGCCATATTGCCTGATATTCGCCCGCATGAGGACTGGTTTCACGCCTATGTGCGCACGGAACGCGCCAGGGAACGGGAAAACCCCGCCCCTCTGGATCTGAAGGAGCTGCATACCGCCAGGGTTCTGGCCCACGCCCGGGCCATCGTCGTGGAGGATGCCTTTGCGCCGGAGGAAGCCCGTGCGGCCCTGCTGGCCGCCCTGTATCACGATGTGGCCCGTTTTGAGCAGTACCGCCGTTTCCGTACCTTCCGGGATGCCGTGTCCCGCAATCATGGGATCTGGGGGGTGCGCATCCTCCTGCGGGAACGGCGTCTTGCCGGGGAAACGCCTGCGGTACGCCGCATGGCGCTGGTTGCCGTAGGGCTGCACAACCGTCATGTCCTGCCCGCGCGTCTGCCGGAACCTTTCTGGAAGGTCGCCTGCGCGGTACGCGACGCCGACAAGCTGGACATCCTGCGCGTCATGGACGAAAGCCTGCATCATCCCGACGCCGCGACGCGCACGGCCGTGCTCAGCCTGCCAGACGCGCCGGGTCTGTGCTCGCCCCGGGTACGGGAGGATGCGCTGGCCGATCGTGTCGCCTCCTACGGTGATTTGCGCAGCGTCAACGACTTTCGCGCACTGCTGGGCACATGGTTTGGTGATCTGCATTTTGACACCAGTCGCCGCCGCTTCCTTGCGGAAGGACACGCCCGCCGTCTGGTGGAATCCCTGCCGGAAGACGGCGATTACGGCGCCGTGCGCGCCCATCTCCTCAAGCGTTTCGGCAACGTCCCATGCTGACGCCCTTTTTTGCCGCCTCCCTCCTGCGCCGCCGTGTGCCGTGGCCAGCCTTCCTGCGGAACACGCCTCTCAACCCGTCGCTGGAAGTACTGAACGCCGCGGAGCCGGGTTCCCTGCCCGCCGTCCGGTTGTCCTATGTTCTTTCCACCCTGCCATCCGGGAGCGGGGACGCGCTGCTGCGGGCCGCCGCGCGCGCCGCGCGGGATGTCTGGATCGCCGATTTTGTCCTGCCGGAACGCAACCTCTGCCTGCCCGCCTGCTGGGCCGTCCGCCTGCTGCCCGGCCTCTCATCCCTGTTGCGGCTGGGACCCTGGCGCGAATCCGCCGCCGCTGCCGCCGCCTTTTTCCGCGACGGCGCGCTGTTCGGGGCCGCCCGCCGCGCGGGGCTCCGGACATGCGAGGAAATCCCCCTCTGCGGCATGGCCGCCAGTCTGGTATGCTTTCAGAGCGCGCCATCCCTTCCGGCAGCGGCGTTCCCGCCCGGCGTACCGGACGCCGCCGCCAGACAGGCCCTGCGCGGGGACCTGCGATCCCTGAGGCGCGCCATTGCCCCCGGAGAACGCGCCCGGGCGGCGCGGCGCGCCCAGAAGCGTGTTCTTGATCTGCCCGTCTGGCAGCGGGCCAGCGCCGTTGTTCTCTATGTGGCCCTTGACGAGGAAATGGACGCCAGCCTGCTGTTGCAACGCGCCTGGGACACAGGGAAGGAGGTCTTTCTGCCCCGTGTGCGCCCCGGCGAACACGGCGTCATGGATGTTGTCCGCTGTGCCGGGCCCGGAGATCTCGCGCCCGGCGCGTTCAACCTGTTGGAGCCGCGTCCCTCCCTGCCCGGTCTTCAGGCCGGTGATCCCCGCTTTACGCCGTCGCTCATGGTGCTTCCCGGCGTGGGCTTCGATCGCTCCGGGCATCGTCTGGGCTTCGGCGGCGGCTACTATGATCGTTTTCTGGCGTCCGCGCCGTCCTCGCTGGCGCGCCTGGGCCTTTGCTTTCACTGCCAGCTTCTGCCGCGCCTCCCCGCCGCCCCCTGGGATCAGCGCGTGGCCTGTGTCTGTACCGAAGAGGAAACACTATGGATTTGACGTTTCTTCCCTTCCGCTTTCCGGGCGTGCCCTCCGTACGATGCGCCTTCCAGTGTCGCGGGCTGACGCCTCCTCCGGCGGCCCAGGTACCCCTGTCCGGGTATGCGGGCGGCAACCTGTCACTGGAGACCGGCGAGGACCCCGGTCCTGTGCGCGCCCGGCGGCGTGCCCTTGCCGCCGCTCTTGGCGTGGACGGCTGGGCGGAACTCCGGCAGGTGCACGGCGACGCCCTGATCTTCGAGCCGGATCCTACGGATCCGGAGTGTGCCGCAACGCGGGAAGCCGACGGCGCGTGCGCCACCCGTCCGCGCCTGGCGCTCATGATCAAGACGGCCGACTGCCAGCCCGTGCTGCTTGCCAGCGCCTCGGGACGCCATATTGCCGCGCTCCACGTGGGATGGCGCGGCAACCGTGCGGATTTCCCCGGATCCGGCGTCGCGCGCTTCTGCGCGCGGTACGGCCTTTCTCCCCGCGAAGTCTTTGCCGTGCGCGGCCCCAGCCTCAGCCCGGCGCACGCCGAATTTGTCAACTTTGAACGCGAATGGCCGGAGAGCTTCCGCCCCTGGTTTGACGAACAGAGCCGCCGCATGGATCTCTGGAGTCTGACGCGCGACCAGCTCCGGCGGGCGGGTCTGCCAGCAAGCCATATCCACGGCCTCGACTGGTGTACCTTTGCCAACCCCACCTTCTATTCCTACCGGCGCAACCCTGCCTGCGGCCGCCAGGCGGCCTTTATCTGGATCGACGCCTAGGCCCGGATTCCCGTTGAAACGTGCGCGTTGCGCATGTCTTTTTTTGTCCAGCGGCGGCGCCAGGAAGAAAAACACGCGCTACCCTGCCAAAATTTTTGCATTTCTTCCTTTTGTATGCTACCAAATCAACATAACGGTAGGGCATTGTGCGCAACAGGCAGTACCGGCACGCGGTAAACGCGCCGTCCCGATCGCCCTGACGGGCTGGGTTCCGCCCGCGACGCGGCTTGGAACCGTCGCCCTCGGCGGCGTTTTCACGTGTCCCCCCCACTGTGTTCCCCCTTTGTCACGCCATCCCCTCGTCCCGGAATACCAGCGGTGACGATACAACCGCAGTCAGGAGGATCCTCTATGTTCGCTTCCCGGAAGACAGCATTCCTCGCTTTGGCCATCGCCATCGCCCTTGTTCTCTGCAATGCGGCGGCGTTCTCTTTTTCCTGGGGTCTGCCTGTCTCCATCGCCATCGGTCTTGTAGGAGCCTGTCTGATCTTTCTTGTGGTCGCCAAGGGGGGCAACGATCAGGTTCTTGCGCGCTACGCCGAGGACTTCATGGCCGGCAAGAATCCCGATTCCGCCCCGTGCAGGAGTACTGGATCCGCGGGTGAGGCCATCTGTGCGCTGGTCGAGTTCAGCCGGAAACGGAGCCACTGGTATGAAAGCATTCTGAACACCATTCCCTACGCCATCTCCGTAACGGATATGGAGATGCGGTGGACGTTCTGCAATACGGCCTCGCTCAAGAGCATGAATATTTCGGGGGACTATCACGGCCAGCACTGTTCGCGCAAGAACAGCAACCTGTGCAACACGCCGCAATGCGGCATTGAGCAGTTGCGCCGGGGAACGAGCGCCTTCAACAACAAACTCCCCAGCGGGCGTATCATGTCCATGGACATGCACTATCTGACGGACGATTCAGGAAACCGTATCGGTCATGTGGAACTGGGACACGATATTACGGACGAAATAAAACTCAGGCAGCAGGCCGTCGAAGCTTCCCGCAAGGGCCGCATGGAAACGGTCGGAAGAATCGAGGCCGCTGTGGAGGCACTCAGCCAGGGCAGCGCCATCTTTATCCAGGAGGTTGAGAAAGTCAGGCAGCGTACCGAAGACACGGTGTCGCATATCAACGATACGGCGTCCGCCGTGGAGCAGATGAGCGCGACGGTCTCCGAGGTGGCGCACAATGCGGCCACATCCGCGGATGCGACGTCCGCCGTTCAGGATGAGGCCGCCACCTGCAGCAAGGACATGAGCGACACCGTCAAGAATGTGCACGGTGTGCGCGAAACCGCCGCCAGCCTCAAAAAGGAGATGGAATCCCTTGACGGACAGGCGCGGGACATCGGCGCCGTGCTGGGCATCATCCGGGACATCGCCGACCAGACCAATCTGCTGGCGCTCAACGCCGCCATTGAGGCCGCCCGCGCGGGCGAGGCGGGACGCGGTTTTGCCGTCGTCGCCGACGAGGTGCGCAAGCTGGCCGAAAAAACCATGACCGCCACTACGGAAGTGGAGGGGGCCGTCCACGCCATCCAGGCCAGCAGCAGCCAGAGCGCCCGCACTGTGGAAGACACCGTGGACGCCATCGGCCAGGTGGCCACACTCGCCGGCAAAAGCGAACAATCCCTGACGCAGATTCACAGCCTTGCCGCCGATGCCAACGCACAGGCCCAGTCCATTGCGACGGCATCGGCCGAGCAGTCCGCCGCCACCGAAAGCATCAGCAAGACGGTTGATAACATCTTAAATATCAGCAACTCAATTCTTGAGGCCATGGAATCGGCCAATCAGCATGTGCATGACATGGACAATCAGGTTTCCTCCATCAAGGACATCCTGAAAAATATCCGTGAGGCCGTCCGCAAGGAAGAGGCCGACGAGAAAGCCGCCGAAAGCGGCGTCCCTGTGAAGTGACGCCTCGCGAAGAGATTGGTTGGCAGAAGCCCCCTGAAATGCCGTGCGCGTTTCAGGGGGCTTCTATCAATATGGACACGGTATGTCCGCCGGGCGCTCAATAGCGTTCCGGCAGATAGTGGGGGGGCGGTTCCCCGTCCCCATTGGACATGCCGCCTTGCAGCAGTTCCATCTGGCCGCGCAGGACGCGCGTCAGCTCCACGGTTTCGGTCAGTTTCTGTTCCAGGGCGTCCAGTTGCCGTTGTTGCGCCGTCAGGGCCGCATTCAGGGCTTCCAGACGTTCTTCCTGAAAAAAGGCCAGCTCTTCCAGGCGAATCAGGCGGCGTTCATGATCTTCCATGCTTCCTCCCCGATGGCCCGGTTCTTTTTGAGGGCGGTACGCGTCCAAAGTCCGGCATCAGGATGCGGTGTTGCCGCAGGCGTGCCGCATCGCTGCGAGCCACAAAGAGAGGTTCCCCCCGTTCGTTGCAGCCGCTGTAAAACATGGCCGTCGCCATGGCGCCCGGCGTGGGGATAAAGCATTGTGTCTGTTGCGGCGCCCAGTGGCGCGCCCCGAGCCAGCGCGCCAGTTGCCGCATGTCATCGTCCGTACATCCGGGAAACGCGCTCATCAGATAGGGCACCACGTACTGTTCGCGTCCGGCAAAACGGCTCAGACGTGTAAAGTGTTCCAAAAAACGCTCAAAAACGGCCAGGGGCGGTTTGCGCATGGCGGCCAGCACGCCGGGGGCGCAATGCTCCGGCGCAAGCTTGAGCTGCCCTCCGGTAAATTCTTCCGCATAGGCGGCCAGCGCTTCCGGCTCCCGCAGCGCCATATCCGCCCTCACGCCGCTGGCCACGCGCACATGCCCGACGCCGGGCACGGCCGCGACGGCGCGCAACAGGGTCACATACGGGGCCTGAGGCGTCTCGAAATGCCGGCACACGGAAGGATAGCAGCAGGAGGCGCGTCCGCAGGGGGATCCGCGCTCCGTGCCGTCCGGCAGAGGCGCGGCATTGCCGTCCAGCGCGCAGCGCCCGTTCCACATATTGGCCGTGGGCCCTCCCACGTCGGAAATGGCGACGCCTCGTCCGCGCCGTCCACGCGCGGAGGCCGCAAGGCGGGCCGCTTCTGCCACAAGAGAGGCCTGTGAGCGCGAACTCAGCCGTCGCCCCTGATGCAGTGCCAGAGAACAGAAGGAACAGCCGCCGCCGCAGCCGCGATGCGCGGTAATGCTGGTACGCAGCATTTCCTCGGCGGGAATGGGTTCCGTATAGGAGGGATGGGCCGTCCGCCGGAAGGGGAGGGCGTAAAGCGCGTCCATCTCTTCCGTCGTCAGAATGGCCGCGGGCGGAGCCATCACCAGAAGGCGATCCTCCACCGGCTGCACGGCCCAGGCATCCCGCCGGTGCACATGGCGCTCCACCTGGCGGGTCAGCGTGAGGAGCGCCTTGGGATCCGCGAGGATCTCCGCATGGGAAGGCAAGGTCATGCACGGACGCTTTTCCCAGCCGTGCGGCAGGAAGCGCGGACGCAATGAAGGTTGCCCGTCCGCCACGCCCTCCGGTCCCCCATCGGGTCTGTCCAGCCATGCCGTTCCGGGAATGCCGCGCCAGTCCTCTCCGCGATCCAGCCGCCGGGCCAGCTCCAGCACAGCGCGTTCGCCCATACCGTAGATCAGGAGATCCGCCTTGGCATCCAGCAGTATCGGCCGGCGCACACTGTCCGTCCAGAAATCATAATGCGTCACCCGGCGCGTGCTGGCCTCGATGCCGCCCAGAACCACGGGCAGACCGGGGAAGGCGCGCCGCACCAGATTGGTGTACACGATGCAGGCTCTGTTGGGGCGGGCTCCCGCCCGTCCGCCGGGTGTATAGGCATCGTCGTGGCGCTTCTTGCGAAAGGCCGTATAATGCGCCAGCAGGGAATCCACGGCTCCGGCGCTCACCCCGGCAAACAGGCGGGGGCGGCCCATACGCGCGATGTCCTCCGCCGTATCCCAGCGCGGTTGCGCCACCAGCCCCACACGGAAGCCGTGCGCCGTCAGCCAGCGCCCCAGAAGCACGACGCCAAAGGAGGGATGATCCACATAGGCATCGCCGTTGATCAGCAGCACGTCCAGCGTATCCCACCCCAGAGCCCGCATCTCCTCCGGCGTCATGGGCAGGAACTCCGGCTGCGGCGCGCCCCAGGCCGCCGGACGGCGGGAAACGGCGCGCGGCGGCCCGGAACGGCGGCCCGTACCGCGCTCCCTTGCGCCTTCCGGGAGTGAGGCGCGCTTCCGTTTCGCCTGATCGGAAGGCCGGGCCTCACCGCCGCCGGAGGGATGGATGCGTGCGGGCGCGGGAAAGGCGGAAGGTTTTCGGGACACGGCAAACCTACTTGGAGGGCGGCGTTACCAGCGGCAGGCGGTCTCCGTGCGCGGCGGTATCGCCGGATGGCGCGCCTTCACGCGGGCCTCCCGCCTTGCCCATGGAATGCCGGCGCATGAAGGCGTCCCATTCCTCGCGGCTGATAGCGCCGTCGCTGTCGGCATCAATGGCCTTGAAGGCCGCCTCCGTCATGGTAGGGAAGCCCTTGTTGAATTCCTCCCGGCTGACACGGCCGTCCTTGTCGGTATCCGCGGCGTCAAAGCGACCACCGCCCGCACCAGCGCCCATGCCGGGCATGGCGGGCGCATCCTGCGCGCCCAGAACAAACACTATGGCCGCTGTGGCCAGCAACATCGTGCGCATAGGTGAACTCCTTTTTCCCCTGTCTCAATCCACAGCGGCCCTAGGCTTCCAGACGGCCCGCGCGCAGCCCGTCGATGAACAGGCGCAGGTTGTCCGGTTCCCCGGCCTTGTGATCGTCAGGATAGAGCAGGGCCGACATGTAGAACACGGAATCAAGGCGCAGGGCGTTACGGGCGCTGTTGGAAAAGCGGTGCAGGGCATGGGCCGCCGCATCGCGCAGGGCAGGAGGTTCCACCTCCTCCGCCAGCGCGGCCGCATCGCGATCCATCGTTGCCAGCAGGGAGGCCTTTTCCTTCATGGCGGCAGTGTAGGCGCCGGTGTTTCCGGCGTCCAGTTCGTCCAGCGCATGGCGCTCCGCGGCCATGACCGCCGCATAGCGCTCTTCCATCCAGGCAATAAATGATTGCGTTCCTGTCATGGCTACCTCAAAATGGGCCTTTGCTAATCCCAGTGACGGCGATCCTCAATGGGTCGAATCTGCGGCGGCAGGCTGCCGGGCGTGAGGAGCTTGAGTTCCGGGCGGAGTTTGATCTTTTCGCGGAACTGATGCAGCAGTTCGTCCTCGCGCTTGAAGCCGCTGGCCTCGATGAACAGGGTCATCTCGTCGATACCGCCGGGGTTGGTGACCTCAATCTGCCACCGCTTGATTTCCTCAAAGCGGCTCATGACCTGTTCCACCTGATGCGGATAGACGAACATGCCCTTGATGCGCGCCGTGGTGTCCACACGCCCCACGATGTTCCCCAGGCGCGGGCTCGTGCGTCCACAGGCGCAGGGGCTGCGATCGATATAGGACAGATCGCCCGTGGCCAGGCGGATCAGCGGATAGGTCTTGTTAAAGGCCGTCACCACAATTTCGCCGACCTCCCCGTCCTTGAGCGGAATGCCGGTATCCGGGTGGCAGATTTCCACATAGCAGCGGTTGGCGATATGCAGGCCGTTCTTGTGGAAGCATTCGTAGCCGATGCAGCCCACATCCGCCGTGCCGTAGCCCTGCCGCATGAGCAGATCGTATTTCTTTTCCATCTGCGAGCGCATTTTTTCGGAAAGGCGCTCCCCGGTGACAAAGGCCACCTCAAGAAACAGATCCTTGCGCAGGTTGAGGCCCTTTTCCTCGGCCTTCTGGGCGAGGTGCATGAGGAAGCTGGGGGTGCCCACATAGCCGGAAACGCGCAGTTTCTGGATGATGTCGAGCTGTGTGGCGGCGTCGCTGGGACCGGCGGGAATGACGGCGCAGTTCAGATTGCGCAGGGGTTCCTCGAACATGAGGCCCGCGGGGGTCAGCTGATAGTTGAAGGTGTTCTGCACCACGTCGCCCGGACGGAAGCCCACGGAATAGAAGGCCTCCGTATAGCCCCAGTAGTCCTCCCCGTGATCCTCGGGATCAAAGATGGGGCCAGGCGACAGGAAGACGCGCTTCAGGTCGCCGATGTCCTTGGTCAGCAGGCCGCCCAGACGCGGCCCCATGGACTGGAGGAAAATCAGCTCTTTTTTCTTGAGAATGGGAATATGCTTGATGTCCGACAGCGCCTTGAATTTTTCGACGTTGAACTGGGCGCGATCAAAGCGCTTTTTTACGTCTTCGGAATAGCGGTAGGCATAGGACAGAAGATCTTTCAGCTGAATGAGGCAGTACTGACGGCGCTCGCTTTCATCGAGTACTTCTCTGCGGCTGTAGATCCCTTCGGTGCGATCTTTACGGGTCATACAGGTCACCTTGGCGGATTTTTTCAGATAATCCCTATTGTTAGACAATTATAAAAAATTTGCAAGAAGTTTTTTAAAAAGTGTGCGATAACAAAAGGTTATTGGCGTCGGAAAGAGCTGGCCGCACGTCGGGAATCCGCCGGGCCCACAGCGCAGGACACCCGTTGCACAGGGATTTCTCTGGAGGGGATGCCGCATACGTGCTTCCTGTCACAGCATCTTCCGGGTAACGGCATAGGATACCGTCTTCAGCAAGGAGGCGTCATGTCGCGTTCTGTTTTCCCTTTTTCTTCACTATGGGCATCAGGCGGAAAAGGGGAACCGCTCCGTTCCCGCCTGAAAGATTGTCTCTGGATATGGATAACCGGCAGCGGCGCCATGTTTTTTCTGACGGCGCTGGAGAATGTCCTCCGGCAGGGATGGAATCTGCCGCTGCTGATCGGATCGTTCGGCGCAACGGCGGTTCTGCTGTATGGCGCGCCTCAAAGTCCGCTGGCGCAGCCCCGGAATGTCATCGGCGGACATGTGGTGTCCGCGCTGATCGGGGTCATGGCGTTTCAGATGCTGGGCGCATACGGGCTGCTTGCCCCCAGTCTTGCCGTGTCTACAGCCATTGTTGTCATGCGTCTCACCGGAACGCTCCATCCGCCCGGAGGGGCTACGGCCCTGATGGCCGTTATCGGTGGCGACGGTATCCATCAGCTGGGCTACTGGTATGCGCTTGTGCCCTGTGGCGCTGGGGCTGTGGTGATGGTGTGTACCGCCGTGGCGGCGTACCGTCTGGGCGGAAGCGTCAGCTATCCCTCCCGTGGTTGATTCTCCGGCCAGCGCGCACGGATCCTTTTTTGAAAAAACGTATGACATCCGGCGGTTACAGCGGTAAGGGGAGGCGCATATGCCCATGTTTTCTTCCGGCGGGCCCGCGGCCGTACACCGTCTGATCCAGTGGGGCTTTCTGCTGTTCATGGCGGCTGTGGGCGTGCAATTCCTCCTGTTTGCGCTGTGGGCTCTGGGCGCAAGTGACACTTTTGTATCCCGTCCCCCCTCAGTGGAGGCGTTTTTGCCTGTCAGCGCGCTGCTGGCCTTCAAGAGACTGCTGTTCACGGGCGTGTATGATGCCATCCATCCCGCCGGGCTGACCATCATGCTTATGGCCTTTGTTACGGCCCTGGTGGCCCGGAAGGGTTTTTGCGGCTATCTCTGTCCTGTGGGCACGCTGTCATTTCTGCTGTTCCGGCTGGGAAGGCGGCTGGGACTGACCGTTTCCCGACCGCCGTGGCTCGCCTTTTTGCTGACGTTGCCCAAATATTTTTTACTGCTGTTTTTTGTCGATATTCTGCTGCTGAACATGGGCATCAATGACATCGAAGTTTTTCTGCGTTCGCGCTACAATATGGTGGCGGACACCAAAATGCTGCTTTTTTTCCTGCCGCCGGACAGGCTCACCGCTGGGATTCTGCTTTTTCTGTTGGGTGGAAGTTTGTTTATTCCCTCTTTCTGGTGCCGCTGTTTCTGTCCTTACGGGGCGCTGCTGGGGCTGCTGTCGATCTGTTCCCCGCTGGCCGTAACCCGGAACCATGAGAGCTGCACGCAATGCGGCAAATGCTCGGGCGCCTGTCCCGCCGGTATTGCCGTCCAGAACAGGCGGCGTGTGTCCGGGCCGGAATGCACAGGGTGCATGGAGTGCGTCAACGCTTGTCCGCACAGGGATTGCCTGTCTCTGCGCGCGGGGTATGCCGCGGCGCGCGGCACATGTCTTCCGTGGTGGAGCGTCGCGGCGCTGACCCTGTTTGCCGTCGCCGCCCTGTATCTGTGGGCCGTGACCAGCGGGCACTGGGAAACCTCCCTTCCCCGGGAAATGTGGCGCGCCCTGCATGAGAACATCCATGCCCTGCGGCACTAGCAGGGCATGTCGTCTGGCGGCGAAGCCGTCCGGGAGCGTTGCAGCACGCGCCGCCGCAAACCGCTGTACACCGGTTCCACGCCCAGGCGCGACGCCGCGAAGGCCGCGATATAGGCCGTCAGAACCACCAGCGGCGCAACGGCGTGGCATCCGGCCATTTCCACCACCAGCGCCGATCCCGTCAGGGGCGCGCGCACCGTCGCCGCGAACAGGCCAGCCATGCCCAGCACCAGCAGCGTAGGCATCTGGCCGGGATCCAGGAGTCCGCAGGCAAGCAGGGGGGCGGCGCAACAGGCTCCGGCCATGCCGCCCGCCGCCAGCATGGGCATAAGCAGTCCTCCGGAAACGCCCGATGCGAAACTGACGCAGGAAAAGGCGATCTTTGCCAGAAGCAGGAACAGAAGCAGCCACAGCGGCCGCAGGCCATCCTGAAAATCCATGACGCCAAGCCCCGTGCCCCCCACTATGGCGGGAAAGACGTAGAGCAGCACGCCGGACAGAAAAAAGGGAAACAGGGAACGTGCCACCGGGGGAAGGCCGCGCAGGGAGTCCTCCCACAGGGTCAGCCCCAGCAGGCTTCTGTTGTAGAGCGCTCCCAGCAGGGCCGAGAACAGACCCACAGGCACGACGATCCATATCCGCGCCATGTCCAGCCACGGCACGGCCGCAAAGGGAAACACCAGCCCGAAGCCGAAACACCGGGAAACCGTCAGCCACGCCGCCCCCGCCGCAACCGCCACAAAGATCGCCAGCGGCAGGGTCAGCGGCGCGCGCATTTCCTCAAAGGCGAAACAGAGCCCCGCAAGCGGCGCGCCGAAGGCCGCCGTCAGCCCGGCGACGGCCCCGCCGATAAGCTGGCGCGGCAGGCGTTCGCCGCCTTCATGGAACAGACGTCCGACGCCCATGCCCACGGCGGCCCCCATCTGTATGGAAGGTCCCTCACGCCCGACGGAGAGCCCCGCCCAGAGCGCCGCCAGCGTGCCCGTGAACTTGCACCAGAGAACCCTTCCCCAGCGCATGGGAGGCAGGCTGCCCAGGATCATCAGCTCCACCTGCGGAATGCCGCTGCCGCTGATCAATGGCTCATGCCGTAGCAGGAGATGTGCCAGCAGCCCGAGCGCCAGCAAGGCTCCGGCAAGAGTCACCGCCGCCCCGGCGGACAGCATGTCCGCGGAACGCAGCAGCGTGCCGGAATATTCCAGCAGGATGTCGTAGAACAGGCGAAACGCGCCGATGACGCCGCCCGCCACGGCGCCCGTCGTCAGCGCCTGCGCAAGAAGACGCCATGTGCCCAAATGCCGCAACGCCTGCGCGTCGCGTAACAGCGGCGGCAGGAAATGATGAAAAGCCATGCCGGTTCCCCCAGGAATTTTCCGGAAGCATTTCCAGATCGACGCCGGATGTCAAACGCCGCGGGGAGCGCCTCCGCCGCCCAGCTCTCCGCGGGGAGCTTTTCTTGTCTATTTTATCCTTATAATTTAAGAGGTTAGTGTGATAATCGAGAAAAAACCTTCTTTTCTACAGAAAAAACTTGCCAATCAGGGGCAAAGCGCATAAAAGAACTCTTGCCGTAACGCCCGTGAGGGCGAGGAGCCGAGGTAGCTCAGTTGGTAGAGCAGGGGACTGAAAATCCCCGTGTCGGCAGTTCAATTCTGTCCCTCGGCACCATTCGGGTGCGGCGGTTTGCGCAAGAAACGCGAAATCGTTGTCAGTATTCTCACGCACCATTGGCGCACAGGGCCGAGGTAGCTCAGTTGGTAGAGCAGGGGACTGAAAATCCCCGTGTCGGCAGTTCAATTCTGTCCCTCGGCACCATTCGGGTGCGGCGGTTTGCGCAAGAAACGCGAAATCGTTGTCAGTATTCTCACGCACCATTGGCGCACAGGGCCGAGGTAGCTCAGTTGGTAGAGCAGGGGACTGAAAATCCCCGTGTCGGCAGTTCAATTCTGTCCCTCGGCACCAT
>CAKTDV010000028.1 GCA_934546745.1 uncultured Desulfovibrio sp. | reverse complement strand
GAGCAGTGTTCCGGCTCCTATGTGACTGACGATCTGCGGGAGCGTCACGACGACATCGTCTGGCGGCTGCGCTGGAAAAATAATTTTATCTATATTTATTTATTGCTAGAGTTTCAAAGTTCCTCCGATCCGTGGATGGCGGTACGGATTCTGGCGTATACCGCCCTGTTATGGCAGGATCTGATCAAGTCCGGGGCCATACGCGAGGGCGAGGCATTGCCGCCTGTGTTCCCGATGGTTATCTACAATGGAAGAACGCCGTGGACAGCCGCGCGGGACGTAGCGGAGCTGCTGGCGCCGGTAAGCGGCCCGCTGGAGCGCTATCAGCCCCGGCAGCACTATTTTCTTCTGGATGAAAGTCAGGTATCGGAAGAACTGCTGCACGGCGGCGGTCTGGTCGCGCACCTTGTGCGTCTGGAACGGGCACAGGAACCGGAAGATGTGCGGCAGGTGGTGAAAGAACTGATAGCCCGCCTTCATGGGCCGGAATACGCGCGTTTACGCCGGGCGTTTACCGTGTGGCTGGGGCGGGTTGTCCTGAAACGGGCAGGGATAACGGAAGAACTTTCCGAACTTCACGATTTGCAGGAGGTGGACGCCATGCTGGAAGAACGTGCCGCCCAGTGGAAGGATGACTACATCAGACAAGGCGTGCTGATGGGGCTGGCCGAAGGCAGGATGGAAGGGCTGGCCGAAGGAGAGGCCAAAGGAAGGGCTGAAGGAAGAGTTGAAGGAAGAGTTGAAGGAAGGGCTGAAGGAAGAGTTGAAGGAAGAGTTGAAGGAAAGGCTGAAGGCTTTGGGCTGGCGTTACAAAATCTCCTGGAAATTCGTTTTGGTTCCCTTCCTCCAACCCTCATTCCCTCTCTTACCGGTTTGTCCGCCGATATGGACGCGCTGCGGGAATTGACACTCGCTGCTTACCGTGCGGAATCGTTGGAGGCATTTATGGAACATCTCAAAAAGAGAGCTTCCAGCATGCAGTAAGAGAGCGATGTCCGCGTTCCGCCTGAGTACGTAAAAAATTATCTTGCTGGCTGCATCACATTGATGCAGCCAGCATTTTTTTGCGCTGCGAACAGACCTGGTTTCTGATCGACGGAGATCTCTCAGGGCAGTTGGGAAGTCCTGAAATTACCTCTTTCGCGATGGCAATCCCGTCCGCCTTTCAGAGTAGCTGGCTAAAAATATTACAGAATTTAATGAACTGGCACAGAGGAGGGGAAAAGGGTATTGAGAGGAGATGCGCAACGGATTCCTCCGTCATGCCACGTTCTCCGTCATAATGGCTCTCCCTGAGTGTTCCCACTGGAACGCTGTGTTTTTTGCGAGAATGGGGCTTTTCTTCCGAAGGGGCACTGCATGAGTGATTTTTTAGCCATATGCAAAAAAGTCTGCCTGTACGCCATGCTTTTCAGCATGTTCATCAACATATTGCAGCTTACGTTCTCTATTTATATGTTGCAGGTGTATGACAGGGTGCTGACGAGCTACAATGCCTCAACGCTGGCCGTCATTACACTTGCCGCCGTTGTCGCTCTGGCGGCGCTGGCCATCCTGGAATGGATACGCTCACGTCTGCTTATCCGTATCGGCGTTGAATTTGAGCGGAAACTGGCGTTCCCTATTCTGGATACGGAATTGCGCATGGCGTCGGCCTTGCGGAAACAGCCTGAGCAGGGGGAAATCCGCGACGTTCAGGTGTTGCGGAGTTTTCTTGGCAGCAATGCTGTTTTCGCCTTTTTCGATCTTCCGTGGATGCCCATCTATTTCCTGCTGATTTTTGTTCTGCATCCCGCAATGGGCACAGTGGCCGTTGTGGGCGGCGCGCTCGTACTGCTGTTTGGCGTGCTGACCCAGCGGATTGCCGCTCCCAGGCTCCAGGAAGCCAACGATGTCAACCGGCGTGCCGCTCTGCTGCTGGCCGGGGCCACGCGCAATGCGCACGTCATACGGGCGATGGGCATGATCTCCGCTGTTGGCGAACGCTGGCACACGCTCAATGCGAAGGTCATGCGCCTGCAAACCAGCGCCAGCAGGCGCGTGGGTTTGCTGCACTCCGTCAGCAAATCCCTGCGCATCGGGCTTCAGGTGGCCATATACGCGCTGGGGGCCTATCTGGCGATTACCAACCAGAGTTCCGCCGGTATCATGATTGCCTCATCCATCATCATGGGGCGCGCGCTTGCGCCGATCGATCAGGCGATGGCGTCCTACAAGCAATCGCTGGAAGCCCGATCGGCGTACAGGCGAATCAGAGCGACGCTGAAGGGACGCAACGAAAAAGAGCGTATGTCCCTGCCTACCCCGCGCGGTGAGCTCAGCGTTGAAGGCGTTGCCTTTGCCATGAATGACGCGCCCCTTCTGGAAGGCGTCTCCCTGCATCTCAAACCGGGGACGACGCTGGCCATCATCGGGCCGAGCGGATCGGGAAAATCCACGCTGTGCCGTCTGCTTCTGGGGATATGGCCGCCTTCGGCGGGAAGCATCCGGCTGGATGGAGCGGAACTTTCCTCATGGGATTCCGAGCAACTGGGAAGCTTTCTTGGATACCTGCCGCAGGATGTGGAACTCTTCTCCGGAACCGTGGCGGAAAATATCGCCCGCATGGGCAAGGTCGATGCCGGACAGGTGCTCAGGGCCGCGCAGCTCGCAGGCGTGCATGAGCTGATTCTCCGTCTGCCCGGCGGTTATGATACGCCCATCGGGGAGTATGGCCAGGGGCTTTCCGGCGGGCAACGCCAACGTATCGGCCTTGCCCGCGCGCTATACGGCGATCCCTGTGTTCTTGTGCTGGACGAGCCGAATTCCAACCTTGATGAGGAAGGGGAAACCCGGCTCATGCAAAGTCTGCTCCACCTGCGGCAGGAGGGCAAGACGATTGTTCTTGTGGCGCACAAGCCCGCCATTCTGGCGGCGGCTGATGAGATCCTGGCGTTTCAGATGAAGGGAGCGCCGCTCTATGGGCCGCGCGCCGTCATACTGCAGAAGCTGGAATCCCTGCGGCGGCAGTCCGCCCCCGCGGCGCAGCGGCCCGCCGTTCGTAAGCCTCTTGTCTCCATCAGCATGAACAAGGACGAAAAACGTGAAATTCCCTCTCTGGAAAAAGCCAGCGGCAACGCCTGAGACCGTAACGCGCCCTGATGATCATGAGGAGCTGGAAGACTTCGCTTCCATCATCCGTCAGGGGCTGCTTGTCCTGTTCCTTTTCTTTGGCGTTCTCGGAAGCTGGGCCGTGTTTGGCAAGATCAGCGGGGCTGTCGTCGTGCCGGGGACGGTCATCATCGACACCGAGCGCAAGACCGTTCAGCACCTTGAGGGCGGCATCGTCGGGGTCATCCATGTGCGGGAAGGCGAGCGTGTGCGGGAGGGGCAGCCGCTCATCTCGCTCCAGAGCGTCACGGTCTCGTCGGCGGTGGACATGGCGGACAAAAACCTCACGCTGTTTCTGGCCGCAAAAAACCGCTATCAGGCGGAAAAAAAGCTCTTTGAACCCATCCGCTGGGATGAGGAACTCCTTGAACTGGTACGCCGTCATGGCAGTCAGGACGTGCTGGACAGTGAGGAAAAGATGTTTGAGGCCAGACGGGCCTCCTACAACAGTCAGGTGGACTTGCTGCATTCCCAGATCACGCAGGTGACGCAACAGATTCTTGGCCTTCAGGAAGAGATGAAGGCGGAACGTGCCGTCATCGCCGCCTTGACGGAAGAACTGCAAGCCAAACGGGCGCTTGTGGCTGAACGGTATCTGGAAAAATCGCAGGTGCTGGAGCTTGAGCGCCAGCTTGCCACGCACCGGGGAACCCACGGAAAGCTGCGTCAGGCCATTGCCGCCACACGGCAGGAAAAAAGCGGCCTGCTTCTGCAAAAGGAGGGCGTGACCATCGGCGTCATCGAGCAGGCCGCCAGGGAAATCAACGATCTGGACAGCAAGATCCTGCAGATACGCGAGCAGCTGCGCCCGCTTCAGGATACCCAGCGGCGGCTTGTGATTGCGGCTCCGGTATCGGGACGCATCGTAGGGCTGGAGGTGCACTCCCCCGGCGGCGTGATTTCTCCCGGGCAGCGGCTGATGGATATCGTACCCGACGATTCCCCGCTGGTGGCCGAAGTCCACATACCAGTGGAGAAGATTGCGGACGTTTTTGTGGGGCAGGAGGCACAGGCGCAACTGGATGCCTTTGATCGCAGCGTAACGCCCCTTGTTCCGGCAAAGGTGCTTCATATCGCGGCGGACAGGCAGGAGGAGCAGACGTCTATGGGAATGGTGCCGTACTACCTTTGCCATGTGCGGATGTTCCCCGAATCCACAGACATGCCGGAAGGGATCTACCTTGCGCCGGGAATGCCGGTGACGATTTTCATCACCACGCGCAAACAGACCGTTATCTCCTACATCATGGAGCCCCTGTTGCGGAACTGGGACAGGGCCTTGCGGGAGTAGGGTAGTAATAGAATCACTTATTTTTTATATAATCATTAAGAATAAATTGTTTGCATTGCAAACTTTTTAATTCTAAAAGAATATTTTCTTGTTCTTCATTTGAACATTTTATATATGTCGATAGATCTATATGTTTATTTTTAAATATAAATTTATTGTGTATATAATTTATGTATTTTTTTATATTCCTAATCACAATATGTGTTTTTTTCATATTTAATGTGTATGTTATATGAGGATCTGCTCTTTTTGCAATAATAATATCTGCTGTTGAATACTTCGTTTCTTGTATAAAATTGTGTAAATAAGGTCCTACTTTTCCATGTAAAAAAATATCAATTTGCCCTTGCTTTGTTGTGTCAAAAAAGGAATCTATAAAATGAGGTGGAAAATGGTTAATATCAAAATAAAATGTATTATAATTTTTTATTGTTTGCACAGAGTAAAATAATTGCGTGTTCGCATTATTGCATCCATCATTAAATGTGTATGTCAACTTTGCTGTTACATCATACAATTTTCTAGCATAACCGTATTCATTTCCAACAACAAAAGCAAGTGCTATCTGCCCATTTGTTCCTGGACTTGTACGCCTACGTAATAGCAGCTTACGAGGTAAAACTATTGGAGGTTTTTTTGAAGTAATATCTTGACAAATAAAAGCAGCACATATTCCTATCACTATATTGTTTACGAATTTTTGTGTAACAATCCAAAATTTTAATATTTCTATCGTTGTTTCTCCCGAAGGAATGCTAAGCAAAATACAAAAGGAAAAGTATATAGAATTGTAAAATATATTTTCGCCTTGATCGTTGTTAAAGTAATAAACAAGACCAAAAAGCAATGTTATAATAAAAAGGACTATTGTATATTTTAGTATTTTTGCTATTATATAAAGCATTTAGATATTCTCCTTAATTAAGATAAGAGAACGATCATCTGTTTTTCTATCCCCAATTACAGAAGGTGAAGCGCAAGTAAAAATATCTTTAGAAAAAGTATAAGAGAGATTTGTTAAATACGGTTCGTAGCCATCAGAATTTAGGAGAATAATGTCATTTTTGTGAAGGAATATTTCTCCAGTTGTGACAAAATCAAGAGCATTTTTTGAACCATTGTATACCCCATAACCGTATGGATGGTGTATATTGTTACAAATTGATAAACGGATTTCGTTTTTTGTCAATTCATTTTTATGGATACGTACCAAATATGTTTGTTCTTTTGTGAAAGTATATATATTATTTTCTGAAATAATCCTTCCAAAACAATCTCCAATATAAGCGTAATACAAATAATATTCTTTTATTATAGAAATTATTCCAACTGTACCTGCAGGGACTGGATATTTATTTTTTTTATTGAAATAGTACAACATTTTGTTTCCCTCTTTAATACTCAATTTTATTGAGGAAATATAGTCATTGTCTTCTTTTTCTTTGATGAGATATTTATAGACAGTAGTGGCAAAAATTGTTGAAGCTTTTAAAGCTGGGCTTGGGCAGGGATATTTGTCATTTTTTCTATCGACAGATACACCATCAAGCAAAATATATATTCCCTTGCTATCGTCCGCAATAATATAGTCTTCATTTGGTTTATCAATATAATAATTGTTTTTATAAGTGACACTTTGAGAAATAAAATGAGTCTGTTTTTTCATATCTTATTCCTTGCCCATGACTTTGCTTCCCCCTACCCCTCGATAAGCTCCATGAGCATGTGGGGGAAGGAGTTGGCCTGGGCGAGCATGGAGACGGCGGTTTGGGAGAGGATCTGGGTGCGGGCGAAGTTGGTCATTTCCGTGGCGATGTCGGCATCGGAAATGCGGGATTCGGCGCTTTGGAGGTTTTCGGCCTGTATATTGATGTTGGTCACGGTGTTTTCCAGCCGGTTTTGCACGGCTCCCAAGTGGGAGCGGATTTGATCCTTGCGCACAATGGCGTCGTTGATACGCACAATGCCTTTCTGCGCCAGCTCCTGCGTTTTGATGGACATGACTTCTTTATCTTCATCGTCCATGTCCGGGTCGCCACCGGGCGCGGGGGGTATGCCGGGGTTACCGCCGGGTTGCGCTCCCGGAGTGGGCATGTCTGTCCAGTTAGCTTGAAGACTAAACAAGCCTTCTCCATTAATAATTAAAATTAAGTCTTCAGTAACATTATCTATAGTTAATTCTTCCACTACATTCCAAGGAGAAAGATGGCTTCCACTACCTGTATAACTTATATTCATTCCACTATAAAAAAAAGCTGAGGGGAAGCTCTGCTGTATGGGACTTCGAGGCCATTACCGTTCAACATATTGCTAGCATAGGTTGCGCCAAGAAGAAAGCCATTACTTTCTTTAAGAATGTCATTTGGCGATACTTGTGTATTTGGTAGCCAGTTTTGCAGGAAGGTACCTGCTATATGTTTGCCATCTCTCGTAAAAATATTAATATCATCATTTTGTCCATGAACGCCTAGTGATAAAAGTAAATTTTTTGTTCCTTTCGGAATTACAAATGGAATAATGCCCGATGTAAATTGCCCCCTCACTCCCTGTTGTAACTTATCACTTAATATAGGTACCCCCCCATATGTTGTTCCACCGGCCCCAGCTCCTCCCTGTCCGCCGCCAGCTCCAGCGTTCTGGTTACCGCCGTTGGCACCTTCCACCACATCCAGCAGACCAAGACCCTTCAGGGTGGCGTCGCCGATTTCCACGTAGTAATAGTCTTCGGCGCTGTCGTTGGCCGTACCAAAATGCACCTTGAGCGCACCTGTGGAGGTGAGGCCGCTGCCGTCGTGCGCGCCACTCAACGATCCGTCCAGCAGATGGATGCCGTTGAAATCCGTGGCACGGGCGATGCGTTCAATTTCCGAGGCCATTTGCTGGAATTCGCTGTCGATCATCAGGCGCTGGGTGGAGTCGTAGGTACCTGTGGCTGCCTGTTCGGCCAGTTCCTTCATGCGGATGAGCTTTTCGTCAATGACGCCCAGCGCACCGTCGGCTGTTTGTATTAACGAAATGGCATCATTAATATTCCGCGCCCCCTGATAGAGAGAAGCCATGTCCGCCCGCATGAGTTCCCGTATGGCCAGCCCGGCGGCGTCATCCGCCGCACGTTCCACGCGCAGGCCCGTGGAGAGACGGCGCACGGAATCCGAAAGCCGGGAATAGTGCGAGGTAAGATTACGGCTGGTGTTGGCGGCCATGAGATTGTGGTGGATGGAGGAGGACATATATAACATCTCCGCAGGAGGTAGAAGGAGAACAGTGAAACGGCCACTGGGGCCTGACGGCAACGCATCGTCCACCTTGGCCCGCGCGTTTCACGCGCGGGCCAAGGTGGTTTTTGTTCGGGGGCTTAGATGTGCTGCGTGGCGTCCACGTCGTAGGGCAAGGGGACGTTGGCAAGCGCCACTTCCACCGGTTCGGGCAGGGTGGGTGTTGCCTCCGTGCCGGGGACGGCGGCGGCATCCATGAAGGTCGCCAATGTCCCGTCCACAGCGGAGAAGATGCCCTCGCCGGTGCCACCGGTGTTGGGGAAGGCGGGCGCGCCGTCACCCAGACGGATGTACAGATGCGCTTCGGCAACGTTGCCCGCTTTGTCCGTGGCCGTGTAGGTGAAGTCCTCCAGCAGGGCTTCGCCTATGTGCGTCGTGGTGTACGTGAAAGAACCGTCCGGGCTGATGGTCAACTGACCATAACGCCCTGTCAGGATGGCTTCCTCGGTGACTGCCGTACCGTTGACGCTCAGGATCAGGGTTTCTTCCGGATCGTAGTTCATGTCCGTATCACGGAAGGAGAGCACGCCTTCCATGTACGACACGGGTGCACCTGAAGGTGTGACGGCCCAGTTCAGGTTGATGTCGTCGCATTCCGGCACATGCGAGAGCGGCGCAAGATTGATGCTCAGTGGCTGTACACTCTCGCCGCCGTAGATATCGCGGACAACAACGCTGAAGTTGTCCGTATCCACAATGCCATCGGCATCAAGGCCGGGATGCAGGGTATAGACCCAGGAGGCGGTGTTGCCGCCGTCCGTGGTCAGGGCAAGCGATCCGTAGCGCCCCTCCACCGTCACCGTGCCGGAGGCGGGCAGGGTCTCCCCGCCCACGATGATGAAGGCGATGTCGTCACCGTCCGCATCGCTCCACGTCATCTGGCCGCTTTCCCGGACAATGCCGTCCCGGTACTGTTCGATATCGCCGCCAATGGCCGCGCTGATGTCGCCACTGATGACAGGGGCGGCATTGGCGTCATCCAGATTGATGTCAATGGAGCCGGAGGCCGTGCCCCCGAAGCCGTCCTGTACGGTGAAGGCGAAGTGTTCCGTGCCGCTGGCCCCCTGCGCACTGGCATGCAGCACATAGTCAAAGGAGCCGTTCTGGCGCAGGTAGAGCTGGCCCCAGGTACCCTTGGCCACAAAGGCGGGCGTGCCGTCGGGGGCCGTGCCCCAGACGCCTTCGGCAAGGCCGGTGACGGCGCTCACCGTGACGGTATCACCGTCGGCATCGGCCAGCTGAACCGCGCCGGAGGCCTGTCCGCCCCCGCGCCATGTGTTCAGATCCACATGGCCGGAAGAGGCCGTGGGATTGACGTTGCGGACGAGGAGATCGACGTTCACGGTTTTCGTACTGCTTGCGCCAAATTCGTCCGTCACGGTCACGACAAAGGCTTCCGAACCTGTGACGCCCGCGTGTTCGGGCCGCAGGGTGTAGGTATAGTCCCCGGAGGCGGCCATATGGAAGACGCCCCAGGTTCCGTCGACCGTGAAGCCGCCCTGTCCATCCGCCACGCCCGCGACCGCGCCGTAAGCCACACCGGAGAGCGTGACCCGATCATGACGCCCAGCGGCGGCGCTGTAATCCGGATCGCTGAAGGTGAGCGCGCCTTCGGTCACGCCGTCCGCATCGCGCAGGGTATCCAGCGCGGGGGTCAGGTTGCCGGTGATCTCAGGGGCGTTGTTGGTCTTGTCCAGCGTGATGACGATGCTGGCGGAGGCCGTGCCAAGGTAACCGTCGTCCACGGTGTAGGTGAAGGTTTCCGTGGCGTCGACGCCGCCCGCCGCCGTGTCCGTCAGCACATAGCGGTACCGCAGGGAACCCGCGCCGTCATCATACAGGTAGAGCGTGCCGTGCTGGCCGGTGGCCACCAGGGCGGGCTGGCCGTTCCCATCGGTCGCCCAGACGCCCGCCGCGCCCCCGTAGCCGGACGCGGCCTTGAGGGAGACGGTATCACCGTCCGCATCGCTGACGGCAAGGTTGCCGCCCGTCTCCCTGCCGGGATCCCGCAGGGTATCCAGCCCAGCGGCGGCATTTCCGGCCACGGGGCTGACATTGGCATTGAAGAGATCGATGGCAAGGGAGGCCTGCGCCTCCATGCCGTAGGCGTCGCGCAGGGTGAGGGTAAAGCGTTCGTCCTCGGTTTCGCCCCGGTGGGCCGCATCCAGCGTATAGCTGTAGCGCCATTGCCCATCGGCTTCCCACACATCAAGGGTTCCGTAATCGCCCGCCACGCGGAAGCCCCAGCGCGGCGCGTCCGCCGTGCCCAGATTGACCCGCGCGGTACTGCCGTTGACGCCCGCCACGCTGACGGCGTCGCCCTCGGCATCCTGAAAGACGAGCATGTCCGTTGTGGCGCTCTGGCGCGCGCTGTCCAGCCGCGCCGTGAAGGCTTCGGCCACGGGCGCGGTATTGGCGTTGGTCAGGGTGACGGTGATGGCTCCCTGCCCCTCGCCGCCGTAGGCGTCCTTCAGGGTGTAGGTGAAGACCTCCTGTCCCGCCGCGCCCTGATGGGCCGGATCACGATCGTAGCGCCATTCGCCGCCGTCAAAGAGGTGGAGCGTGCCGTAATCGCCCTGTACTGAGTAGCAATCCCGGCCGTCCACGGTCGTGCGCACCCCCGTTGTCGCGCCAAAGGCCAGACCGCCGGGCACGACGGCATCGCCGTCGGGATCCACGTCCATGTCAAGCGTCCCGGTGACGGAGGCGGCCCGGAGGCTGTCCAGCGTCGCGGCGCTTTCCACGGGCGCGGGCGCGTTGTTGCCGATGTCGTGCCCGATGGCGGGCGGCAGGGGCAAATTGTGCGCGTCGGAGCGGGCATAGTCCCGGCTGCCGTCCTGCCGCAGTTCGGAAGACGCGCCCAGCACGTGCAGGTCGCCGCCGTTGTAGAGGGTGGTCGTCACCTCCAGATTCACGCTGAGGGCCACACTGGCCCGATCAGCGGCGGTCAGCGTCACCTTATAGAGCGGCGCATCCGCCGGGAAGGCATCGGGCAGGTTCAGGGCCGCCGCCTCGGCGGCGGTCAGCAGGTTGACGCCGTAGCCATCGCCGCTGGCAACGGCCACGCCCTTTGGCGCGGCCAGAACAAAGAAATGCTCTTCCGAACCATCGGCATCGGGGAAGGTGGCGTCCAGCGTGACGGCGACCAGCGCCTTGTGGCCGGTCTGTACCGCGCCGAGTCCGGCGGCGGCACTGCCGCCCACCTGTTCCGGCGCGTCGGCCACGGGCGTGACGGTCACGGCCAGCGTCTGTCCGGTGAGAAGGGCCGTCGCGCCGGTGTCGCTCTCGCCCAGAAGGGCGTCATAGGTCAGCGTCACGGGCAGGGGCCTGCCTTGCGCGTCCGTCTCGCCCGCGTAGTTGGCCGCGGGACGGTAGAAATAGCCGCCGGAGGCCAGTTGCGCCGCCGTGAGGGTCATGGTTCCGGCGGGCGAACCGTCGGCCATGACGAGCGAACCGCCCGCCAGATCGGTAAAGGTGACACTCTGAAGAACGTCGTTGCCGTCGTTGCCCACAAGCGCGGCGCGGCCCAGCGCCTCCAGCGAAAGCAGCCCATCTTCCAGCACGGGAGCAAGGGGGGCGCTCACGCCGCTGGCGCTGACGTCGCTCACGGGCAGGGCCACGGCGGCCCCCTGCGTGAAGGCCTCGTCGCCGTTGGCCTCCACGGCCACGGCCCCTGTTCTGAGGGTCACGGACTGGTTGAGGGTATCCGGCGCGACAAGGGTCACGTCCACAGAAGGATCAGTCCGCGTGCTTTCCACGGTCACGCGGTAGTAGCGCACGCCCTCCCGCGTCTCAAAGGTGCCGTCCGCTGGCGTTGTCACCTGCCAGCCCGTGGGCACTTCCAGCAGCAGGGCATGGCTTTCCGATCCGTCCACGTCGGCAAAGGCCGCGCTGAGGGTCACCGTCACCGTATCCGCCGCCGCGCCCACGGAAGCGCCCGGCTGGGCGGGCTGGCCGTTGACGGCGCTCATGACGCCGGAAACGCCGTCCGCCGCGTCGGCCCGCGCCACAAGCGTGACGCCATCGGCGTCGGCGCCGGTAACGGAGGCCGTCTGGCCGGAGAGCTGGTTGCGCACGAGGCATGCCGCGCGCAGGTCAAGGGGGCCGTCCACTGCGTGGTTCCAGGCCGTCACCACGGGCTGGCCCTGTTCCATATGGGCGACGCCCCAGATGAGGCGGAAATCCGCCGCCGGATCAAAGCCCGCACCAAAGCTCACGTCCGCCGAGGCCGCACCGGCGGCGTCCAGCGTGACGGCAAAGCACTGGCCGTCATAGATCACGGTGGCGATCTGCTCCCCGGCCGCGCCCGCGAAGGGGGCCGCCCCCGCCTGTGGCGCAAGGGTGAGCGTTGCCGACATAAGGGCGTCGTTCTCCGCCAGATCGCCGCTCAGGGCGATGGCCGCGCCCGCCGGATCGTCCTCGGTGACGGGATCGTCAATGACAAAGGCCAGACTGTCCGTATCCACCACGCCCTGACTGACGAACTCGGCCTTGGTGTTGATGGCCCAGTTGTCCTTCAGATCCATTTCGCGATCCGTCGCGCTGTAACCCGTATTGGGTTCCACGGAAACGCCGCCGGAAATGACGGGGAAGCGCGCGATGCCCGGCACGTTCAGCTCATGCAGGCCAAAGCGCACGGTCGCGGCACCGGTGCTGTCCAGCAGGCCATCGAGACGCACGGCATAGTAGGGGTTGCCGCTGGGGTCAAAAATGGTTTCCACGTCCACGGCGTGCCACTGGCCGCTGCCGTCCCGCACCTGCGCCTGTCTGTCCACCACCCGGTAGAGATCCGGGGCGATGACGGCAAAGTGCTGTTCGTTGCCCTCGTGATCGTCAAAGGTCAGGGTCTGGGTGAGCGTTCCGGCGTCCCTGTCCAGCGCGGGATAGCCCAGATGGATTTCCTCTGCGCTGGCCACGGCGTCCACGGCCACGGTGAGGGTTCCGGCCACCACGTCCGTATCGTCGGTCAGGCCGTCCTTGACAGTGGCGCTCCAGGTCAGGCGGGCGTCCGTATCGTCATAGCGGTTCTGCCGGTGGCCGATGCGCCCTTCCCGGTAGGCCTGCGCCATGTCCACATGCAGGGGCAGGGGATGGAGCACGCCCGCGCCGTCGCGGTAGAAAAACTCGCCGTTGCCCGACGCCTCCGTGAAGATCAGGGAGGCCAGCGCGTCGTTGCCGTCCATCGTCAGGTTCAGGGCGCGGGCGGGATCCTCCGGATCAAGCCAGAGCAGGTTGTCGTCCGGCGTGGCGGTCTCCTTCGTCATGATGGCGCTGTTGCCGCCCTCGCCGTTGGCGCGGGAAACCACGATGGTCAGGGCGTCCTCACGCAGGTTGAGGGCGGTATTGTTGTCCAGCGTGTATTCCCAGTTGGCGGGTTCGCCGCCCATTGCCGGTACGCCGGTCTGCCCCTCCATCGTCAGGGTGCCCACGCGCAGGCGCACGCCGGTGAAGGTCTGCCCCTGATGCTCGATATCCTTCTCGACATACATGGGCGAGAGCAGATCCTCGTTGACGCTCACCTCCAGCGCGACCTTGTTCGTCTCCAGTTCCGTCTGGGAAGGCGTGATCAGATAGTACGTCCTGCCTTCCAGATAGACTTCCTCCGGCGCGTCATAACCGCCGTTGCCGTTGGCGTGCAGGGGCAGGACGCCGGGGATTTTCTCCACCAGCAGGAAGTTGCTCTCCGAGCCGTCCTGATCCAGGAAGGCCACGTCAAGTTCCGTCCGCACAAGGGTGGAGGGTTCGTCGCCCGTGACGCCGTACACGCCGTCCTCATGGCCTTTCTCAAAGGAGAAGTTGGCCCACTGGGCCACGGCGTCCACCAGGACATCCACCTTGCCGGTGGAGAGCTGCGTACCGTTGGCATCGTACCAGCTCACGCCGATCTGGAAATCCTCGCCCATGCTGTCCGGGGCCAGCATCATGAAGAGCTGCTGATCCGCCTGCAAATGCCCGTTCTGTACGGGAATGGTGTATTCCCAACCCGTTCCGACATCCGTATAGGAAAGCGGGGGTACCGGCGGATTTCCCTTGAGTGCCAGCGTAGCGCGGGTATACTCAGGCACATCCCTTAAAATCCACGGCAAGGGATTCCCCTGATAATCAATAAGCTGCTCCGCATCGCCGTTGGGGATGAAGATCTTCAGCGTCGCGGCACCGGGGCGTTCGCCGGTCAGGTAGATGCGCGTGGGCATGACGGCATTGTACTGACCCGCCTCGGTGTAGCCCAGGGGCGTGCTGTTCTCAAAGGCCCATTCCAGCGCCAAGCCTTCCCCGCGCGAAGCGATCCAGCGGTTCTCGTCCTCGGACGGGCCGCTTGGGCCGTAGGGAGAGTCCGGATCGTCGGGCAATCCTGACCAACCGCCACCGCCGCCGGGCACCCAGTCGTCAATGGAGGTGGAGCCGCCCCCGCCAGAACCGCCGCCGCTGGTTTTATCCTTCCACCAGCTGCCGCCGCCTCCGGGGCCGGAGGGATTCCAGAAATCATCCAGACGGCCGCCGGAACCCCAGCCGCCACCACCGCCGCCATGACCGGGCCAGACGCCGCCGCTCCAGCCGCCGCCGGGGCCGCCGCCCCACGTGATGGTGCTGTGGCCGCCTCCGCCACCACCGCCACCAGATCCGGAACCGGAGCCACCGCCTCCGCCTCCCCCACCGCCGGAGCCATCGGAACCGGAGCCGCCTCCGGATCCGCCGGAACCGCCGCCGGAGATGCTGCCGCCGGGCAGCCAACCGGGGTTGTAGTGATCGTCGTCCGCGCCGTTGCCGATGCCGTTGCGGAGGATGACGGACGTATTGTTGTCATAGGTGTATTCGCCGTCCGCGCCCTTGCGGTTGACGAAATTCTCCGCCGTGGGATCCCAGGAATCCCAGCGGCTGGCCGTTTTGTCCTCGGTCAGCGCGCCGTAGGTCAAGTTCTGCGACGAGGGGTAGTCCGCCACGGCGGGCATACCGGGCTGCCGCAGAAATTCCACCTGCACGGTGCAGCGGCCCGTCACGGGGTCGATATCCGCCATGTTCACGGGAATCTTGTAATAGCGGATGAAGGTCTGTTCCCCGCTGGCGCTGGTCATGACGTGCGTATAGAAGGCGCTCTGATCCTGCGGCGAGACCGACCCCGCCGCGCCGGGCTGGTAGAGGTAATCGCCACAGCGGAAGGCGAAGTTGGGCGGCATTTCCACCAGTATGTAGTGATCCTCCGTGGCGTCCAGATCGTGGAAGTCCACGGTCAGCTCAAAGGAGGACGTGGAATCCGGAACGTTCCAGAGCGAGAACGGTTCCGTGCCCGCCGTGGCCGCACTGACGATTTCCGCCTGATTGGCCACGGCGTCCACCCGGATGACCAGATCATCGCCAAGGAACTTCTTCTGGCCGCGCAGCGTGCCGTCCGGGCCGTACTGATCGGCCATCAGCTCGTAGCTGAAGCGGAAGTCGTTATCCTTATGCGAGGCGTTCGTTTCGCCGTGGGCGTCGTTGTACGGCTCGTGGGAGGGAATGAAGACCAGCGTGTATGCCGCATCCGCCGGGGCGGTGGCCGCCGTGCCGTCGGGTTCGACGCGGTAGCTGGCAAGCGCCGTGTCCGCCGCCGGGGCGGGGGACTGGTTCCTGTACGCCTGCCAGACCGTTTCCGGCAGGAAATAGAAATCGCCGTTGCCCTGGTTGCCCGCGAGTTCGGTAATGCTGATCTGCCGGGTATGCTCCGGAATCTCAAGCTCCATGCCCGTGCCGTAGTCGCGGCCCGTCGCCGCGTCGGCGGGCGTCAGCTCCGGCGCGGAAGGATAGGAATAGACGGTATCCCGCAGGGGGGCTTCCCTGCGCAGCCAGTAGGCGGGATCGCGCTGGTTGTCGGCGGGGCGGTCGTTCTCGAAGACGTAGCCCCGGAAGTTCAGGGCGTCGCTGTCCGTTTCGTCCCAGTAGACATACGCGCCCTGCGCCGCCACGGTCACGGCGGTGTTGTTGGCCGTCACCTTCAGGCCGGGAACATGCTGCTCAAGCTGCCTGTCAAAGGGCAGTTCATCGTTGACGATGTTCCAGTTGGCGTCGTACTCGCGCACGTTTTCCACGTCTTCGGCGGCAATGGCCGCGAAATGCAGGGACGCGCCCTCCGCCGACCATTCGCGGGTCTGATAGGCGGCCTTCAGCGCGATGCCGTCCATGCGCTCGGGCAGAACCGCGCCCGCCAGCCCGGCCAGCGCCCCGTCCACGGGCAGCTTGATGAACAGATGGGGCTGGCCGTCGTCCGCCGTGACAAGCTGTTGCAGGGTGTAATTGGCCGCCCGCGCGGGCTCGGAGGAATAATGCGTTATGGGGATGGAGACCGTGCGCCCGTCGTATTCCAGGGTCACGGCGTCGGGATAGTAGCCGTCCTGTATTTCCAGCAGGATGAAATGTTCCTCGGAGCCGTCCGCCGTATCCTCAAAGGAGATTTCCCCGGTGATGTGCAGCACGTCTCCCGCTTTCACGGGGTTGCCGCTGTCGTGATCCACGGCGAAGTTCCCCACTTCCGGGGCCTGCGCCACGGCGTCCACCCTGACATGCAGCGCCGCGCCGCCGGGCTCGACGCCATGCCCCCAGTCGGGATCGTCCAGTGTGGTCTGCCGCAGCCAGGGATCGGCCACGTCCACATGGGTGACGGTGATGTCCACGTCCTCATTGTCGTAGTTATCGCCGGGAACAAAGAAGAGATCGCCCACGCCCGCGTAGGGATCCGCCGCCGTCACCGTGACGGTGACAAAGCCCGGCCTGCTGGTCGTGTTGTAGACAATGCTCACGCCGGGGTTGGGCGTGCCGTCCTCCCGCAGGCTCTCGATACGGTGCGGCGTCGCGCTGCCGTTGGAGGGCATGGCGTATTCGAACGTGACGGCGGCAATGACGTTGCCTTCCCCCTGACCGCTGAACAGGATGCCCGTGCCGTGATCGCGATCGCCGTTGTCGTCGGGCGCATGGTACGCCTCGTTCCCCCTGGAGCGATCGTTCTCATAGACCCATTCGGACGCCAGCGCCGCCGAGACGTAACCCGGCTCAAACTCGCGCACCACGATGTCAAAGCCCATACCGGCCACGGCGACGTTGTTTTCCGCCGTCACATCCGCATTGGCGCCGCTGCCGTCGGCATTGGCGGTGTCCGTCCGGTAGCCGCCGTACTCGACGCTCACGGCGGCGGCGTCCACGGGGTAGACGCCCTTTGCGCCCGCCGTGACGGTCATATCCATACTGAACGCGCCGTTATGCGCCGCCAGATAGGCGTCGCTCACGCGAAGCACATGGTAGTCCGCCGCCGCGCCGGAACCGGCATGGATGCCCGTGCCATCCGTTCTGGCAAGGGCGCTGAAAATCGCCGCAAGATCCACGGGATCGGTCACTTCGTCCACGCCAAGGGGAACGCCGTTGAGCGCGGGCAGATGCTCCCTGGCAAGAAAGACGTAGTGCGCCTCGGATCCGTCCGCGTAATCGTCGAAGGTGGCCTCAAGATGGATGGCGACGGGTTCGCCGGGCATCACGCCGGGGCGCGCCGCCGATGCGGAAGCGGCGCTGCCGGAGGCCTCCCTGGGCATATCGGCCACGGCGTCCACCACCACATCCAGCGAACCGTTCACGCGCGTTTCCGCGCCCGATTCGGTTTCCCGCACCACGCCCGCATAGCTGACGGTCACGTCCGCATCGCTGTCGTCGCCCGCCGTGGGCACGTATTTCAGCGAAGAGGCGGTGAGTTCTGGCAGATACATGCCGAATCCGGCGGCATCCGTAAAGGAGAGCGTCGCCGAGGGGGCCGTATCGCCCGGCTGCCGCACGGCGACGGCCACGCAGCGCGTGAGTTCCACGGCATCATAGGTGAAGCTCAGCGTCGCGCCGTCCTCCAGACGGACGGACGTGCCGTCCGGCGCGGTCAGCGTCAGGCTGCCGTGACTGCCGTCATAGGTGAACGTGAGGGAGCGGAAGACCTCGCTGGCGTCCTCGGGGGCCAGGGTTATGGCCGCGCCGCCTTCCGTCGAGCGATCACCAGTGTGCTGGCGGGGCTGATCGCCCTCAAAGGCCGGATCGGCCTTCGCCAGAATGTCGCCGTCCGCAAGGGCGTAGCCAAAGCGCGCCGAGGCGTCCACCACGGCGACGTTGTTGGCCGCGTCGCTGTCCTGCCCGTGCCCGCCGCCAAGATCGGTACCGGTCACGGTCTGGAAGCCGTCGTGCTCCACGCTGACGGCCTTCATGGCCAGCGTCAGCGCATCGCCTTCCGACGCGCCCAGCGCCGCCAGACCGGCGGCGGATTTCAGCGTGCCCAGCAGGGACACGTCGACCGCGCCGTTGCTGGCCCGCAGCCAGGCATTGTCCGCCTCCAGCACGAAATACGTGTCCGCCGTCGCGCCGGGAAGGCCGCCGGGGCCGTCGATGTGGGCGCAGACCTCGTTGGCCTGATCGGCGTTCAGCAGCGTGAGCGAGCCCGCCAGCTCCGTGGGAACGGTCAGGGCGTCCAGATAGTCCCGGCTGATGAAAAGATAGTGACGTTCGGAACCGTCCGCCGTATCGGCCCCAAAATTCACGGAAAGGGAGATGGGGAAGGGCACGCCCGGCTCAAGGGCCGTGTGTCCGGTTGCCGCGTTGCCCGCTTCGCCCAATGCCTCGGGCCTGTCGGCCACGGCGTCCACAACCACCGTCACCTCATGGCTGAAAGCGCCTTTCTCGCCGGTGGCCGTCTCGCGGGACATGCCGGAAAAGGTGATGGACACATCGGCGTCGTTCTGGCTGCCGCTGTCGGGGATGTAATGCAGCCGTCCGCCACCCAGAAGATCGCGCAGGGACAGTTGCGGTACCAGCGTATGGGTGACGTCGCCCTCTGGCGTGGTGATGCTGACCGCCGCGCAGATCGTCGCGCCCGCGCCCTCGTTGCGGTAGGTGAAGGCCAGTTGCGCGCCGTCGGGCAGTTCCACGCGGACGTTGCCCTGTTCCCGCGTGGACAGATCGAGATAGAGCGAGCCGTCGCCGTCCGCATAGGCGACGGACAGCGTGTCAAAAACCTCGCTGGTGTCCGTGGGCGCGAAATCGACGGTCGCGCCGCCAGCGGGCAACAGGTTGCCCACATGCTGGTTCGGGGCATCGCCCTCATGCGCGCCGGTCACGGTGACGGCGAACGCATTGTCCAGACGGGCATAGCGGATATCAAGGCCCATATCCACCAGGGAAACATTGTTGGCGGCGCTGGCGTCCTGTCCGTGCCCGCCGCCCAGATCATCGCCGGTGGGCGTGTTGACGCCCTGATGCTCGATGGCTCCGGCCTTGATGTCCAGATGCAGGGGGCGTTCCTCATCCGGCAGTTTCGCGCCGTCCAGATGGGCCGTCAGGGTGATGTCCACCGCGCCCGCGCTGGCCGCGAGGTAGGCGTCGCTCACCTCCAGCACAAAATAGCCGTCCTCCAGCCCGGCATTGGCGGCGATGTCCGCCGCCTCCGTGGCGTCCAGCTGGCGGATGCCCGTGGGCAGGCCCTCCAGCGAGGCAAGATACTGGTTGGCCACAAAGAAATAGTGGCGCTCGCTGCCATCGGCATAATCGGAAAAGGACGCCTGAAGGGTCACGTCAACGCTGTCCATGTTTTTGGCTTCGTTGACGATGACGGTACCGTTTTTGCCGTTGGTGACGATGAGCGCCGAAGCGGTCTCCACAGGCCGATCGGCCACCGCATCCACCACCACAACGGCGCTCAGGCTCAGGCTGCCGGTGACGCCGGTGGTCGTTTCCCGCGTATCGGCCTCAATACGCACAGGCACGTCCGCATCGTCGTTGTCGCCTTCATGGGGCACGTAGCGCAGGCCGCCGGAGGTCAGTTCCCTCAGCGTCAGCCCCGGCACGGTATGGGTTTCGCCGCCGGTGGTCAGGCTGACAATGCGGGTGGGTTCCGCCGGATCAAAGGCAAAGGAAAGTTCCGCGCCGGAAGCGAGCGTCAGGGACGTTCCCCCGACGGTCAGCACCAGATCGCCGTGGGAGGCGTCGTAGTCCAGCGTCAGGCGCGTCAGCACTTCCGAGGCGTCCTGGGGGGCTATGGTCAGCGTCGCGCCGCCCCGCGCCGTCAGATCGCCCGTGTGCTGGCCGGACTGATCGCCCTCGAAGGCCGTTTCCGGCGTCAGCGTGAATTCCCCTGCAAGCGCGTCCCACCGGAAGCGGACGCCCACGTCGGTGACGGCCACGTTGTTGGAGGCGTCCGCCTCGTCGTTGCCGTTGCCTGCCGCTGTCGCCTCGGGCGTCAGGTAGCCGTCGTACTCCACGGCCACGGCCTTGACATCCAGGTCAAGCAGGCCTTTTCCGGGGCGATGGCCGCAAGCGACGCGGCGTCCCTCAACGTGCCCGTCACGGTCAGGGAGAGCGCGCCGCCATGCGCGGCCAGATAGCCCGCGTCCACCTCCCAGACGGCATAGGCGTCGTCCGCGCCGGGGATCACGCCGGGATCGCCGTTGATCCGCTCCAGCAGCGCTTCCAGCGCCGCGCCCGTTACCGGCGTGCCGCCGGTGAAGGGCTGGCCGCCGTCCAGCAGCCGCAGGCTGCCGTCCGCAAGGTATTTGGTGTTCACAAAAAGGTAGTGCGTTTCCGAACCGTCCCCATAATCCCTGAACGTGGTATCGACGGCAAAGGAAACCGGACTGCCTTCCGGCAGGGCGGTATAGGCAGTGCCATTGGCATCCACGCCGTAGTCGTAGTCCGTTACGGCGCCTGTGGGCTTATCGGCCACGGCATCCACAATCACCTGTACGGACTGCGGGCCGTAGACGCCGCGTTCACCGCTTTCCGTTTCCCGCGTCGTTCCCGAGAAGGTCAGGGTCACATCGGTGTCGCTGTCGTTGCCCGTGGCGTCCGGCACATAGCGCAGGGCCCTCGCTGTCAGCTGATCCAGCGTCAGGTTGGGGACGGTCAGCGTCTGTGGCGTCCCGCTGGCATCCGTCCAGCTTACGGCGGTGCAGAGCGCGCTCGTGGCGCTGGCGTAGCTGAAGGTCAGCGCCGTCCCGGAGGGAATGGTCAGGGTGTTGCCGTCAAGGGTCAGCACAAGGCTGCCGGAGGCTGGCTTGCCGTCCTCTCCCGCATAGCTGACCGTCAGCATATCGAAGACTTCGCTGCCATCCTGCGGCGTGATGCGGATGGGCGCGCCGCCCGCCGGGGTCTGGTTGCCCGTATGCTGCCGGGGCTGATCGTTTTCAGAGGCGGGCGTCGCGCTGATGGTAAAGACGTTTTCCAGCGTCGCCCAGACGAGTTCCGCCGGGGCCTCTGTCACGGCGACGTTGTTGCCCGCGTCCGGCTCCGCATCGCCGTCGATGTCCCTGCCGGTAAGAAAGCCCTCGTGCTCCACGGCCACGGCCCGGATGTCGATCCGCGCGCTGCCGTCGCTGGGAATGTCCTGACGCAGGGCGGCTTCCAGCGGCAGGGTCAGCGTGCCGTCCTGTGCAAGCGCGGAGGACGCCACGCCGATGACAAAATAGCCGTCCGCCGACGCGCCGGGAATGCCGCCGGGGCCGTCGATGCGGGCGCAGACCTCGTTGGCCTGATCGGCATTGAGCAGGGTCAGCGATCCCGCCAGCGAACCGGGAAGGGTCACGGTGTCCAGATAGTCCCGGCTGATGAAAAGATAGTGCGTTTCGGAACCGTCCGCCGTATCGCCAAACGTCGCCGTGATGTTCACCGTCACCGGGGCACCCGCCACAACGGCGCTCTGCCCATTCGGCGTCGCGACGGAGGATGCGGCATTCTCCGGCTTGTCGGCCACGGCGTCGCGCACAATGGTCACGGAGGGAAGATCGTTTCTGGTAACGGTGTCGCCGGAGCGCGTGTCCGTTATTCTGGCGCTCATGCTGACCAGCACGTCGGCGTCATTGTCGCCGGACGGCAGGAACCGCAGGCCGGACGCCTCGCCGCGCGCGGCAAGCGCCTCCAGTGTGGCCGCCGGAGAAAAGGCATAGCTCCTGATGGTCGCGCCGCTGGCGTCGAGAATGTCCACACCGGTGTACAGCGCCCCATCGGGGCCGTCCTCGGCGCTGAAGCGCAGGCTGCCGCCTTGGGGCACCAGCGTGTAGTCCGCGCCAAGGCCGAAGGACATGGCGCCGTCCACGGGAGAACTGTCCGCCGTGGTCAGGGTAAAGGAGATATCGCGCACCGCCTCAAAGGCGTCCTCCGGGGTGATGCTGACGGGCGTTCCCCAGGCCGGGCTGGCGTCGCCAAGGTGCTGCCTTGGCTGATCGCCCTCATGGACGGGGCCGGGGACGCTGATCGCCGCGCCGCCCTGGGCGAGATGCACGGTGACGCTCTCCTCGCTGACGGCGATGTTGTTGGCAACGTCGTATTCCTTATCCTGGCTCTGATCCCAGTTGGCGGGATTGTTGCCGCCGCCTTCCACCGTCACGGCGGTTATCCGCGCCTCAAGGCTTTCCCCGGCGGCGGTTCTGTCCGCCACGGTAAAGGGCAGACGCAGCGAGATCGTACCGTCGCCATCGCTGTCCAGCCCCGCCGGATTGTCGATGCGCAGGATGATGTCGTCAGCGCCAATGCCGTCGAAATGCCGCCCCACCGCTGGATCGGTATTCTCAAAGGCGCGCAGCTCGCTCAGGGGTACCGGCGTCAGATGCGCCGCCAGCGCGCCGAGATCGTCAAGGGCAAGCTGGCCGTCCGGGTTGGCAATGATGACATAGTGCGTTTCCGCGCTGTCCGCGCCGATCTCCAGCGTGCAATCCAGGGTGAAGCCGTCCGTTTCCGGGGCCTCACCGGCCGGTGTCAGCGTCAGGGTAGCGGGATCGGCCACGGCGTCAATGACGATGGGCATGTCGCCAACGGCATGGAAAGTTTTGGCATCGCCGCCCGTGCCCTTGACAATGCTGAACTCGTAATGCAGGGAAACGTCCGCGTCGGCATCCGAGGCCGGATTGGGAACAAACCAGGCTGTCAGCTGGCCGTCTTTGACGGCGCTGGAAGGCAGGGTTACAAAGGCGGTCGTGCCGCTGACGGAATTGACCTTTGCCCCGTTGAGGTAGATGTCGCCAAGACCGGCGGCATAGCTCAGGGTAATCCACTGGCCGAGGCTTTCGCCGTCCCCCATGCTGACTTCCAGCGTGATGGGCGCGGCGGAAGCGGGAAGGCCCTGAAACGTCCGTGTGTCCTGACCAGCGGCCATGCCCGTACCGGCGGGATCGGCGTCGGGGTTGCCCGTTCCGCCCGCTTCCGCGCCGCTCTCGTAGGCCCAGCCCGTGGAAATCGTCACCGTTGTCTCAAGGCTCTGGACGTTGACCCTGACCTCTTCAATATCCGTCACGGCAAAGTTGTTGCCCGTGTCGATTTCCTGTTCAAACGCCGAGACCGTGGGCGTTTCCTCCGCGCAAACCTTGGCGTCAAAGCTGTAGACGCCGCTTGCCGTTCCGCCGGACATGTGGATGGGAAGGCGCATGTCCGCCTTGCCGCCGTGCGCCGCCAGATAGTCGTTACTGATGTCGATTCTGATGTATTCCTTCGCGCCGGGCGCGCCTGGCGTGGCCTTCTGATTGGCGGCGTCAAGCCAGATCGTTTCCGGCACGCCGGACGCGGGCAGGCTGAACATGCCGCTCGTGTCCTTGGCGAGTTTAGCAAGATCGACGTCCCAGTTTCGCAGCGAACTGTCCGCCGCGATGAGCAGAAAATGCTTTTCCGATCCGTCCAGATAGTCGTCAAAGGTGACGCTGCCCAGAGAAAGCGCGACAACGTCGCCCTCCGCCGGGAGTTCGCCGCTGATGGTCTGCACGGCCTTGCCGTTTTCGTAACGGACTTCCGAGGGGGAAAGCGTACTGTTGTCTTTCGGGCCGAGCACGGTTTCCGCCAAGGCCCCGCCCTCGTATTCCGGCTTGTCCGCCACGGCGTCCACAGCGATATGTCCCATCGCCGTCCTGGTGGTGGATGCGCCCAGCGCGTGCGTTGTCACGATGGAGGTACTGAGAAAAATATCCTGATCCGAATTGGGCGTGTCCGGCCGGAACACCAGCCCAAGCTGGGAAAGATCTACGGGCTTCCATGTGGATGCCGCGCTGTTTATGCCAATGATAAGCGCCCCGGAAAATATGACGATATTGTAGACATTACCGGCGTAGTCCTGCAGCACCATACCGTTGGTGAGTTCGGTGCCGTCCTGAATATAGTAGCTGCCTGCGATGGAGGTGAAGCCTCCCGTATTCATGTCCAAATATCCAGCGGCCAGCGTGACGGAAGATAGATAGCCGTCATTGGTGGATGGTACCATACCGGGTACGAGCGAGGCGGGAGAAAGGGCAATGGAAATGGGTGCGCCAAGGGAAGAGGGCGGCGTCTGCCCGGCTCCCGGCGTGTAGGCGCCGTCGGTATGCTGGGCATTGTCATTGTCTTCAGGGAGCCATTGGCCAAGAGGGTAGGCATTGGCAAGCACCTGCGTAGGCAATATGGGGCCACCATAGTCGGGCGTCTGCGTGGGCGTCTGGGGAAGCTGCACAAGGGTATTGCTCATGGGGGCTGCGTGTGCGCTGGCCAGCACGTCTTCAGCAAATGGGCGCGTTGTCTCCGGCATACAGGGCTCCTTTCGCGGAACGGAATACTCGCTTTGAACGGTGCTTTTTTCTCCCTCCTACAGGCCCTTTTCAGGAAAAACAAGGGGGGAGGCGCCGTTACCTCCACAGCTTTCATGGCAGTGAAAAGAAGAATGTTTTCCAGCAATTATCCTGATTTTTGTGTGAAAAACAGCGTCATTTCAGAGTAATTCAGTAGGTTTTCATGTTTCTCTATCCCTCCGAAATTCCTTGAGAGTTTGTGCGGGTAAATTTTTTCACATGATGGCAAATTTTTTTGAAAATGCGCCTGATTCGCGGTCAATTCGGGGCGACGGGGCCGCGTTTTTCCTCCGATCGGTGGAAAAAAACGCCGCTCCGGGAACGGGAAAAACGCTGGTGTTTGGCCGGGAAGGGGGGGACGGCGGGGAAGGGGGATGTTCCTGTTTTTATATTTTACTATTTTTATATACTTATTTTTTTATATAAAATATGGGGGGGGGAAGATTCTCCCGCCATGTATCTCTCTGGGAGAACGCGGCTTTTCTTTTTCCCCCAAATGGGCTATTTTGAGGTGACGCTAGCTCCACCATCCACCCCTCCCCCTCTTTACAGCAAAGGGTGTCAGCATGAAAATTTTTCTCAGCCACTCAAGTAAAGACAAAGAGCTTGCAAAAGCGCTGGCCTCTTTTCTGGAAAGTATTAACAACGAGATAGAAGTAATCTGTTCCTCAGAGAAAGGCATTATCAAGCCTGGGCAAAATTTTATAGAGGTACTTTTAAAAGAGCTTCAAGAATCTGATGCGTTTATTCCCCTGCTTTCTCCTCACTATTATGAAAGCCGTTTTTGCATGATAGAGCTTGGATTCTCCTGTGCCTGCCTGTACAACAGGAGGGGTGGCGAAAAAGCCTATATCTACCCCTTGGCGGTTGCTCCAGTGAGAAAAGAAGAAGCTCTGGCGGGAACCCCTTTGGCATTTTTGCAGGTAGCTTCTCTTGATGATATGCAGGATATGAGGGAATATATAGAATCTCTTTCCTTTTCTCAAAAGTTGTTCTGTCCTTCCGGTTTGAACAGACATCTCTCTCACTTTATAGAATCGATAACAGCGATTGAGATTGGAAATCTTGACATAGCAGCCAAGGCGAAGCTTCTTGTTTGCAAATCGGGCAATGTTCCCGGTGAAGATGGCGATTATTTGAGCTATACCAGCAACAAAAATAGCTATACGATCAGCTTTAATGCAAAACCATTTCCAGATAGTGCAAACTATCCTGCTTTTCTCTCTTTTGTTTTCAAATATATAGATAAAATAGATCTCTTTGCATTGGCTAAAAATAGCGAAGGCGCACGTCTCCATTTTGATATTGAGAATAACACAGGCAGTCTTTCGAAAATAAAAGTGGAAATCAAGTATAGAGATGTCAAGGATATTTTATACAGGGAGACAATTCCTCTGCAGCGCGGAACAACCAAGGTCGATATAAAACTCAAGGAAATGCAGTACGCCGCACTGGAATCCGTATCTGAAATTTGCTTTGTTCTTCCTCCATCCGCTTACCTGAAAGATCAGGGGGCATTCACCATCAGCAACGTCAAAATTTCAGCGGGCTAGCGCGGCAGCATCTTCCGCTGTTACTTATCCTCCTGCGCATCAAGGTAACGTTCCAGCGCGGCCCGCACCACGTCTACTTCCGAGCATTCCCGCTCAAATGCGAAACGGCGCAGGCGCTGATTCAGACTGACAGGCAAGGCAAAGGATTTTACCTTGACGGCCTCGCGGCCTCTGGGTCTGCCCACAGGGCGGGCGGGTATTTCCCCTGCGGCTTCTCCGGATTCCGCGTCTGACAAGCCCAAGACGTGGCAGATAAGCGATTTGGTGGATTACATCCGTTTCCCCCACAACAAAAAGCCACAGGAAAAAATCGAATGTGCGGGCGGGAGGAATTTTTTGTCCTTCACACATGTGGGGCAAAAACAGAAATGATCGCGCTGGCAAGGGAGTCGGCGCACAGCAGAATGCCGGTTAGCCATTGGATATTTTCCTGGCAGGAAGGGGAACAGCCCACGCGGGAACAGTCTGAGGAAGTGGTGGATCTGTCCCTTGAAAAAATGGAGCTGACCGGACATCAGACTGTGTATGGCCTGCACTATGCACGGACAATTATCACCTGCATATCGCGGTCAAAAGGATGAACCCGGAAACAGGGAAAGTCGTGCTTCCGTTCAACGGACTGGACATCTGCGAGGCGCATAAAATTGTGGCGTTCGTTGAGCATAAACAGGGATGGGCCAGTGAAGAAAGTTCCCTGTACGCCGTACTGGAAGACGGGGAGCTGTCGCGAAGAAGAACGGGCCGCGAGATAAAACCGAAGCAGGACGCGCTGGATTTTGAACACGGCACCGGCAAAAAATCCGCCCAGCGCATCGCGCAGGAACGCGGGCACGCCATCATCAAGAGAGCAAAATCGTGGGCCGAGTTGCATGAAAAGCTGGCGGGAGTCGGTTTGCGTTTCGAGAAAACAGGTTCCGGAGCCATCATTTTTGTGGGGGACATTGCCGTGAAGGCATCTTCCGTGGATCGAGCCTTCAGCATGGGAAAGCTCTGCAAGCGATTGGGGGATTTTGAGGAAGGAGCGTACCCAGATGATCAGGGAAAGATTGCCCCGGAGCCGGTAAGTTCCGTCAATCTCAAAGAGTGGAAGGCGTATCAGGAGGCGTTTGCCGGAGCGCCGGACAAAGCGGGAACAGCGCAGAACGCCGAGCTTGCCCAGATGAAGGAACGGCACAGGATCGAGCGAAAAGGGGCACTTTCTCGTCTGGCGAAATACGGCTTGCCGGTGCTGAATATCGCCCGCCATTGCTTGATGATGCAGCAGAGAGCGGAACGGCTTTCTTTGCGTTCTGGCCGGAAAAAGGCGCGTGGTGGCAAGCCGCGTTTTGAAACCTAGTTACGGGCGCAAGGGTTGTCCCGACAGGCCGAGCGTTGGCGACACCGTGCGGCCTTGGAACAGGCGAGACACACCCCGCCCGCCCCACAGCGGGCAGCACAGGGAGAGGAGGCCATGCGCGAACTTGAGGATTTCAGAAAATATGCCGAAGCGGTCAATGCGGAACGCTACCGCGTGACCTGCATCAGGATGGACGAGGACGGCAGTAAAAAGACCTTCATTCTGGACAAGAAAGGCGGCATGACAGAGGTTTTTCCCCGGACGAGCTGGAGGCTCACATGCCGGAAATGCTGCGTTTCCAGCGGCGCGGAGAAAATATCTACTACACGCCGCTATCGGATGATCGGCATCACATCCTCATTGACGACATGACCCGCGAGAGTTTGAAGAAGTTACAGGAGGATGGCTTCCGGCCCGCCGTGGTGCTGGAAAGCTCACCGGGCAATTACCAATGTCTGCTGACCATTCCTAGGCGGATTTGTACGGCAGCCTCAAACGAAGTGAGCTTCTTCGCATATCTGGTAGCAATACCTCGCCACCGTTTGAGAT
>CAKTDV010000027.1 GCA_934546745.1 uncultured Desulfovibrio sp. | reverse complement strand
CCATCGCCGATGATACTGCATAGATTCATGTGGGAAAGTAGGCCGTTGCCAAAGAGTGTTTGGAAAAGCCCCCCGATACCATCGGGGGCTTTTCTGTGTCTATACCCTCCTGGAAACAAGCTCGAGAGCGGGCATGTTCCCCTCTTCCTTCTGAAAGGAGTGTGAACATGCAAAAGCGCGAAACCCCTCCTGAAGGGAATCGGGGAAAAGCAAACGGCCCGCGGGATACCCCCCGCGGGCCGTTTGCTTTTCCCGGGTTCCTTTGACGGAAAGTTTCTGGTGCGCGTGTTCCCTAAGGCTGGGTTGAGGCGGGCACGGGATCTTCCCAATCCTTGAGGACGGCCTGATAACCGATACTGGAGAGATCGGCGGTCATTTCCTGGACGCTGCGATGGTCGGTGATTTCAAACTGTCCCACCTCATCTCCCTCGGTGGCGCGCCCGCCGACGGCGGTGGAGACGCCCGCGGATACGCGGGTGATTCCCAGCGGGACGAGGTGATTGCGCATGAAGGCGCTTTCGCGGCTGGAACAGGTAATGGGAGAACGCGGGAGGAAACAGCGCAGCGCGACGACGTACTGGACGAACTGACGATCGCCCACCGCGTGGGGCACATCGAACTGACCTTCGTGGGGGCAGATGCGGGGGATGGAGAGGCCCACATCGACACCGGGGAAGGTGCGCAGAAGCCACCAAGCGTGAAGGCCGGTGGCGAAGGCGTCATGGATGAAGGCATCCAGACCGAGGAGCGCGCCCAGCCCAAGGCTGCGCATACCGCCACGTGCGGCGCGTTCGGGAGCGTTCAGGCGGAAGGCGTAGTCGCGTTTGGGGCCTGCCGGATGCAGCCAGTCATAGAGTTCTGGATGATAGGTTTCCTGAAACATGGTCATGCTGTCGACGCCCGCGCGAACAAGAAGAGCGTATTCCTCCTCGCTCATGGAGTAGACTTCGACCCCGACGGAGGCGAAGAGGGGTTTTATGCGGCGGGTCACGGCGGCGATATATTCCGGTGAGGAGCGTTTGCGGGCATCGCCGGTGAGGAGAAGAATATGCTGAAGGCCCGTGGACGCGATGACGCGGGCCTCGGCTTCGGCCTCTTCCAGCGAGAGGTGACGCCGGTGAAGGCGGTTTTTGGCGTTAAAACCGCAGTAGCGGCATTGATTGGTGCAGTAATCCGACAGATAGAGCGGCGTAAAGAGATTCACGGCTCGTCCGAAGTAGCGCAGCGTGAGCGCATGGGCGCGTTGCGCCATGCGTTCAAGATGGGGTTCGGCCGCCGGGGAGAGCAGCGCGAGAAAATCTTCCGGACGCAGGGATTCTTTTTCCAGCGCGGCCAGCACGTGCGCCTCGGTGGCACGGGCGGCCACCTCTTCGCGGCGTTCACGCGGCCACTGGGCGAGGAGATCCTGAAAGCCGCTCATGGACGCGGCTCCTCATGAAGAAAGCCTGTCAGCGGTGAGGAGGCTTCCGCGCCTTCGGCGGCGCCTTTGACGGCCCCCGGACCCGCAAGCCAGGCGGCGCGCCCCGCTTCGACGGCGGCCTTGAAGGCGGCGGCCATGCGGACGGGATCCCCTGATGAGGCGATGGCCGTGTTGACGAGGCAGGCCGCCGCACCCATCTCCATGGCCTCGCAGGCGTGGGAAGGCTTCCCAATGCCCGCGTCGACGATAATGGGCACGTTCAGCGCGTCGAGGAGAATGGCGATCATTTCCTTTGTGCGCAGGCCGCGATTGCTTCCGATGGGCGCGCCCAGGGGCATGACGGCGGCGGCCCCGGCATTGACGCAGTCACGGGCGACGTAGAGATCGGGGTTAATGTAGGGGAGGACGGTAAAGCCTTCGCGCGCAAGCGCTTCCGTGGCGCGGGCCGTTTCGTGGCCGTCGGGCAGGAGGTGGCGGGCGTCGCTGATGACTTCGATTTTGATCCAGTCCCCGCACCCGGCGGCACGCGCAAGGCGCGCGAGGCGCACGGCTTCTTCAGCCGTGCGCGCGCCGCTGGTATTGGGGAGGAGGCGCATGGTTTTGGGGATATGCGCGGTGATGCCCTCGCCGCCGCCCTTGTCCACACGGCGCATGGCAACGGTGATGACTTCCGCGCCGCTGGCCTGGGCGACAGCGGGAATCAGGCTGTCCGCGCCGTATTTACCGGTACCGATGAAAAGGCGGCTGCGCAGCGTGACGCCGCCGAGAACAAAGGGGTCGTGCATGGGAACTCCTCGGAGCATGGTTGGTTGCAATCCGCGTTTTCGGCGTGAAACCGCTCTAGCCGCCACCGACAAAGCGGACAATCTCAACGGTGTCACCGCCGGCAAGGCACGTACTGGCAAAGGCGGCGGCGGGGACGATGGCGCCGTTGCGTTCCACGACGACGGTGGCGGGATCGTTGCCGCGAGCGCGCAGCATGGCTTCGATGGTCAGGCTGTCGTCCAGCGCGACCTGTTCCCCATTGATGATGACGTTCACGGCCTAACCTCCGTATGCGGCGCGGGATGCGCCGGAAAAACAGAAAAGCGCGTCCCGCCCGATGGTGGGGACACGCTGCACAAAAAGGGCATGCGGCTTTTGCCTATGCGCCTCTCCCGCGCGCTGTGCGCAGGCTGCCAGCTTCCCTACGTCAGTACTATCTGCCTCAGGTTCCGGGGTCAGGACGCTTACGCCCTTTCTCAGCCTGTTTTGTGGCTCCCCCAGCCGGTAAGGCAAGTGTAGTCCCGCGGACTTTTTATTGCAAGTCCGGCGGAATACCGGCATGCCGCAACCACGCATTGCGTTTGCAAAAATAATTTATCTGTTATTTCAGCATGTTGTAATCAGGCATGACTTTTGCAGGTTATCTCCCGCCGGGACTCCGGCAAGGAGAATGCGTCATGATCCTGACATCAAGAAGACTCCGGGCCTCGCTGTGCCGCCGCTGCTGTCGCGCGGTCGTGGCTGCCGCCGTCATCATGGCCTTTGCCGTTCCGGCCCAGGCCGTGCGTATCAAGGATATCGCCACCTTTTCCGGCGTCCGTGACAATCAGCTGATAGGCTACGGCCTTGTGGTGGGCCTCCAGGGCACGGGCGACAAGAAAGACTCGGTTTTTACCCTCAGCTCCATGAAGAACATGATGGACAAGATGGGCATCGGTCTTGATTCCTCGTCGCTGAAGGTCAAGAACGTGGCGTCCGTCATGGTGACGGCCAAGATGCCCGTTTCCTCCAAGCCGGGAACGCGCCTCGACGTCACGGTTTCGTCGGTGGGGGACGCCACCTCGCTGCTGGGCGGCGTGCTGTTGCAGACAGCCCTGAAAGGCGTGGACGGCAAGATCTACGCGCTGGCGCAGGGGTCGCTGGTGGTGGGCGGCTATTCCGTGCAGGGGGCGGCCTCCAGCACGCAGAAGAACGTCAATACCGTGGGCCTGATCCCCAGCGGCGGCATTGTGGAGCGTTCCATCCCCTTTGAGTTCAACCAGCAGGATACGCTGACCCTCAATATGCGCACGCCGGATTTCTCCACGGCGCAGCAGATTTCCGAACGGCTCAACGCCGCCATGGGCGGCCCCTTTGCGCGGGCGGTGGACGCGGCCTCCGTGGAAATGCGCGTTCCCCCGCAATACCGGAGCAATCTGGTGCCGCTGATGGCCTCGGTGGAAAATCTGGAAGTGACGCCGGATACGGCCGCCAAGGTCGTTGTGGACGAAAAGACCGGCACCGTGGTGCTGGGGCGCGATGTGCGCATTTCCCGCGCCGCCGTGGCGCACGGCAATTTGCAGATCACGGTGCAGGAAAGCGAGCAGGTGTCCCAGCCCGGGCCGTTCTCCCAGGGGCAGACGGTGGTGACGCCGCAGACGAACATTGACGTGCGCGAGGAAAACCGCAAGCTCAACATGCTGGAAGGGGCGACTCTGCAGGAACTGGTGGACGGGCTCAACGCCATTGGCGCGACGCCGCGCGATCTGATCTCCATTCTGCGCAGCCTCAAGGCATCGGGATCGCTCCATGCGGATCTGGAGGTGATTTAAATGAAGTCCACCTTTGACGACGCCATGGTATCGGCCTCGTTCGGAAGGGTTCAGGGAGAGGTGTCGGCGTTACGGAACAACGTGCGCGGCCTGGGCCAATCCTCGTCGGCCGGGTTGACGCGGGAGCAGAAGGACCGCCGCCTGCGCGACGCCTGCGAGGGGTTTGAATCCATCTTCATTCAAAAGATGTGGCAGCAGATGCGCGCGACCCTCCCCAAGGAGGGCCTGCTCAAGGGGCGGGACGAAGCCTACTGGCAGGACATGTATGATCAGGAGCTTGCCAAGAGCATGACCAGCGCGGGCGGCATCGGCCTTGCGGACATGATGTTTGCGCAGCTCTCGCGCAATCTTGTTTCCGCGAGCCGGGGCACGGCATCGGCGACCGCGCCCACGCGGACGGCTTTTTCCGCCGGGGCCGCTCCTCTGTTGCCATCCGTTGCGCAAGCGGATGACGCCGGAGAAAAGGCCGCGTCCGTCGCCGGGCCCGCCGTCAATGCCATGACGGCTTCCGTGTACGAAGGGGCCGCGCCCCAGGAGGGGCTTATGCCTCAGGCGACCCAGGAAGCCCAGCGGGCGCGGACGGACGCGCCGGAAACGCCGTCTCCGGCAATGGCAGCAGCGGCGGCGGTGCCGCCAGCGCAGCCCGCACAGCATACGCCCGAAGTGGAACAGGCGCTTGCCGTGCTGCGTTCCCGCCAGACAGAGCGCCGCAATCCGCCGGAGGAGGCGCGCAAGGGGCGGACACCTTCCCGTCGTGGCGATCAGCTGACGGGGTTGCAGCTGGCCCAGCAGGCGCAGCGGGAAGCGGGCGACAAGCTCGGCAGCGGCATCCGTCCGGCGGCCCTGTCCCGGCGCAATCACAAGCCCTCCCTGCCGTCGGCGGGCCAGCTGGCGGCCGCCAACGCCAACGCCGCGCAGACGCCCGGGGCATCGGCGCTGCCGCCGTTGACGGCGGCGTCCGTGGAACAGGGAGACATGGCCCAGCCGTCGCCGCAGACTGCGGTGGAAGCGGCCCGGACAGCGCCGGAGCAACAGCGACAGCCGCCGGAACAGGAACAGCAGGCCTCTGTGCGGCGCGTCCGGTATACGACGAATCTGCCGAAACAGCGGCGGCAGACGGACAAGGAAGACCTGATCCGTATGCTCAACATGGATAGCCCGCAACCCGTCGCGGCCAGCGCGACGGCTGACGCGGCGCGTCCGCAGGGCGATCCCGCCATGCCCAACAGCCGGGCGCAGGCCGCGCGCGACAGCGCGGCGTTGAAACAGATGATGGAAGCGCGGGAGAGCGGTCAGGCCGCGACGCCGGTCGCCACGACAGGGCCGCTGGATCCGCTCACTGGTGCCTAGAATAAATGGCATGTCTTTTGCTAGATAACCTGAAACGGCAAAAACTGCCGTCCCAAACCCGCCTTTGCGGGCATCCTGAGGTCGCCACCATGTATCAGAATATTCATGACTCGCTTTTCCGCCAGCATAAGGCGCTGCAACTGCTTGAGGAACTGTTGCGGGAAGAATACGGCGTGCTGCGCCAGCGCGATACCGCCGCCATCGCGGCGCTGCAGTTCTCCATACAGGAACTGATCAGGCAGATTGCCGCCGAAAAGTCGTCGGTCGTTGCGGAGCTGGCGGGAACTACGGTTCTGGATTACGCATCCATGCTACCGGAAGAGGAGGGCGAGGCCCTGCGCGATCTGTTCCGGCAGGTGGACGAGGCGGAGCAGGAGACGGCCCGGCAGGCGTCCCGCAACGCGCAGTTCTCGCTGGCGCTGCTGGATCAGAGCAGCCGCAATCTGCTTGCCCTGACCAGCCAGGTGGTGCCGCACCGTCTGGAAACCTACAGCCGTCAGGGATCCCTGATGCGGCGGAACCGTCACCCCCAGGCGGCCATTCTCAGCGGGAGGTTGTAGACCATGTTGAACAATCTGCTCAATATCGGCAAGACCTCCCTGCAGGCGTCCCAGGCGTGGATGAACGTCACGGGGAACAATATCGCCAATGCGGATACCGAGGGCTATTCCCGCCAGTATATCGATCAGCGGGACAACTACGCCATCAACTACCGCCCCGGCGCCATGGGCATGGGCGTCAACGCCCAGCAGGTGCTGCGCTATTACGACAGCTTTCTGGAACAGTCCTACATCCGGCAGAACACCAATTCCGCGCGCTGGGACGAGCAGGACAAGCTCATGACCTCGCTGGAGACCCTGTTCAACGAATCCAACAGAACGGGCCTGAGCTCCACGCTCCAGAACTATTTCAAGGCCTGGAGCGATCTTGGCCTGTATCCTGACAGCACGGCCCACCGCGCAAGCCTCCTTTCCTATGCGGACAATCTGGGTGACATGTTCAGCAACACCGCCGAACAGATCAGGAAGCTCCAGCGGGACATGAGCGTCTCCATCCAGGACACGGTGAAGCGCGTCAACGAGATTTCCAGGGCCATCGCGGATCTGAACAGGCAGATTACGGCCAACACCATCGACGGCATCAGCAATCCCAACAGCCTGCTGGATCAGCGGGATCAGCTGGTGCGCGAACTCTCCGGGCTGATCAACGTGCAGACCACCGACAACGGCAAGGGGAACTTCACCGTGCAGCTGACAACCGGCCAGCCGCTGGTGGAAGGCGAGACGATCTATGAGCTGGCCTATCTGGACGGCCATACGCAGACGCAGTACCGCCTTCAGGCCAATTCCGCCTACAAGGGCAAGGTGGAGTACGAGGGGAGCGACGGCTTTGAATACACGCTGGACATGCTGTCCGGCAATAAGTTCCGCGTGTCGCTGGACGGCGGCAGGACGTGGCTGAAGGGCGACGACGGTCAGGAACTGCGCTTTGACATCACGGACAGGGACGGCGACGGCAAGAGCGACCCCGTGCGGGTGAAGAACCTGACGATTTCCTTTACGGATATCTATCAGACGAACAATGATGGAAAGTTCGTCGATGCCGCAGGGCATGTGCTTACATGGGACGCCACTCAGGGCCCGGATGGCGCGTGGGTGCTTGATGATCCCAATAGCCCCGACAAAGGAAAGGTCATTGATGCCGCAGGGAAGGTGCTTACATGGGATGCCACTCAGGGCCCGGATGGCGCGTGGGTGAACGCCAACGGCGAGGTCATTGATGCCGCCGGGAATGTACTTACATGGGATGCCGCTAAGGGACCTGAGGGCGCGTGGGTGAACGCCAACGGCGAGGTCATTGATGCCACAGGGAAGGTGCTTACATGGAACGGCAAGACATGGCAGGACGCCGCTGGTGTTGAGGGGACGCCGACCAGCCCGATCAACCCGACCAGCCCGGCCATCACGCTGGGCGCGGGCGACAAGTTCGATCTCACGCCCAAGGACGCCCTGTACTGGATCGAGCCCACGCGCGGCCCGCAGAACGTGACGCCCCAGGTCTACCTTGACGGTACGGACAACAAGGACCGCGTGTACGGCGGCAAGATGGCCTCCTATTTCAACATCCGCGACGACAACTGCGCCCGCTATCTTGACGAGCTGGACGCCACGGCCCGCAGCCTCATCTGGGAGGTGAACCGCCAGCACAGCCAGGGCGCGGGCCTCCAGAAGTTCGACAGCCTTCAGGGCACGGAATCCGTGGGGGACACGGGCCAGCCCCTGGGGAGCTGGCAGTCCCGCCTTGTGTTCAGCGACAAGTTGCAGGCCGGTACCATACAGTTCCATTTCTATGACAAGCTGACCGACAAGGGGCACCTGAGTTCGGCCACGCTGGACTTTGATCCCGCCACGGACAGCCTTGAGGACGTGATGGCCAAGATCAACGCCCTGACGGACAAGGACGGCAAGCAGCTCCTGCAGGCGTCCATCCAGAACGGCAGGCTGGAGATCATCAGCAACAACGCGGATCAGCAGTTCGTGCTGGGGGCGGATTCCTCCGGCCTCATGGCGGCGCTGGGGGTGAACACCTTCTTTTCCGGCAACAGCGCCGAATCGCTGGCCGTCAACGAAATGCTGCACAAGAACAGCCACTGGGTGGCTTCCGGGCAGGTCAACGGCAACTTCGAGGTCAACGAGGGCGACGGTGCGACGGCCACGGCCATCGGCGAACTTGCCAAGAAGGACGTGACCATCAGCACCACGTGGAAGACGGTGGACAACCAGACCATCTCGGAGTTTTACGCCAATCTGGTGTCCGAAGTCGGTTCCGAGCGGCGCCTGAGCAAGACCAACAGCGAATATCACAGCACGCTGACACAGGATCTTTTTGAGCGTTCCCAGGCCGTGTCGGGGGTGAACCTTGACGAGGAAATGACGAATCTGATCAAGTATCAGCATTCCTACATCGCGGCCGCAAAGCTGATCACCACGGCGGATCAGATGTTGCAGACCCTGCTTGGCATCAAGCAGTAGCGGAGGGGCGGCATGGCTATTCGTATTACGCAGCAATATATGTACGGCAACATGGTCTCCGGGATGCAGTCCAGTCTGGGCAACTACATGGAGACCATTGAGCAGGGATCGTCGCAGAAGAAGGTCAACCGGCCTTCCGACGATCCGGCGGCCTTCTACCGTATTCTGACGACGCGCGATTCCATCAGCGCAACGAAGAAATACATGACAAATGTCAATGAGGCCAAGGGGTGGCTGGAGCTGACCGACTCCACCATGACCAACCTGACGACCCTCATGCAGAGCATCAAGGCGCTCATGAACCAGGCCTCGACCAGCCGTACCGCCTCGGAACGGCAGATCATGGCCGACGAGGCGTGGCAGATGTTCGGGCAGATCCTGAATCTTTCCAATACGGAATTCAACGGCAACCAGCTCTTTGCCGGGCACAAGTACAACAAGAGCGCCTTTCAGAAGGGGTTGGCCATTTCCGTCTCCATGATGGACGATCTCAAGCCCGGCGACGACGGCTATGAGGATTCCGCCAAGAAAAAATGGACGGACGCCCTCTCCCAGGCGCAGATCACCGTCCGGGGCAGCAGCAACAAGACCATTGCCGTGCAGTTTCTGGAAAAGGGCACCCTTGACGAGAACGGCTTCCATGTGGACAACGGCAACGACACCGACGGGGACGGCAAGCTGGCCTTCCGCTGGAGCGCCGACGGCGGCAAGACGTGGCAGACGGACGCGCTGCCCGACCGCGCCACGAAGATGATCGTGGGGAGCGGCGTGGAAATTGATTTCACCGAGCTGCTGAAGGATCTGTCGAAGCCCGGCCAGGCGACGGTTACGGAGACCTTGCCGGGGGGGGGAACCGCCCCCGCTGCGACGGCCACGGCCGATGGCGTGTTCAACAGCGACGTGAAGGTGCGCTTTGACGACGCCATTGACCTTACCACTACCAATACGTTCCGTTATTCCTACAGCACGGACGGCGGCAAGACCTATACCACCGTCACGGGGCAGGCCGATGGGAAACAGCCGCTGAAGCTGTCCATTCCCGGCGGTTACATCGAGGTGGATGCCACAAAAGCCGGTACGGCGAATACCGTTGAAGCGGGCACGACATTCGACGTCTCGCAGCCTTCGCCCATCGATGTTGCGACGACGGCCCCCACGCCGGGCGCAACGGCCCCGACGGTGACGGCTACGGGCAACTTCAGCCGCGATACGCAGGTGCGCTTCAAGGGCACGAAGCAGCCTGACGGCAGCTACAGCGGGAACATCGATCTTTCCGCCGTCAATACGGACTTCGCCTACGAATACAGCACGGACGGCGGCAAGACGTGGGTGACGGCCTACGGCACGACCACTGGCGACGGTAACGACCCCACCAGCGGCCAGCCGCTGACGCTGCCCATCCCCGGCGGATCCATCACGGTGGACGCCAGAGGGGCCGCGACGCCCGGCACCGTTGAAGAAGGGACGAAGACGTCCATAACGCGGAAGCCCCAAGCTGCCGTCACAATTCCGCAGGGCGCGGCTACGCCCACAGTAACGGCGAAAGGCAATTTTGAGCACACCGTACAGGTGCGCTTTGACGATGATGTCAATTTCGCGGGGACTGATGCCTTCACCTATTCCTACAGCACGGACGGCGGCAATACGTGGAAGACGGGCACGGCAACGGCTGATAACGGAAATCCGGTGGAACTGGCCATCCCCGGCGGTACCCTTGAGATAGGTGGTGTCAATACCATCACCAAGGGAACAGAAGCGCTGGTCAAGCCGCCCTACAAGCGGTGGGATATTGAGGCCGCCGAGAAGACGGCGGACGGCCAGTTCAGCACCGAGGACGGCACGGCCTTTTTCCTGAAGCCCACGGGCGTCTATCAGGGGGACACCAACAACCCCCCGCCGCAGATCGCCATTTCCAGCACGGTGAAGGGCGCGACGGCCTACAAAAATCTGGACGTGACGGCCGAAGGCGTTTTCGGCGCCAACGTGCTGGTGCGCTTTGAGGGCGCGAAACAGGCCAACGGAACGTTCAGCGGCGATATCAATCTTGCCCGTAACGGGGAGTTCGCCTATTCCTACAGCACGGACAACGGCGCGACCTGGGTCACGGCCAGCGCGCAGGCCACCGGCAACCAGCCGTTGCGTCTGCCTGTGCCCGGCGGCTTCATCGACGTGGACGCCGTCGCTTCGGGCAACAGCATTGAGGCCGGAACGCAGGTGCTCATCCATCCCCAGCGCGCGGATCTGGGCTATGAGGTGCTGAAGAACACCTATATCGACGTCAACCGCGTCGGCACGGAGATTTTCGGCGGCTATTACGAGAACAAACCCATGCTCTCCGAGGAGACGAACCTTTTCAACATCATGGGCGATTTCATCGCCGCGCTGGAATTCAACAATCAGGAAGGTTGTCAGGAAGCCTATGCAAAGCTCTCCTCCTGCCTGGAATATGTGACGACGCAGTCGGCCTATACCGGCGCGCTGGAAAACCGCGTCTCGCTGGCCTATGATGTCAATTCGTCGACCCTGCTTTCCCAGGAAGAGGTGCTGAGCGGCACCGAGGACATTGATCTCACCGAGCTGCTGACGAAAATGACCCAGCAGCAGATGGCGTACCAGACCGTTCTGAAGTCGTCGTCCATGATCATGAATCTGGGGCTCATGAATTACCTGTAGGCACGGCGCTCGTACATGCGGATCGTCGCGGACAACCCAGAACCAGGCGCTGCGCGCCTGTTACGGCTGTAGAACCATGGCAGAAGACAGGACAATTGACATTGATACCCGTTTGGGGCGGCGCACGGTGCAGACGGACAAGATTGTTCATTTTCCGAGGGGCCTCGCCGGTTTCGAGAAGGAACATGAATTCGTGCTGTTGCAGGTGCAGCCCGACGCGCCCCTGCTGGTGCTGCAAAGCGTCTCCAATCCGCAGGTGGGGCTGCTGGTGGCGGATCCGTACAGTTTCCGTCCGTCGTACCCTGTGATTATCGGCGATGCGGATCAGGCCCTGTTGCGTCTGCAACAGGAGGAGGACGCCGCCGTGCTGGTGACGGTCAGCATCCCGGAAGGCGATCCGGCCAACGCCCTGCTGAACCTGATGGGCCCCATCATCATCAATCACAAAAATTGTGTCGGGGTGCAGGTCGCCCAGATGGGCGACGGCCCCACGCAGGCCCGTATCGGCGATCACATGGGCAACGCGCGCCCGGCGGGGAAGCGGAAACGCGATCTGCGCTTTACGCCCGCGCCGCCCGACGGCGGCGAGCGGGAAAGCTCTTCCTGACACACCGGGCAATCCGGTGGACATCCTCATGGAACGGGATGTCAGACAATGAGATGCACTCTATGTTGCTGTGGAGCATGAAAAACGCTCCATGTCCGATACCGTTTGCGGTAGGGGCATGGAGCGTTTTCCTTTTTCCGGGCAGGTTTTTTCCTGGGATGCTTTTTTCTCCCGAAAACTGATCAGTCCTGGAACAGCGCCGCTTCCTCGCGGAGAATCCCGGCCGCAATCGCGCGGCTGTCGCGGGCATAGGTCCCGTTGGCGATCTGCGTCCGCAGCCGCTCCACCTTTTCCGTGCGCACATCGGGGGCTTCCTGCGCGGCCTTGAGGGCGACGTTCAGAAGCTGCCCGTCCTGCGACACCCGCACGGTGTCGCCCTGCGCGGGCGCGGCGGAGGCCGGACGGCCCCTGCGCGGCGCGGCCTCGCTGGCCGTTCCGGCAACAGTGCCACCATAGGCGTCCATGGCGTTTGTGAGTTGCTGTATATCCATAGTTTCCTCCGGCTGCCGACAAGAACCTTACCTATCTCGATCTCAGGGGCGGCGGCTTATCCAGCATACTTTGATGCACCAGCTGGCGCGTGACACGCCAGAGCGCGAATCGCGCCTGCCTTTGCTCATCCTCGGACAAAGGCTGCGAACCTTTCGGGCTTCGGCCCACAAAACGCAGTTGTTCGCCGGGCGGATAGGTAAAGAGGAGCTCCTGCCCCACGCTTTTCCCCAGCTCCCGCCGAATTTCCTCCACCATCGGATTATCGCTGCCCGTATAAATCAGGCTTTCATACAGTTCGCGCGCGACCTGTTCCACATACGCGCGCCGCTTGATTTCCGGATCGGGGTCATGCGGCGGCTCGCCTTCGGCAAGCCTCATTTTCACCCGTAGCCGGGCCAGTCTCCGTGCCGAGAGCAGTTGCTGCTCATAGCCGCGGAGCATGGACCGCAGTTGCGGATTCATGGTTTCTTCCATGGCGTTTATCCCCGTCTTACTGGCATATTCGGCAACGGCGCGTAAAACTTTAGGGTGGTTTGCCGCTGAAATGTGGCAATGTCAAAGGCGGCGCCGATCCGCGCGCGGCGGAAACAAGGCGGTTGCCTGTGTGTGGGGCGGCCCGGTGCGGGCCGCCCGGAAGGCATGCCGTCCGCTAGACGGTGAAACGCGGATCCTTTTGCGCCTCTTCGCGGACCAGACGGAACAGGAAGGGGCTCAGGAGGAGGATACCGGTCAGGTTGGGGAAGGCCATGAGCGCATTGCCGATGTCCGAGGCCAGCCAGACAAGATCCAGCGTCATCAGGGCGCCAAGGCAGAAGACCAGCACATAGATGATGCGGAACGGCAACTGGGCGCGGTCGCCAAAAAGATAGATGGCGCAGCGTTCGCCATAGACGCACCAGCCCAGCGCCGTGGTGAAGGCGAAAAGCGCGAGGCAGACGGTCACGCCGATCCTGCCGATGCCGGGCAGGGCCTTTTCATAGGCGGAGGCCGTCATGATGCCGCCGCCGATGCCGGAACACCATTCGCCGGTGACGAGAATGGCGAAACCGGTCATGGAGCAGATGACGAGCGTGGTGACGAAGACATCCAGCATCCCGATGCTGGCCTGGGCCAGCGGGCTGTGGGCCGTGGAGGCCGCATGGGCCATGGGGGCGGTGCCGAGGCCGGCCTCGTTGGAAAAGACGCCGCGGGCCATGCCCTGCCGTATGGCCATCATGACGGTCGCGCCCGCGAAGCCGCCGCCCGCCGCCGCGGGCGTGAAGGCGTCGCTGAGGATCATCCAGAGGACGGCCGGAATTTCCGAGATGTGCGAGCCGATGACCAGCAGCGACAACACGCAGTACAGACAGGCCATGAAGGGCACGAGCCTGCCCGCCACGTGGCCTACGCGCGAAACGCCGCCGATGATGACCGTTCCGGCCAGCAGCAGCAACCCCAGGGCCGTCACCCAGACGGGAATGCCGAACGTGCCCGCAAGATTGGCGCTGATGGCGTTGGCCTGCACCATGGCCCCCGTGCCCATGCACGCGATCATGCAGAAGATGCAGAAGAGCGTCCCCATCCAGGTCCAGCGGCTGCCGAGGCCGTTTTTGATGAAGTACATGGCGCCGCCCACCCAGTTGCCCGCGGGCGTCTTTTCGCGGAACTGCACCGAAAGCATGACTTCCGCGAACTTCGTCACCATGCCGACGATGGCGGTCACCCACATCCAGAACAGGGCCCCCGGCCCGCCGACGGAAATGGCCGTGGCCACCCCTACGATGCTGCCCGTGCCGATGGTTCCCGCCAGCGCCGTCATCAGGGCGTTCCAGGGGGAGATTTCACCGTCCGCCGACTGATGCGACCGTCCCTGCCACAGGCAGGCGTAGGAGCGCATCCAGTTGCGGAACGGGAAAAAGCGTAGTCCGATGGTCAGGTACAGCCCCGTGCCCACCAGAAGGACCAGCATGACGGGCCCCCATACGATGTCGGAAATGGCCTTCAGGGCGCTAATCACAGCCTCCACGATACCTCTCTCCCCTCAATGGCGGCGTCTCTTGCGCGCCGCGAACGTGTATTTACCCGGCGGACTCTGGAATGTGCCTCTGGAATCCGCCGGGCATGGCCCGCACTGTGACATAATCGCCGGGCTTTGGTAAAGAAAAAAATACGTTTCACAAAACATGCGTCGCAATGCGCGCCGCTGTTCACAGTAGGGCCGCTTTTTTTCATGATTGCGCAATCAAACAATATTTGGGGGGGTATGGAACACAATGGAAAACAGCCTATACCGCATTGCCATGCCGTCATGGATATATTCTTGCAGTGAAAAAAGAGTGAGGTGGCATAGCCGTTCTCCGCGATCCGGGAGGGCCGCCGTTGTCGCTCCCTTCCATTCCCTCTTGCGTATCCGGGCATTTGTAGAGATACTCACAAGTCTGGCGCCCGCTGGGCGCGGAACACTTTGTCTTTGAAGGGAAGGTCGCATGCTGGCGATTCTGGATTATGGGGCGGGCAATCAGACGAGCGTCCGCCGTGCATTGGAGCATTTGGGGATACCCTGCGTGATCACGTCGGATCCGGCGACGGCAGAGGCGGCGCAGGGGATTGTCTTCCCCGGCGTGGGCGCGGCCGGACAGGCCATGCGGGCGTTGCGGGAAAGGGGGCTGGAATCCGTGCTGCGGCGTTCCGTCATTCGCCGGGAGCCGCTGCTGGGCATCTGCCTCGGTTGTCAGATTCTGCTGGAATACAGCGAGGAGAACGACGCCATGACGCTGGGTTTCCTGCCCGGGCGCAGCGTGCGTTTCCCCGGCGGCATGACGCAGGAGGACGGCACGCCCGCGCCGGTGCCGCATATGGGCTGGAACAGCCTTCGCGTCCAAAAAAGCTGCCGCCTGCTGGAAGGTGTGGAACCCGACGCGGAATATTATTTTGTGCACAGCTATTTTGTGGAGCCCGCGCCCGATCTGGTCATCGCCACCACGTTCTACGGGCGGGAGTTCTGTTCCGTCTACGGCCGCGACGGTCTCTGGGCCGTCCAGTGCCATCTGGAAAAGAGCGGGCGTCCCGGCCTGCGGATTCTGCGGAATTTCTACGAATACTGCCGCGGCGCGCGGCCGGAGGGCGCCACATGCTGAGCAAGCGCGTGATTGTCTGCCTTGACGTTCGGGATGGGCGTCTGACCAAGGGCGTCAAGTTCGAAGGCAACGTGGATATCGGCGACCCCGTGGAGAGCGCCCGCCGCTACTATGAGGAAGGCGCGGACGAGATCGTCTTCTACGACATCACGGCATCGGCCGAGCGGCGCGGCATTTTTCTGGATGTGGTGGAGAAGGTCGCTTCGGTCATCTTCATCCCCTTCAGCGTGGGCGGGGGCATCTCGTCCGTGGCGGACATGCGGGCCGTGCTGCTGGCGGGTGCGGAAAAAGTCTCCATCAACTCCGCGGCGGTCGCGCGCCCGGAACTGATCAGCGAGGGCGCGGACGCCTTCGGATCCCAGGCGATTGTTGTGGGGATGGACGTGCTGCGCGTGCCCGCCCGCCCTGAAATCCCCTCCGGCTATGAGGTTGTTGTCCACGGCGGCCGCAAGAGAACCGGGCTGGACGCCATCGAATGGGCCAAACGTTGTCAGAGCCTTGGCGCGGGCGAGCTGTGCGTCAATTCCATCGATGCGGACGGAACCCGCGAAGGCTACGAGCTGCTGCTGACCCGCTTCATTGCCGAAGCCGTGAGCCTGCCTGTCATCGCCTCCGGCGGCGCGGGCAAGCCCGAACACTGCCGCGACGCCGTGGGCCTTGGCTGCGCTTCCGCCGCGCTGATCGCCAGTATTGTCCACTATGGTCACTACACCATCCGGCAGTGCAAGGAGGAAATGGCCCGGCGCGGGGCCAAGGTGCGCCTCACATGGTAGACGGCGCGGCCCTGATCACCGCCGTGCGCCGCCGCCTGCGTGAGCGCTGCCTCACGGCCGTGGCCGTAGCCTATTCCGGCGGTGTGGACAGCCGCTTTCTCTGCCATATGCTTCTGCGCGCGGGACTGGATGTACTGGCGCTGCATGCGCGGGGCGTTCACGTGCCCGAGGCGGAGAGCCTCTGGGCCCGCCGCTGGGCGCGGGACGCTGGCCTGCCGCTGGAGGAAACCGTTTTTCGTCCGCTGGACGTGCCGGGCGTGCGCGAGAACGGGCCCCGGCGCTGCTATTTCTGCAAGGCGGCGCTCATGCGCTGTCTTCGGGAGGTTCTTGCGCGCCGCGAGGCGTCCGGCGACACGGCGCGCCTGCTCTGTGACGGAAGCAACGCCGGAGACAGGGCGCTGTACCGGCCTGGGCTTCAGGCCCTGACGGAGGCGGGCGTTTTTTCACCGCTGGCGGAAGCGGGATTCGCCAAGGAGGACGTGCGCGCCGTGGGAGCGGCGACGGGGCTGGCGCATCCGCAACAGAGCGCCCGCCCCTGTCTGCTGACGCGTTTTGCCTATGGCGTGACGCCGTCGGAAGAAAGCGTGCGCCGTCTGGCCGTGGCGGAACAGGCGCTGGGGGCATTGACAGATCGGGATGGCCACCCTCTGCTGGGAGATTTTCGCCTGCGTCTGACGCCTGAGCCGCTCATACAGGCGCGGCGTCTGCCCGACGCGTGTCTGCCGCGCCTGGACGCCATTATGGAGCGTTGCGGTTTTGCGCCCTGGAAATACCGCGAAGAAGCAATCATCAGCGGGTTTTACGACAGAAGGGAAGCGCCGTGACGTCCTTTTCCGCAGGGGCCGGAGGCGGAAACGCTGGACTTTTACCGGGATCGCGGCTATCAGAAAACGATTCAGCAAAATTTCCTTTGTGGCCGGAAACCTTTCCCTTCAGGGGGAAGCGTTTCTTGACACACAGGGCAATCCGGTGAAAACCTTTTCCGTCACCTTTCCCTTCAGGGAGAGGCAGGCCGCCCGGCAACCCGAACACTTCAGACCACCGGATGCGGCGACGGCCGGCGGAGGGGGCGACCGCGGATGGAAGCATCAGTACTTTTTTCCCCTGCATGAAGGCAACGGCGGCCCGGTGTTTTCCGGGTGGCCCTGTGCCGCGTCATGGAAAACTCCGAAAAACCGGAAACATCACTCAGAGGGCTTTGCCCCGTGGAGGACAGAATGGCTCACAAGAAAGTGGAACGTAAAAAGGAATTGGATCGCCGCCGTCATCGCCGCGAGCAGCGGCTGAAGCAGCGTGTGCGCGAAGCCAAGGCCGCCAAGGCGTAATACCCGCGTTATGGTTGCGCTGGCCGCCGCAAGGCGGCTGGCGCGTCTTTTTTTTCACGCGCCGGTTGCGCGCGTTTCCCGCCTTCCGGCTGTGGCCCGTCGCGGCATCTGGCCGCGACGGGGATCGGCCCTGTCCCATAACTGTTTTCGGCGTGAAGTATGCCTATCTACGAATATCTGTGTCCCGCGTGTCAGAAGGTTTTTGAGGATTGGACGACCGTGGCCGAGGCCCATGCGGACAAGCCCTGTCCCGCCTGCGGCGCCGCGTCGCCCCGCGTTCTTTCCAACACGTCGTTCGTGCTCAAGGGCGCGGGCTGGTATGTGAGCGACTACGGCTACCGCAAGGGCGTCAAGGACGAGGATTCCTCCACGGCCTACGGCGCTTCCGGAGCCATGACGCCGCCGGCCGGCGAGGCTTCCGCCCCTTCGGCGGCGGCAACGCCCGCCGCGACCACTCCGGCCCCGGCCGCCACGGCCTCCTCCGGCGCGGCGGCAACTTCCAGCGCGGCTTCCCCCGCCGCCAAAGCGTGAGGCTCCTGCCATGATTGATCGTTACACCCGCCCGGAAATGGGCCGTATCTGGACGTTGGAAAACCGTTACCGTGCCTGGCTTGATGTGGAGATTGCCGTTTGCCGGGCATGGAGCGAGATGGGGCGTATCCCGGCGGAAGCCGTGGACGCCATTTGCAAAAAAGCCGCTGTCGATGTGGAGCGTATCCTGGCCATTGAGGAAGTGACGCGGCACGACGTCATCGCCTTTCTGACATCGCTGGAGGAAAAGATCGGTCCCGAAGCCCGGTACATCCATCTGGGCTGCACATCGTCCGACATCGTGGACACGGCCAACGGCCTTCTTTTCCAGCAGGCGGGCGCGCTGCTGCGGGACGGTGTGCGCGCCCTGCTGGAAAGCCTCAAAAAGCTGGCCTATGCGCACAAAGGCGTCCTCTGCATGGGGCGTACCCACGGCATCCATGCCGAGCCCACCAGTTTCGGCCTCAAGATGGCCGGTTTCCATGCCGAGTTCCGCAGGCATCTGAAGCGACTGGAAACGGCTCTGGAAACCATCCGTGTGGGCAAGATTTCAGGAGCCGTGGGAACCTATGCCTTCCTGTCTCCGGAGCTGGAGTCCCGCGCGCTGGCCCATCTCTCCCTGCGTCCCGACGAACATTCCACCCAGATTGTGCAGCGCGATCGCTATGCGGAGTTCTTTACGGCCCTTGCCATCCTTGGCGGCGGCGTGGAGCGTCTCTGCGTGGAGCTGCGTCACCTGCAACGGACGGAAGTGCTGGAGGTGGAGGAAGGTTTCGCCAAGGGGCAGAAAGGCTCTTCGGCCATGCCCCACAAGAAGAATCCCATTTCCGCGGAAAACATGGCCGGTCTGGCCCGTCTGCTGCGGGGCAATGCCGTGGCTTCCATGGAGAATCAGGCGCTGTGGCATGAGCGCGACATCAGCCACTCTTCCGTGGAGCGCGTCATCATGCCCGACTCCACAATTATCGCCGATTATGTGCTGCACCGCCTGCGCCGTGTGCTTGACGGCCTGGTTGTCAACCATGACCGTATGCGGGAAAACATGGATCGTTCCTACGGCCTCTATTTTTCGCAGCGCGTCCTGACAAACCTCATTTCCACGGGTATGCCGCGTCAGAAAGCCTATGAGGCCGTACAGCGGCTGGCCATGCGGAGCTGGAACGAACGCCGCCCCTTCCCCGATCTGGTCAGGGCCGACCCCGATATGCGCGCCGCGCTGGGCGACAGGCTGGACGGTCTCTTTGATCCCTCCTTCTATCTTGAACACGAGGACGAGATTTTCGCGCGGGTTTTCGGCGAGGAGAACGGGAGCGGATGTTGAACGCGCTGTGAACGGTCAGGGCGGCTTCACAGGAGAAACGCGGCTGATTGGCTGTTTGAGTCGAGACTGATTGCGGGAGCGGGAAACAGGCTCTGGAAGAGTGAAAAACCGGGATGGGTGAGCGTATGAGCGACATACTGGATCTGAAGCGCCGTCTGGCGCGCCTGCTGGTGGAAAAATCGTATCGGGAAGGCGATTTCGTGCTGGCATCGGGGAGACGCAGCGACTACTATTTTGACTGCCGTGTCACGGCCCTGCATGCCGAAGGTTCCTGGCTTATCGGCAGCCTGTTTAACAATCTGCTGAAGGATAGGAACATCCTGGGCGTCGGCGGCATGACCATGGGGGCGGATCCTCTGGTTTCCGCGACGACGGTGCTTTCCCACGAGCTGGGCCGCCCGCTGCATGGCCTGCTGGTGCGCAAGGAATCCAAGGGGCACGGCACAAATCAGTTCGTGGAAGGTCTTGGCAATTTTCAGAGCGGCGATCCCGTGGCCATGCTTGAGGATGTCGTGACGACGGGCGGTTCCCTGCTCAAGGCGTGCGATCGCGTGCGTGATGCCGGTCTCCGCATTGTGGCTGTCTGCGCCATTCTGGATCGCGAAGAGGGTGGACGTGAAAAATTGAGGGAAGCGGGCTATGAACTGCGCGCGCTCTTTACCCGTAAGGAACTCGTGGAACTGGCTCGCCGGTGAGCGTCGCGCCGCTCCGTCTGGCCGCGAGGGTACGGCCAGACAGGGCGCGCCCGCCGCGGACGCCGTATGTATAACGTAGTGTAACCCTGTTTTCGTGACTGCCATGCAAGCCACTGATCGTCCCCTTTCCCCTCCTGTTGCCGTTGTCGGCCGTTCGCGGCGTTGCGCGCGCGTCTGGCGCGCCCGCCGCGTCCGCTGGAAATCTCTTGTGTGCGCTCTGGCGTTTCTCCTCTCCTCGTCCGCATGGGAACCGCCATTGGATGCGCGCCTTCCCTGGGGACCCGGACGCGCCCAGGCGGACAACTGGCAGGCATCCATCTATGACGAGGGGCTTCCCACCCATCTGGTGGCGGTGGACAAGCAGCGCCAGTCCTTTCTTTTTTTCGAACACAAGAGTCCGCTCAAACTGAAATATGTCTTTCCCTGCACGACGGGGCAGGTAACGGGCGACAAGCAGGTCATGAACGATCTGCGCACGCCGGAAGGCGTTTATTTTGTGGAGTACAAGATTGCGGGCGGGCTGGATTTCAGGGAATACGGCGGCATCGCCTATACGCTGAATTATCCGAATCCCGTTGACAAGCTGCGTGGCAAGACCGGCTACGGCATCTGGATTCACAGCAAGGGCTATGGCATCTATCCCCGCGATACCAAGGGGTGTGTTGCCATCGGGCTCAAGGATATAGATACTGTCGGCCCCAGTCTGCGCCCCGGCACCGCTGTGCTTCTGGCCGAACAGGTGAATGAGAAGGCCGTTCCCAGACCGGATGACGGCACGGCGCGCCGTTTACGCCTGCTCATGCAGGAATGGAGCAAGGCCTGGGCCGACCGTTCGCGGAAGATGTTCGACTTCTATAATCCCGAGGCCTACAGCAAGGCCATGCCGGAAAGCTTCGCCGCGTTTCGTCAGAATAAGGAACGCCTCTTCAGGAATCTGAAATTCATCAAGATTTTCAACAAGGAAATACACGTCCTTCAGGGGCCGGGCTATTGGGTAACCTGGTCGGAGCAATTGTACACGGCCTCCAATCTTTCCACCGAGGGTGTGCGCCGCCTGTACTGGCAGCCGGATGCCAAAGGGCATTTCCGTATCGTGGGTATGGAATGGACGCCGCGTGAACTGGGGATGGAAAACGCCTTCCGTAACGGTACGCTGGTGGCGCAGAGTTCCATCACCCTGACCGATAGCGAACTGCCCGTCGCTCCCCGGCTGGATATGCCGGAAGATGCCGGCCGTCTTCCGGCCGAAGGTACGCTGGTTGCCGCGGATCCGTTGATTCCCCAGCATCGTCCCCGTCCCGCTCCCGCCGAAATCAACTGGGGGCCCATCCAGACCCCAGCGACACAGGATCGGGCGGCGGAAGCGCGCGCCCGCGCCGAGGCGGAAGCCGCACAGGCGGAAGCGGAGGAAAAGGCGCGTCAGGAAGCGGCGCGCCTTGCCGAGCAACAGCGGCTGGAGGCCGAGGCCCGCGCCCGCGCCGAGGCGGAAGCGCGCGCCCGGGCGGAAGCGGAGGAAAAAGCGCGTCAGGAAGCGGCGCGCCTTGCCGAGCAACAGAGGTTGGAGGCCGAGGCCCGTGCCCGCGCCGAGGCGGAAGCGCGCGCCCGGGCGGAAGCGGAGGGAAAAGCGCGTCAGGAAGCGGCGCGCCTTGCCGAGCAACAGCGGCTGGAGGCCGAGGCTCGTGCCCGCGCCGAGGCGGAAGCGCGCGCCCGGGCGGAAGCGGAGGAAAAAGCGCGTCAGGAAGCGGCGCGCCTTGCCGAGCAACAGCGGCTGGAGGCCGAGGCCCGTGCCCGCGCCGAGGCGGAAGCCGCCCGGCTGCGCCTTTCCCCGGAAGTGCGGCAGGCTGTGACCGCGGCCGTCAGGGCGTGGGAGGATGCCCTTGCCGCGCAGAACGTACAGAATTTGACCGCCCTGTATGATATGCGCGCCTTTAACAAGGTCGCTGGCATTCCGCGCGGTCTTCCCTATGGTCAGACCTTGCGGGATCTCCGGCGCCGCTATGCCGTGCCGTTGACGCTTGTCAGCCGCGCTCCCCGTCTGGCGCTGGCGGGCGATACCGTGGAAAGCCGCAGTGATCAGCTTCTGTTGGGCGGGCGCGGCATGGAGCAGGGCGAGCGGGTTCTGTATTGGCGGCGCGGCAAGGACGGTCGTTTCCGGGTTGTGGCGGAAGCGTTCACGCCGGGAGACAAAGGCTTGTCCGCCCATTATCTGGAGCAGGTCAGCGGCGATGTAAGCCGTATGATTGAATCTTGGCGCGTGGCCTGGGAACAGGGCGATCTGAATACCTACATGCAATTCTATACCGATGACGCCGTGCAGGCGGGGCGCCGCACGGCGCGGGCCATACGTGCCCAGAAGGAGCGGCTTTGGGCGCGCGTCTCTCCCGTGCTGGTACAGCTTTCCGGCCTGCGTCTGGCGCTGGACGGCAAGGGGGGGCTGTGGGCCGACATGCTCCAGTCCTATGCGGATAGCGCCGGACGCGGCGACAGAGGCGCCAAGACGCTCTTGCTGCGGTTTAACGGTGGGCGCTGGCAGATTGCGCGGGAGGACTGGGCCGCCGAGCCTCCCTTGCGGGAGGTATTTGACGAGGGGAGCGGAGAATGAGATACAGCGAGCGCCTGAGTCTGGTCCTCATTCGTGAGGATGGCCGCCGCAGGTCGTGGCGGCTGCGCCGTATATGGCTGCATGCCCTGCTGGCTTCCCTGCTGCTGCTTCCCTGCCTCGTGGGGGGGCTGGGCTGGCTCTGCCATGACATATGGCGTGAGAACAGCCTGCTGCAACGAGAGGTTCTGCGTCTGGAAGGCGAGAGCGAGACCATGGAAGCCAGGCTGGAACGGCTGGATCAGCTCTCCGTGCTGCTTGAGGAAAGCGCGGTGCCAGGTCGGGAAATTCTGACGCGGGCGCTGGCGCAAAGCGATATGGGGGAGGCCGTTTCTCTGGTCACGCGGGAAGCGCCGCCGGTATCCGTGCCGGATGGTGAGGATGCCGCCATAAAAGAGCGGATGGCAAAGGAAGAGGGGCCGGGACATGCCGACTTCCCCGCCGTCAGGAGCGAGTATGTCTCCGTGGACAAGGTCCAGGTGCGTCTGGCGCACAACCGCACGCTGCGCATTGCCTTTGATTTGCGCAATAAAAGCGCGGATCGGGCGAAAGGGGAAGTGGTGGCCGTCCTGGTAACGCCTGACGGCAGGCATGCGCCTCTGAATTTTTTACCGGCCGATATCGGCAAATTCAGCATTCTGCGATTCAAGCATGCCGTCATAAGCGCCAGTTTGCCCAAAGGAATGGAACGCGCGCTGAGCGGGGCGCAGGTCATGCTTGAAGTACGCGGCGGCACGGATAACGCCGTCGTGTTTCGCAATATTTTTGCCGTGGAGCAATAACGCCCGGCGGATCAGTCGCCGCGCTCTCTCCAGCGGCGGCGGGCCTCGTCCATCCAGTCGGAACCCTGTTTCCGGGCGTCGTTCCAGAGTCCGGCGGAAGATTCCTTTGTCGAATCCCACATCTCTCCCGCCTGGGACCCCAGTTCACTGCCGGCGCTTTTGGCATCTCCCCACAGGCCGCGCAGCCGTTCCTGAAAAGAGCGCTGCTCATCAGTGGGGGCGGCCGTGGAGGAGGACTGATCTTCCGCGGCGTGTGGAGCGCTGACCGGCGTCAGCGTAAGGCAGACGGCGACGCAAAGCGGGAGCAGCGGGAGTGGCTGGAGGGAATGGTTTCGCATCATGATTTTTTCCTCTTCTCCTCATCACGCAGGGAGCGGCGCAGGACCTTGCCGATGATGGTCTTGGGCAGATCCGTCCTGAATTCAAAAAATTTCGGAATCTTGTAGTTGGCAAGACGGGCGCGGCAGTGGGCGGTCAGATCCGCCTTGCTGAGAATGGCCCCAGCCTTGGGAACGATGAACGCCTTCAGCGCCTCGCCGCGTGTGGGATGGCTGACGCCGACGGCGACGGCCTCCTCCACATGCGGATGTTCATGCAGAACTTCCTCGACTTCCCGTGGATAGACGTTGTAGCCGCCGACGATGACAAGATCTTTTTTACGATCCACAAGAAAATAATAGCCGTCTTCGTCGCGGTAGGCGATATCGCCGGTATGCAGCCAACCGTCGCGCAGGGTTGCGGCGGTCTCATCCAGGCGGTTCCAGTAGCCCGCCATAAGCTGCGGCCCTTTGGCGATCAGCTCACCCCGCTCGTTGTCTCCCAGTTCCCGATCCGGATCGCCGCTGTCCACAATTTTGATGCTGGTCAGCGGCAGGGGAACGCCGATGGAGCCGATTTTCTGCACCCCGGAAAGGGGATTGGCGCTGAGTACCGGCGAAGCTTCCGTCAGGCCATAGCCTTCCGTGATGGCGGCATGCGTCATCGTCTGCCATTGGCGCAGTTTTTCCGCCGGGAAGGGGGCTGATCCGGAAATGCAGTAGCGGATGCAGGTCATATCATGGCGCGCGATGTCTTTTTGCTGCATCAGGGAAATGTAGACGGAGGGCGCGCCCACAAAGAAGGTCGGGCGGCAGCGGTCAATGGTGCGCAGCAGATCCCCCGGCGTATAGCGCGGTATCGGGATGGTCGACGCGCGCATGGCGGCGGGCAGGATGATGTTGCCCATCAGCCCGAAAACATGGAAAAAGGGCATGATGGACAGAAAGCTGTGACATTCTTCCCCGTCGAGAGGGAGGATGGCCAGGAGCTGGGTCAGCTGTGCCGTGAGCCCGGCATGGGTCAGCATGGCGCCCTTGGGGTCGCCTGTCGTGCCGCCCGTGTACTGCAACAGGGCTATCTCCGCATGGGGATTGCCCGCCGGGGAGCTGTAGCGCTCTTTGCCCGCGCGGAACTCCCGCCAGCGCAGGACGCGGTCGCTCCAGGGGATGGCGGGCACGTTCCCGTTGCGCCATCTCTTGAGCGCGTAAAGCCAGTTGAGCGGCGGTCGCAGGGCGTCGTCCACAGAGGTGACAATAACCCGTTCCAGGGCCAGCGTCTCCAGCAGCGGCCCGATGTGCTGCCAGAGAATATCCAGCGTAATCAGGACGCGCACGCCGGCATCCCTGAAATGGCGTGTCAGCTCCGTTTCCCGATAGAGAGGGTTTGTCATGACCGCCGTTGCGCCAGCCTTCATGACGCCCCAGAAGGCGACGACGGTCTGGGGCAGGTTGGGCAGCATGATGGCTACCCGATCGCCGGGTTGAACGCCGTTGCGTCGCAGGGCCGCCGCGAAGCGTTCCGCATGTTCGCGCAGTTCGGCATATGTCATGCGCGTGTTCTGAAAACGCAGGGCCTCACGGCGGGGAGCCGTCCCGGCGGCTTCATCGAGAACGACGGACAGATGCCGGGGGTGCAGTGTCAAATCCGGTGTGGGACGTCCCGTAAAGTGAGACTGCCATGCTTCGTTGTGAGTGGTCATGCTGATTCTCTATCGCGGGGCGGTTCAGGCCAGCGCCGTAAGGTCATAGGCTGTATTGTCTTCTATGTCGCACGTAACAAGAGCGCCGGGCGTTACGCCAGGGCCGCTCACATAGGTGATGCCGTCCACGTCGGGCATCTGAAACCAGACGCGTCCCACATGCAGTCCTGGCCATTCGTCGTGGGGGCGTTCCACCAGTACCGGGAGGCGTGCGCCCACAGTAGCGGCAAGATGGCTTTCGCTGATGTCCCGCTGCAGTTCCATCAGTGTGTCCCGGCGGCGTTTTTTGATATCGTCGGGGACCTGATCGGGCATGGTTGCGGCGGGCGTGCCGCTTTCGGCCTGATAGGCGAAGACCCCCACATGATGAAAGCGCGTTTCTTCCACAAAGCGGCAGAGGGCTTCGAACTGTTCCTCGGTTTCGCCGGGATACCCCACGATGAAGGTCGTGCGGAGTACGGCGTCGGGCACGGCCTCCCGTACCCTGTCGACGGCGCGGCGGGGATCTCCGGCAAAGGGGCGGCCCATGCGGGACAGAACGGCAGGGTGCGCATGTTGGAGAGGAATGTCAAAATAGTGCAGCAACGCCGGACCGGCCGTCTGGATGAAACGCAGAAGTTCGGGAGTGATGCCGCTGGGATACAGATAGAGCAGCCGCAGCCAGGTCAGGCCGTCCAGCGACAGCAGCGCGGCCAGCAGCTCCTCAAGGCGCGCCCGCGGCGCCAGATCCGTGCCCCACGACGTCAGATCCTGCGCGACCAGATTGATTTCCCGGACACCCAGCGCCAGCAGACGGCGCGTTTCTTCCCGGAGCGCGTCAATGGGTACGGAGGTCAGCGGCCCGCGGATGGAGGGGATGGTGCAGAACGCGCAGGCATGACGGCAGCCTTCCCCCACCTTCAGCCAGGCGTGCGCCGGGCCGGTTGAAAGCATCCTGCCGGGCCACGCCCCACCCGTGACGGCGGGAGCTTCCTGAAGGGACAGCGCCCGGGCGATCATGGCGGGCCAGTGCGGCAGTTCCGCCGTCGGCAGCCAGAGATCCACTTCCGGCAGCTCCCTGGCCAGTTCCTCCGCGCCATAGCGTCCCACCATGCAGCCCGCGACGGCCAGCAGCGGCTTGCGCTTGCGGGAGGCGATCCGCCCGGCAGCATCCAGAATGGCCCGGATGCTTTCACTGACGGCGGGGGCGATAAACCCGCAGGTATTGATCAGTATCAGCCGGGCCTGGTCCAGGCGTTCCACGCTTGTGACGGGGATGCCCAGCGAGCCGAGCACATGTTCCGTATCCACCCTGTTTTTGGGGCAGCCAAGACTCTGTGCCCATACGGGCAGCGGTGTCGCGGCCTTGCTGGCGGTATGGTGGTGAGCGGTGTGGCGCATTGGGAGGTGTCCTCTCCGTGGCGTGTTATTCGTCGCCGGCTTTCAGGGCGGCCAGGAAGGCCTCCTGCGGCAGTTCCACATTCCCCATACGCTTCATGCGTTTTTTCCCTTCCTTCTGCTTTTCGAGAAGCTTGCGTTTGCGGGTGATATCGCCGCCGTAGCACTTGGCTGTCACGTCCTTGCGGAAGGCCGAGACTGTTTCACGGGCGATGATTTTCTGGCCGATGGCGGCCTGAATGGCCACCTGGAACAACTGGCGGGGAATCGTGCGTTTCAGTTTGAGGGCCAGAGATCTTCCGTATTGGTAGGCGCGTTCCCGATGCACGATGACGGCCAGGGCATCCACGGGATCGCCGTTGAGGAGGATGTCCAGACGCACCAGGTCGGATTCACGGTAATCGATGGGTTGATAGTCCATGCTGGCATACCCGCGCGTGCAGGATTTGAGCTTGTCGAAGAAGTCGTAAACGATTTCCGCGAACGGCAGCTCATAGGTTACCACAACGCGATTGGCGGCCAGATAATGCAGATTCTTCTGGGTTCCCCGTTTTTCCTCGCACAGTTTCATGACATTGCCCACATATTCGTTGGGCACATGGATATCCATGCTGACATAGGGTTCGTACAGGGCGTGAATTTTTGTGGCGTCGGGCAAATGGGCGGGATTGTCGATTTCCAGCTTCTTGCCGTCGGAGGTCTCCACCCGGTAGACGACGGAAGGAGCCGTGGCGATAAGCGCCACCTCGAATTCCCGCTCAAGGCGCTCCTGAATGATTTCCATGTGCAGCAGACCGAGGAAGCCGCAGCGGAAACCAAACCCCAGAGCCTGCGAGGTTTCCGGTTCGAAACTGAACGCGGCGTCGTTGAGCTGCAGTTTTTCCAGTGCCGCCTTGAGGTTTTCATAATCGTCGGATTCGGAAGGATACAGGCCGCAGAAAACCATGGGCTGCACTTCCTTGAAGCCGGGCACGGGCGTTTCCGCGGGGCGGGCGCTGTGGGTGATGGTATCGCCCACACGCGCATCGCCAAGGGATTTGATGCTGCCGCACAGAAAGCCCACCTCGCCCGCGTGCAGTTCCCTTACGTCCGTGGCCTCGGGAGAAAAGACGCCGAGGCGCAGCACCTCATATTCCTTGCCGGTGCTCATGAGGCGTATGGTCTCGCCGGTTTTCACCGTGCCGTCCATGATGCGGAACAGCACCACGACCCCCTGATAGCTGTCGTACCAGGAGTCAAAAATCAGCGCCTTGAGCGGCGCGGCGGGATCGCCCTGCGGCGCGGGCAGACGATGCACAATCGCCTCAAGGACGGCGTCCACCCCCATTCCCGTTTTGGCGGAGACGGGCAGGGCGTCCGAGCAGTCAAGGCCGATGGCTTCCTCAATTTCCGCCTTGACGCGCTCCACATCGGCGCTGGGCAGATCAATCTTGTTGAGAACAGGCACGATTTCGTGATTATGATCCAGCGCCAGATACACGTTGGCCAGCGTCTGGGCTTCCACTCCCTGGGTGGCGTCTACGACCAGCAGCGCGCCTTCACAGGCGGCCAGCGATCGGGAAACTTCATAGTTGAAGTCCACATGCCCAGGAGTGTCAATCAGATTGAGTTCATATTCCCGCCCATCGGTGGCGGTATAGGGAATGCGGACGGTCTGCGCCTTGATGGTGATACCCCGCTCCCGTTCCAGATCCATTTTGTCCAGATATTGCTGACGGGCTTCGCGCTGGCTTACCACCTTGGTCAATTCAAGGATGCGGTCGGCAAGCGTGGACTTCCCATGATCAATATGGGCAATGATGCAAAAATTACGGATATGCTGCAGATTGGGCATGCGTTGGCCTCGGTGTGGAGTAATGTTGCCCTTGTGGCGTAACATGTGATGATACGCCAAAAAAATACGGAAGTCCATATTTGCTGAGGTAACGGAAGGGCTTGGAACGCCGCGGCTGGGGAGTGGGACGGGGCGTCTCCGGCAAAAAAATACTTTTTTTGCAAAAAGGCTTGACGTTCGGTTAAAGATTGCGTAGAAATCGCCTTCGCCGGTTGGGAACGGGATCCGAAGGGGTTCCCCCCAGGAGCTGGGGCGGGAGATTTTCCGCTGGTTCCGGGAAAAAGTTCTTGACAGGGAGCGGGACTTTTCTCTAGAAAGAAGTTTCGCGGCGGCGGAGAGGCTTCG
>CAKTDV010000026.1 GCA_934546745.1 uncultured Desulfovibrio sp. | reverse complement strand
CAAACGGTGGCGAGGTATTGCTACCAGATATGCGAAGAAGCTCACTTCGTTTGAGGCTGCCGTACAAATCCGCTGTAGAGCGATATGGCTCAAGGTGTTACCTTGATCTCGTGTAGACACTACCTAGAACGGCAACACCTTGAAATGCATCTCCGGAATAATGTCCTTGCAGAGGGCCTTTTGCCCCAGCGCGTCTATCCCCTTTGATCGGGCAAGGGCGAGGTGCTTTTCCAGCGCGGCGATGTTCTGCCGCATATGCTCATTGAGCATGTCCGCTCCCCGGTATTCCTGCCGCAATTGCTCCAGCAGGCGGGCGGTTTCGGGAGCGGGCACATCAAGCAGGCGTTGCAGGCAGGTCTTGTAGAAATTGGCGGCGGTCAGAATCAGCTCATAGTTGGATCGGAGCACGGCGCGGGCGTTCCGCGACGCCCCGTCCTCGCCGGGCGTTTTCCGGGCCTTGAGGTACGTTTGCAAACCAAGATTCGCCGTGTGATACCGGTAGGCAAAGCTGCGCAGGGTTTCCGCCTGATAGAGAAGGGCGCGCAGGGAGTTTTCCCGCATTTCCGCGCGCCGCCGCTGATCGGCGGCCTGCGCGTCTTCCAGCAGGGCGCGAAGCTGGGCAAGATTGCCGCGCATTTCCGGCGTCGCGGCCGCGCCGCTGATCCTGTCCAGTTCCGTCAGGGGAGATCCTTCCGGATCAAGCGTCAGGGCCTTGTCCCGGGGAGGCTCCGCCGGAGAGGCAGGCGGTACGGACGCCGGAAGCGGCTCCTTCGCCGCCTTTGCCGGTTGCGGTCCCTTGCGATACTCCTGGACAAGCGCATTCAGGCGCTGGCCGCTGGGCACGTTCAAGCCCGCAAGCGCCACGCGAAAGCCCAGATCCGCAGGTCTGTTCTCCCCGTCAACCGTATATTGCGGAATCTCGTCCCGCCAGCCCGGCAACACGCCCCGCGCATCGCTGCGAAAGCTGCCGCCCTTGCAGAGCATGCCGCCGGAAGCGCCGTGCAAACGGCGGTAAACGCCCCCTCCCGCATTCGTATCGGCCACGGAAAGGCGAAAAAAGCCGTCCACCAGCTCCTTGACATTGCCTACCGTGTCGTAAAGCCCCAGAGGATTGGGCTTGCGCGCGCCGATGGGGCCGGGCTCGTGTATCGGCACGCTTTCGCTGAAGAGGCCGTAGTCCGACAGAGCGTCCGCCCCCAGTGGGAAGATGTCGTTCTGCATGAGGTCCTCCTCCCGGACCCTGCCGCCGCCGCGCGCGGCGTACTCCCACTCCTCTTCCGTAGGCAGGCGCAAAAACCCCGTGTTGCGCGTATTGTCCTGAAAACGCGGCAGGCTTTCCGGAGCGTTGGCCAGCAGCCAGCTGTTGTACGTCTGGAAAAAACGCTGGGCATCATGCCAGGAAACGCCCCGTTTGGGGCGGTTCGCTCCCGCGCCGGGCGCGGCGGGGCATTGTCCGCCCATGACGGCATCCCACTGATATTCGCTGACCTCGTACTTGCCGATGAAATACCATGTGGATTCCGACGCCGCCGGAAGCTGGCTTTTCCATGACGGCGGCAGATCCGCCGCCGTGAAGGGCGCGGCAATATGTGATGGGAAACGGCGCTCGTAAATTTGCCGCCTGTCGTCGTCCGTCGCGCCGATGCCCATGAAAAAACGGCGATCCTGCAAAAGACCGCCCACAGGCACGGCCACGGCCCGCAAGGCCATCTTCAGACCGCACGGCATGGGCAGCAGAATATCGTCCTGTTCCGGTCTGGGGTTCCAGGTCATTTCCGGCCTGACACCGTCCCGTTTCGAGGCGATGGCCGCCATGACATCCCCGGCGTGCAGAAGCGCCGTCAGAAATGCCGCCGCCCAGAAAAGGCCCCTGCGCATGATACTATACCTCGCGAAGCACGGAAGAAGGTTCAATGGACGCGGCCCGGAACGAGGCGCGGGCCGCCGCCGCAATGGAGAGCAGCAGCGTCAGTCCCGCCGCCGGAAGATATTCGGCCAGCCCCAGACGCGTCAGCGCGGCCCCCTGAAGCTGATCCGCAAAAATGGCGTCTATCCCCACGCTTGTCAGCAGGTAGACAAGGCCCGCCAGCGCCGTGCCGCAAAGGGCCGTCAAGGCCGTCTGCGTCAGGGGATAGACTATCAGGGCCGCGCGCGTGAAGCCCAGCAGGCGCAGCATGGCCAGCATCTTGTCCTTGCGCCGTACAGCCCCCTGGACGGAACTGACGGTAAACGCCGCAAAGCCCACGCCCACCGCCAGGGAAATACACAGAATGACCCGCGTCAGCGCCGTTTCCAGCGCCCGGATGCCCGCAATCTCTCGCGCGCGCGTGCGGCTTTCCACGCCACGCTCCGCAAGCGCCCTGTCCAGCGCTTCCACGGCGTCCAGATCCCACGCATAGAGACGGAAGGAGGCGTACCGCCGTTCCCCTTCCGCGCGGGGCCTACCCGCATAGCCCCGCTCCGGCACGGCGATATAATCCCGGTAATCCTGCATGTCTTCCAGCAACGACAGCGGCAGAAAGCCCAGACGCCGCCCGGAAGCCTCCGGCGGCAACACGCCCGCCACGCGAAGGCGCAATGACACGGACTCCAGCCGCCCTTCCGGGGTTCTCCGCCCCAGCGAGGCTGTCAGAAGCGCGCCAGACCGCGCTCGCAACCCCTGTGCCGCCGGAGCGGAAAGCACCGTTTCCGGCAACGCGCCGTCCGCCGGTTCCGGCATCCGGTAGTGTTCCAGTACCGGCTCTCCCGGCGCGCACGGTTCCATACCGACGGTGAGGATGGTCCCGTTTGGCCCTGTCAGCGTCATGTCCGTCGCTATGTCCCGCGTCCGCCCCACGGCAAAGCGGGCTCCGGGCAGGTTCCCCAGCGCGGCAATGAAGGAAGCCGTGTAGCCACCCTCCGGCGCGCCACCCGCGGGCGTCATGACAAGCACCGCCGGATCTTCCAGCAGACGCGCCCTCATGCCGTTGATAACGCCGTTTTTGACCCCTTCCAGAATGAGCAGCGGCCCCAGCATGCTTGCCAGCGCCAACACCGCGCACAACGAAAGGGAACGCTCGTGCAACCAGTCCCGGAAGGCAATGCCCGCGGCCATGCTCAGGCGTCGCATGCGTCCTCTCCCCCGCCGTCCAGCACGGCGCGCATACCGCCCGGCGTCCTTTCAATGCGGAAAGGCACTTCCCGCAATCCGGCGTCGCGGGCCATGTCCGCATTATGTGTCACCATGATCAACGCGCCCCGCTGCGCCGCCACAGCCGCCAGCAACATGTCCATCACCCGCCCGGCATGGACCGGATCCAGCGCCGCCGTAGGTTCGTCCGCCAGCAACAGACGTGGACGCGGCGCCAGCGCCCGCACAATGGCCACCCGCTGGCGTTCACCCACGGAGAGCGTCGCGGGCATGGCCGCAAGCAGCCGTCCGATGCCCAGACGTTCCGCCAGCGGACGCGCGGCCTCCAGCGCCTCTTCCCGCGTCATGCCGCCCATGCGCGCCGTCAGCGTCATGTTTTCCAGAACGTTCACGCAGGGCAGCAAGCCCCCTGTCTGCAAAACGTAGCCCATATGCCGCAGCCGCACGTCCGCCAGATCATCCAGCCGCCCTTCCGCCCACATGCCCGCTATGTCAGGCGCGCTCCGCCCTTCCTCCGGCTGGAAGAGAAATTCCTCCATGCCGTCGGGACGCAGGGCCAGCCCCAGGATGTCCAGCAGCGTGCTCTTGCCGCAGCCGCTCGGCCCGGTGACGGCGATCATCGCCCCCCGCCCTATCTCCAGACGGCGGATTTCCAGCTCATAGCCGCCGTCGCCCCGGTAGCGTTTCGTCACATGGCGCAGCGCGTATCTCACAGGCGATCACCGTCCGCCGATCGTCTACGGCAACATCCCGAGCGGGACGCGGTAGACCCAGTCGTTGGGATTGGGCGATCCGAAGCTCTCCCAGTTGCCGGCGTCCTTGTCATAGGCCTCATAGCGGGCCAGCAGGCTTTTCAGGCGGCGGATGAAGGCGTCGCGTTCGCCGGTGGACATGCTTTCCCAATCCCGCTGGGTCAGGCCGCTGACACGGCTTTTATAGGGCAACCCCTCAAGAACCTCGTCCAGCAGGCCGTTCTGGGCAAGGTTCAGATCGGGCCGCAGGGCGAACCGCTGCGGATCCCGGCTCACGCTTGCGGCGGCGGAACGCAATTGCCCGAACAAATCGTCCTGCCCGTTGAGAAAGGCTTCCTCACTGCCCTGCAACAGGATCTTAAGCTGCCGGTAGAGATTGCTGAGCTGCCCCTTGGTGAGCAGCACGGCGGGTTCCGCGGCCAGCACGGGCGCGCCGGGATTGCTTTCCATTCTGGCAAGATCGGCGTCGGCTATCCAGGCGCGCACCACCTGCGGCGCGGTGCTTTTCTGGCGGTTGCCGAAAAACTGGAGCTGCATGGCATAGCCGGTGGCCCCGGCGATGCGGCGGGCTTCCTCTTCGGGCGTCTTGCCGCTGTTCCGCACCTGCTGGGGCGTGCGCAGAAGGCGTCCCTCGGCGGTGGCCGTCAGCATGGCGGCATAGCTTTCGGCAAGAATGCGGCCTGCCTTGTCAAAGGCCGCGGCCCCTTTGGCAGGAGTGGCGGCGTCAAGGGGAATATAGCTGGCCTGATTGTCGCTCTGGCGTGTGAGCTCAATATAGTTTTTGGCCGCATAGGCATGGTTGTCGCGGCCATTGGGGCTTTTGACGTGCAGGGCCGTCAGATAGATTTTATGGGCGCGAAGATAATCGGCCAGCGCCTCCGGGGAAAGGCCGGTTCTGGAATGGGGATCGCCCGCGCCCAGCGGCCCGGCATCGGAAATCATCAGCATGATACGGCTTCCGTAGTCTCCCCAGCTCAGGCTGTCGGCCGCCTCCTTGATGCCGGCAAAGGAATCCTCGTTGAAATCATGCGTGGAAACGGTGGCCTCCTGTACGGTGGCCAGCGCCTTTTCCAGATCGCCGCGTTCCCTGACGCTCTTGAAATCGCAAATGACCCTGGCGGTATAGCCCAGTTGCGCGTTATGGCGCGTATCGCTGCGGAAGGCGACGACGGCAAAGGCCATGTTCCCGCCGTGCGGGTTCTGTTCCAGCCTGTCATAAAGGGAGCGGATGAGCCGCAACGTCTGATCAATGTACGGCTTCATGGATATGGTCGTATCAATGACAAAGGCAAAGCCCGCGCGCAGCTCCTTTTGCGGGAGTGCCTTCGTATCCTCACTGACGCCGGGATTGATGGAGGCCACTTCCAGCAGGCGAAGCGGATCATACCTGTCGTCCTGACGCAGCACCGGCAGAAGATAGAAATTCTTTTCCGCCACGGCGGTTCCCAGAGGTTCCGAGGCCACGACGGGAAAATCGGGTGGCAGGGCGGCCCCGCCTGTCAGAGCGGCTTCGTAGCCAGCTATGGTCTTCTGGACGCTGGCGGACTGGCAGGCGGCGTCAAGCGACGCCCGATCCCTGAAGAAGAGCACTGGTGCGCGGCCCGTCCTGTCCGTAAACAGCATGGTGATGGCCTGCGGCCAGACAGTGGCGGACGCCGCGTCAATCCAACCGTCGGCATTGACGGATCCAAAGCCCACTTCCAGCCGCTCTCCCTGCCGTCCATAAATGTACATGGCCGTAAAGGTCTTGATGGCGGGCCGCAGAATCGGCGCGCCCTCCTCCGGCCCGGCATAGAGTTTCGCGCCGGGATGCGTCACAACGCGCTGATAGAGGCTTTTTTTCCCTTCCTGAAGCAGCGGGGTGCGCGCCCATGCGGCGGGTTCCGCCGTCATGGCAAGCAGCAGCGCGCAGAGTACGGCATACAGCGGTTTCATAATGCCCTCGCGATAAAGGGGGTGTGAGGTGACAGGATGCTCTAGGTCCGCTGCACCATGAGGACGACGCCCGCGATGATCAGGACGCAGCCCGCAAGCTGGCGCGGACTGAAGGTTTCGTTGAAAAAGAACCACGAGCAAAGCAGGATGCCCACGTACTGGAGCACAAGAACGGATTGCGCCACGCCCAGGGAGACGCGACGGAGCGCCACGGCATAGACAACGCCGCCAAGGCCAAACACGGCCAGCCCCAGAAAGGAACGCCACGACATGACATGCAGCAGCCACGGCGCGGACGGCAGCCTGGCCCCCGATTTCAGAAGGATATTGGCACAGGTATTGCAAGCCACACAGAACAACAAAAGCCCCACATGCGCCAAGCCGTTCATGGGAAATCCCTTTATGGTCTGAAACATTCCCCTTCAAGGGGAAACAATGGCCTTGACACGGCGGTAACGCCGGAAAAATCCTCTTTAGTAACCTCTCTCCCAGAGGGAGAGGAACGCCATAGGCCCGGATGCGACGTCAGTCGACGGACGGAGACGGCTGTGGAGGGAACTGAAAGAAGGCGCTCCCAGCCAGCGCCAGCCATGCCCAGAGGAACAGGCGGTAATCGCCGCGCCGCCGCCGCTGGGCTTCGGCCCGTTGCCGGATGCCCTCCGGCAGCATCCACGGGCGGCATTCCTGTGGAAAGGGCGGCATGGGCAGGGATCGCAGCCAGAGATTGAGGGGAATGCCAAACCCCTTTTTGGGGCGGTTGACAACGTGTTCCGGCAGCCAGCCCTCCAGCGCTTTTTTCAGGATGTACTTGGTGACGCCCCGCCGTACCTTGAAGCGGAAGGGGAGACGGCGGCAGAAATCCACAATGTCGTTATCCAGAAAGACGGCGCGGCTTTCCAGCGACGACAGCATGGACGCGCGATCCGTCTTGACCAGAATATCGCCGGAAAGATAGTGCTCCACAAAAAAAGCCTGCGCCTGTTCCGGCAGCGACAGATGGCGGTTGCACTCCCATGTGGCCAGCTGATCCGCATACAGCTCTTCCGGCGGCAGCGGCGATGCGAAGAGATCGCCCATTTCCGCAGGTTCGACGGGGCTCATCCACACAGGCAGCCAGAAAGGCCGGGCATAGGAGAGACCGCGCAGAAAACGGCGAATCTTGAAATCAAGACTCATGTTGGCGTCGGAGGACGGCGCCATCGCCATGAGGCGGCGCAGCAGGCAGTGCAGGGGGCGCGGCATGCAGCGGCTGTACCACATGGCCGGGGTCAACGCCCTGAAAGGATCATAGCCCGCGAAGAGTTCGTCACCGCCGTCGCCGGAAAGGGCTACCGTGACGTTTTCCCTCGTGAATTCGGCCAGCAGGGCCGTCGGCAGAAGAGATGCATCCCCCAGCGGATCGCCCACACGCGGCAGAAGCTGGCGGACACGCCTCCGCGCGGCGTCAAGATCCAGTGTACGGCAATGATGGCGCACGCCGAAGTAGCGGGCGACTTCGGCGGCATAGGCGCTCTCGTCAAAACTTTTTTCCGTAAAGCCCACGGAAAAGGCGTGGATGCGATCGGGAGGCAGCAGACGGCTCATGGCCGCAAGGATGGCACTGGAATCCACGCCGCCGGAAAGAAAAAGGCCCAGAGGCACATCGCTGGCCAGACGCCGCCGCACAGCCTGTACCAGCAGCGCGCGCAACTCCTCGACAAGGTGAGCCTCTCCGGCGTCGCCCAGCGACTCATCCGGTTCCAGCGCAAAGCGCCAGTACCGGCGCACATCCCTTCTGCCCGTACCCAGATCGAGCGTCAGGCAGGATCCGGCGGGCAGGCTGTGGACGCCCTCGAAAATCGTCCTGTCCGCCGTGCAGTAGCCCCAGGCAAGATAGCGCTGGACATTGGCGGCATGAAGGCGGCCGGAAAACAGCGGCCAGTGGAAAAGCGCCTGAAGTTCGCTGGCAAAAGCGAAACCGTCTCCGCTGGCTGTCCAGAAAAGGGGTTTTTCACCGAAGCGGTCTCGCGCAAGGAAGAGCCTGCGGCGGGCCTTGTCCCACAGGGCAAAGGCAAACATGCCGTTGAAGCGGGCGGGCGCGTCCTCGCCCCATTCCATATAGGCGCGAAGAACGGTCTCCGTGTCGCTGTGACTGCTGCGGAAGACATGACCGCGCCGTTCCAGTTCGGCGCGCAGTTCGGGATGGTTGTAAAGCTCTCCGTTGTAGACGAGGACATAACCGCCGCCGTCGGGGCCGTCGCCCGCCGCAAAAGGCTGCGCCCCTCCCGCGTGATCAAGAATGGACAGACGCCGGTGCCCCAGCGTCAGGCCGCTGGGCTCATGCCGCCAGATGCCGCCGCCGTCGGGGCCGCGATGCCGTATGCTTTCCAGCATGGCGGGAACGGCCTCCGCCCCCCGCCGCCAAACGCCCACAATGCCGCACATCGAAAACAGCTCTCCTTTTGCCCACCTTTGCCTGCCTGGACGGGAAGCCTGTCACGCGCCCCCGCGCATGCGTCTCTCTCAGCGTTCGCCGTCCGCGCCGCCGTGAACGATGTTTTTGATCTTATAGGATTTTTTGTCCTGTGCCTCAAAATAGGTACGGCTCAGCACCTCCGCCAGCAACCCCATAAGCAGGGAATTGACGCCGAGCAGAAATGAGAGTCCGGCAAAGGTCGGCAGCGGCGTCTGAATCAGGGACGTACCGGCGAAGAGCTTGAGCCCCAAGGCCCAGAGCAGCGTCAGCAGCGACAGCAGCACGGCAAACAGGCCAAAGCCGCCAAAGACGTAAATGGGCTTGACCAGATGGCGATCGAGAAATTTGACCACGCAGAGATCCAGCAGGACCTTGAGGATGCGTTCGAGACCGTACTTGCTCCTGCCGTGCAGGCGCGGATGGTGGGCGACGGGCAGTTCCGTCACGCGCGCGCCCTGCCATGAGGCGTAAATGGGGATAAAGCGGTGCATCTCGCCGTAGATGCGCACGCCATCCAGCACTTCGCGACGGTAGGCCTTGAGGGAACAGCCATAATCGTGCAGACGCACGCCTGACACAAAGGAAATGAGCCGGTTGGCGATATGGCTGGGCAGATTGCGCGTCAGCGCGGCGTCCTTGCGATCCTTGCGCCAGCCGGACACGACATCGTAGCCTTCGTTCAGCTTGAGGACAAGGCGGCCCATATCGGCGGGATCATTCTGCAGATCGCCGTCCATGGGAATGATGATGTCCCCCCTGGCATGATCGATACCCGCCATGAGCGCGGCCGTCTGGCCGCAGTTACGCGCCAGATGGATGACCGTCAGCATGGCGTCTCCGGCCGCCAGTTCGTCGAGGATTTCGGCGCTGCCATCCCTGCTGCCGTCGTCAATAAGCAGCAGTTCATAGGGCATACGCAGTTTGCGTGCCTCTTCCGTCACCCGGGCGTGGAGTTCGCGAAGGTTGCCGCGCTCGTTGTAGATGGGGATGATGATGGAAAGCATGGGACTCCTTGGGCTGTGACGGCGATGCCGGATCTGGGCGGATCTTGGGGAATACGCGACACGGGGGACGCTGCCGCTTCTTCCGGAGGTATCATGCCGCAAGCCGGAGAGCAACGCAACAGCGCCGCGCCCCCGAATCCGCGACAGTTCTTTTTGCAAAAAAGACTTGACGCCACGGGCATCCTGGCATAGAACACCTCCAACGCACACGGTGCGCTGTGGGGAAGTAGCTCAGCTGGGAGAGCATCGCCTTCGCAAGGCGGGGGTCGAGGGTTCAAATCCCTTCTTCTCCACCAAACAAGCATTCAATGAAGTTCGAGAAAGTCCGCAAAGCCTTGAGCCAAGCGGACTTTTCCTGTTTTTAAGGTCTTTCAACGTTCGCCAAGGTGCATGTGCAGCCACAAAAAAGGGGGGTAACTTTAGGGGCAAGCATGTTGCCCCCATTCCCCACGCAAAGGAGTTGCCCCCAATGCCCTAGATGTTGACGGATACCGCCATTCGCACGGCAAAGCCCAGAGAGAGACCCTACAAGCTGGCGGACGGCGGCTGGGGGACAAAGGTTTCCGGGCGCTTCAAAGGTGTTCCGGGGTAAAGCCTAAGGTGATCTTGCTGGACTCTGGAGCGTGACGCTCTCCGGCAACTGGAGATTGACGTTTCGCTTTCAAGATGGAAATGCCTACATTGTCGATTATCAGAACTACCATTGAAGTGGGGGTAATATGGAACGAACAAGAAAGCCGTCCTTGCCGGGCGATATACTCAAGGAAATGTATCTTGAGCCGCTGGGGCTGCGTATTGCGGCATTTGCCGAATGTATAGGCGTTTCCCGCAAGACGGTCTCCGCCATTGTGAACGGACGTTCCCCGGTCTCGGTTGATATGGCGTTGCGGCTGTCTCGCGCATTCAATATAACGCCAGACCTCTGGCTGAATCTTCAGCAGGCTGTCGATATTTGGGAAGCGCAGCAGAAGCCGGGGAACTGGATGCGAATTCAGCCCATTGCCAACAGCATGTAACCAACGATTTTCCCCGGCTAGGCATGGCGTCATGAAGCATGCCGAAAAGGCGGATACGCCAGCCGCTTCCGTGATGCCTCCCGCGCGAGGACCAATGCGGCCTCTTCCTCAAAATAGGATAAATGTCTCGCCGAAAGCCTCCGCTTGCGGCCAAAAGACGAGTGGCGTACCCTGTTGCGCATGGAAAAAACACTTCACTGTCCGCATTGCGGCAAGGGCTTTTCCCAGTTCGCCAACCCGTCGCCCACAACGGATGTCGTCATCCATGACCCCGCGCGGGGCATCGTGCTGATACGGAGGGGCCGCCCCCCGCTGGGCTACGCCCTGCCCGGTGGCTTCATCGACGAAGGAGAACAGGCGGAACAGGCGGCCCGCCGGGAAATGCGCGAGGAAACCGGTCTGGACGTGCGCCTGATCGGTGTGCTGGGCGTGTATTCCCGCCCCTCGCGCGATCCGCGCTTCCATACCCTGTCCGTCGTTTTCGTGGGCGGCGCCGGGGCTGAGGCCGTCCCCGCCGCCGGAGACGACGCCGCGGAAGCGGCGTTCTTTCCCCTGGACGCGCTCCCCTCCCCTCTGGCGTTCGACCATGCCGCCATCATCCGCGATTTCCGCGACTATCTTGCGGGCAAGCGTTCTCTTGCGCCTGTCGAGCAAGAGGACTGATCCCCTCTCCCCCAAAAAGACAACCGGCCTGACAAAGGGACGACATATGGGCTATACCACATTACGGCAGTGCGTGGAGGATCTGGAACGCAACGGCATGTTGCGGCGCATCGACGCGGAGGTGGACGCGCATCTTGAGCTGGCGGCGATACAGCGCCGGGCCTTTGGCGCGGCCGCGCCTGCCCTCCTGTTTACACGGGTAAAGGGATCGCCGTTCCCCATGCTGTGCAATCTGTACGGCACACAGGAACGGCTGCGTTTCCTTTTTCGCGACACGCTGAAGGCTGTGGAAGGCGTCCTCGCGGCCGGAGCCGATCCGGCGGACGCGCTGCGGCATCCGCTGCGATCGGCGCGCCTGCTGCCCGCGCTGACGCACATGCAGCCCCGGCGCGCGGCCCATGCGCCCGTGCTGGAACACGCCTGCGCTGTGGCGGATTTGCCGCGCCTCACCGGCTGGCCGCTGGATGGCGGGCCGTTCATCACCCTGCCGCTGGTTTATACGGAGGATCCCCGCCGTCCGGGAGCGCACGCCTCCAATCTGGGCATGTACCGGGTGCAGCTTGGCGGCAACGCCTATGCGCCGGATGAGGTGGGCCTGCATTACCAGATTCACCGGGGTATCGGCGTCCACCATGCGGCGGCGCTGGATCTGGGAAAGGCGCTGCCAGTCATGGTGTTCGTGGGCGGACCGCCGTCGCTGACGGTCGCCGCCGTCATGCCCCTGCCGGAGGGACTGTCGGAACTGCGTTTTGCCGGTCTCCTGGGCGGACGGCGTGTCGCCATGGCGAACGTGCCGGGCTTTCCGCTCCCGGTGGCGGCGGAAGCGGACGTCTGCCTGTGGGGGCATCTGCTGCCGGATCTGAAGCCGGAAGGGCCGTTCGGCGATCATGTGGGCTATTACAGCCTTGCCCATGACTTCCCGGTACTGAAGGTGGAAGGCGTGCGCCACCGGGCGGACGCCATATGGCCTTTTACGGCGGTCGGCCGTCCGCCGCAGGAGGATACGGTTTTCGGCGATTTCATTCACGAGCTGACGGGCTGTATGGTGCCGCGTGTCTTCGCGGGCGTCCGCGAGGTACATGCCGTGGACGCCGCTGGTGTGCACCCGTTGCTGCTGGCACTGGGCAGTGAACGCTACACGCCCTATGAAGCCGCGCGACAGCCGCGCGAGATACTGACGGCGGCCCTGCATCTGCTGGGAACCACGCAGACGGCACTTGCCAAATACCTCGTCATTGCCGCCCATGAGGACGCTCCCGGCCTGCGCGCGCGCGACGTGCCCGCCTTTTTCCGCCACGTGCTGGAACGCACGGACTTTGCCCGCGATCTCCATTTCTTCACCCACAGCCCCACGGACACGCTGGATTATACGGGCCTTGCGCTGCACGAAGGCTCAAAGCTGGTGTGGGCCGCCGCGGGCGACGCCCGCCGCCGTCTCGGCACGGAGCCGGGCACGCTGCCGCCCCTGCCCAAGGGCTTTGGCGATCTGCATGTGGTCGCGCCCGGCATGGCCGTGCTGCGCGGCCCCCGTAACGTCAGCCAGCGGGGCCAGGGGGACGCCCGCATGGAAGCCCTTGCGCGGGCCCTTGGCGCGTGGGAGGCCCGCGACGCCTTTCCGCTGGTGACCGTTGCCGACGACGCCGCCTTTGCGGCGGCCTCCTTCGAGAACTTCCTCTGGGTGACATTCACCCGCTCCGATCCCGCCGCGGACGTCTATGGCGCGGATGCCGCAACCCGCGCCCGCCACTGGTCCTGCGAAGCGCCGCTCCTTATCGACGCCCGCGTCAAACCCTTCCACGCGCCCGCCCTGGAGGAAGATCCCGCCGTGGAACGCCGCGTGGAGGCGCTGGCCGCCCCCGGCGGCCCGCTGCACGGCCTGCTGTAGCCGCCACACCGGGAAGGGGCCGCCGCGCACGCCGTTTCCGGCGAAGAAAGAGCATTGCCGGTCGGGGAAAACTGTGGCATTCTGGCGGTATCCCGTGTCAACGGACGCGCGGGACGCCATCATGGAACCGCAAAAATTTCAGAGAGGCCGCGACAGAGCGCCGGGAACACGCCTTATGGCTCACAGGAAAAAACGCGGAACGGAAAAACCGCCCGTTCTTTCGATCGCGGAACGTATCGAGGCGCTGGACGTGCCAGAAAGCAAAAAAGCCGCCTATCGCCTCATTCATGACCGCGATGCTCTGGGCGCGTGGGGGGTCGTCAACACGGCGGGCTTCAGCTGGAAAGAACGCTGGGCCGTGTTTTCCCTGCCCGTGCTGTTTTCGGGCTGGATCGGCTATCTGATCTACGGCGTCTGGCGCAAGGGCCTGACGCTGGCCGTCCTCTGGGCCGCCTGCGGACTGGCTCTCTGGAGGCTCGACGGCGATCCGGGGCTGGCGTCCCTTTACCTCCCCAATATCGTTTTCGCCTTCATGGCCGTGGGCGATACCTACAGGCAGCGGGTGCTGCGGGAAACGTTCTGGCTCTAGCCAGCGGCCCCTTTTCCGTCATGGATATTTCCATTGTCATTCCCGCCTGGAATCTCTGGGAGGTGACGGCCTCCTGCCTGCGTTCGCTGGCCATGCATGACGGCGGCGCGCAGGTTGTTGTTGTGGATAACGGCTCCACGGATGCGACGCGCACGGAGCTGGAGCCGCTCGGCACGGCGCTGTTCGGAACACGCTTCCTGCGGGTATGCCTGCCGGAAAACCGGGGATTCGCCGCTGGCTGCAATGCCGGAGCCAGCGCCGCCAGCGGTGGCGCGCTGCTGTTTCTCAACAACGACACGCTGGCGACCCCCGGATGGCTGCCGCCCCTGAAAGAGGCGCTGGACACGCCGGGCACAGGAGCCGTCGGGCCGCTGCTGCTCTATCCCGACGGACGGACGCAGCACTGCGGCGTCAGTTTCACCCCCCTGGGCGGCGTGAAACATCTGTATGCGGATTTTCCCGGCGATCATCCGGCCGTGCGGCGGACACACCCCCTGCAGGCCATTACCGGGGCCGCCCTGCTGCTGCGACGGGCGGATTTCGAGGCCGCGGGCGGCTTCTGCGAGGACTATGCCAACGGATATGAGGATCTGGAACTGTGTTTCTCACTGCGGCAACGGGGCCTTTCCCTCGCTGTTGTCAGCGCGTCCACCGTCGTCCATGCCGAAAGCAGGACGCCGGGACGCCACACGCGCACGCCGGACAACGCGGCGCTGTTCGGGCAACGCTGGGGAGAGCATGTCCGCCCGGATTTTCACCAGCAGGCCGCTCTGGACGGCTATGAAACGCGCCTGAACGCCCAGGGCGTGAGTTATGCCGTCCCGCCGCCGGAGCGCGAGCGGGCGCTTTCCGCGCAATGGGGCGGCGGCGCTTCGGAGCGGGATCTGCGGGCGGCCCTGCATGAGGAACCTCTCTGGCGGGAGGGGCATCTTCTTCTGGGGCGTCTTCTGGCCGCGCGGAATGCCTGGCCGGAGGCGCTTGAGGCCGCCGGGCTGGCCCTGCGCCTTTTGCCGACGCCGGAAATGGCCCGTCTGCTGTTGCGGGCCGCGCGGGGAGGCGGGCAGCATGATCGGGCGGCGGCCATCGCGGCCTCCCTGCGGCCTGACGCGGCCGCGCTGCGCGCCTGCGAGCGGCGGGTACGCGCCCGGCTCGCACAGGCCGCGGCCTGGGGCGATCCGGCGCTGGAACGCATCTGCGCCGCTTGGCTGCGCACGTATGGCGGATGCCGAAACACTCTTGCGGACAGGGAACAGGGAACACCTCATGCCTCACACCATTCCTGACATCTGCGTCGCCGGGGGCGGAAGCTGGGGAACGGCGCTGGCGCACCATCTGGCGTCGCGCGGCCTGCAAACGACCCTCTGGGTCCGCGACGAAGCCGTGGCGCATGCCGTCAACAGGGAACACCGCAACCCGCGCTACGTCTCCTCATACCGTCTGCATCCGGATCTGAGGGCGACGGCGGAACCGGAGGCGCTGCGCGCGCCGCTGCTTCTGCTGGCGGTGCCGTGCCAGCGGTTGCGCGGCTGGCTGGAGGCCCACAGATCCCACTTCTGTGACGATCCCGTGTTCATCAACGCCGCCAAGGGGCTGGAGGTTGCCACGCTGGCCACTCCGGGACGGATGATCGCGGAAACCATAGGAGATCGGGCACGGTATGCGGTGCTGTCCGGCCCGTCCTTCGCTGCCGAGGTGCTGCGGGGACTGCCCACGGCCGTTGTGCTGGCGTGTGGCGACAAGGCGCTGGGAACACGGTTGCGCGACGCCTTTTCCGGGCCGGACTTCCGCTGCTACAGCAGCACGGATGTGACCGGCGTGGAGCTGGGCGGCGCGCTCAAGAACGTCATCGCCATTGCGGCGGGCATATGCGACGGCCTTGGTTTCGGCCATAACAGCCGGGCCGCCCTCATCGCGCGCGGCCTGGCGGAGATAAGCCGCATGGGCACCGCCCGCGGCGCGCTGCCCTCCACCTTCATGGGACTTTCCGGGCTGGGCGATCTTGTCCTGACCTGCACGGGGGATCTTTCGCGCAACCGGCAGGTCGGCCTGCGGCTTGGCCGGGGAGAGCGGCTGGAAGACATTACGGAACAGCTGGGCATGGTGGCGGAAGGCGTGGCTACCGCGGACGCCGCCTGCATGCTGGCCGGACGGCTGGGCGTGGACGCGCCCATTGCCGCGGCCGTGCGCGCCATCGTGCGCGAAGGCCGTTCGCCGGGGGATGCTGTACGGCACCTCATGGCACGGAAGCCGCGGGAAGAATACATTGCGCTGACGTGTGACTTCTGCTAGGGTGGAGGTTAAAGGTTCCGCTGTTCTCCGCAACCGCCAGATTCCCGGTTTTCATGCGCGGCAAACGCGCGGATGAGGTTTACGACATCCGGTTGGCGAGGGGCCTCTGGCCGCCGCAGGGACGAAAGCGGGAGGAAATGCCCGCAGGGCACGCCGGGAAAAGAGCGCCCGGAGTGTTTTCTGCACGTTGTGAAATCCAACTGCTCAGGGGCGCGTATGTTTGATCCTTCTTTGACTGCGGGTGCGGCCTTTCTGTACCTGCCGGGGCTTTTTTTTCTGCTGGCGGGCACATGGCTTGCCGTGCGGCAGCGGCATGATGCGAGACGCCTGATCTCCTGGGGCGCGCTGCATGACGCGGGTCTGCTCTGCATGGCTCTCGGCGCGGCCAACGGACCGGCCTTTGCCGGTGTCTGGCTCTTTCTGCTGTTTCAGGCGGCCTCCCGCCTGCTGGCCCTGCGGGCTCTTGGGGCGCTGGCGCGGGCGCGCGGCAGTGTACGTGTGGAGGCGCTTCAGGGGGCGGGCGGTACCTGTCGCAACCCCGCTCTGCTTTTTGCGTTTGGCCTGATGGCGGCTGTGGGGGGAACGCCCTTCCTGATGCCTGAAGCGCGCGCCTGCATCACCCAGGGGATTCTTGCGGCGGCCCTGCCGTTCGGCGCGGCCAGTCCCCTGCTCCTGCTGCTTGTGGAGGCCGTCTGCGCCACGATATTCATCGCGCTGCACGTGCGGGTACTGCGCACCGTCTGGTTTGAGCCCGCGCCTCTGGACGCGGCGGACATCAGGGACGGAAGCGGCATCCGCGCGGGTTTTCTGGCCGGCCTTCTGGCCGTACTGACGGCGGGCATGGGCCTTCTGCGCGTTCCCCTGCTGGACATCGCCGCCTCCTGGGCGGGCTATGCGGCCCCCCATGCGCCCGTCCACCCCGCTTTCTGGATGCTTTACTGCGGCGCGTTCGCGGTGGGGCTGGCATTTTACTGGAACATTCGCGGCGCGGAATTCCTGGGGGCCATTGCCGCCCTGCTGGCCTTCTCGTCCGTCATCAGCCATCCGCATCCCGTGGCGGCGGCGGAACTTTTCCTGATCATCATCTCCCTTGTCGCGCTGCTGGTCGCCATCTATTCCCTAGGCTATATGGCGCATGCCGAACGCAAGGGCTGGTACTGGTTTTTCCTGCTCCTGACCTTCGCCTCGCTGGCGGGCATCGTCTCCACGGCGGACATGGGCGCGCTGCACGGCTACTGGGAGCTGATGACCTTTGCCTCCTACTTCCTCGTCGTGCATGAGAACAACCGCACGGCGCACGATGCCGGCTTCAAATACTACGTCATGTGCGCGGGCGGCGCGTGTCTCATGCTCCCCGGCCTCATGCTGCTGGGCGGCGGCAACTCCCTGCTGGCCGCCGTGCCTTCCGCCGCGCCGCAGCTGAGCGTCTGGGCCGCGCAGGCCGCCATCCTGCTCTGCTTTGCCGGGTTCGCCGTCAAGGCCGGTCTTGTGCCCTTCCATTCCTGGCTGCCGGACGCGCATCCGGCCGCTCCCTCGTCGGTGTCCGGCCCTCTTTCGGGCGTCATCACCAAGATGGGGATTTTCGGCATCATCCTGGTCATCTACGGTCAGGCGGGGAGTGTGACCGGAGCCATCGATGGCGCCATAGCCTCCGGTTTCGGACTGAACTGGTTCGGCGGCTGGCTGACCCTGCTGGGCGCGGCCACGCTGATTTACGGCGAGATCATGGCCCTGCGTCAGGAAGACATCAAGCGCATGCTCGCCTACTCGACGCTGGGGCAGATTGGCGAAATGGCCCTTGTGCTGGGCATGGGAACCTGGCTCGCTACCGCCGCCGGTCTGGCGCACACGCTCAACCACGCGCTCATGAAGGATCTGCTCTTCCTTGGCGCGGGCGCGCTCATTCTGCGCACCGGCAGCCGCAACCTGCGGGATCTGCGCGGCCTCGGCCGCCAGATGCCCTGGACGGTTTCCTGCATGGCCGTGGGCCTCATTTCCATCATGGGCCTGCCGCCCTTCGGCGCTTTCTTCAGCAAATACCTGATGATTCAGGCCGCCGTACAGGCGAATCACATCTGGCTCGGCGCACTGATTTTTGGCGGTTCGCTGGTGGGCGCCGTCTACTACACGCGTATTCTGAAAACGCTGGTCTTTGAGGAACGTCCCGCCCATCTGCCGGCGGTTCAGGAAGCCCCCGTCAGCATGCGTGCGGCGCTGGGGCTGCTGGCCGCCCTCTGTCTGGCGACAGGCCTTGCCCCGCAACTGCCGCTGATGCTGGTGGCGCCCGTGGCTTCCGCCTGTTTCCCCACGCAGGGCGGGGAACTCCTCGTGTTCCAGTCCGTCATGGTTCCGTGGCGGTGGTATGTGGCCGTTCCGGTCTTCGGCGCGATACTGCCCGCCTTCTTCCGCAGCTCTCCCGTCCGGGCCGGTCTGGCCAGCGTGGGCATCTTGCTGCTTACGGCCCTGCTGGTCGTTCTCCAGGGCGGCAATCTGGATACCCTGTCCTACTGCTTCGCTCTGATAGTGCCCCTGGTGGGCGCGCTCAACATGATTTACGCGCTGGGCTACATGAGCCACAGCCACACGCAGTGGCGCTTCTACGCCGCCTTCACGGCCATGTGCGGCGGCCTCGTCGGCATGGTGACCAGCACCTACCTGTTCAGCTTTTTCCTGTTCTGGGAAATCATGAGCTCGTGGACGCTCTACATGGCCATCGCGCATGAAGGCGACAGGGACAGCCTGCGCGAAGCCTTCAAGTACTTCTTCTTCAACATCCTTGGCGCGGGCTTCATCTTTGTGGGCGTCTGCATCATCGGCCCCGCCGCGCCCCTGTCGGCCGTCGCGGCCCTGCGCCCCGACGGGCTGCTGGCGCTGCTGCCCCCGTGGGCGGCGTGGACCGGCATGGCGCTGATGGCCGCCGGTTTTGTCATGAAGGCCGCCCAGCTGCCGTTCCGCATCGACTGGCAGATGCACCCGGCGCTGGCCCCCACGCCCGTGTCCGGCTACATATCGTCCGTCCTGCTGAAGAGCGCCGTCATCGGCCTGATCAAGCTCTTCATGCTCATCGGCGGCGGTCTGGCCCTGGCCCGCGTCCTGGGTCTGGAAGCCCAGTCCCTCATCACGGACACCGTCATGTGGATCGGCGGCGTCACCATCGTGATGGCCGCCCTGCAGGCGCTGCTCGTCAGCAACCTGAAGCTGGTCTTCATCTACTCCACCGTAAGCCAGATCGGCTACATGGTGCTGGCCGTGGCGGCGGGTGGCGTTCTCGGCTATGCGGGCGGCATGCTGCATCTTGTCAACCACGTCTTCTTCAAGGATCTTCTCTTCCTTGTCTGCGGCGCGGTCATGTTCGCCACGCACAAGGACAGCCTGGACGAACTCGGCGGCATCGGCCGCAAAATGCCCTTCACGCTGTGCATGTTCGCCATTGCCGGTCTCTCCGTGGTCGGTGTGCCGCCCACCAGCGGCTTCACCTCAAAATGGCTTATCTACCATGCGCTCATGCAGGCCGGCCAGCCCGTGCTGGCGCTGCTCTCCCTTGTCGGCAGCGTGCTGACGCTGGCCTACGTCGCCAAGTTCCTGCATGCGGCCTTCCTTGGCCAGCCGGGCGAGCATCTGGAAGACGTACAGGAAGCTCCCTTCGCCATGCGCCTGCCCATGTTCGTGCTGGCCGCGGGCTGCGTGCTGACAGGCGTCTTCCCCGGTCTGGCGCTGCTGCCCATCAACGCCGTGCTGGCCGAATACGGCGCGCCGACCCTGGATGTGGGCCTGTCCGGTGTGCTGAGCGGCGTGGGCGCGTGGAACGCGACGGCCGTGTTCATCATGATGGCTCTGGCCTTTACGGGCGGCTGCTGCTTCCTCAGACGCTTTGTGCGCCTGCGCGAAATCGATGTGCACATGTGCGGCCTGCCGCCGCGGATGGCAAGCAGCCGTATGAATCCCGCTGGCATGTACGCCGGGCTTGAGGGCGCGTTGCGCTTCTTCCCCGGCAACGAACAACGGCGTCTTCCGGCGGTCGAACGCGACGAACGCTAGAGGCGTTGCCCGGATCAGTCCCCGATCGGGCTGATCCGGGCAAAGGAAGTCTTGATGAGAAGGAGAACCGGCATATGAGCGATATTCTGCTTGCCGTTGTGCATATGTGCATCTTCCCCGGGGGCGTCTTCGCGCTGGCTGTGGGGATGCTGTTCAAAGGTATTGACCGGCGGGTTGAGGCCCGTCTCCAGCGGCGCGTGGGGCCGCCGCTGAAACAGCCCTGGATCGATGTGGCGAAGCTGTTGACCAAGGAGACGCTCATTCCCCGCACAGCCTGCAAAAGCGCCTTCCTGCTGGCCCCTGTCGTGGGCTTTACCGGCATGGCCGTCTGCGCCGCCTTTATTCCCGTGCCCGGCGTGTTTCAGGGCCTGTTCAACATGGGCGACCTGCTTGTGCTGTTCTACCTGCTGCCCATTCCGGCCATTGCCATGATGCTGGGCGGTTCCGCGTCCAGCTCCCCTTTCGGCGCGGTAGGCTTCTCGCGTGAGATGCTCATGATGCTGGCCTACGAGACGCCCCTGCTCATGGTGCTGCTGGCCGTGGCCATGCTGACTGGCAAGGCGCTGGGCACGGGAGCCGAATTCTCGCTGCTCAAGGTCGTTGGCTGGCAGCTGGAGAACGGCTCCATCGGTTTCAACCCCATCATGGTTCCCGCTTTTGTGGCGTATCTCATGTTCCTGCCCGGCACGCTGGGCGTGGCGCCGTTCGATATCCCCGAAGCGGAAACGGAAATCATTGAAGGCCCCCTGCTGGAATACGGCGGCCCCCTGCTGGCCCTGTTCCAGATTGGCACGGCTCTCAAGAGTTTCGTGGTGCTGGGGCTTGGCGTGACGCTCTTCTTCCCCGGCGTTATCTGCGATTTCTGGTTGGTCAACCTGCTGTGGTTCTGCCTCAAGTGCCTGGCGCTGATGCTGCTGGCGGTGACGCTGGTGAAATCCGCGACGGCGCGTTTCCGCATTGAGCAGGCCTTCCGTTTCTATGTGACGGTTCCCACGGTTCTGGCGCTGATCAGCCTTGTGCTGGTCTGGGCGATGTAAGGAGGTCTTCAGGTGAGCATGGATACATGGCTCAAGAAAATGTCGGTGCGTTCGCCGTGGCTGTTCCGCATCAATGCGGGCTCCTGCAACGGCTGCGACGTGGAACTGGCCACGACCGCCTGCATTCCCCGTTACGACGTGGAACGTCTTGGCTGCAAGTACTGCGGCAGTCCGCGTCATGCCGATATCGTGCTGGTTACGGGGCCGCTGACGGCGCGTGTGCGTGATCGCGTCCTGACCGTGTGGAATGAGATCCCCGACCCGAAAGTGACGGTGGCCGTGGGCATCTGCCCCATTTCCGGCGGCGTCTTCCGCGAGGGCTATTCCATCGAAGGCCCCCTTGATCGCTATATTCCCGTGGACGTGAACGTGCCCGGCTGTCCGCCGCGTCCGCAGGCCATTCTGGAAGGCGTGGTGCTGGCCCGCTCCATCTGGCTGAAAAAACTGGGTCTGGAGGGATAGTCATGGCGGGATTCCTTAAGGTTCTGTTCCGCAATCTCATGCAGGGGCCGTCCACGGACCCCTTCCCGCTGGGCGAGACCTTCACGCCGCAGCGCCTGCGCGGCAAGGTGCATATCAACCCCGATCTGTGCATGGGCTGCGGCGTCTGCCGCCATTCCTGCACGGCGGGCGCCATCGACATACGCCAGCTGAAGGATGGTACGGGCTTCAAGATCACCGTCTGGCGGAATCTCTGCTGTCTGTGCGCCTCCTGCCGCCACTACTGCCCCATGGGGGCCGTCACCATTGACGACGACTGGCATTCCGCCCACGTGGCGGAGGAAAAATACGACAAGGTCGAACAGCAGATTATCCGGTATGAGCCATGCAGCCGCTGCGGCACGCTGATGCGCCCCCTGTCGCTGGAACGCGTCAAGGCGCTGTATGCCCACGACGCGTCGCTCGATCCCAAACTGCTGCGTACCCTGTGCCCCAAGTGCCGCCAGCTTGAGGATGCCAAACGCGCTTCCTGCACGCTGCCGGAATCGCCCCGGAAGGGCGCGCTGGCCAACGACGACGCCGCGACACCGGCATCGGCAGCGCCAACGGCCTAACTCCGGGGAAGACGAGGTTCTTTATGGAAAAACAAGATATTCTGCGCGGCGACGCCGGGCTGATGGACGCTCTTTCCGCCCTGTGCGCCGCCCCCCGCACGGCTCTGGGCGAAGCCTCCAAACCGGAGCCCCAGTCTGTGGAGGCCGAGCATCACAGCATGGACGCCACTGGCAACGCCTATCACTGGTACCGTCTGGTGGAGCCCGCCGCCCTGCTGCCCGCGGCGCGCCTGCTCAAGGAGAAGGGGGCCCGCCTGTGCATGATTTCCCCCTACAACGTGCGCCAGATGGGCGAGCTGCACCCGGAAATCTGCTACCATTTTGAGCTGGCCGGGGTCATTTACAACCTGACGGCCATTCCCGACGCCCGACAGCCCGCCGTTCCCAGCATCACGCCGGTTTTCGCCAACGCCGACTGGCACGAACGCGAAATGATGGAGCTGTTCAAGATCTCCGTGGAGAAGCATCCCAATCCGCGCCGTCTCTTCCTCGATGAGAAGCTGGACGCGGGCATTCTCAATCAGGCCGTGCCGTTGTCCGTGATGATGAACGGCGCCTGCTCAACGGATTTGTGGGAACGCATTCTCGCGGGGAAGGGAGACAACGCATGAGCGCACAGACTTTCAGCATGCCTCTTGGCCCGGTTCATGTGGCTCTTGAGGAACCCGTCTACTTTCATCTTACCGTGGACGGCGAAACCATCCGCCATGTGGATCTGACCTCCGGGCATGTGCATCGCGGCATGGAGGCCATGGCCACGCAGCGCAACCTGATCCAGAATACCACGCTGACGGAGCGCGTCTGCTCGCTGTGCTCCAACAGCCATTCCTTTACCTACAGCATGGCCGTGGAAAACGTGCTGGGCATCGAGATTCCCGATCGCGCGCGCTATCTGCGGGTCCTGGCGGAAGAAATCAAGCGCGTGGCCTCGCACCTGTTCAATACGGCCATCCAGGCGCACGTGATCGGTTTCAAATCCCTGTTCATGCACGTCATGGAAATCCGCGAAATGATGCAGGATGTCAAGGAGACCGTCTACGGCAACCGCATGAATCTGGCGTCCAACTGCATCGGCGGCGTCAAGTGCGACGTCCCGCCGGAGCTGCTCCTTTACATCCGGCGGCAGGTGGAGAAGATGCGCCCCGCCGTGGAGGAAATACGCGACATCTACGCCACCAACAGCATGGTGCTGGGGCGCACGAAGGGCATCGGCCTGCTACCGCACGACGACGCCGTGCGGCTTGGCGTGGTCGGCCCTGTGGCGCGCGGATCGGGCATCGCCCACGACGCGCGCAAGGATTCGCCCTATGCCGCCTACATGGATATGGAGTTCAACGTGCCGGTGTATCACGGCGCGTGCATCCATTCGCGCACCATGGTTCGTCTGGACGAAATCATGGAATCGTTCGGCATTATCGGGCAGTGCTGCGAACGCATGCCCGACGGCCCCGTCACCGCGCCCATGCGCCAGGTACACGTGGCCGAGGCCTGCGCGCGCAGCGAGGCCCCGCGCGGCGAGGTCTTCTACTATATCCGTACCAACGGCAGCGATATGCCCGAACGCCTCAAGTGGCGTGTGCCCTCCTATATGAACTGGGAGGCGCTGGGCGTGATGATGCGCGATTGCGCCGTGGCGGATGTGGCCCTGATCACCAACAGCATTGACCCCTGCGTATCCTGCACGGAGCGGTAGGCGATGCATGAGGCAAGCCTTGTTCAGGGCTTGCTCAACGTCGCCTTCAACGCGATGGAAGAGCACAATGCGCGGGTGGACGCCCGCCGGGCGGCGGGCGATACCCACGCGGGCAGGAAGGCCGTGCGCATTACGCGCCTTGCCTGCTCGCTGGGTCCGCTCTCCTGTGTGGAACCGCGGACGCTGACGGCCTGCTTTGAGCTGCTGGCCGAAGGCACTCCCGCGGAAGGCGCGCAACTCCTTCTGGAAACGGAGCCTTTGCCCTGCCGCTGCGAGGACTGCGGCGCGGCCTTCGAGCTGCGCGAACGGCGTTTTGCCTGCCCCGCCTGCGGGAGCCATGCCCTCCGCTTTCAGGGCGGGCATGGCATGACCATGACGGGCCTTGACGTGACGGCGGAAGACGAACCCGGCACGCCGGCGGCCGCAAACGAGGACAAGCATGATTGAGCATATTCAGGTAGTACCCGACAAATGCCGCGCCTGCCGCCGCTGCGAAGTGGCGTGCATTGCCGCGCATCATGGCATGACGTTCAAAGAGGCCATGAAGCACCGCGACGTGCTTGTCAGCCGTGTGCAGGTCGTCAAGGCGGAAGGTTTCCGCACAACGGTGCGCTGTCATCAATGCAATCCCGCCCCCTGTTGCCATATCTGCCCGACGGGGGCCCTGCAGCAGGAGGAGGACGGGCGCATCACCATGCGCGTGCAGCTGTGCATCGCCTGCAAGCTGTGCATCGCGGCCTGCCCCTACGGCACCATTTCGCTGGATACCATCGGCATGCCCGGCCTGTCCGGCGACGATGCCGAAACCATGGCGCAGCGCGCGCGCCGCGAGGTGGCCGTGCGCTGCGATATGTGCCATGCCTGGCGGGAGGAAAACGGGAAGAAGATTACCGCCTGCATGGAAGCCTGCCCCGTGCGGGCCCTGTCGCTGGTCGAGCCCGACGGCACCATCATCGAAGCGCCGTTGCCGGTAAAGAAGCCCGCGGAACCCGCCGCCAGCCCGGAAAAGATCGCAAAAATCATCGCGCCCAGCAAGGAGCTTGCCGAACAGGCCGCCCGCGATGCCGAAGGCGCGTACCAGCAGCCCCAGACGCCGCGGACACAGCCCCTGCCCAAGCCGGAAGAGGTCATTTCCCGTCCCTCCGTGCCCGCGACCGAAGCCGTCATTGCCGAGCTTCTGCAGGCCTTCGGCGCCGCTTCCGATATACAGGAGGAGCCGGCGCGGGAAGAAGAGGAAGGCTTTCTGACCCCCGGTCTGGTGGCGGAGCAGGTCACCGCCGATGTCGAAAAGGACATCGCCGCCGGGGAGGCGGCTCAGGCGAAAACCTCCGGAACCGACGCCGCTCCCAAGGCGGACAAGGCAGAGCCTCCTGCGGTCAAGACACCGGCGGAACCCGAAGCCACCCCTAGGGCAAAGGCGGCCGCAACGCCGCCTGTCGAGCCGCGACAGGCCTCTGAAGCGACCCCTCCCGCCGCTCCCGCCGCCAGGGAGACAAAAAGCCGCGCCACCAAAAGCGCGACCGGCAGGACGGCTTCCCCGCGCAAGACGGGCACGACAAAAACCACAACCCGTAAAAAGTCCGCCGCCAAAGGCTGATATCTGAGAAAAAACGCGCTACGGCACAGACGCGTGAACAGCGCGTCTGTGCCGTAGTTTTTCCGGAGCCCAAAAACGCCCCGTTCCCCCTCATGATGCATGGGAGGAACGGGGCGTTTGGTTTACAGGAAATGCGCGACCGCCCTAGGCGACCTTCAGATCGCTTACAAGCGCCGTCAGGTTCCGCGCCTGCGCGGCGAGATCGGCAACGCTCCTGGCGGCGTCCGCCATGGCGGCGGCTATCTGGCCGCTCATCTCGTTACACTCGGTGATGGATTGATTGATTTCGTCGCTGGCCGCGGACTGTTCCTCGCTGGCTGTGGCGATGGCGCGTACCTCGTCCGCCGTGGTCTCCGCGGCGGAGACGATCTCCTTGAGGGCATTCCCGGAATCAACCGCCAGTTGCGTGGCCTGTTCGATCTGCCCGACGGCTTTTCCCACAGATGCCGAACTCTTGGCCGCGCTCTCCTGAATGGCGGCGACGGCAGTGCCCACTTCCTGTGTGGAGGCCATGGTCTTTTCCGCCAGCTTGCGCACCTCATCCGCAACGACGGCGAACCCCCTGCCGGCTTCGCCCGCGCGGGCGGCCTCGATGGCCGCGTTGAGTGCCAGCAGGTTCGTCTGATCGGCGATGTCCGAAATGACGCTCATGATATGGGCGATGGCCCTGGTGTGATCGTTCAGTTTCTCCATATCGTCCTTGAGTTCAAGAGAAACCTGATGCACCGACTGTATGCATTGCAGCGAGTTTTCCACCACATGTTCGCCATCCTCGGCCTTCTGTCGTGTTTCCGAGGAAACCCGCTGCGTTTCCGAGGCGTTCCGCGCGACCTCCCGCACGGTGGCGTTCATTTCGTTCATGGCGGTCGCCGCTTCGGTAAGGCGGTGGGCCGCATCGGACGAATGCTTGTCAGACTGTTCGATTCTGGAAGAAAGTGAGCTCAACGCCGAGGACATAGTCGAGCTGACCTCTTCCAGTTTTGCCGCCGTGGCAAGAAGAGCCTCCGATTTTTTTTGCGCCTCCGCCGTGGCATGGTTGGCCTTTTCCAGCGCCACGCCCGCGTCCTTGGCGCTCTTCTCCGCGGCGACGCTCTTTTCCTCCGCCTGACGGATGTGTTTTTTCAGGGCGGCGACCATATCCCGCAGGGCGGACTCAAGCAACGAGATCTCGTCCTTTCCGGCGGGGGTGATGACCTCGTCAAGATTGCCGTCCGCCACGGAACGCGCAAGCCGGGTTATGCTGTTGAGGGGCCGCGTGATGGAAACAATCAGCATATAGGAGACTGGCGCGCCGCCTATCAGGAGCAGGGCGGCAAAAATCAGGCTGAAGATGCGGAGGGTATCCTGAAGCAGGGCGTCCATGGAAGTGTGCAGGCGCTCTTCCGCCCTGTCAACATTATCAATGTACACGCCGGTGCCAATCCAGAAGGGCGTTCCCGGAATGCCTTCGGCGTATCCCAGCTTGAAGACATCGCCCGCGCCGGGCTTGGGAAAGATAAAATCCACAAAGCCGCCGCCCTGGGGCACAAGCCTGTCGAACTCCGCCACATAGCGGACGCCGTTTTTGTCCGCCGTCGTTCCAAGATCCTTGCCGATAAGCTGTTTCTGCACGGGGTGCGCCGCGCAGACCGTGCCCTTGTACACATAGAAATAGCCCGACTTGTCGTCCTCAAAGCGGGATTTCTCGACATAGTCCGCGATGATCCGCAGCTGTTCCTCTTCGGGCAGACCCGCCGTAAACCTGGCAAGCCCCGATGCGGAGGCGTGGGTCACGTCCTTGATGCGGGCGCGCTGGGCGTCAAGAAGTTCTTTCTTGGCCAGATCGGTGCCCGAATCGATGACGCGATCCATCATGAGGAACGAAAGGCCCGCCATGAGCACGAGCGTGCCGAATGTCAGAAAGACATAGAGGCAGATACGTTTTGTGATGGTGATGCTTCTGAACATGCCAGCAATCCCTGTGCGGTGTGGGTTGACGGTGGAGGCGCGTCTCTTGCCCGCGCCCTCTAAAAAGCGCGCCCCGGCAGGGCGGCGCCAGCTGCCGGGACGCAAAAATGCCAGCGAGGCGGGGGCGCGCTCCCCTACTTCGTATTCCGCATGTCTGTGATCAGGGCCGTCAGCGCGGCGACCTGCTGATGGATCTGATCCAGCGCCTCAGTTGCCGCGCGCATGGCGCCGGCGGTACGGGCGGACAGATCGTTCACTTCCGTGATGGACTGATTGATTTCCTCGGACGCCGCGGACTGCTCCTCGCTGGCTGTGGCGATGGCGCGCACCTGATCGGCGGCGCTGTCCATCAGCCCCACAATTTCCTGGAGCGCCTGGCCGGACTGGTTGGCCAGCTCCGTCGCCTCGGCAATGGTGGCGACGGACGTGTCCACCTGATCGCGGCTCTTGCGGGTGCTTTCCTGAATGGCGCGGATGGCGTTGCCCACATCGGCGGTGGAGGCCATGGTCTTTTCGGCCAGCTTCCGCACCTCGTCGGCGACGATGGCAAAGCCGCGCCCGGCCTCGCCCGCGCGGGCCGCCTCGATGGCGGCATTGAGTGCCAGCAGGTTGGTCTGGTCGGCAATATCGGAAATCACGGCCATGATGCGGTTGATCTCCTGCACCTGATCGCCGAGCACGTTCATGTCGTCCTTGAGCTGGCTTGTCTGATCGTGGACGGAACGGATGGACGCGACGGCCTTCTGCACGATGACCTGACCGTCGCTGGCCCTGTCGTGCGTATGGCTGGAGGCCTTGGCCGCCGTTTCGGCATTGCTGGCCACTTCCAGCACGGTGGCGTTCATTTCCTCCATGGCCGTCGCCGTGGAGGCCAGGCGCGTCGCGGAGTGTTCCGCATCGGCATTGGACGTCCGCACCTGTTCCGTCAAATTGTCCAGCGCCGTGCGTATCCCCTCCATAACGCCCTCAATCTGCCGGGCGGCCTCCAGCATACCGTCGCGGCGGGCATATTCCGCCCTGTGCCTGGCCTTCTGCGCCTCCTCCGTGGCCTGCCGGGCCTCACTGGCCTTCTCGTCGGCTTCGGCGCTCTTCCTCTCCGCCAGCGAGATGTTCTTCTGCAGGCTGGCGACCATGGTGCGCAGCGCGTTGGCCAGCAGGCCCATGTCGTCCCTGCCGCGCACAGGCAGCTCCTCCCTGCTCATGGGATCTTCGGCCACGACATCGGCATAGTGGGAAATCTGCTTGACGGGACGTCCGATGCGGATGCCGATGATCACCGAAAGCGCCATCTGGAACAGCAGCACAAGACAGGTCGCCAGCACGCTGTGGCGCACGGCGTCGTCACGCAACGCGAATATCTTGTCGATGGACGCGCCGATGAACCACATGCCGACGGTCTTGCCCTCGGCGTTGCGCATGGGCCAGTAACAGGAGGCAAACATCTCTCCGAACAGCTCGTTCATCGTAAAAAAGTGCTTCCCGTCCCGGAACACCGTGTTCAGAATGCCCTGATCCGTCATACGCGTGCCCGTGGCGCGGGTACCGTCCTGCCGCGTCAGCGTCGTCTGCGCGCGGACATCGTTCTTGAAAAGGGACACGTCCAGCCCGGTCAGTGTCTGGAGCTTGTCCACATAGGTGGTCTGGGCAAGGGCCTGTCCGAGGGAGATGGTGCCAAGGACGGCGCCGTCCGCGGCGCGCACGGGAACGGACGAGCGCAGGGTGAAGGGAACGACGGTGCCGTCCACGATGTCCAGATTGGCCTTGCCGCCAAGGGCACGCACGACGGTGGCCTGATTGGTGACGTCGTCGCCGTGTTTGCCGGAATGGCCGCGCCCCATGACCTTGCCGTGGGCGTCGGTGATGGTGCAGAACTCGCTTCCGGAAATTTTCTGCAACTGCCGGGCAAAGGCCTGCACGGCGGGCACATCGCCCTTTTGCAGCGCCTCGATGATGACGCTGTTTTCCGCCCCCACGGAAGCCAGGCGGAGGAAGTTGTCGCCGGTGCGCTGCCAGTGCGTATCGACCATGCGCCGCATGTTCATTACGTTGCTTTCAATACTGACGTTGAGGGCATGGCCCATAAAATACATGTTGACGCTGAACAGGACGCTCCCCAGCAGCAAAAGCGCCGCCAGGATACTGAGAATGTATTTATGCGTAAGCGTAACGGTAAAACGCATCCCCTTTCCCCTTTGTACGGAATTTTTCTATTTCTACGCCGCAATCTGGTTATGCGCAAGTTCTGAGACGGTCTGACAGAAAAAGGGCGTCCTCCTCCCCGGAGAGGACGCCCAGGCAACGGCGGCGCGGCAAGACCGCGCTAGAACTCCAGATTTCCGGGGGTGCGGGGGAAGGGAATGACATCGCGGATATTGGCGATGCCGGTCAGCAGCATGATCAGACGCTCAAAACCGAGGCCGAAACCGGCATGGGGCACGCCGCCGAAACGGCGCAAATCCAGATACCATCCGTACTCCTCCGGGTTCTGGCCCAGTTCCCTGATGCGGGCGGCCAGTTTATGCGGATCGTCCTCGCGCTGGGAACCGCCGAGAAGTTCGCCGATGCGCGGCACCAGCATGTCCGTGGCGGCGACGGTGCGGCCATCGTCGTTGGCCTTCATGTAGAACGCCTTGATTTCCCTGGGGTAGTCGTAGACAAAGACAGGGCGCCTGAAATGCTCCCCGGCAAGGTGGCGCTCGTGTTCCGTCTGCAAATCGGCTCCAAAAGACACGGGATAGGCGAAGTCCCTGCCGGAGTGTTGCAGAATGGCGACGGCTTCGGCATAGGAGACGCGGGCAAAGGGCCGGGCGATCATGTCCCTCAGGCGCTGATGCAGCCCCTTGTCCACAAAGGCGTCAAAGAGCCTGATATCGGCTTCGCAGCGCGTCAGCACGTGATCCAGCACATGGCGCGTCAGGCTTTCGCCAAGCTCCATGATGTCTTCCAGATCGGCAAAGGCCATTTCCGGCTCAATCATCCAGAATTCGGCGGCATGGCGCGGGGTGTTGGAGTTTTCCGCGCGGAAGGCTGGCCCGAACGCGTACACGCGACCCAGCCCCAGGGCCAGCGCCTCGGCCTCCAGCTGGCCGGAGACGGTCAGCCGCGCCGGGCGGCCGAAAAAGTCTCCGGCGGGATCCGCCGCGCCGGGGGGAAGGGTCGTGACGCGGAACATCTCGCCCGCGCCCTCACAGTCGGACCCGGTCAGAATGGGCGTATGCACCCAGGTAAAGCGGCGCTGGTGAAAAAAGTCGTGGACGGCCCGCGCGGCCTCGCCGCGCAGCCGGAAGGCGGCCCCGTATTTGTTGGTGCGGGCGCGCAGATGGGCGATGGTACGCAGAAACTCGTCGGAATGGCGTTTTTTCTGGAGAGGAAAGGTTTCCGGATCCGCAAGGCCGAAGACGCGCGCCCCGCTGGCCCGCAGCTCCCACGCCTGCCCCTTGCCGGGAGAGGCGACCAGATCCCCCGTGACGGCAAGGGAGGCTCCCGTGGAGGCGTTGCCGAGCGCCTCATGGGCGGGCGTGCCCTCGTCGACAATACACTGCAGGTTGGCGAGGCAGGAACCGTCGTTGATTTCCACAAAACAAAAACCCTTGGCGTCGCGCCGCGTGCGTATCCAGCCGCAGACGGTCAGGGCCGCCTGGGGCCGCGCGGAGGCCAGCGCATCGACGATGAGCGTGCGTTGCATGGAGCTTCCTTGATGTTTGGTAAGGTAGGGGGGGCCGGGGCTGTGACACCCGCAATCCGCTTTTTCTAAAGGGAAGCCGGGCGTCTGTCCAGCGGAGGTCTTCTTGGCTTTTGCGGCGAAGTCATTTAGGGTGGATCCGTTCCTGATGTTTTGCGGCGAAAGGAGGTTTTGCCGTGAGAAGAGCATATGTTGCGGCGGCGGCCGCGCTGGCGGTAAGCCTTGCCGCGCCCGTGATCGCCGCGGAAACAGGCCGTCAGGCCGCCGTGCCGGACACCCCGGCGAAGAGCGACGCGCCCGCGACGCCCATCGCCGTGGAGCTGGAAGGGACGGACAGCATCGGCGCCCGTCTTGCCATGCGGTTGAAGGAGCGTTTCAACCAGAGTTCCCTCTTTCGCCTGCTGGCGGCCAACGATCGCAAGATGCGCGTCCTGGTGCAGACCCGTCCGGAATTTCCCGATCGCCCCAACGTGGGATCGGTGTACGCGATCTGCTGGGTCTTCACCGAGCGCGACGACCTGCTGAGCTTCCTGCTGGCGCGCGATCTGGGAACCGTCAACTCTGAGGACGTGGACGCGCTGGCCGACAGGCTTGTGGAGCGTTCCGACGGTCTTGCCGCCAAGTACCGCAATCTCTGGAAGTAGCGCCGGTGCGTCTGACCTTCCGGGGGCCGGTGCTGCTGCGCGGCGGCGGCTGCGAACTGGGACGCCTGCTGGCGGCGGCCCTGCGGGACGAGGGCGCGCGCACCTGTTCCGACTGCCAGAGCGCGGAGGGTCGCGCCGCCTGCGCGGCGGAGGGGCTGCCTGTGCTGCCTCCCTCGGTGGACATGTCGCCGGAGAGCCTGCCGGAGCGCTGCCGGGCCGTCTGCGGCGCGTATCCGGCCCATTTTGTGGATTTGCGGCATTCCCGGCGGGAAACGCTGCTGGCGGGAGCCGTGCCGGAGGATCTGTGCCGCTGGGCCGCCGAGGACGTGGCGGATCGGGCGCGCGCCCTGCGCGCGGTGACACGCGCCATGCTTGCCGGGCGCTTCGGGCGCTGCGTCTTTGTGTCCTCGGCGGCAACGGAACGCCCGGCCCCGGGGCAGAGCCTCTATGCCGCCGCCAAGGCGGCCGGGGAGGCCCTGTTTCGCGGCGTGGGTATCGAACTTGCGGGCAGGGGCATCACGACGTGCGCCGCCCGCCTGCCCTGGCTGGACATGGGGCGGGGGCGCGTTTTCCTTGCGGCGCGCGGCGGGGAGGCGCGCCGGGCCATGCCGTCGGGAAAGCTGGTGGATGCCGGGGAGATTGCGCGGGCCCTCTGCTGGCTTGTGTCGGCGGACGCCGCCGCCGTCAACGCGGCCGTCGTGCCGCTGGACGGCGGACTGTCGGCCCGCAAGGCGGGCCCCTGAAGGGCGCGGTTTCAGACCGCAAAAGGAAGCCTTGATGAAGACGGAACAGGAAAGCTGGCCGAAGGTACAGGCCATCATCGCAGCCATTTTTGATCGCGAGCCCCAGGACATTGCGCCGGAAACGCGGATTATGGCCGATCTTGGCGGCGAATCCGTGGATCTGCTGGAAATCGCGGTGCGTCTGAATGCGGATTTCGGCATTCCCGTGGACGAGGATGTCGTTTTTCTGAAAAACCTGCGCTATCTGCTGGCGGAATGCCGCGCCGAAGGCGGCTCGCCGGAAGCGGCCCTGCGGGCGGCCTACCCCCATCTGACGGAGGAACGCCGCCGGGCGCTGGCGCGGGAGGCGGCGCAACCGCGTGCCATGCCCCTTCTGTGCGCGGCCGACATCGCGGCCTACGTGGCGGCCGCCCGGAGGTAAGGCCGCCGTGGCGCGCGTTGTGGTGACGGGCGCGGGCCTCTGTGCCGCTGCGGGACACAGCCGCGCCGGGGCGGCGGCCTTTTTTACGCGGGACGTCTCGCCCTTTCAGCCCTCCGCGGCCTTCGGTCTGGCGGGCTACGCCGTCTGTCCCGCATCGCCGCCGGACGGCGACGGCCTCGGTTCCGATGCGGCGGCCGGTCGTCTGCGGGACTGGCGGCGTCGCGGCTCTGTGCCGCGCGGCGGCCGCTTCGCCCTTGTGGCGGCCTTGCGCGCCGTGGCGGACGCCGGCTTTTCCCCCGCCCTGCCCCTCCCGCCGGAAACGCCGGTACTGGCGGCGCTGGGCCCCATGCTGGACGTGGCGGCCGAACCCGGTCTGCCCTCCGCGCTCCCGCCGCCGCACGGGGCCGCCGCCGGCGATCCCGCCGATGCCGCCGCGCCGGGCCTTGCGGCCCTGTGGCTGCTGCGCTGGCTGCCCAATACGGCGTGCGCGGCCCTGAACCAGCTTCTCAGCCTGCACGGTGAAGCCCTCACGGTCAACGCCGCCTGCGCCTCGGCAACCCAGGCGCTGGGGCGGGCCTTCCGCCGCATCGCCACGGGCGACGCGGAACGCCTGCTGGTCATGGCCGGGGATTCCCGCCTTTCCGGGCATGGCCTGCTGGGCTACGCCAAGGCCAGAGCCCTTTGCCGCCGCGATGCCGCGACGGCCTCCCTCGGCCCGCGCGTCTTTGCGCCCGATGCCGACGGTTTCGCTCCCGGCGAGGGAGGAGCGGCCCTTGTGCTGGAATCCCTTGCGCTGGCGCGGGCGCGCGGCGCGCGCGTTCTGGCGGAAATTCTGGGCTACGGAGCCAGCTGCGACGGCGGCGCGCTGACGGCCCCCGATCCCTCGGGACGCCATGCGGAAACCGCCGTGCGCACGGCCCTGCGTCAGGCCCGCGTCGCGCCGGAAGCCCTGGACTGGGTTGCGGCGCACGGCACGGGAACGCCGCTGAACGACGGCATGGAAGCGGCCCTGCTGGCGCGCCTCTTTGGCGGCGGCCCGGCGGTCATGGCGCTCAAATCCTGGATCGGGCATACGTCCGCCGCCTGCGGCGCGCTGGAGCTGGCCTGTGTGCTGGCCGCATGGGAGGCGGGGCGGATGCCCCCACTGCGCGCTTTCCCGCGTCCGCTGCGGGAGGATGTGCGTTTTGTGCGGACGCCCGCGCCCTTTCCCGGCCCGGTAGGGCTGCTGGAAAGTTTCGGTTTCGGCGGACAGAACGCGGCCCTTGTCGTGCGCCTTGGCGGAGCGGAACCATGATCGCCACGCCTCTGGACGACGTGCTGCGCGAGGCGCCCGTTCCCTTTCTTCCGCTGGACGGCGTCGCTTCTGTGGACGCGACGGAACTCACCGCCTGGAAACAGGCCGGGGAACTCCCCTTCTTTCTGGCGCTGGAAGCCGCAGCGCAGACGGCGGCGCTGCATCTGCGCTGGCTGGAGGACTTCGGGGCGCACGCCTTTCTGCTTTCGCTGGAATCCTGCCGCTGGCCCTCCGCGCCCCTGTCCGGCAGGCTGGAAATCCGCGCGCGCCTTCTGGGCAGGAGCATGGGAGCAGCCTCCTACGGCGTCTCGCTCTCCCCGCCGCGCGCGCCCGTCCTCTCCCTTCAGGCGCATATCGGCCTGACCCCCTACGATGCCGCCTTCCGGCGGGATATCCTGCGGGATCACTACCGCGCGCTGTTCCGGCGGCTCTCCGGATAGCGGGTTGAAAAAATCATACACGTGTTATGGGCACACACTATCATGAAACCATTCTAGGTAGTGTTTACACGAGATTTATATTATGCAAAGCGCATCAATTCTGCAAGGATGTGCTTATGACGAATCCTCAACGCCGCCATGACATCTCTGATGCCACATGGGCCTTGTTGGAACCTCATCTGCCTGGGCAAAGCGGGCAGTGGGGAGGTGTGGCAAAGGATAATTGCCTCTTC
>CAKTDV010000025.1 GCA_934546745.1 uncultured Desulfovibrio sp. | reverse complement strand
CGCTGGAGCCAAAACCGAAATCGTCGGGAACGCTGTTTTCCTCGGCGGGCGCGGCGTCCTCGGCGGCATCACCGGCGAACGGGCTCATTCAGAAGTAGATTGACAGTTGTGCTGAAAAATTTGGCACTATATTTGCAACATTCTTAACTAGGAAAAATTTTCTTTCTCAAGAGAGGTGCCTTATGATTTCATCAGTTTCAATGAGTCGGGAAATGAACAGGATGATAGCGGCGTTTACGAATAGAGTGAATTCGAACACAGCCTTTGACAAGGCGGTCCAGTCTTCTGAGAGTGCGTCTGTATTCACGTCGCGTGATAAGCCCCGTCTCGGTACTATAACTAAAGACAACTACCCGGGGAAATGGGATCTTCTGGATATTGACTTCGAAGAACAGCTTGGTTTCACGTATTCCAAGGCAAAATCCAATCCAACAGATCTTGAGGTGAACTGGTCAGTCCCTTCATGCATGGGGCCCCAGTTGTTGGGTTCCATTTTTGATGATCGTTTTCAAGAGCTTTTTCATGCCTATCCACAAGAATATGCACAATTAATGGAAAAGAGAGCGGAAAGATGTAAGGCTGTTTCAGAAGAATACGGCTTGGACGGGTTATCCAATGAAGAGTTCTATTATAAGACGCAAGGTGAGAAATCAAAAGAAATGACAGATTTTTTTTACAACGGCTTTGATGATGAGGGAAAGCGCCTGATCTCCCTGTTTTTTCCCAATCTCGCTAAGGAGTTTGGTTTCTAGGGGATTTTATTTCGAGAACGCTGCCGCTCACATCCGGCACAGCGGAAAAACGGTGTTTTTTCCGTGCGCGTCAGACAAAGAAAGACGGAGCGCTTCGGCGCTCCGTCTTTCTTTGGAATGGAGGTTTCGGAATGGCGCTTTCTGGGCCGGGACGCCGCAACCGCCTCCGTAGCGTCGTGCCAGGGGTGGTTGCGGCGGCATCCTGATGCTAGAAACCGAAACCGTCGGAATTGGCGCCGCTGGAGCCAAAACCGAAATCGTCGGGAACGCTGTTTTCCTCGGCGGGCGCGGCGTCCTCGGCGGCATCACCGGCGGCGGCGCCAGCCGCGCCGGCGGCGACGGTGATGTTCTTGAGATTACTCTTGATGGCGTCCTTGATGGTTTCCATCAGCTCATCGTGGCTGATGGCCACCTTGCCGTTGAATTCGGCAACCTGACGGCGCAGACCGCCCATATCGGCGTTCATGCCCTTGATCTTTTCTTCCAGCTGGTCGCACTTCTTCTGCAGTTCGGCGGCCTTGGCGTGCGCGGGCGTCAGCTTTTCCACTTCGGCTTTCAGGGCCGCGTTGTCAGCCTTGAGCGCCACGACGCTGTCGTGCATTTCGATCAGGGCGTCCAGCGCCTTGTCGGCGGCGGCCTTGAGCGCGCCGTCCAGCGGTGTCAGGGAGACCTTGTCGCCCAGCACGCCGGCGGCGCGTTTGACGAAATCGGACCAGTCGTCGGTTTCCTTCAGGTCAAACTCCGCGAATTTGGGGCAGAGTTTGGCAAGCCACGCGGCCGCGAAGGGCGCGACGGCGGCGGCACACGTGTCGCAGGCAAGACTGCGGCCCGCGATATACCCGGCGATATCCTTGACGTCCACGCCTTGCCTGCCCGCCACCAGAGCGAGCACCGTAGCCACAGGGAACATTTTACGAGCGGTATCAGACATTGCGGCCTCCTCCTTGGGAGTGCGTAATTCTTTTTTGAAGACGTTATGTTGCCGCGGCCCGCCAGCAGCCAGCGTGCGGGCCGTCAACCGTGCCTACGGACGGCCGTACATACGGACGTACAGCAGGGCCGCCGTGCGGTATACCAGATGGCCGAGCTTGGACCAGGGCAGGTATGCGAACAGCATCCACACAAACACAAGGTGGAGGTAGTAAATCACGAAGGCGGGCACAATGGCGTCCGCAAGGCGGAAGCACTGGGCCAGAATGCCCGTGATCGCCACAACCCAGATGACGCCGAGCAGGTACCAGTCCTGGAAGCTGCTGGCCTGATATTTGGGATTGAGGCGTATGCGGCGCCAGGTCAGCAGACCCAGACCCACCACCAGCATGAGCGCGCCGAGGTTGGCCAGGATCTTGACCGGGAAGGTCAGCGGCATGGGCGTTTCAATCTTGATCAAGGGAACGACCTTGCCGCCCCAGTGGCCAAGGGCCACCACGGCCGTCACAAAGGCCAGAATGACGAAGGCATAGACCAGCACCATATGACCGGCGCGGCGGCTGGGCGTTTCCACCGGCGTCCTGGGGCCGCCGTAGCATTCGTCGAACTTGTTATGCGTGACAATTTCTTCCATGAGGACATCGAAGAGATGCCAGAACCAGGATTTTGTCCTGCCCACGATGAGCACCTTGCCCGGTTCGAAACTCTTCCACAGACGCCGCACACCCACCGCGAGAATGGCGACCGCTCCGAAGAAGGTCAGCATGAAGATGGGGTCGATGGTGTAGTCGCCATAGAAGATCTGGCCGAAGACGATGCGGCCGTCGGCGGCGCGGGGGAACCATTCCCCGCCGTTGAAACCGGCGCGAATCCACCACACCACCAGCCAGAGCACGGCGGGAATCAGGAAGAGCATGGGCAGGCCGGAAGCCTTGCTCATCCACTGGCCCACGATGCCGGGGCTGGTCAGATTTTTGTAGACCATGTTGCGGGCCGCGCCCATGACATCGGCGGGGCGCGCGCCGCGCGGGCAGAGATCCGCGCAGTTGCCGCAGTTATGGCAGAGCCAGATGTCCACGTCGGACATCAGCTTGTCTTTCACGCCCCACGAGGCCCAGACCATTTCCTTGCGCGGATAGGGATTGTTTTCCGGAGCAAGCGGGCAGGCCACGGAGCAGGTGGCGCACTGGAAGCACTTTTTGAGAGACTCGCCCCCGGCCTCCATCAGCTCTTTGGTGAAGCCGGAATCCGGTTCAAGGTTATATTGTGCCATTACAGCCTTCCTCCTACATGCCCTTGAACGGGTTGGGGCCCATATCCGTGATGCGGGCCACAAAGTCGTCGATCATGCCGGGCACCTTGTCATATTCGTCAATGGCCACTTCCAGCTGCTCCACGCGTTCCGGCTGCACGCCGAGACGGTTGAGCGTTTCGGCGATGTTTTCCTTGCGGCGGTTGCAGATTTCCGAACCCTTCACAAAGTGGCACTGGTAGTCGTCGCCGTATTTGCAGCCCAGCAGCAGCACGCCGTCAAAGCCCTTGCTCATGGCGTCGGACACCCAGATGGCGTTGACGGAGCCGAGGCAGCGCACGGGGATGATGCGGCAATAGGGATTCCAGGGCTTGCGGCGCATGCCCGCCATGTCAAGCGCGGGATAGGCGTCGTTTTCGCAGGCCAGAATCAGAATGCGGGGGCCTTCCTTCTTGAAATCCTTGGGCACGTTCACTTCGCGGATCATCGAGCCAATCTGGTCGATGTTGTAATTGGCGAAGCTGATGACGCGTTCGGGGCACGCGCCGAAGCAGGTGCCGCAACGGCGGCAGCGCGCGGGATTGGGTTTCGGCGTTCCTTTTTCGTCGTCGTCCAGAGCGCCGAAGGGGCATTCTTCCGTGCAGCGTTTGCACTGGGTGCAGCGCACGAAATTGAAGACAGGGTAGGAGGTGTCTCCGGAACGCGGATGCACGGCCACACCGTGATCGGCGGCCTCAATGCACTGCACGGCCTTGAGCACCGCCCCGCGCGCGTCTTCCTCGCAGGCGTCCATCGTCAGGGGCTGGCGCACGCAACCGGCGGCGTAGACGCCCGTGCGACGGGTTTCGTAGGGGAAGCAGATGTAGTTGGAATCCGCAAAGCCGTCGAACAGGTCGAGATCCGGGAAATCCGGACCCTGACGGTAGGCAAACTCGACGGTCACGTCCTTCGCGGTCACAGGGACGATGCCGGTAGGCAGCACGACCATGTCCACGTCAAGATCAAAGTCCATGCCCAGAAGGGTGTTGGCGCAGGAAACCACGATACGGTCGCCGCGATCGTCGATGGCGGTCACGTCGGCCTTGGTCATCATGATACCCAGACGATCCTGCATCTTCCTGTAGAAGCGCTCAAGAATGCCGGGAACCATCATATCCTTGTACAGGATGAAGGCCTGCGTGGCGTCGTTGGTCTTTTCACAGACGGTGTTGGCAAGGCGCAGCATGCCCACGCTGTTGACCGTGTTGGAGTAGCGCAGATGCTTGATGCTTTCGAGATTTTCCTTGATGAAGGCCTTTTCCTCGCCTTCCTCCACCTGCGCCCTGGCGGCTTCGCCGCCCGCTTCGGGTTCCGCCGGAGGCTCGTTCCTCAGGGCTTCCTCGGCAAGGGTCGTATCAAGCACAAAGGCGATACGGCGCGCCTCCACCTGCCCGGCAACCAGCATTTTGCCAAATTCGGCGGCATGGACGATCCTCGGGCTTTTGCCGAGTCCCATGCCCGCAAGATATTTGGCATCCAGCGGCGCCCACCCGGCCGCCAGCACCACGGCCCCGACTTCCACGCTCACGTCGCCCGAAGGCGTGGCTATGGCGGCGGTGAATTCGCCGGGCTGGCCTTCCAGTTTCGCCATGCGCGAGGAGAGATGCACGGTGATGCGCGGATCAGCGGTCACGGCGTCGATCTTGGCCTTGACGTTGGTCGGTTCCTTGTCCTCCCAGGGAGCCTTGAGGGGCGAGCCTGTGGGAATGTTGTTGGCCGCGCCGCCCAGTTCGCCGTTTTTTTCCACCAGCACGACATCATAGCCCGTGGCCGAGGCTTCCAGGGCCGCGGTCAGACCCGTCCAGCCGCCGCCGATGACAAGAATGCGCTTCACGCCCTCAATGGCCGCGGAGTCGGGTTTTTCGCTTTTCTGCAATTTGACCACGCCCATGTTCACGTAGTCGTTAGCCATGATTTTGAGCAGTTCGGGCGCGTCGCCGTTGCCCAGCGGAGATCCGTCGGGGTTTTTGTAGGCAAGCACGCACTGTTCGCGTAGGTTCACATGCTCTGTCAGAACCGGCAGGCGGAGCACATCCGCCATATCGCGCGGGCTTGCGCCACAGAGCAGCACGCCGTCAAGACCGTTGGCCTCAATATCGGCCAGAATTTCCTTTTCCGCATCGCAGAGCGCGGGTACGCATTTGACCACGGGGGTCAAGTCGCCCCATTTTGCCTGTGCCTGCCCGGCAAGGGTCTCCGCGTCGAGACCGCCACCGATGTTCTGCAGGTCAAAATAGACGCCTATCTTGCTGGCCATGCCGCCTTACCTCCCTTTCACCGTTTGCACCGCTTTGAGAGCGGCGGCCGTACCGGACTGGGCCGTGCGCATCACGTCGAGCGGCATGCGCGCGCACCCGGCGGCAAAGATGCCGGCCTCTTCGCCGCCCATGACGAAACCTTCCTCGTCCAGCGGCAACGGCAAGGGCAGGTTGCCGTCGGCCAGAGAGGGCTGCATACCGGTGGCAAGCACCGCCATGTCGTAGGTCAGCGTCATCTTTTCACCGCGTACGGCGTCTTCGACCGTCAGGACAACTGTATTGTTGTCGCCCTGGCACACGTCGGCGACCTTGCCCTTGATCATCTGGACATTGGGGCAGGCCTTGACTTTGTCAAGGACGTTGACATAGCGGCCGGGCGTACGCAGATCGATATAGAAAATGCTCACGCGCGCATCGGGGCACTGTTCGACGACGTACTGGGCCTGCTTCAGGCTGGCCATGCAGCATATGTAGGAACAATAGTTGAGATGGTTCTGATCGCGCGAACCGGCGCACTGCACAAAGGCGATGCTCTTGGGGCGGCAGCCGTCGCTGGGGCGCACAATGCGGCCGCCGGTGGGGCCGGACGCCGCCGCGATGCGCTCCATCTGCATATTGGAGATGCAGTTTTTCACCGAACCCGCGCCGAGGTTGGTCAGGCGCGTCACGTCATAGGGTTTCCAGCCGGTGGCCACCACAATGGCGCCCACGTTGAGGCTGAGTTCCTTTTCGGGTTCTTCGGGAAGCAGGTAGCTGTTGGCGGCCACGCGCGCCGTATCGGAGAGCGACAGGGCGTCGGGATCAAAGACGAAACGGTTGGGGTAGGCAAACGGCATGGATTTGTACACAGCCTTGCGCTTGGACAGACCGAAGTCAAAGTCGTTGTCCACAGTGCCTTCAAGGCTGGACGCCAGCAGCGTGAGATCCACGTTGCGGGCCACCACGCGGCGCGGCTTGACCTTGACCGTGACCGTATAGTCACCCTTTGTGCCTGAAAGGCCGGTGACTTCGGCCATGGTGAAGAATTTGATGCGCGGATTCTTCCTGATGCGCTGGAACTGGATTTCCAGGCCACAGGAAGGCGGACAGAGTTTGGGGAAATACTTGTTGAGCTGGGCCACGCGACCGCCCAGATAGGGCGTTTTCTCTACAATGTAGACATCGTGACCCAGTTCCGCCGCTTCAATGGCGGCGGTAAGGCCTGCAAAGCCGCCGCCCACGACGAGAATGGAGTTGGACATCCTGGATCCTCCTGCGTTGCCGCGCCCGGCCCCCCGCAAGGGACGGCGCGCGCGCCAGGCCGGCGGCGTGTGTCCAAAAAGCCCGCAGGCAGGCGCAATACTGCAGGCCGTAGCCTGCCGCGCGGCGTTAAGCGTATGCGCGGCGGCAGGAGACTCCCGGCCGCCGCAGGGGAAAAAAAGGGGTGGCCTTGCGGCCACCCCACAGAGCTTCTAAGGCCGACTAGTCAGGAATGATCTGGTAGTAGGGCTTCTTGAAGATCTTGGTTTCGCCAGTGGCGGGATCGTACTTGGAGTTGACGAAGCACTTCCACTTGCCGTCGTCAAGAGCCATGAAGTCAGCACGGTAGTAGAAACCGGGATAACGGGACTCTTCGCGGAAGGCGATGTGCTGCATGTGCAGGCGCACGGTCCACAGACGGTGGTAGTTTTCCCAGCAGCGAAGCAGTTCGTGCAGGTCGCGGGCCGCCAGCTTTTCGGAGTCTTCTTCCATCATGGTCAGAAGATCGAAGCCGGTGTCAAGCAGCTTCTGGGAGGTGGTGTAGTAGGTGGCCACGCCGCCGCCGTATTCGTCGGTGCACTTCACGAGGCGCATCATGAAGTTCTTCGGCGTGATGTAGTTGGGGTTCACCACAGGATCCGTGGAGGCGTCCTTGCCAGCCAGGTAGTTGTAGTAAGGACGGTAGATTTCCTTCTTCAGCTCGTCAGCGGTTTCCTTGATGGCGGGCTTGAAGTCCTTGTGGTCGATGCACCAGCGCACCATCTGCTTGCCGGCGATACGGCCTTCGGCGTGCGAGCCGGAGGAGAACTTGTGGCCGGAAGCGCCCACGCCGTCAGCGCAGGTGAACAGGCCTTCCACGGTGGTCATGCGGTTGTAGACCTTGCCGTTGCTGGCTTTCACCTTGTAATCGTCGGGCACCCACTTTTCGTCGGGACCGGACACCCAGATGCCGCAGCAGCCGGAGTGGGAACCGAGCAGGTACGGTTCGGTGGGCATGATTTCGGAGCCGCGTTCCTCAGGAGCGGTGTTGGTGGCGGCCCACAGGTTGGCCTGACCAACGCACATGTCGAGGAAGTCTTCCCAGGCTTCGGACTCAAGGTCTTTCTGCTGTTCTTCGTTCAGCGTGGCGAAGGTGGTGTTCAGGGCGGTCTTGGTGTCCATGTAGATGGGGCCGCGGCCTTCGCGCATTTCGCGGAGCATCATGTGGTTACGCAGGCAGGTCGGGATGACGTGGCCCTTGGCGTAGCCGCGATCCTCGTAAGGCTTCAGCATGGCCTTGTTGGTCACGCAGTAGTCTTCGCCCTTGGAGTTGGTGGCTTTGGCCTTGAAGAGCAGGAACCACGCGCCCACGGGGCCGTAACCGTCCTTGAAGCGGGCGGGCACGAAGCGGTTTTCCATCATGGTCATTTCGGCGCCAACCTGGGCGCACATGGTGTAGGTGGATCCGGCATTCCACACGGGATACCAGGCGCGGCCCATACCTTCACCGGTGGAACGGGGACGGTACACGTTCACGGCGCCGCCCGCGGCCACCATGATGGCGTTGGCTTTGAAGATGTGCACTTCGTTGGCGCGCAGGTTGAAGCCCACGGCGCCGGCGATACGGTTGGGGGTGTTCTTGTCGAGCAGCAGCTTCACGATGAAGATACGCTCCATGATACGGTCTTCACCCAGGGCATTCTTGGCGGCTTCGGCCACGATGCACTTGTAGGATTCGCCGTTGATCATGATCTGCCAGCGGCCGGAACGGACGGGTTCGTCACCGTTGCGCAGGGACTTGCCGGCGGCCTTGGCGGCGGCGCCGTTCATGTTGTGGCCGTTTTCATCCTTGATCCAGCAGGGCAGGCCCCACTCTTCAAACAGATGGACGGAATCGTCCACGTGGCGGCCCACGTCGAAGATCAGGTCTTCACGCACGAGACCCATCAGGTCGGTGCGGACCATGCGCACGTAGTCGTCGGCGGTGTTCTTGCCAAGGTAGGTGTTGATGGCGGACAGGCCCTGGGCCACGGCGCCGGAACGCTCGAGGGCGGCCTTGTCGCAGAGCATGATCTTCAGGCCGTGCTTGTCGCCCCAGCGGACGGCTTCGAAAGCCGCGCCGCAGGAACCCATGCCGCCGCCCACGATCAGCAGGTCGACGTCATGTTCTTTCACTTCGGGTTCGGCAATGGCAACGCCTTTCATCGTTTCCTTAACGGGAATCATAGGCATAGTGAGTTCTCCTTACATTCGCACTGTGGGAAAGGGATCTACTTGGAGCAGAAAACCTTGTCGGCTTCGGCCACGTCGAACTTCTTGCCCAGCACTTCCTTGGGTTCGGCCAGGGAAGCTTCGGTGAACAGCAGTTCGTCGTCCAGATTGGCGCCTTCGGGCTTGCCGTCAAAAGGCTTGATGGAGCCTTCAGGCGTGGTGCGAATGGGGAATTTGAAGCGCTTCACGCTGCCATTGCGGAACTTGACGGTCCACATGATGGAGTCGGCGGAGCGCATGGGGATACACGTACCGCCCATGGGCGCGAAGTCGGCATAGGGACGGGCGGTGATGGCGCCCTGGGGGCAAATCTTCACGCAGGAGTAGCACTCCCAGCAGGCGTCCGGTTCCTGGTTGTACGCCTTCATTTCCTCAGGATCGAGAATCATGAGGTCATTGGGGCAGATGTACATGCAGGCCGTCTTTTCGCCACCCTTGCAACCGTCGCATTTGGACGGATCCACAAACGTAGGCATAACGTATCCTCCGACTCTTAAAGTGTTTACGGGCCACATGGCCCTTCAGCGGGCAGACGGTTTTGTTTTACGCCGCCCGCGTGCCGTCGTAAATCATAAACGCCGCGCCAAGCGGTGTCAAAGCATCCGGCGCTTGGCTTGTGTATTAATTAACAAGCGCATGCTGTTTGCGTCAACCCCCTCCCCATAAAAATCTTGGGAACTTTCCCAAAAGTTTGGCATAACAGCTCAGGAAAACACTCTTTTTGCCGCGCCTAAAAAAGTTTTTGCCGCGTGCTCCTCCCGTGGGGCGGCATGTGGCCGGGCGTCTCCAAAAGGCCCGCGCAAGGCTTGCCAGCGCGCCGTTTTCGAGCTAACAGGCTTGCACGGCGCACTGTGCGCCCATACCACCATGCAGGATTGACAACCTATGAGTGACCAATTCCACGAGCCCAAGGCCCGGCGTCCCCTGCGCGACGTTGTGAGCGATATCGACCGCGACATTCTGCGCCTGCTGATGCGCCGCCATAATCTGTTGCGCAAGATGCGCAATGCCAGAGGGTTTCTCGACGCCTCCGAGGAAAAGGGGCTGCGCGAGGCCTGGGAGGCCGCCGTCGCGCGCGTAAGCCGCGACGCCCGGCTCTCCAGCCGCTTTTTCTCCCTCATGCAGGAAGTGGATTTCCTGCCACGCCCGGAAGACGGGGAGGAGCGCCGCGCCTCCTTCAATCTCGCCCCGCCCGCTCTTCCGGTCCGGCTGGATATGGAGGCGCCGCTGGCCTGCCGCGCCACCCGTGCCTGGCTCTTTCTCGCCGCCGCCTCCGGGCGTCCCCTGACGCTGGGGCCATGTCTGATGAACGACCCCATCGTGGACTGCGTCAAGCTTCTCAATCAGATGGGCGCGGCCCTCAACCGCGAGGATTCCGGCGTTACCGCCGCCGAGGCCGCTCCCATGACGGCCCCGGACAAAGTCCTGCATGTGGGCGACAGCGCCTGGAACTTCTATCTTGCGCTGGCCTTCTATCTTGGGCGTCCCTCCCGGACGAAATTTACCGGTGAGACCAGCCTCAAGCTCGCCGACTTCTCGCCCCTGCGGCGTCTCATGCCCTCTCTGGGGGCGCGCCTCGTGCATGTGGTGCCCCGGAGCGACGGCTTCCCCATCCGCATGGAATGTTCCGGCATTCTGCCGGACATGCTGCGCCTCCCCGCCGACGTGTCCATCGAGCTGGCCGAAGCGCTCCTTCTTGCCGCGCCGTTCCATGAGCGACCGCTGTGCGTCGACCTTGCCGATCATCCTGACAGGGAGATGCTGAGAAGCCGCACGCTGCCCATTCTGCGCGCCGTCAACGCCCGCCTGGAGGAAAATGGCGACGCCATCCGCGTTCTGCCATCCACTCTCGATCTGCCGCGGTGTCCTCTTGTGCCGATGGAACCCGAACTGGCGCTTTTTCTGCTGGCGCTCGCTCCGGCCCTTGGCGGCGAGGCGCGCCTCACGGGCCGCTGGCCCCAGGATGCCGCCGCGCGGGCAGGTCTTGACCTGCTCTCGTCCTGCGGTGCGCGCGTCAGCGCCGGTGAGGATGCCGTGACCTGTTCGGCGGACGGTCCTCTGGCGGCCCTGCCTGCCCAGGCTTTGCCGTCTCCCGGCGGCGATTTTCCCGCTGGCTGGATGCCCCTGCCCGTTGCTCTGGCCGCGGCGGCGGCCCTTCGCGGCGGCGAGGCCGCCCTGCCCGCTTTTTCCGATGCCCAGTTTCAGGCCGATGTCCAGGGCTTTCTCACGGATCTTGGTCTTGACGCGCGGGATGGCCGGGTATGCCTCCGTTCCGTTGCCGCCACGAACGAAAGCGGCGGAGACGGCGGCGAACGCCCCGCGGATCGTCACCCCTGGAACGCTCCTTCTCCCGTCTGGGCGCTGGCGCTGGCCGTTGCCGCCTGCGCTCACGGCCCGCGCGCGGGTTTCAAGCTCGGCAACCCCGGCATCGTTACGGCCCTGTACCCCGCCTTTTGGGCGCTCTACAACGGACTGCCCGAGCCGCGTCCGCAGCGTCCGGCGGAAAAACCCGCGCCCGCGGCGGCCCCCAGACGCCGCCGCGTCATCACCAATGCCATCGCCGTTCTTCCCGAACCGCGGGATGACGAGGCGTAGGGGCGTGGGAGAAGGCAAGGCGAAGGGAATCATACCGTCATGAGTCGCAAGGCGGCGCGGCAGCGCGCCGATATACTGGTGCATGCGCAGGGACTGGCGGAAAGTCGCGAGCAGGCCCGGCGTCTGATTATGGCGGGCAAGGTGGCGCTGGAAGACGCGGGCCTGCCGCCCGGAGCGCCTCCGCTCAGGGTGGACAAACCGGGGCATCCCTATCAGGAGGGGACGCGTTTCCGTCTGCTGGAAGGCGAGCGCTTTGTCAGCCGGGGGGCGTACAAGCTGCTGACACTCATGGAGCATTTCGAACTGGATGCGCGGGGGTGTGTCTGTCTTGACGCGGGCGCGTCGACGGGGGGCTTTACGGACTGCCTGCTGCAGCACGGCGCGGAACGTGTCTATGCCGTGGATGTGGGCCGCAATCAACTGCATGAAAAATTACGGCGCGACGCGCGCGTGATCAGTCTTGAGGGCGTCAATCTGCGGCATGCGCCGCCTGCGCTGATTCCCGAAGGCATCGATCTCGTGGTGGCCGACGTTTCCTTCATTTCTCTGACGCTGGTTCTGCCGCCTTGTATGACATGGCTGAAGCCCGGCGGGCGGGCGGCCGTGCTGATCAAACCGCAATTTGAGCTTGGGCCTGGCGAAACCGTCAAGGGCGTCGTTCGCAGCGAGGAGGCCCGGCGGCGGGCCGTCGGCAACATCGTCGATTTTTGCGGCGCGCGGCTGGGGCTGACCTGCGCTGGCGTTGTGCCCGCGGCCATCAGGGGCCCCAAGGGTAATCAGGAATATATGGCCCTGTTTTCGCGCGCAGGCGCCCCGGAAACGGCGGGCCATCCCGCGCCCTGATCGCTTTTGCCGGAAGCGAGGTCCGGCGGACTTGCAAAAAACGCCGAAACAGGCTATAGATGACCCCTTCATCCCGTGCCGCCGTCTCACTATCGCCGCACGGGAACGGGCGATTTCACAGAAACCGGCGGCACATGCCGATGTTATGAGGTAACAACCATGAAAAAAGATATTCATCCCACCGTGTATAAGGCCACCATTACATGCGCGTGCGGCCATCGGGAAGAAGTGCTTTCCACCAAGGGCGAGCAGGTTCACGTGGAAGTCTGTTCCGCCTGCCATCCCTTCTTCACCGGCAAGCAGCGTTTTCTGGATACGGCTGGCCGTATTGACCGCTTCCGCAAGAAGTACGCCAAGTTCGAGCAGAAGTAAGCGCCGGGCGTGGTATTTCGCCTCGTGCGGTTCTTCGTCCCGCTTTTGCGTGGGCGGCATCTGTGTTCTGCCTCCGGCGGGGCTGTTGCGCGCGGTGCGGCGCACGGCCTTGGCGGAGGCTTGTTTTTTCATTGTGACGCGCCTCCGCCCTGTGCCGTTGGCGCGAAACCGTGCGCGCTGCGCGCGCAGGAAAGCAGGATATGCACGTTCCCTTTTCCGGCGCATGGCGGCGCTGCCGCCGCCTGTTCCCCGCGGCGCTGCTTGCGGCAGGCTGTCCCACCGTCGGCGGGCAGGCGGTCATGGAAGGCGTCATGATGCGCAATGCCGATACGTATGCGCTGGCGCTGCGCATGCCTGACGGCGGTATCCGCGCCAGACGTTTGCCGTGGTTCAGCCTGACGCGCTTCCCTCCGCTCAAGCTTCCTTTTGTACGTGGCTTTCCCCTGCTGGTGGAAACGCTGATCAATGGCATCAGGGCTCTGAACCGATCCGCCGAGGCGCTGGCCGAAGGCGAGGAGGAACCCTTGCGGAACTGGCAGCTTGCGCTGACCCTGTGTGTCGCCGCGGGCATGGCGGCGCTGCTCTTTGTTGCCGTACCACACGCGCTTTCCCTGATTATGCAGTGGCAGGGGGTTGGCGGCGCGGTGGAGGGGGTGAGCTTTCATCTCTGGGACGGTTTTTTCAGGTGCGTCATCTTCCTGCTGTATATCGGGGGTATTTCGCTGGTACCGGATATCCGGCGCGTCTTTCAGTATCATGGGGCGGAACACAAGGCCATTCATGCCTTTGAATCCGGGCAGACGGTCGATGTGGATTTCGCGGCGCGCATGAGCCGCCTGCATCCCCGTTGCGGCACGACCTTTCTTCTGTTTGTGATTTGTATTTCCATGGTGCTGCACGCGCTGCTGGTGCCCCTGCTGCTGTCATACTGGACGCCGGAGCAGACATGGCTCAAGCATACGGGGGCGGTGCTTTTTAAAATGGCGCTGATTATCCCCATAAGCGCGCTGGCCTATGAACTGATTCGTTTCGCCGCCCGGCTGGACGACGGTTTTCCGGCAACGCTTTTGCGCGCGCCCGGGCTGGCCCTGCAACGACTGACGACCCGCGAACCGGATGCTGGCCAGCTGGATGTGGCCATCGTCGCCCTGTACGAGGCTCTTGGCCCTGAAGACGGCGCGCGCGTGCTGACGGCGCCGCACAGCCTCCAGGACGACGCCGGGGCCTGAGAGGGACTCCTTTCCGGGGAAAGGCCGTCTACGTTTTTTTGAGGAGTGTCTATCTATGTTTGCCAAGCTTGAAGGGCTGGAAAAAAAATATATGGAGTTGGAAAAGTCCCTTTCCGACCCGGATGTTTTCAATGATCAGGAGCACTACCGCAAACTGACCAAGGCCCATGCTGATCTGCGGGATGTGGTGGAGCTTTTCCGCAGCCACCGCGACGCCGTGCGCGATATCGAGGATAACAGGGCCCTGCTGCACGATGCGGATCCGGATATCAGGGTCATGGCGCAGGAGGAAATCGCCGCCCGCGAAGCGGAGTTGCCCGAAATTGAGCGGAAGCTCAAGGTGTTGTTGCTGCCCAAGGATCCGCTGGACGAAAAAAACACCATTCTGGAAATCCGCGCCGGCACTGGCGGCGAGGAAGCCGCCCTGTTCGCCGCGGATCTGTTCCGTATGTACAGCCGCTATGCCGAACTCAAAGGCTGGAAAGTGGAAGTGATGAGCGAATCGCCTTCCGATTCCGGCGGTTACAAGGAAGTCATCTGCCTCATTTCCGGGGATCGTGTGTACAGCCATCTGAAGTTCGAGGCGGGCGCGCACCGTGTCCAGCGCGTCCCCGCCACGGAAACGCAGGGCCGCATCCATACGTCCGCGGCCACGGTGGCCGTCATGCCCGAAGCGGAGGAAGTGGACGTGGAAATACGTCCCGAAGACCTGCGTATTGACATTTACCGCGCCTCCGGCGCGGGCGGCCAGCACGTCAACAAGACGGAATCGGCGGTACGCATTACCCATATTCCCACCGGCACCGTGGTGACCTGCCAGGACGAGCGTTCGCAGCACAAGAACAAGGCGCGCGCCATGAAGGTGCTCGCCTCGCGCATTCTTGCCGCGGAACAGGAACGCCAGAACAGCGAGCTTTCCGCCGATCGCAGGGCGCAGGTGGGCAGTGGCGATCGATCCGAGCGTATCCGCACCTATAATTTCCCGCAGGGGCGGTGTACGGATCACCGGATCAATCTGACGCTGTATTCTCTGGATCGTATCATGGAAGGCGAGCTGGATACCCTGCTGGAGGCCCTTGCCACGGCGGCACAGGCCGAAGCCCTCAAGGCGCAGGCCGAGGACAGCGACTAGAACGCACTGGAAGCCCCGCCGTTGCCGCGTTTCCGAAAGGGGCTCTTGCGCTCACGGCCCGGCAATGGCACAATAGACAGGTTATGGCGGCGCGGGCCTCAAGGTTTTTTGCGCTTTTGCCGATAAAGAGAAGCATGCGTTCGCAGCCTACGGAGGACTGTACATGAGCCAGCAGAGTACCGATCAGCAGGCACACGATGACGATCTGATACAGTTGGTGACCTTTCATATCGGTGAGGAGGAATTTGGCGTCGATATTCTGGCGGTACAGGAAATCATCCGCCTGATGCAGATCACCATGGTACCGCGCGCCCCGGCCTTCATTGAGGGCGTCATCAACCTGCGCGGCAAGGTCATTCCTGTAGTCAATATGCGCACGCGTTTCTGCAAGCCCGTCGTGGAACACAACGCCAGCACGCGTATCGTGGTCATGGAATTTGATCAGAAAATCGTGGGCTTTCTTGTCGATGCCGTTTCCGAGGTTCTGCGTATTCCCGCATCCACAGTCGAGGAAGCTCCGCCGGTGGTCGCGGGCATCGGTTCCGAATATATCCGGGGTGTCGGCAAACTGGGCGATCGGCTGCTGATTCTTCTTGATCTGAATTATCTGTTGAACAATACAAGCCTGGAGACCAATTAGAGCGGTTTCGCATTGAAATCCCTCCAAGGCATTCCGCGGTTGTCGTTTGTTGCGGCATCGGCGAAAAAGGGAGGGCGGCCCGAAAGGCCGCCCTCCCTTTTTCGCCGATGCGTCGCATGTTCCGCCTTATTTCACGGCGATGGCTTCGATCTCCACGCGCGCGCCGAGAGGCAGGGCCGCCACGGCAACGCAGCTGCGCGCGGGATAGGGAGCGGAAAAGAATTCTTTGTAAATTTCATTGACAGCGGCAAAGTCACCCATATCCGCCAGAAAGACGTTGACCTTGAAGACTTTGCTCATGGAGGAGCCAGCGGCTTCAAGAACGGCTTTTACGTTATTGAGGGACTGGCGCGCCTGATCCCCGATACCTTCAGGCATGGTTTTTGTCAGGGGATTGACAGGAATCTGACCGGAGCTGAACACGAGATTGTCAATGGTTGTCCCCTGGGAATAGGGGCCAATGGCGGCAGGCGCCTTTTCAGTGGCAATGGGCTTGAACATTGAGGCATCTCCTTCTGAAACAACAGGTAGTGGCGCGGACTGCGCGCAGTCCTGCTTTTCCCAGATTTCAGGCTTTTTTTCAAGCTGTGAAACATCGCAAATTCCGTCTGCGACCGTCTGTTTCCCTGTGTTTTCCTGAAGAACGCTGTGTGATCGGCGCGTCAGGGCGTTCCGTCCGCGGGCGCGCCCATGCCTGCCAGTTGGATGGCGGCCAGGTGTTCAAGATGTTCGGAGAGATCGAGACAAAAGGCAGGATCGCCGCCATGACAGCAGAGCCCGTGGGATTCCATCCATACGGCTGGGGCGGTTCGCGCCGCTTCCGCCACGGCCAGAGCCAGATCCGGCGTTCCGGGCGGCAGGGCGGGCGCAAAGGCCAGTCGCTGTTTCCATGTCCGTGCCTCGAACAGAGGCAGGTTCAGAAAGGCATCTCTCCAGCCGTCGGGGTCCACGGCGGCGAGGCGTAGCGACAGGGCCAGAAGCAGCGGTGGATGGGTGTGCAGCACGGCCCGCGTTTGCGGCAGCGCCTTATAGATGACCAGATGCATGCGGCCTTCCGATGAGGCCGGGCCTCCAAGCACGATGCCGCCGTCGGGAGTCAGCACGCAGGCGTCGCGTTGGCGCAGGCGTCCCTTGGCGCAGCCCGCACGGGTCATCAGCACGTTGCCGCCGGGAAGGCGTTCGCTGGCGTTGCCGTTGAAGCCGCGCAGCAGGCCGCTTTGCCAGGCATCGCGGCAGCAGCGCGCCATGCGCCGCCATGCGCCGGCACAACCGGGGAGCGAAGCCATCTCAGACATGGGCAGCCTCCTCCCTGAAATGATCAAAGCCCTCAAGACCCTCCAGAGAACGGTTGTTGCAGGTCAGCCCTTCTTCCGTGACGACGCCAATAGTCCAGAGATCGGGGATGGCGGCATGAAGCGGCGGCAGCATATCCGGGGCGCAGGCCCCCAGCAGGGCATAGTCCTCGCCGCCCAGCAACGCCTGTTCCACAGGATCCAGGCCGTGGGCTTCGGCATAGTGGTTCACTTCCGGGTGCAGCCGCCCTCGTGGCAGCAGCAGGGCCGCGCCAAAGGCGTTTCCGTTGCCCGTCCCCAGCAGTCGGGGCAGATCGCGCGCCAGCCCGTCGGAAACGTCCATCAGTACGGGGGGGCGGGCGTTGCTTCCCGCGCGGGCCAGCATCAGCCCCGCATCCACGCGGGGCAGCGGCCGCAGGTGCGCGGCGCAGGCGGCGGGCCAGCGATCACAGGCGGCGCGCCCCTGTTTTTCCAGAACGGCAAGACCTACTCTGGCAAGGCCCACCTGACCCACAAGAAAAATACTGTCGCCAGGCATGGCGCCACCGCGTGCGAGAAAAACGGCGTTTTCCGGCGCTCCGTAGGCTTCTCCCCACACGGTGATGGAAACGGACAGGCGATCGCAGCGCGACAGATCGCCGCCCGCCAGCGCCATGCGCCAGGGGCGGGCGGCCTCGGCCATACCTGAGAAAAAGGCGTCCAGCCAGGCATCGTCCACGCCTCTGGGCAGCCCAAGGGCCAGGGTAAAGGCCAACGGGCGCGCGCCGCAGGCGGCCAGATCGCTGGTATTGACCGCCAGCGCCTTGTACCCGATATCGGCGGGCGTAAAATAGGAACGCCGGAAATGGACGTCCTCAAGAAACAGGTCGGTGCTGACGCACAGGGGGCCGCCGGGGCGCAGCATGGCGCAGTCGTCGCCCCGGCCGATGAGCAGGGCATCGTGCGTATCGGGGAAATGGCGCGACAGCCGTTTCAGTATGCCATCCTCGGAAAGAGAGGGGTGCGGGTGAGTGGGCATGCTTACTCCTCGGGAAGCAGATACTCCGCCAGAATGACTTTCAGGCCAAAACCGGGAAAGTTCACCTGAACCTTGTCGGGGGGCAGGTGGCGGACGATCTTGCCCCGGCCGAAAATTCTGTGCCGGCAATAGCCGCATGGGCCAGATCCCCGCGAGTCCGGATCGGCGCCGCCCGACCGCGCGCCGTAAGCGCGTGTGGGAAGACTGTCTCCGGAAGGGCCTTGCCGCCCGTCGCCGGCGTCTTTGCGGCGCAGGATGCCGCCGTAGCCCTCTGTCCATGTTTCCACAAGTCCCGCGGGGAGTTCCCTGACAAAGGGGCTTTGCCCCACGGGCATGCTGCCGCGCTCCGCCCTGTCGTAAATGGCTGACGGGCAGTACAGCTCCAGTTCCTTGCGGGCACGGGTGCAGGCCACGTACATGAGGCGGCGTTCTTCCTCAAAATCTTCAGGGCGGCTCATGGAGCGGTGCGTGGGGAAGCGGTCTTCCGCCAGATCGATGATCAGCACCGCGTCCCATTCCAGTCCCTTGGCCGAATGGATGGTGGAGAGGACGACGGACTGGTCGCCGGACCCCTCCTCTTCCGGGGTTTCCAGCGCCAGATCGGCGATAAAGACGTCGAGATCGTCATATCCGGCGGCCATCTGGATGATTTCCTCCAGCGCCTGCTGACGTCGAGGCCAGTCGTCGGGATAGGCCTGTTCCATGTGGGGGCGGTACTGTTCCACGATGGAGGACAATATGGCCGCCGGGCTGAGCGTCCGCATCCGCAGGCTATCCAGAAAGTCCAGATCCGCCCGTAGGCTTTCATGCCTGGCCAGCGCCTTGCCCAGGGCCGCGCCGCCGCCGGAGAGCAGTGTCGCGTGGATCTTTCGGGCCGTCCGGGGGCCGATGCCCGGATGGAGCGCCGCCACCCGCGTAAAGGAGGGCATGTCCAGCGGGTTGATCAGCAGGCGCGCATAGGCGATGGCATCCTTGACGTGCGCGGCCTCGGCATAGCGCAGGCCGCCATATTTGTGAAAGGCGATGCCGCGCCGGTTGAGCTCCATTTCCAGCTGGAAGGAATGAAAGCCCGCCCGGAACAGCACGGCGATGTCGCTGGGGGAGTAGTGATCCAGCAGTTCCGCGATGCGGGCGGCGACAGCGACGGCCTGCGTTTTGTCGCTCAGGGGCGTGACCAGACGCACGGGCGCGCCGCCTTCCCGGCGTGTGAAAAGACGCTTGCGGAACGATTCCGCGGCGTGCGACAGGACGCTGTTGGCCACGTCCAGAATGGGACGGGTGGATCGGTAATTCTCTTCCAGCCGGATGATGCGCGCTCCGGGAAACAGTTGGGGGAAATCAAGAATGTTCCTGACGTTCGCGCCGCGAAACGCGTAGATGGACTGGGCTTCGTCGCCCACAGCCATGACGTTCCCCATGGCCTGCGGCGCGGCATCGGGCGGTCCGGCCAGCAGCCGGACGATGCGTGCCTGTACGAGGTTGGTATCCTGATATTCGTCCACAAGAATGTGGCGAAAACGGGCCCGCAGGCTTTCCGCCGCTTCGCCGCCACGCTGGAGGAGCGCTTCCAGCTCAAAGAGCAGATCGTCATAGTCCAGCAACCCGCGTTCCCGGCGATAGGCCGCATAGGCTTCTCCCAGGCGGGTCAGGGCCTCGGTATGGGGCAGAAGCTGGCAGGCTTCCCGCTGCAGGACGGCGTCCATGGCCTGTTCCTTGTTGCGCGCCTTGCTCAACAGACCGGCCACGGCCTGTGTTTTCGGAAAGGAGCGATCCCCTTTGGCGATGCCGAGCATTTCCTTGCATTCCTTGAGGGCGGCGGTAATGTCCGCGCTGTCCATGAGGGAGAAGGCGCGGCCGTCAAGCCAGACCGGCCTCCAGCGGCGAAGCACGCTGAACGCGAAGGCATGAAAGGTGCCGCCCTGTACGCCGATCAGCCCCTGATCGCCGGTGGCCGCGGCGCGCTGCAACATCTCATGGGCGGCCTTCCGGGTAAAGGTCAGCAACAGCATGGACGCGGGCGGTACGCCCTGTTCCGCCAGCCATGCCAGACGGTGTACGATGGTGCGTGTCTTGCCGCTGCCCGCGCCGGCCACGACCAGTACGGGGCCATCGCCACAGGTGGCGGCCTCGTACTGGGCGGCGTTCAAATGTTCTCTGAAATCCATCATGGAAATCCACAAGGGGGTTACTGTTCAAGAGCATTGTGAGGGCGTTCTTTCGTTTCCGGCGGGCGGGTGTTGACGCCTTCCGCCACCGTCCGTACACTTTGCCCGGAATTGTCCTGACCGCCTTCCGCCTTTTCGCGGCGGCGGCATCCAACTTTCAGCGAGGAATCCCATGCCCAGAGAGCAGGAAGAATTTCAGCAGGCTGTGGTCAGCATCCTTGAAGCCGTCATGTTCGAGAACTGGCTGCGTTTCTACTTCATTGCGGAAAAAGCCGACGCCGGGGATATGGACGGCGAGCGCACACTGTATCTGGCCGTTCCCGAAAAAGCCATGACCCGCATCCGGGAGGAGTATACGCACCTTCTGCCGCTGGCCGAGGAACTCAACGGGAAAACGGCCTCCTTTGAAAATTCGCAACAGGCCGTCTGCGGTTTTGTGGTGCGGCATCTGGACGGCAAGGCCATGCCCCGCCAGATGGCCGACATGGTTTTTGACAGCGCGTCCTTTCAGACGCGTATGCAGCTGTTCAACGCCTGGGTGCAGATGCACGAGGAGCAGCTGGAACAGACCTTCATGGATTTTTCCCAATGGCGTGGTCTGTTCGCCCAGTGGTGCGAAACGGACAAGGTGAAGGAGCTGGCCGGCCGTTTTGCGGCGGCCGCCATGAAACCCGCCGTTCCCGCGTCGGAAAGCACGCATTAGCGCCTTGTGTTTTCTCCCCGTGCCGGGGCACGGCGTCCGCTCCCGCGTCCGCCGGAGCGGACGCAGCGCGTCAGTCGTTGCCAAAGCGCAGCAGAAACATGCCGCAGAAACGTTCTCCCCTGTAGATTTCCATCCTATAGACCCGGCCGCCCCTGTCCACGGAAAAACGAGCGGCGAACATGGCGCGCCTCAGGGGCAGGCCGCTTTCATCCTCCCTGCCGGAGTCATAGCCGATGGCGTTGACCCGGTAGCCCGCCTGGGGAAGCACTTCCAGCGAGTCGCGCGCGTGGATCATCTGCCCAAAGCCCGCCGTGCGCCGCCTTCCGTCCAGGAGGACATCCACGCCGTCAAGGCTGTGATCCATCTCCCGCCATTCAGGGGTGATGCAGGTCAGCAGGCGATTGCCGTAATGCACACGCAGGCGTCCGTCGCCGCTGTCCGGCAGAACGGCCATGATGGGCTTGGAGGTGACGGCGGTTCGGGCGGCATCCCGTGGCAGCGGCACTCTGTGCAGGGAAGGCCGCACGTCCTCCAGAGGCAGGAAAATACGATTGCCCGCAAAGGCCACGCCAAGATTCTCCCGCAGGGCCTTTTCCACACCGGCGGGGGAGAGCTCGAAATCCCGCGAGAACCGCACACCCGCCTGACGGAAGAAGGATTCGATGAGCAGCAGGTGGTAGTAGGCGCGCAGAGCCACGCCAAATTCCTTGCTGGCTTCCAGCCCGAAGGCCGCTTTGCCGTGCCGCACGGCATAGTAGGAAAGGCTTTTTTCCATTTCCCTGTCGCCTTCGGCCGTCCGCGTATTGTGGACGTGATAGCGGTGCAGTTGCGCCATGAGGCGTGTGTTGACGGTTTGCGCCACGGCGGCGGCTTCCTGTCCCAGCCTGTGCATGAAGATATGCGGCGCAAGGCTCTCCTGATCGATGACGATGCACTGTCCCCAGCGCTTGGGGTTGCAGAGGTCGCTTTCGCGGTGTGGCCGGTAATAGCCGCTGCCGTCGTGCAGGTTCAGCACAAGCCCCACCTGTGGATGGCGGATGAGTTCCTGTATCCGGCGGACGGTGGCGTATTGCGGATCGCTTTCCGGCAGGGTGGCGAATTTGCGGTTCATGTCGCCATGCAGACCGCGCGACCGCCGGATGATGCTGGGGAAATTGAGATTGGGAACGACCCAGACGGCCCCCTGCTGGATTTCATAGCGGGTGCCCACCAGTGTGGCCGCGGAAAAGCCGCCCGGCTCGTCGCCCTGTATGCCGCCCACAACCAGCACGGCGCGATCGCCCTGACCGAGGCGGATGGTAACGAAGTCCAGAGAGGGGGCGGGCGGTTCCCCGGCAGCGACATCCGGTGTGAGGCCTGGGCAGAGGCACAGAGCAAGACAGCACAGCAGCCTGACCCGGAACAGGGCGGCGCGGAAAGAAGGCATCATGAAGACCTCACAGGAGGCGTTCCCAGGAAGGCGACGTTCAGGAATCCCGCCCCTGGGGCCGCCAGAAGGGGGCATGGCGATCCTTTTCGGAGAGCTGGGGATCGTCCAGAGGCCAGCGCACGCCGATGGACGGATCGTTCCAGCGGATGGATCCCTCATCCTGCGGACAATACACGTCCGTCACCTTGTAGTGGAAGTGCGCGATCTCGCTGGTGACGGCAAAGCCGTGGGCCATGCCCGGCGGCACCCAGAGCTGCCACTGGTTTTTGGCTGTGAGTTCTACGCCGTACCATTGTCCGTAGGTAGGCGATCCCTCGCGGATGTCCACCGCCACATCGAAGACGCTGCCCAGCGAGACATGGACGAGCTTGCCCTGCGGGCGCGTCTTCTGAAAATGGAGGCCGCGCAGAATGCCGTAACGGGACATGGAATGGTTGTCCTGCACAAAAGGCAGGGTGATGCCGGCCTCGCGGGCATAGCGATCCCGTTGCCAGGTTTCCACAAAATAGCCGCGTTCGTCGCCCCATATCCGGGGCTTGATCAGGACGACGCCTTCAAGGGGAGTGCGTTCTACTTCCATACTGTTCCCTGTGGTCGGAGGTGTTCCGGCAACGGCGCGCGCCGGGAAGCGGATGAGGGGTCAGGGCCGGGCCGCGCGATCCAGACGGGCCAGGGTTTCGTCCCTGCCAAGAAAGGCCATGATTTCCGGCAGATGGGGGCCTCCCATAAAGCCCATGAGCGCCGTGCGCAGCGCGGGAGCCACGTCTTTGAACTTGAGTCCGTTGTCGCTCACGTAGGCGTTGAGCGCGGCTTCCAGATTGGGAACCGTAAAGGCGGCACAGGCGGCAAAGATGGCGGACAGGGCGGCAAGATGGGCGCGGGAAGCCTCCGTGAGGTTTTTGGCAGCCGCCTTTGCGTCATAGGGCAGATCCGCCGCGTTGACCAGCAGGGGCGCGAAGGCGCGGGCCAGCTCCCGGAGGTTGCCCGCCCGCTCGCGGAACATGCCGCAAAGCGTCTCACAGTCGTCCGCTTGCAGCGGCTCGCCTTGGCGGGAAAGCCCCTCTTCCTCCACAAAGGGGAGCGTCAGGGCAGCCAGATCGGAGAGAGGCATTTCCCGCATGAAATGGGCGTTGCACCATTCCAGTTTGGCCGGGTCGAACGCGGCCGCGGCGGGATTGAGGCTGGTTCCATCAAAGAAGCGGATCAGTTCCTCTTTGGTAAAGATTTCCTGATCGCCGTGCGACCAGCCCAGACGGACAAGGTAGTTGACCAGCGCCTGCGGCAGCAGGCCGTCGCGCTGATACTCGATGACGGCGCGCGCGCCGTGGCGTTTGGAAAGCTTCTGCCGATCCGGCCCCAGAATCATGGGCACATGGCCGAAACGGGGGACGGGCAGGCCTAGCGCCTCATAAATCAGAATCTGGCGCGGCGTGTTGGAAACGTGGTCGTCGCCCCGGATGACGTGGGTGATGCCCATTTCGTGATCGTCCACGACCACGGCCATGTTGTAGGTGGGCATGCCGTCCGCCCGGCGGATGACCATGTCGTCCAGTTCGGCGGTGTCCACGGCGATTCTGCCCTTCACCATGTCGTCAAAGACCACCTTGCCGGTCTGGGGAATACGCAGGCGCACGCAGCGGCCCTCGCCGGGGCCGAGGTTTTTGTCGCGGCAGCGGCCGTCATAACGGGGTTTGAGACCGTGGGCGCGGGCGTGTTCGCGCATGGTCTCCACTTCTTCGGGGGTGCAGGAACACCAGTAGGCATGGCCGCTTTCCAGCAGGCGATCCACATAGGTGTTATAGAGATCCGTCCTCTGCGTCTGGTAGTTGAGGGGGCCGTCCCAATCCAGACCGAGCCAGCGCATGGAGGCCAGAATGGAATCCGTGTATTCCTGCTTGGATCGCAGCAGATCCGTATCCTCGATACGGAGGTGGAACTGCCCGCCGTTGTGACGGGCCAGCAGCCAGCAGAAAATGGCGGTACGCGCGCCGCCGATGTGTAAATGCCCCGTGGGACTGGGGGCGAAACGGGTAACGACCTTGCTCATGGCGGTATCCTTGAAAAACTCTTGCGTTTGCACTGCGTTCAGTGTCAGAAGCGGCGTTGCCCGCGCGCGGTGGCAAAAACGGAGAGAGGCCGCGCGAAAACGGGACGAACCGGCGGGTACGGCGTATGTCTACGACATTTGCCGCCTCAAGGCAAACTGTGCGGTTCCGCCGTTCCCGTCCCCCCTCTCTTGACGTGAACGGGAGGAAGCGTCAATAACGGGGCCCATGAGCCGATCCGCTTTTTCTTCCCGCTGGGCCGCGCACGGCGCGGCGTTGTGTTGCGCCGCTGTCTGGGGCGTCACCTTTGTTTCTACCAAGCTTCTGCTGGATGTCTTCGCGCCGGTGGAAATTCTTTTTCTGCGTTTTCTGCTGGGCATGATCGCGCTCTGGTGCGTCAGGCCGCGTCGCCTGCATACAGGCGGCGGGCGGCGCGAGATGTTTTTCGCGGGCGCGGGCCTGTGTGGCGTCACCCTGTATTTCCTGCTGGAAAATATGGCCCTGCAATATACGCTGGCCTCCAACGTCGGCGTGCTGGTGGCCGTTTCGCCGCTGTTTACGGCCCTGCTGGCCCGGCTGCTGCTTGGCGAGTCTCTGCGCCTGCGTTTTTTTGCCGGTTTTGTCTTCGCCCTGGCGGGCGTCGTCTGTATCAATATCAATAGTGGCGTTGCGCTGCGACTGAATCCGCTGGGAGACCTGCTGAGCGTTCTGGCCGCGCTGACATGGTCCTTCTACTCCATTCTTACGCGCAAAATCGGCCAGATGGGCTACGATACGACGCTTGCCACACGGCGCATCTTTGGCTGGGGCCTGTTGTTCATGCTGCCTCTGCTGCCCTTTGCCGGAGCCACGGCGGACGCGGGACGCCTTCTGTCGCCACTGGCGGCGGGCAATCTCGCCTTTCTCGGTCTGGGGGCGTCGGCGCTCTGCTTCGTTCTCTGGAATTTTGCGCTGGCCCGCCTGGGTCCCGTCAGTGTCAGCCAGTACATCTACCTGATCCCCGTGATCACGGTGGGGGCGTCGCTGGCGGTTCTGGGGGAACCCGTCACCCCGCTGGCCGTGCTGGGCATGGGGCTGATCCTGGCCGGGCTGATTATTTCCGAGGGGCGAATCCGCTTTCGCGGCTGACGCGCCACCCCGGAACCCGCGGCGTGTTTACGCCATACCCGCCCGCATGGCGCGACGGACGGCGGCGGTTTTTGCGGCGATGTCCGGCGCGCCCACCAGTTCGGAAACCAGAGCGCAGCAGCGCGCGCCGTGGCGGGCGACCTCGCCGATATTGCCTTCCTTGATACCGCCGATGGCCACAAAGGGGAGGGAGATGTTCGCCGCCACCCAGTCCAGATAGGCGAAGCCCACAGGAGCGACCACGTCCTCCTTGGTCTGTGTGGCGAAAATGGGGCCGACGCCGATATAGTCCGCGCCAAGGCGCACGGCCTCCCTTGCCTGTTCCGGACTGTGCGTCGAAAGGCCAAGGCACATCCGGGGGCCTGTCAGGGCGCGCACATCCGGCAGGGGGATGTCCTCCTGTCCTATGTGGATGCCGTCGGCGCGGCAGATCAGGGCCAGGTCCACGTGATCGTCAATGATCAGACAGGCCCCGTAGTCGTCGCAGAGGCGGCGCATGAGACGGCATTCCTCCAGCATCTCACCGCCTTTTTTCTTTTTTTCCCTGTACTGGATAATGCGGATGCCCGCGCCGAGCAGGGCGCGGACAACCTCTTCCAGCGGGCGGCCGAGGGAGAGGCGGCTGTCGGTGAGGGCATAGAGATCGGTTTCTCCGGGCAGGATGACGGGCATGGAAGGGCTCTCCTTAGCTTTGTTGGTATGTCAGGGGCGCAGGCCCAGCCAGAAACGGCGCAGGCAGCTTCGCAGCAGGCGTCCGGGGCGGAAGGAGGTGTGCGTCAGTTCCGCCGGGAGGGCGAAATCCCGGACGGCCACCTCCTCGGGGCGGGCGTCCGTATAGCGGACGATCGCGCCCGCCGCCGCGCATCCCGGCGCATGGCGGCGTTCCAGGGCCGCGCCCAGCGGCGTCCGGCGGAATTCCACTCCAAGGACGGCGCACAGGGCCTCGTCCAGCGCCACGGCCGAAGGGCTGGAGGCCAGCAGGCCCAGCGGATGGGGGATGCCGCCGCTGGGGCCGGTACGCTGCATGGCAATGATGCCGTCCGCCAGCGCCGCCACGGGCGGCAGGGCGGCCCAGAGCGCGGCAAGGGCGTTGGCGAAGCCGTCGGGCGACTGGCCTTCGCGCGTGTGGGCAAGGGCCTTGCGCATGCCGGCCACCAGTCCGAACAGGTTTTTGACGGCCAGCGTCAGCAGCATCTGGCTGTGCGCCTTGACGCGGGGGACGGAAAGGATGAGATCGCTTTCCAGCGCCCGACGGGAGACGCCAAAACAGGAGCCGTTGTCCAGACGCAGCGACACGGCCTTTCCGGGCCCTGAAACGGCAAGGCCCAGCGGGCGCAGACTGTCGCCGAGGCCGATGGCGCGGGCCACGCTGGCGGCGCGGCCAAAGCCGGGAGAATCCAGAACGGTCACGCGCGCGCCCTGATCCAGCAGCCAGGCGCAGGCGGCCGCCACCACCGCCGGAGAAGTGCAGGCGAGCGGCGTGGCCCTGAGCAGATTGGGCTTCACGAGGACCCTTGCGCCGTAAAGGGGGCGGAGATGGCCCGGCCCGGCCCGTTCCAGCGCGCGGCGCGTCCGTTCCGCCGCTACGGACAGATCGGGGCAGGGGAGCAGGCAGAGTGGAAGCGCGCCGGAAAATGTCGTATAGGCAGTCATGCCGCGACTATGCCGTTGCGCGGAGTTCTTGTAAAGGAACGGAAACACCCCGCGTCCACCCCCGGTGGCATTTATTTTCTGAGAGGAGTTCTTTCATGGAACGCACCATGCCGATTCGTGGTTTCTGGTTTCCGGCGTCCCCGCGCTCACGACTGGCCTCGCTGCCGGTTTTGCTGGTAGCCTTGCTGCTGGCGTTGACGCTCTGCGTCCCCGCTCCGGCCTTGTCCGCGAATGACGGAGGTTCTCCGGCTTTGTCCAAGGACGGATCGCCGTCCGGGCAGAAGCGGGAGGAGACCGCCGGAGAGAGCGACGACGCCGCCCCGGGAGCGGAAACGGTGCTGCGGGATTTTCTGGAGGAGCAGCGCGCCCAGGTGGCGGAGGCGTTGCGGACCGCCAGGGAGCAGAGTTCCAGCTTTTTGGATACGGTGGCGGGGCTGGGGCGGAAGCTGCGCCCCTATGAGGACGAATATCACCGCCTGGTTGTCTGGCGGAACTCCATTGACGACTGGCCGCTGGGGCTCGAATCCATCAGCCGCAGCATCGCCGCCAACAGCGCCAAGGTGCGCCGTCTGATGGACGCCGCGCAGGAGGCCCGCGACAATGCCCAGGCCGCGCTCGATCGGGTCAACAAGATTGACAACTCCCTGCCGGAGGGGCTGAAGAACAACGCCTCGCGCCTCATGCCCGATTTCAAACCCATGCTCCGGGATGTCTCACTGGCCCAGACGCGCCTGACGGCGCTGCTCAAGCGCTACGATGCGGCCATGGCCCCCGCCCATACCCTGCTGGACTCCATGCAGAAGGACGCGGACGGCATCGCCGCGCGGCTTCCTGAAAGCTGGAAACAGTATTACCTTCGCGGCCCGGAACCCTATCTGACAGCCAAGGCCTGGGAGGACGCCTTCAAGATACTGGCGGTCATTCCCCAGATCATGACCATCCGCCTTCCCGTCGAGATTCCCACCACGGCGGAGGGCTGGCAAATCGCCGCCGCCCGCGGTCTGCTGATGCTCGTGCTGTCTTCGCTGCTCTCCTTTCTGCTGTACCGCCGTATCGGTCAGGGCAGCGATCATCCTGTCATCCGGCATGTCTTCCGTGTCAGCGTTGTCTGGATATGCCTTGGCTTCGCGCTTGGCGGGGCCTCGCTTTCCGTGGATAACGAATTTTACCGGCTCTTTCTCGCGCTGGGCAACATGAGTCTCATCCTGGGGCAGATGTGCCTTGCCTGGGATCTCCGGCAGTTGCAGCATCCCACGGTGCCGCGTGTTCCTTCGCCGCTCTGGAATCTGATGCCGCTGACGCTGTGCGCCTACATCCTCATCTATCTGCCCCTGCCGCGCGTGGCGGCCCTGGCGCTCTGGCTGCTGGCGCTGGGGCTGCGGATTGTCGCCCGGCACTTCCGCTACCGCAGGGCGGCCGCCGCCGCTGGCGAACGCGTGGAAAGTGCCGATGGCGCGGCCCCGTCTCCCTCCGGGAGCATACCGGACATGGAGCAGGGCATCATGAAGGGCGCGGGCGTCCTGCTCTGGGCCTGCGTTGTCATGACGCTGTGCGGCCTGCATATCTACAGCATGGCCCTCTATCTGCTCTATTCCTCCTGCGCGCTGGCACTGCAGCTGAGTGTGGCAAGCATGGCCCTGTGCAGCCGTTTCAACGACAGCCTGCCCAAGGAGGGCGGCGGCGCGGCCTTTGCCAGCATCCTTCTGGCGCTGGCGGCCCCCTGTATTCTCGTGCTGGCGCTGGTGGCCGTCTCCCTGTGGCTGTGTACCCTGCCCGGCGGGGTGGTGCTGCTGAGTCACTACGTGTTGCAGGGCGTCAACGTGGGGGTGACGCAGTTCAACCTGTTGCAGGTGCTGCTCATCATCAGCGCGTTTTTCATAACGCGCACCTTTGTGCGCATGGGGACGCTGTTCCTGCAGCGCCTGCCCCACCGCGTCCAGATCGACGTGACCCTCATTCCGCCCTTGCAGACATCGCTGACCTATGCCTCCTGGGCTCTTTTCGGACTGTTCGTGCTGCGTTCGCTCGGCATGGAGCTGAGCAATCTTGCCGTGGTGGCCGGGGGGCTTTCCGTGGGCATCGGTTTTGGCATGCAGACTATCGTCAACAACTTCGTTTCCGGTCTGCTGCTCATCTTCAGCCGCAGCATGCAGGTGGGCGACGTGGTCGAGGTGGGTGGCACCGTGGGCCGGGTGCGCAAGATTAGTGTCCGCGCCACCGTTGTGGAAACCTATGATAATGCCTCCATCTATGTGCCCAATTCTGAATTCGTGTCGGGACGTCTGACCAACTGGACGCGCAGCAGCCGCACGACGCGACGCGACGTGATCGTGGGCGTCGCCTACGGATCGGATACGGCGCTGGTCATGAAACTGTTGCTCAACGCCGCCAGCATGACGGAAAACATCCTGAAATATCCCTCGCCAACAGTGCTGTTCAGCGATTTTGGCGCAAGCACGCTGGACTTCACCCTGCGTTTCTGGGTACGGGACTACGATCTTGCCGCGTCTGTCTCCTCCAATGTACGCCTTGCCGTGGAACGCCTTCTGAGGGAACACAACATCGAGGTGGCTTTTCCCCAGATGGACGTGCATATCAAGGAGATGCCGCCGCGCGCGCTGACTCCCCGCGATCTGGCCCGCCGTTCTCCCCTCTCCGCCCCGGCGGCGGTCGCGGGAGCGAAGGACGCTTCCCCCGCGCGACGCCGCAGGCCGTTGCGGGTTCGTCCCCGTGTGGCCACACCCGCTACAGGCGGGCTGGCCAAGCCAGCGGAAGAGACCGGAGACGCCTAGCGCCGCGCCCGCGTTGCCGCCCTGTGGGCTTTCTCCTTCCATGCCGGAAAGGGGCCCTGCCTGAAGAAACTTGCGCAGATCGGGGAAGACGCTCTAAACATTTTCGCCGCCCTGCCGATGGGTTTGATAAACCTTTGTGGAGTAATAACACATGCCGCACATGAAAACAGCTTCCTGGCGCGTGACGGCGTTCCTGGCGGCGGTTCTGGGTCTGGTTTCCATGCCTGTTCCGGCCGGAGAGATCGTGGTGGGCAATCTGCCGCTTTCAGCGCGCGCGCAGGCCGCGGGGCGGCCTGTGACTCCCCCGCCTCCGGCGCAGCCCTCCTATGCGCGGGGCGTGCCTGTGCAGGAGCGGTTCGTGACCGTGCGCGCAACGCCGTCGGCCTATGCGCAGGGTTCTTCCGGCTATGCCAATCAGCCCGGGGGGTACAGCGTCAGCGAACGGGTGGAAGACTGGAAAAACTACGGCGGCGCGCGCGTGTACTGGCGCGCCCTCACCGAACCGCGTCAGGTGCGCACCGGCGGCGTGGCGTTCATTGATCCCGCCTCATGGCCGCCGCTTTTTGCCCCGGAACAGAAGGCGCGGCAGCGCCGTCGCGCCGCCGCGCGACGCGCGGCGGCGCGGACGCCCGCCCCGCCCATGCAGAAAGCGCCTGAGGGCGTCTCTTCCACAAAACTGCGCGTTCCCGCCGCGCCGCCCGTTGCGCCGCCTTCCCCCCAGCCCGCGCAGGGGCGCGACGGAACTGCGTCCGTCCCGTTGCGGCAACAGGCCGTGCCACAGCGCCGCGCCGCGCCGCCCAAGGTGACGACGGAAGTCTGGAACCCCGTCGCCCCCGTCACCGCCGCCGTGACGCCGCCTCTGCCCTTCCTGAAAGGAAACTGACGCACTGAACAGGGAATGAAGACAAAAGCCCCCGCGCGTCCGAAAGACAAGGAGGCTCTTTGGAGAGCGGCTTGACAGTATTGTACGCGGTCGCGGGACGGTTCTCGTCCCGCGACCGCGTATAAGCTACGCGCATCAAACGACGCAAAATGCCCTACAGGCGCGTTACGTTCCCTCCCGGTTCCGTACTGGGTTTTTCGGCGGGAGGCTGGGGTTGATCAAGCGCATAGTCGCGCGCGGTGCTTTCCAGTGACGCCTTGCCTACAACGCGCCACCGCCCGTCCCGCTGTTGCAGGGCCAGCCACGTCGTCATCCGGGCGGGCGTGGTGACGCGAGCCACAGCGGCTGTGGGTGAAATCTCCCGGATTTCCGCCGCCTTCAGCGATTCTGGCACCCACGGACAGCCGGACGATGCCGCGCTCCGGCATTCCGCCATTATGGAGCCGGTGCTGACGCCCTGCTCGTACTCGCGCAGAAGTTCGCGCTCCACATCAAGCGCCTGCCCCAGCAACTCCTGCATGCCGCCCAGCTTGAGGCGTTTGCCCAGATCGTTCAGCATGCTGAGCGCCCGATCCTCACGGATCATGTTCCGCACTTCGCACTGTGCCAGCCTCCCGCCGTCCAGCAGCTCCAGAAACGCTCCGGCGTCATTGGCGTTCAGCGCGTCCGCCAGATCATGCAGCGTCTTTTCCGGCCCTGTGGATACGCAGCCGGAAACCGCCGCCACCACCAACAGCGCCGCTGTCGCGCGGCGCATCCGCACAAACGTTCGCATGACACAATCCCCCTCGGGTAAAAATTTTTCAGCGACAACCGCCGGCAACATCTTTCGGGAAATTCCTCCGGCGCAGGCAGCACCATACCACAGCGGCAGGGCGAGGGGAAACAGCGGAAACGCCCCTCCCCCAATGGCATTGTCAGGATCGCTTTCAGGGAGAAGCTTTTTTTCCGGGAACACTTCTGCTATGTAGGGTTTTCAGCGGCATTGCCGGAATGCCAGGACGCTCTTTCCCCCCTGAAGGGGGAGGTTTCAGACTGCAAAGGAAGTTTTGATGAATGTCATCATCATGTGTGGCGGCAAAGGGACGCGCCTGCGCGAGGAAACCGTCGTCAAGCCCAAACCGATGGTGGAAATCGGCGGCAGGCCGGTTCTGTGGCATATCATGTCCATCTACGCCCGCTTCGGGCATACGGACTTTATTCTGCCGCTGGGGTACAAAGGCGAATATATCAGGCAGTATTTCCACGATTACTACATCCGCAATACGGACTTCACGGTGGATCTGAAAAGCGGCGCCATCACGCCGCACGGCGGCCAGTGCGAGGACTGGCGCGTGACCATGTGCGACACCGGGCAGGAAACCCAGAAGGGTGGCCGCCTGAAGCGTGTGGCCAGATACATTACGGGAGATCGCTTCATGGTGACCTATGGTGACGGCGTCGCGGATATCGACATCGACGCCCTGCTGGCCTTTCATAAAAAATCCGGCGTCATCGGCACCTTTACCGGCGTGCGCATGCCTTCGCGCTTTGGTACGGTACGCACCGACAGCGGGGGCAATATTCTTTCGTGGGAAGAAAAGCCCGTGCTGGACGAGTTCATCAACTGCGGCTTTTTCGTTTTTGAACGCGCCTTCCTGGACTACCTCAGCGAAGACGAAAGCTGCGATCTGGAAAAGGAGCCGCTGCAACGCCTGGCCGCGGAAGGACAGCTCGCCATGTACCCGCACCCCGGGCAATGGCAGTGCATGGATACCCTGCGGGACTCCATCCGGCTCAACGAGCTCTGGAACAGCGGCAGGGCCTTCTGGATCTAGCGCGCACGGAAACATGCGCCGGAAGGCCATAACGGGATTATGTATCAGGCATTGTTGCACAAAATCGTGGCAAGCGGTGCGCGGCTGCTGCTGGCGCGGATTGCGCGGCCGGTGGAGCGCATCCGCCAGCCTTCCGCGCATGAGCGGGACATCCGTATGGAGCGGCGCTTCTGGCGCTATTATCTGAATCCCGACAACCGGGCTGATCTGGCGGCGCTGTATCCGGGCCTGTCCACAACGGAGCGGGAAGAACTGTTTTTTTACGAGCGTTCGGGCTTCCGGACGTTCGCCTGTAACGGCATCTTCCTGCTGGCGGACACGGCCTCGCGTCACTACAACGTCGTCAATCATGAACGCGTCACGGAAGGCACGCCGGAACGCTGGCGCAAGACGATCTTTTTTTTCGGCAACTGCGTTGCCGTGGGCGCCTTTGCGCCGGACGGGCAGACGGTGCCCAGCTGTGTGCAGCGCGCCTTCAACAAGCGCGCGCCGGAAGAGGGGGTGCGGGTGGTCAACGCCGCCAACTGGGGCGGTCTTCCCGTGGCCGCCCGGCAGATACTGTCCCCACGCACAATCCTGCGGCGGGGCGACGTTGCCGTTCTGATCACCAGCGACGTGGATCGGGCTGCCTTGCGGCAGGCGCTGCGGGCCTTTGCGGACAAAAGCTTTTTTGCCTACAGGGATATTTCCGCCGCCTTTCAGCGTCCGCACACGCAGGGGGAAATTTTTTTCGATACCGTCCATATGAACGGCGGCGGCTATGCGCTGGTGGCGGAACGGCTTTTCCCGATCCTGCGGGAACTGGTACGGGAGCGCGCGACGCTTGTGCCGCCGGGGCTGGCGGCCTATGCGCGCGATCTGGAACAACTGCGGGAACGCCGCCCCCCGGAGGCCCGCGACGTGGGCGCCATCGTGATGAACGCCAATCCGTTCACACGCGGTCATGCCTTTCTGGTGCGGGAGGCGCTGCGGCGTTGCGATTTTCTCTACGTCTTCATTCTGGACGAGGAGAAATCCGCGTTCAGCTTCAAGGATCGTCTTGCCATGGCCCGCGCGGCGCTGGCGGACGAACGGCGCGCCGCCGTCGTTCCCGGCGGCAGGCTCATACTCTCCTCGGAAACGCTGCCGGAATACTTTGACAAGGAAAAGCTCCAGCATGTCCGCATTGACGCCGGACGTGATCTGGAAATTTTCGCGGAGGTCGTCGCGCCGCTGCTGGGCATCGTCAAACGCTTCGCGGGCGAGGAGCCCTTCTGCCGCCTGACGCGTCAGTACAATGCCGCCATGCGAACCGTCCTGCCCCGTCATGGTATCGAATTTGTGGAACTGCCCCGCCTTGCCGCCGCCAACGGACGGATCATCAGTGCCTCAGCTCTGCGGCGGGCCCTGAAATACGGCGATCTGGCGCAATTGGAACAACTGGCGCCGCCTACGACCCTTGAGTATCTGAAAGGCCGAGGCCATCTGCCGCAGGCCTGACCGCACCTCCGGCAAGACCGCAAGGACACTACATGTTCGGCAAACAGAAAGACCCCAGCAAAACAGAAAAAGCCACGCCAAGACGGGAACAGAAGATGCGCAACGAGGGCAATGTCCCCCGTTCGCAGGAACTCCCCCGCATGGTTAGCCTGTACGGCGGCATGGCCCTGCTGACCGCGTGGATCGGCGCTATCCAGGACGGCGCCCTTGACCTGTTCCGACGTTTTTACGGCGGCGGCTGGGATTTTGAGCCCACCATCGAAAACGTGCGCGACCTCGCCATTGATCTCAGCTGGCGCTTCGCCGTCATGGTGCTGCCGGTGCTGCTGGGGCTCTGGATTTTGCTCATCATCGTCCAGCGCATTCAGGTGGGCAAGCTGTGGACGTTCAAGGTCTTCAAGTTCAAATGGCAGCGTTTCAATCTGGTCAAGGGCCTGCAACAGGTGCTGTTCTCGCCCATGACCATTTTCCGCGCGCTCAAAAGCTTTGCCTTTGCCGCCATTCTGGCTATCATTCCCGGCTATCTCATCTACACACAGTACCTCAATTTTCTGCCCATGTACTATGCCACACCTGAAGGCGTGGCCACCTTCATGCTGGACATGGCGCGGCGGATACTTTTCTATACGGCCATCCCGTTGCTGGCCATCACTGTTTTTGACGTCTGGCAGACGCGCTACTCCTACAGCGAAAACATGAAAATGACCAAGAGCGAGGTCAAGGACGAACGGCGGCAGGCCGAAGGCGACCCCGTCATCAAGGGCAAACAGCGCCAGAAGATGATGCAGGTGGTGCAACAGCGCATGATGCAGAATGTCCCTCGCGCCGACGTTGTCGTCACCAACCCTACGCATCTCGCCGTGGCCCTGCGCTACAACGCCGCTGAAGCGCCCGCGCCCGTCGTTCTCGCCAAGGGCGCGGATCATCTCGCCGAGCGTATCAAGGAAGTGGCCCGCGAACATCATGTGCCCATCCGCGAAAATGTGACGCTTGCCCGCGCGCTCTATAAATCCGTCGAAATTGGCGACATGATTCCCGAAGATCTCTATAAAGCCGTCGCCACACTTCTTGCCAGCATCTGGAAACTGAAACCCAGAAACCAGCCCGCCCAATACTAGAGCTGCTTCCCAGAGCATCTCGTCGCACATGGAGCATCTCAAGGAGGCGCCGTGTATCAGGCTCTGCTGCATAAATGCCACGCTGTCCGCGCGGGACTCTGTCTCGTCTGTCTTGGCAATCCGCTCTGTGAGGTTCGCGATCCCTCCCCCCATGAACAGATCATCCTGCGGGAAGAACGGGATTTTCACTATTACCTCAACCCCCGGCGACAGGCCGCGCTCTCGGCCTTCTATCCCGGCCGCAGCCTGGAAGACTGCGTGCGCATCTTCGACTATCATTCCGCCGGGCTTCGCCTTGTGCGCAGGAACGGGCTCTTGCAGCCAGCCGCTTTGCAATCGCCTTTCTACACCGTGACAGGCGGCCGCCGCAGGGTGACGGACGTTCCCGTCCGCTGGCAGCGGACTTTGCATCTGCTCGGCGGCGCTCCGGCCATCGGTCTTTTTGCCCCGGACGGCCAGACTGTGGCCAGCCAGATCCAGCGCACCTTCAACGCCCATGCGCCTGAGAGCGTCCGCGTCCTTAATCCCGCCAACGGCGGTTCTTTCCTAGAGGCCGCGCGCCAGATCCTTTCCCCGCGCTATCCCCTTCGCCCCGGCGATTTGCTTGTGCTGCTGCTGTACGAATGCGACAGCCAGGCGCTTGCCGAAGCCGTCCGCGCCGTGCCAGCGGCCAGAAATTTTCTCACTTGCCTCACCGCAGGAGAGGCCTTCCAGCGTCCGCATGACTACGGAGAAATTTTCTTTGATGCGCGTCACATGGGGCCAGGCGGCTACGCCCTGCTTGCCGGCTATCTTTTTCCGCATCTTCTCGCCCGCCTGGAGGCCCCCGATCTCGCCGCGCCCCCGGAGCTGGAAGCCTTCGCCGCACACCTCCGCCATTTGCGCCAACGCCACGGCACGCCTCCCGGCGGTGTGGGCGGCATCGTCCTCCCCGCGCCGCTGCCCGAAGACGGCCCGGCACGTATAGCCCGCGCCCGAAGCCGCTGCGCGCTCCTTTATGTTTTTTTGCCCGATCAGGAAGCAAACTTGTCTCCCGCCTACGCTGAGGCCCTTGCCGAGCCTGGCACCGTCGCCGTCGCCTGTCCTTCCCTGCCATTGCCCGCCGCGACGCTCGAACCCTATTTCCCTCCCCGGCAAACGCCGATATCCCCGCTTGTTGCCGAAGATCCCGCCCTGTTCGCCTCGCTCGTCGCCGATACGTTAGGCATCCGGCAGACCTTCTAGGTAGTGTTTACACGAGATTTATGTTAAGCAAAGCGCATCAATTCTGCAAGGATGTGCTTATGACAAATCGCCAACGCCGCCATGATATCTCTGATGCCGCATGGGCCTTGTTGGAACCTCATCT
>CAKTDV010000024.1 GCA_934546745.1 uncultured Desulfovibrio sp. | reverse complement strand
GCGGCGCGGTGAGCGTGGACGCCTTTGGCCTGCAAAGCTTCGGCCTTGTGGACGGCGCGTCCATCGCCCTGCGGGACAGCGTGCGGGAGATCAACTTCTTTGCCTCCGCCCCTGTGGGCATGAAACCCTCTCCATCGACAAGCATAAACATGAAGCTCGACATCTTCGACGGCTTCACCGGAACCCTCAACTTCACCGGTTCCGACGGTGACGACTGTGTGACGGTTTCCGCGCAAAGCCGCATCACCGGCGGCGTCATCGACGCTGGCGACGGGAACAACATCATCAATATTTACGGCGGTACGCTGGACAGAATCGCCGCCGGCGAGGGAACCTACAATATCCTTTCCCTCTACGGCGGCGCGGTGTCCGTCGTGGAAGGCACACCGGGAAAAGACAATATCGGCCTGAGCCACTCCAGGGCGGGGGATGCCATCTTCGTCAACGGTAAGGGCGGCCCGGACGTAATCTCCCTCGACAATGCCAGCGAAACCGTGGCCGTGGGCGTGAACGCGGATCTGACGCACTCCAACGGCGCGTATGGCTACGGCCCATCAGGCACAGGTAACAGCACCGCCACCGTCATCAAGAACTTCACCCCCTTTTCCAACGGCACGGGCGACAAACTGGCCCTGGCCACACACGAGGGTTTTCTGGACGGCCTGCAACTGGGAGAGGTGGTAAAACAGAGCGGCACAGGCACTCTCGCGGTGAACAGGATCAATCTGCATAACGGTAGCGTCGCCGATACCGTCGATAAGGTCAGGGGCTATTTCCACAGCGACCCCAGCTCGGGCTATGCCTTCCTTGCCAGGGATGCGGAAGTCGTTCTCGTGACAAACTCCTATGACTCGGCACATGCTGGAGATAAACTACTGCACCTCTGGTACGTCAAGGGCGGCCCGGACGAGGGCAGCGCCGGGGACGATCTGGTGGTACTGCTGGGGAGCGTCAGGTTCGACGTGCCCTTCAAGTCATTCTCGATCAACATACTGACGCCGGACTGCTTCACGACCCTTGACAGCCTCTAGGGCGGAAGGCTTCCTGAACAGCGCGCCACCGCCAGCCCAGAAGAAGCCCCGCCTTCCCTCTTGCCGGGGGAAGACGGGGCTTTTGTTGGCGGTGAGGTTCCGGCCAGCTACCTGCTGGCGGCGGCTTCCTTATGACAGGGGCGGCAGCCCGTAAATTCGGGATGCTCCGCCGCCCGCGCCTTGTGGCAGGAATAGCAGGAACGTTCGGACTCGCGGGAATGGTAGGCCATGAAGACGCTCATGGTGTCCCGTTCGCGCGCGCCCTTCAGCGAATGGCATTCCTCCGTCGTGCAGGACACATAGGGCTTGTCCGACGGCGATGCATGGTGACAGAAGGCGCATTTGACGCCCTTGTGCGACGTATGGCGGAAAATGACGTGCATGTGATCCGACGCGCCGGAGCGCAATTCTATGGGCGTCTTCAGGACGCCCTTGCGCGCCGGACCTTCCTCTGCAAAGGCCTGCCCCGCGCCCAGGGCGGAGGCAAGGATGACTGCGGCTGCAATGTATTTCACGGAAACAACTCCTTGGAATGCCTGCCGGATTCCGGCGGTACGGCGTTCTTGCCGGGCATGGGTGCTAGAACATATTCCAGAATGACGGCCTGAGCGGTCGCAGTCCCCTGCGGGACGCGACCATATCGAGATGCAGCATGCCAAGGGCCGCGGCGTCCATGTCGGGCACGGATTCCCGTTCCCGCAGATCCACGGTGGGGCAGTAGGTCTTGCAGTGCACACACCAGTCAAGGCGCTCGCCGCTGGCGTCCCCGCTTTCGCGCAGGATTTCCATCACCTCGTTCCCCTGCCTGCCACATGAGGGGCAGGTGGCGCGGCGAAACGTCCAGCTTGTGGCACACAGGCCGCAATGCAGGCGCTTCCTGCCGCCACCGCCCGCCAGAAAGGCGTTTTTCTCATCAAAAACGCGCTTGTCGAGCGTCGCGATAACGGGCGGGGATCCGCACACGGGGCAATAGCCCTGCGTCCAGACGGCGGCGCCGTTCCAGGGGGCCTCGCCCCCGTCGGCGGGTTGCGCCCGCAACGCCAGCGCCCGCATGACAGGGGCGGCAACGAACTCCAGCACAAAAGCCAGCACTTCCGGCGGTACGGCGGCTTCCGCCGCCAGCCGCTGGAAATCCGGCCCGTTGCCGGAAACCAGGGCCTCCAGAAGCTGTTCCGGCGCCGTGCCCCCCTCCTTCAGAAAGAGGGCTTCCAGCGCGTCCCTGTGCCGGGCCGGAGGCTCAAAGGCATACAGCAACGGCAACAGCGGCCGCGCCGCCGTCCGCAGCGGATCGCCCAGCCCCCGCGTGGACAGGCCCGCCATGAGGGGGGCCCCCTGCGCGGCGCGTTCCGCACTGAAGGGCGGCAGGGTCACCGCGGCGGCAACCGCCTCTTTCACGTCGGCCGTCAGGGCCGCGCGCGTTTCCAGCAAAGGCCGGAAGGTCTCCAGAACAGGCCTGAGGGCGGGCCGCCGGGCGGCGATATCCGCCAGGGTTTCCGGGACTGTAAGACAGGATTCGCCCATGAATGCTCCCTTGGCAACGGCGGCCGAAGCCGCCGCGCCGCATGCGCCTATCGCTGCGCGAAGGCGGCGAACTCGTGGTAGTGCTCAGGCTCCTCGGCCAGCAGGTAGATGACGTTCACGTCCCCGGCGTCAATCAGGCGCGCCTTGGGAAACGCGGCCTTGACGCTTTCAAGGCGCGTGCGCGCCGTTTCCAGCACTTCGGCCCGTTCGCCAAAGAACATGGCCCCCGTGGGACAGGTCTTCACGCACATGGGAACCATGCCGTTGCTGACACGATCCACGCACATGTCGCACTTGGTGAGGCGTTTGGCGGCCCCGTCATAGCGCGGAATGTTGTAGGGACAGGCGTCAATGACGGCCTGGGCGGCCTCCGGGCTGACCCCGGCAGCCTTTTCCGTGAAAAGCACGGCCCCGGTGGCGCGATCCTGCACCATCGCGCCGGGCGCGGCCCTGTCCGCCACGTCCACGCAGACGGGCGACAGGCAGTGGCGGCACTGCTCGGGGAAAAAGTTCCAGACAACCTTGCCTTCCGCGTTCAGATGCTCCCGAAAGCGGACGATCTTGAAATTATAGGGGTTGAGATCCGGCGGGTTCTGATGCGTACCGCGTTGCTTCGTGACATTGGCGGGATGATCGTGCCACTCCTTGCAGGCAACCTGACATCCGCGACATGCCGTGCACCGCGTGGTGTCGATCAAAAATGATTTCGGCATTTTGCTTGCTCCCTGACGGGGCGCGTCCGCAAAGGGACGCGCCCCGCGCCTGGACTAGAGGATTTCTGTCAGCTTGTCGGCCTTGCGAATGTTCACGCAGCAGGCCTTGGCTTCAGGAATGGTCGTATTGGGATCGTAGGCCGTCACGGTCAGACGGTTGGTGGAGTCGCCGCAGTTGGGCGTCGTCCAGCCGTAGGCAAAGGGCATGCCGACCAGATGGACGGTCTTGCCCATGACCGTGAAGGGACGCAGACGGATGGTCACCATGGCGATGGCCTCCACGCGCCCGCGCGGGCTTTCGACAATCACGCCGTCGCCGTTCTTGATACCCTTTTCCTGGGCCAGCTCCCGGCTCATCTCGATATAGAGCTGGGGTTCGGCTTCCAGCAGGTTGGGCACATTGCGCGTTTCACCGCCGCCGCACCAGTGTTCCGTCATGCTGTAGGTCGTCAGCACGATGGGATAGTCCGGGTCGGCCGCGCGGGCGAACCTGTCCAGTTCCGAGGTATGGAACTTGTAGACAGGGCTGCGCAGCTGGCCGGAGAAGGGATGGCGCTCCACCGGCGGTTCCGCGGGCTCGTAGTGCTCGGGGAAGGGGCCGTCCTTGAGGCCCGGCCCGTAGAGCTGCGCGTAGCCGTTGGCCGTCATGATGAAGGCCAGCTTGCCCTTTTCGGTATCGGCCTGCGGCGCCCACGGCCCGTCGGGCACGTCGCCCACCCACTTGGAGCCGTCCCACTCGATGACGGCCTTGGCGGGGTTGAAGGGCTTGCCGTTGAGATCCACAGAGGCGCGGTTGTACAGGATGCGTCTGTTCACAGGCCAGCACCACGACCAGTTGGGATACAGGCCGATGGCCGCCTGCATGGGCGTCTGGCTGGGATCGCGCTTCTTGGACTTGTTGCCCTCCTCTTCCGTATAGCTGCCGCAGTAGAGCCAGTTGAGCGACGATGTCGTGCCGTCCGTCTTCAGGTTGCCAAAGGCGGGCACCAGCTGGCCGCGTTTGTAGGTCTTGCCGCCCACCGTGGTGTCGGCCCAGAAGAAGCCGTTGATACGGCGCGCCCATTCCTCGGCGTCGTATTTGGCGGGCCAGTTCTGGTTGAGCAGCGCCTCGGGAAGCACCCCGCCTTCGGCGGCGTACATCTCCCGCAGTCTGTTGATGAGCGGCACGAAGATGTCCGCGAAGTTGCGGGCCTCGCCGCCGGGTTCCACGGCCTTGTCAAACCATTGCAGCCAGCGGCCGCTGTTGCTGATGGTCCCTTCCTTTTCCACGCGGTGCGCCGAAGGCAGCAGGAAGACTTCCGTCTTCTTCGTCCTGGGATCCGCCCCGGGCCGCCGCCAGTTGTCGGAGGTCTCGGAATTGTGCAGTTCCGCGCAGACCAGCCAATCAAGATTGTCAAGGGCGGCGCGCATCTTGTTGGTGTTGGGGAAGCTGTTCATGGGGTTCACGCCAAAGACGAAGCCGCCCTTCATCCCGCCGTGCAGCATCTTGTCCATGACATACATATAGGAGTAGTCTTCGCCCTTCTCGCCCTTGGGCAGCAGCCCGTAGCAGAAGTCGTTCTCAGGCGTGGCCGCGTCGCCGAACCACCCCTTGAGCAGGCTTGCGAAGTACTTGGGCCGGTTGCCCCACCAGTTGGCGCTGTTCCTGATCGCCGTCACGGGGGTGTTGGCCTTGTTGAACTCGGCCAGCGTCTGCCACTGGGCCAGCGGCAGGGCGATGTAGCCCGGCAGCGTATGGTAGAGCAGCGCATGGTCGGTGGAACCCTGCACGTTGGGTTCGCCGCGCAGGGCGTTGATGCCGCCGCCCGCCACGCCGATGTTGCCCAGCAGAAGCTGGAGGATGGCCGACGCGCGGATGTTCTGCACGCCCACGGTGTGCTGTGTCCAGCCCAGGGCATACAGGATGGTGCCCGCCTTGTCCGGCTTGCCTGTGGCGCAGAAGGCGGAATACACCTTCAGCAGATCCTCCCGCGAAACGCCCGTGGTCGCCGAGACGTTCTCCAACGTGTAGCGGGAATAGTGTTTTTTCAGCAGATTGAAGACGCACCGCTCGTGCGTCAGCGAGAAGTCGCGCACCGGCGCGCCCTGTTCGTCGGTCTCAAAGGCCCACGCCGTCTGATCATAGCTGCGCGTGGCCGCGTCGTACCCGCTGAACAGGCCGTTGTCAAAGCCAAACTTTTCGCCAACCACAAAGGAGGCGTTGGTATAGTTGACCACATAGTCCCTGAAATAGCTCCCGCTTTCAAGAACGTAATTGATCATGCCGCCAAGAAAGGCGATATCCGTGCCCGACCGCAAGGGCACATGGAAATCGCAGCGGGCCGAAGTCCGCGAGAACTTCGGGTCCACATGCATGACGACCGCGCCGTTGTCTTTTGCCCGCATGACCCACTTGAAGCCCACGGGGTGATGTTCCGCAGCATTGCTGCCCATAATAAGCACCGCATCGGCATTCTTGATGTCGATCCAGTGGTTTGTCATCGCACCGCGTCCGAACGACTCTGCCAGAGCCGCAACAGTGGGGCTGTGTCAGACCCGCGCCTGGTGGTCCATATGGACGACACCCAGGCTTCTCATGGCTTGGTGGATGACGGCGCATTCCTCATTGGAGGCATGGGAGGTGCCCATCATGAAGATGCTTTCGAGGCGGTTGACGGTCTGACCGGCCCCGTTCTTCAGAATCATGTCCTTGTCGCGGGCGTCCTTGACGCGCCGCGCGATCTGGTTCAGCGTCCAGTCCCAGTCCTTTTCCTCCCATGTGTCGCTGTAGGGCGCGCGGTACAGGGGTTTTGTCAGACGGTGTTCGCTGGTGTACATGGTAAAGAGGGCCGCGCCCTTGGCGCACAGCGCCCCCTCGTTGACCGGATGATCGGGATCGCCCTCGGTGGAAACGAGCTTGCCGTCGCGCACGTAGGCGATGACCTGACAGCATACCGAGCAGAACGGACAGATCGTCACCACTTCCTTGGCGCCCTCGATCTTCAGCTTGCCGGCATAGGCCATGGCATCGTCAAGATTGATTCCCAGCTGCCCAAGGCTGAGGGTCAGCACCCCCGCCCCGGCCAGTTTCAGGAAACTCCGCCGCGTACAGTTCATGGCAGTTCTCCTTGAGACTGATGTATGGAAAGATACAGACGCCGCACAGGGCGGCGGACTGTATATGTATCGCCGCAGCATAGCCCCCTTCCGCCCGCGTTGCAAGCCTTCACGCAACTTTCCCCGGCTGTATTTGCCCGTCCCTCTCCCTAGAACGGCGCGCGCGGGCGCGTTTCCGCCGTATTTCCTGAAAAATGCGGCCTTGAAAAATACGGCCGTGTCTGTCATGGTCGCTCCACCGCAAAGGACACGGCCTTTGAAAACGCGCCGCGCCGTCCCCCCGCTTTGCAAGGATCCCCCATGACCTCCCACCGCCATACTGATCACAGCCATAATGGCCACAACCATACCGGACACAGCCATAACGGGCACGACAGCGAGGCCGCGACGCGCATCGTTACGGTGCGTCCCGCCTCCGGTCTTTCCGGGGACATCATGCTGGCCGGGCTGGCCGCGCTGGCCCGTCTGGACACCGCGCGCCTCGCCGCCCTGACGGAGGAACTGGGGCTGCCGGAACTCCAGAACAGCCTGACGCTGGAACCCCGATCCGTCAACGCCATCGCGGGCGTGGGCTGCCGTATCGATCTGCCGCGCGAACACGCCCACCGCACGCTGGCGGACATTCTGCCCATCATCGCCCATTCGCGCATGCCGGACAGGGCAAAGGAACGCGCCTCCCGCGCCTTCCGCATTCTGGCCGAAGCGGAAGCCGCCGTGCACGGGCTGACGCCGGAAACCGTCGCCTTTCACGAAGTGGGCGCGCTGGACAGCATTCTGGACATCTGCCTTGTCTGCCGCCTGTTTGTGGAGCTGGACGCGCCGCGCCTCATCTGCGGCCCGCTGCCGCTGGCCGACGGCGCCGCCCGCTGCGCCCACGGGCGGGTGGCCATCCCCGCTCCCGCCGTCCTGCGCCTACTGGAGAACATGCCGGTCTGTCCCTTTCCCGGAGAGGGGGAAACCGTCACCCCCACCGCCATAGCCCTGCTCAGGGCCCTTGATGCCGGTTTCGGCCCGTGGCCCTCCATGACCGTGCGCGCCACGGCCATCAGCTACGGCACAAAAATCTTTCCCGACGCCCCCAACGGCGCGATCTGGGCTCTTGGCGACGCCGATCGCGGCGGGGAATAGTCCGGCCATGACCGCCAACATCACGCCGTATGCGGCGCTTGTGCGCCCCGAACAACGCGCCGCCCTCAAGGCGCAGCGCCCGTGCGTCCTCTGGTTCACCGGCCTTTCCGGCGCGGGAAAATCCACGCTTTCCACCCTGGTGGACGCGGCCCTGTACCGGCGCGGCCACCATACGTTTGTCCTGGACGGCGACAACATGCGCCGCCGCCTGTGCCGCGATCTGGGCTTTTCCGACGCCGATCGCGCGGAAAACATCCGGCGCGTGGCGGAAACGGCCCGTCTCATGACCGACGCGGGCCTCATCGTGCTTACGGCGTTCATTTCGCCCTTCCGATCGGAACGGGAGCTGGCCCGCTCGCTCTTCGCGCCGGACAGCTTCGTGGAAATCTATGTCAACGCGCCGCTGGAACTGGTCGAACAGCGCGATCCCAAGGGTCTCTACCGCCGGGCCAGACGCGGGGAAATACACCGTTTTACGGGCATTGACTCCCCCTATGAGGCCCCGCTGCATCCCGACGTGGAGCTGGATACCGCCCGCTTCCCGCCGGAACACTGCGTGGCCGCCGTGCTGGCGTACCTTGAGCAACGGGGGCTGCTGCATCCACCAACGGACGTCCCCCACCGCCCATGAACGCGCGCCCTCCCTCCCCACGCCTTGCCGGGGAGCAACAGCGGGCCAGATACCGCATGCTGCTCTTTGTCCGCTTTCTGCGCGGCCAGAAGCCATTTCTCCATTCCCACGGCATGCGCCTGCGGGAAAACGGCGAACCCCACTTTCTGGACGCCTGCCGCGCCATGCGCCTGGAACCGGCGCTTCCGCTCCCCTGCCTTCTGGAGTGCGACCGCAGCCGCCTGCCCGCCCGCATTGCCCTGGGCTTTCTCTGCCTGCTGACAGCCTGTGTCTTCTGGCTGGATTTTTTCGCCGGGAAGGATGTTCTCCTGCCCGGCGGCATGACAGGCGGTACGCTGACGCTCCTGCTCCTGATCGGCATCGTCTTCCTTCTGGCCTTCGTCCTCCACGGCCTGCTGCGCCGCGACGCCCTGCTGTTTGAGGCGGAAGGGCTCGCCGTCTGCCGGCGCCGCCTGCTCTTCTGGAACGTGCGGCGCATTGCCCGCGCCGCTGTCCGCGATGTTGTTTCCGTCCACCGGGGGCATCCGCTGCGTGCCCGAAGGCTGGAACTCGTCTTTCACGACGGCAGCGCCCTTGCCGCCGCCTTTGCCGATGACGACGCCACCGTTACCTGGCTCCGCTGGGTTCTCCTGCGCTGGCTCGGGCGCGACTATGCCGATGAGGAGGGGGACGCTGCGCCATCCTCCCGACCACAGAAACCTCTGCCACAGTAAGACGCATGGAATGGACGGAACAGGCGCTGGTTGTCCGGCTGGGGGCCTTTCGCGAGGCGGATCTCTGGGTTCGCCTGCTCTGCCGCCGCCGGGGGCTGCTGACGGTCTTCGCCTTTGGCGGCAGCCGCAGCCGCCGCCGTTTCTGCGGCTGTCTTGACGTGCTGAACGAACTGAACTGCCGCGTCAGGACCTCGCGGAACGGACGCTTCCTCACGCTGGAGGAAGCCGCGCTGCTGCATGGCCCGCAACACCTGCGGCAAAACTGGCAACGCATGGGCGTCGCCGCCAACTGCCTGCGCTTTGTGGAGGCGCTGGGCGTTCCGGAAGAAAACGCGGAGGAGGCCTACGCGCTCCTGACGGACTTCAGCCGCACGGCCGACAGCGCCCCCGAACTGCCCGCGCTGTCGCCGCTCTTTTTCCGCTGGCGTCTTGCGGGCGTGCTGGGCCTTGCGCCGGACATGGAGCGCTGCGCCGTCTGCGGGGGTCCCGCCGGGGAGGGCTGCCTTCTTGTGGTGGACGAAGGCCGCCTGCGCTGCCGCTCCTGCCGCGGGGAACGCGCCGCCGCGGGCATCGTCCCGGAGCGCTACGGCGTGGAACTGACGGCGACGGCTCTTGACGTTTTGCGCCGCGTACAGCAAGAATTTCCTTCGGAATGGCGCAGGTCGCCGCTTCCCCCCGCGGACAGGCGGGCCTGCGGGCGGGCCGTTGATGGTTTTGTGCAATACCATCTGGGCCTTGCCTGGGAAAACGGCTATTTTCGCCGCGTCTGAGCGGCGTATGTGAACGTTAACAGTCCAAAAGGAATGCCGATGTATTTTCAGGACGTCATCCTTACCCTGCAGGACTACTGGGCAAAGCAGGGCTGCGTCATCGAGGAACCCTCGGGCGTGGAATGCGGCGCGGGCACCTTCAACCCCAACACCTTCCTGCGCGTGCTTGGCCCCGAACCTTGGTCCGTCGCCTATGTGGAACCTTCCCGCCGCCCCACGGATGGCCGCTACGGCGAGAATCCCAACCGCCTGCAACGCTATTTCCAGTTCCAGGTCATTCTCAAGCCCTCGCCGGAAAACGCGCAGGATCTCTATCTGGAAAGCCTGAACGCGCTGGGCATCAACCCCGCGCGGCAGGATATCCGCTTTGTGGAAGACGACTGGGAATCCCCCACCCTCGGCGCGTGGGGCCTCGGCTGGGAAGTCTGGCTCAACGGCATGGAAGTCAGCCAGTTCACCTACTTCCAGCAGGTGGGCGGCATCGACCTCTTCCCCGTCAGCGTGGAGCTGACCTACGGGCTCGAACGTCTCGCCATGTACCTTCAGGGGGTGGAGTCCGTCTATGATCTCCGCTGGAACAAAAACGTCACCTACGGCGACATCTACCATCAGAACGAGGTGGAACAGTCCCGCCACAACTTCGAGGCCAGCAACGCCGGCATGCTGCTGCGCCAGTTCGGCGACTTCGAGGGCGAATGCAAACGCATGCTGGAACTGAACCTCCCCTGGCCCGCCTATGACTACTGCCTGAAATGTTCCCACACCTTCAACCTGCTGGACGCGCGCGGCGCCATCTCCATCACGGAACGCGCGGGCTACATCGGCCGCGTGCGCGCGCTGGCGTCCGGCGTGGCGCGCCTGTACACGGCCCAGCGTGAGGCAATGGGCCACCCCCTTCTCAACCGCACTGCGAGGTAAGGCATGGCAACCTTTGTGCTTGAAATCGGCAGCGAGGAAGTGCCTTCCCGCTTTCTGCCCACGGAAGAACAGGAACTGGAAACCCGCTTCGCCGCGGCCCTGGAAGAACTGGCCCTTGAGCACGGCCCCATCCGCGCCCTGAGCACGCCGCGCCGCGCCATCCTCATTGTGGAGGATCTCAACCCCGTCCAGAGCGAACGCGAGGAAGTGGTGGCCGGGCCGCCCGTCCGCGTGGCCTACGACGGCGACGGCAAACCCACCAGGGCGCTGGAAGGCTTCGTGCGCACCAACGGCGGCACACTGGACGACGTCTTCAGGCAGGACACGCCCAAGGGGGAATACGTGGCCGTGCGCAAACGCACTGGCGGCGCTGCGGCCAGGGATCTGCTGGCGGCCATCTGCCCCGCCGTCATCACGGCCCTGCCCTTTGCCAAGCGTATGCGCTGGGGCGCGAACCATGTGGCCTATGCCCGCCCCCTGCGCTGGATTGTGGCGCTGCTCGACGGTGACGTGGTGCCCTTTGAGGTGGGCCCGGTCGCCTCCGGCCGCGAAACCTTCGGGCACCGCATTCACGGCCGGGGCCCCTTCCGCGTGAACGAGGCGCGCGATCTGCTGCCCCTCCTGAGCGACAGGGGCGGCATCACCCCGCTGCCCGCCGATCGCCGCGCCGCCATTGTCACAGGCGGCGACGAACAGGCCGCCGCCATCGGCGGCAGAATCCTGTGGAAGGACAGTCTCCTGCGCGAGGTGGAAGGGCTTACCGAACATCCCGTGCCGCTGCTGGGCGACTTTGACGCCTCCTATCTTGAGGTTCCCCGCGAGGTGCTGCTGACCAGCATGGAAAGCCACCAGAAAAGCTTTGGCGTGGAAGGCCCCGATGGCGCGCTGCTGCCGCACTTCCTGACCGTCCTCAATCTGACCCCTGAGGACAGGGGCCTGGTGAAGCGCGGCTGGGAACGTGTGTTGCGCGCGCGCCTTGAGGACGCCCGCTTCTTCTGGCATGCCGATCTGCGCGAGACCTTCGATCACTGGCTGGAAAAGCTGGATCACGTCATCTTCATCGGCCGTCTGGGCAGCATGGGCGAAAAGACCCGCCGCCTGGAAATTCTCTGCCGCCATCTGGCCGAAACCGCCGCCAGCGGCATGGTGTCGCCCGACGACGCCGCGCGCGCGGGCCGTCTTTCCAAGGCCGACCTTGTCAGCGGCATGGTGGGCGAATTTGATACGCTTCAGGGCATCATGGGCGGCATCTACGCCGAACGCAAAGGCGAAAGCGCCGCCGTCGCCCAGGCGCTCCGGGAACAGTATCTTCCCGCTGGCCCGGAAACGCCCCTGCCCGCCAGCCCCGGAGGCGCGCTGCTCTCGCTGGCCGACAAGGCGGACACTCTCGCGGGCTGCTTCGGGCTCGGCATGATTCCCACCGGCACGGCGGATCCCAACGGACTGCGCCGCTGCGCCATCGGCATTCTGCGCATCGTGCTTGACTACGGGCTGACCATTGATCTGCGCGCCCTCTTCAGCCGCGCGCTGGAACTGTACGGCGATCGTCCCTGGAAGCTCGCCCCCGGGGAAGCCGTGGACAAACTTCTGGAATTCATGGCCGGACGCCTGCGCAACTACTGGCAGGGCCGGGGCGAGGACACGCTCCTTGTGGAGGCTGCGCTGGGCGCGGGATCTGAGGATATCCGCGACGCCGCGCTGCGGCTGGCCGCCCTCTCGGCCTTCAGCCGGGAAGACGCCTGCGCCGGTGCCGTGCAGACCTTCAAGCGCGTGGCCAATATCGTACGCAAACAGGCCGGAGAAGACCTGGGCGATCAGTGGGAGGACGCCCTGCTGCGGGAAGATCCGGAAAAAGCCCTTGCCGCCACCCTGCGCGAACTGCTGCCCCGCCTGGACACCCTGCGCGCGGGAGGCGACCATGCGTCGGCCCTGAAAACCCTGCTGGAAGTGCGCCCCGCCGTGGAAGCCTTTTTCGACGGCGTCATGGTCATGTGCGACGATGCCGCCCTGCGCCGCAACCGCCTGATCATGCTCAACGCGCTCGCTTCCCGCTTTGCGCGCCTGGCCGACTTTGCCGCGCTGCAGATGTGACGCGCGCCGTTCCGCCTGGAGCGGTTGCGGAGGAAAACCATGACCGCTCTGGCGGGCGCGGGCGGCGTCGCTTCGGAAAAGGATCCCCGCCCGGACCCGGGCGGGGGCTCGCCCGCGCGCCGCATAACGCGGGACATCCAAAAAAAACTTGACCGCATCGCGCCCCTGTGCTAGAAAGGGAAATTCCAGAGAGCGTATTTTGCCCGCATAACGCGGGCCACCATAGAGCATTTTGTCTCGCAGAGGATGGAAATGCTCTGGCTGAGCCGGTGCCTCGACCTCCCCTGTGGCGGGCATCGCCGGGCATTTCAACCGCAAGATTTTTATGGAGGAAGATCGTGGCTAACCATAAGTCCGCCATCAAACGTCACAAGCAGAGCCTGAAGCGCGCCGCCATCAACCGCGCCGCCCGTACCCGTGTGAAAAACGCCGTCAAGGCCGTTCGCGCCGCCGTTACCTCCGGCGACAAGGCGCAGGCCACCACCGCCCTGAGCGCCGCCGCCGCCGTGCTGGCCAAGGCCGCCCGCAAAGGCTCCATCCACTGGAAGAAGGCCGCCCGCAAGGTGTCCCGCCTGTCCCGCGCCGTCAACGCCGTCGAAGCCTAGAACCGCAAAAAGTTTCTTGACAGAAGACGTTGTATCTTCTAGAAAAACATTCACGCGCTCGTAGCTCAGCTGGATAGAGCAACAGGCTACGAACCTGTAGGCCAGGAGTTCGAATCTCTTCGGGCGCGCCATTTTTCAAAACCTCCGCGTTTGCGGAGGTTTTTTTGTCTCTCTTTGAGAGAATCCCCGCCCTCCGCATCTTTCTTTCTCCGCAAAAATGGACTACGCTTTTTCCCAGAACGTCTTGCTTTTGACAGTTTTCACGTTCAAAGCGATTCCGCCCGCACGCTGTGGAAAAAACGCCGTTTTTTCCCTGGAGCCAGATGCGGGCGTCCGCTCTCACGTCCGCCAGAGAAACCACTCTGGAACATTTTTTTGATCGGACAAACCACAGGAGAAAGACCATGCGCTTCCGCCATACCTGACGACGCTCTCCGCTTCATGGCATGGAGCTCGCACGGCGGACGCGCCCGGCATGGTTTTTCCACGGAGTCTGTCCTTCGGATCACACTGTCTTCTCACAGAAACAACGCCCGCAAGGACTCTCTCCGGCAGACAGGTAACAACCGCACCGATCCCGCCGCCGTCTCCCTCCGTCGTGCGCGGCACGGCATTTTCGCCGCCGCACTCCCCTTCCGGAGGATCTCTGTTCCCCTCCGCGGTCGCCCCATCGCCGTCTGGCACCGTATCCGGCGGCCCGATGTATCCGTGTTGCCGCGCGGCTTGCCTCTCCCTGAAGGGAGAGGTGACGGAAAAGATTTTCTCTGGATTGCCCGGTGTGTCAAGAAGAGCTTTCCCCCCTGAAGGGGGGAGGTTGCAACCACAAAGGAACTTTTGATGAAAACCGGCGTCAATCTCTTTGCCACCACCGGTGGTATCGTCTTTGTGGGCCTTGCGCTCGGCGCGCTGGCCGTCTTTCTGCAATTTCAGGGCAACCCCGGCAACATGGGTATCTGCATCGCCTGCTTCAACCGCGATATAGCGGGGGCGCTGGGTCTGCATCGCGCGCCCATTGTCCAGTATCTCCGCCCGGAAATCATCGGCATGGGGCTGGGAGCCTTCGCGGCGGCCCTGCTTTCAGGTGAATTTCGCGCTCGCGGCGGATCGGCCCCCTTCGTCCGTTTTCTGCTGGGTATGATCGCGGCCATCGGCGCGCTGGTCTTTCTCGGCTGCCCGTGGCGCGTCATCCTGCGCCTCGCGGGCGGCGACGGCAACGCGCTTTTCGGACTCGCTGGCCTGATCTGCGGCATTGGCGCGGGTACGCTCTTTTTCCGCCAGGGTTTCTCTCTCGGACGCAGCCAGAAACAACATGCCCTTGCGGGACTGGCCCTGCCGCTTGTGCTTCTCGGCCTGCTGGCGCTGGCACTGACCCATCAGCCTGTCCCCGGACAGCCCGCCAACGGCAGCGTCTTCACTTCGGTCAGCGGTCCCGGCGCGGCCCATGCGCCCCTGCTTGTCTCGCTGGCCGCCGGTCTCGTCGCGGGCTTCCTGGCCCAGCGCAGCCGCTTCTGCACCATGGGCGCCATTCGCGACCTCCTTCTCTTCCGCCAGTGCCATCTGGCGCTGGGCCTGCTGGCCATGCTCGCCATGGCGCTGGCCCTCAACGCGGCCTTCGGAACCTTCAAGCCCGGCTTTACCGGACAGCCCATCGCCCATACGGAAAGCCTCTGGAACTTCCTTGGCATGGTCACGGCCGGGCTGGCGTTCGCGCTCGCCGGCGGCTGCCCTGGCCGCCAGCTCTTCATGGCCGGAGAAGGTGACAACGACGCCGCCATCTTTGTCGCGGGCCTACTGATCGGGGCCGCCTTCGCCCACAATTTCGGCATGGCTTCCAGCGGCGCGGGCATCGGCCCCAACGGGGCGATCGCGGCCATCGGGGGCCTTGCCATCTGCCTGATCATCGGTATTTTCAACTGCAAGCGAGGCGCGTAATGACAAGCCCCCACACCATCGACACCAGCGGCCTTTCCTGCCCCCAGCCCGTGCTGCTGTTCCTTCAGGCCGTCAAGGCCGCTCCGGACGGCGCCTTCCTTGTCATCGTGGACAATGAGGCCAGCCGTGAAAACGTCAGTCGCGCCGCGCGCACACGCGGCTTCGTGGTGGAACCGCGGGACAGGGACGGCGGCCTCTGCCATCTCTCCATCCACAAATAACCCCGGCGCGGGGGAGGAAACGCCTCCCCCGCCCGCCCCGGAAAGCCCATGATCAACGCCCTCCTCTCCCGTCTGCGCCACACGCCGCCGGAACGCTCCGCCCCGGCGGCGGTTTCCGACAGGGGCTTCTTTGTCTTTGCGCACACCGGCGACGTCATCCGCGCTGAAAAAACCCTGCGCGCCCACGGCTTTGACGTGGAAGTCAAAGGGCCACCGCCCCAGCTGCGCACGGGCTGCGACATGGTCGTGCTTTTTCCCCTTCTCCTTCAGGCCGCCGCTGTGGAATGTCTGCGCGCAGCCGGGCTGGAACCTGAACAGACCGTCGCCGCCCATGACGCGCTGCTGGAACCCGTCGCCATTTTCCAGATCCGCCGCTGGGATACCTGGCTCATGGTACGCGCCGCCAACATGAAAATCACTCTGAATACGCGGGATCGCCGTATCGTCAATATTTCCGGCGGCGGCTGCCCGGACGTTCCCTGGCTGGCGCACACCCTGTGCGGCCTGACGCTGGACGAGGCTCCGGAACCGAATTCGCTGGGGCGGACCCTCTGTTGCTACAGCCTGCAAAAAGCCTTTGAGGAGGCCAGGAGGCAACTCGCATGTGGATCCTAGCCGGTACGCTGCCCGATCCCGACTTCCCGCTCCGCGCGCCGCAGGCCTCCGCCGCGCCGTCCGCCTCTGTCGAAAACGATCGCCTTGTCCTGCGGGACGGCCGCGCCGTTCCCGTGGAACGCGGCACAGCCGCCCTTGCCGCGACCTGTGTCGCCGCCTGCGGCGCGCTGGGCCTGCCGCCGCCGGAACTGGCGCTGGCGGGAGACACCGGTTCGGGCGAAGGCAGCCGCGCCCTCTATGCCATGCTGGCGGCCCGCCTTGCGGCATGGCGCCCGCAAGGCCTGTTCTTCCACTACTTTTTCCCCGACGTGGACGGGCACAACCGCGTCCTCATGGCCGCCCAGGCCATCGAACCACGCCCCCTGCTCATGGCCGACGCGGGCTTCATGTATGTGGCAAAAATGAGCGGTTACGCCGCCGAATACGATCTTTTCACACCGGATGCCGGGGAACTGGCGTTTCTGGCCGATGAGAAAGCGCCCCACCCGTTCTATACGCGCGGTTTTCTCCTCCAGAACGATCACGACATTCCTCCGCTGCTGGAGCGCCTCCGCGCCAACGGGCAATATCCCAAATGTCTGCTCATCAAGGGCCGGACCGACTACATCGTGGAAAACGGCGCCATCGTCGCCTCCGTCAACGCGCCGTCGGAACCCGCCATGGAATGCATCGGCGGCACGGGAGACATCGTGGCCGGGCTGACCGCCGCCTTCGCCATGTACGGCCTGACGCCAGGACGGGCGGCGCTGACGGCCGCCCGCGCCGCCCGCCTGCTCGCCCGCCGCTGCCGCCCACAGCCGGATACGCGGGCGGACGAACTTATCCGCGCCCTTCCCGGAACCCTTTCGGCAGAGCTGCCGCACCTGCTGTAAAAAATGCCTGTATTACCGGCATGATCCCGCTTTTCCCCTGATTTGCGCCTTTCTTTCTTGAATGGGCGAAAAAAAAAGAACAGCTTACCGAAAAGAGAAGTGATCGTTTCGTACTTTTCCTGATTATCGGGAACTCCGGGGAACGCCGTCTTGTAAAAGGGGTTTTTCAATGCGTTGGGTCGACATATCAGTAAAGCACAAGTTCTACATAATTTTCTGTACGGGCATTACAACCTTTCTGGCAACGCTGGGTGTGCTGCTCTATTTTCTGGGCGAAGTGAAGCAGGATGCCGACATCCTGAGCGAACCCTCCAAAGCGGGGGTGCTGCTGTCGGCGGAAGTCAGCCACCTGCACTGGGCCATAAACGTACAGAAATATCTTCTGGAAGGGGGACGCAACGCCCTGACCGTGCCGACGGATCCGACGAAATGCGCGTTCGGCACATGGTTCCACAGCCCCCAGCGCCGGGAGCTGGAACGGGAAATTCCCACGCTTTCGCCGCTGTTCGGCGACGTGGAGCGGACGCACAGCGCCCTGCACAAAAGCGCCGTTGCTATCGTGGAGCAGGTGAGGAACGGCCATCTGGAAAAGGCACGTGAAATTCTCTTCTCAACGACGCTGCCCGCCGTGTTCAGCGTCCAGAAGCTCTTTGCGGAAGCCCGCGATCTCTGCGATGCCTCGCAGGGCGCCATTGCCCAGGCTCTCGTCAGCATCCTCCGCAATATCTGGAGCATCTCCGTCACCGTCTCGGTGGCGGCCCTCATCGTGGGCCTGCTGCTGACGGTGGTGCTTGTCCGCAATATCTGCCGCCCGTTGAGCCTGCTCTCCGAGGCGGCGGATCGCCTGAGCAAGGGCGTCTACGAACATGTGGACATTGACCGCAAGGATGAAATCGGTTGCCTTGCCGCCTCGTTCAACACCGCGACGGACATCATCAAGGAAAAGTTCGGCGTCTCGGAAGGCATCATGCACGGCATCACCATGGCTTTCGCCGCCTGCGACACCAACGGCCGCCTGACCTTTGTCAATCAGATTCTGCTTGACCTGTGGGGGCACAAAGGCACGCCGCGGGACTTCCTGGGCATGGCCGTCAGCGAATTTTTCTACAACGATCCCAAGCATCCGACCATGTTCGGCCGGGTGCTGGAAAGCCTGCAGCCCATTCACGGCTATATGGCCTCGCGGACCAACGCCCGCGGCGAAATGAAGTACATGATGATGGACTTTTCACCGCTGCGCGATCTTGACGGAAAATTGATCGGCGCGTTCTCGCTGCTCACCGACCTCACGGAAATGTACGAACAGCGGGATCGCGTCGCCCAACTGAACGATCGCATCTATTTTTCCGCCAACAAGGCGCAGGAAATTTCCACCACACAGACGATGGCCTTTGAGAAGCTCTTCCAGCAGCTGGAAGGCACGGGCAAGACCGCACGCACGCAGGAACAGGAAGCCGCGCAGGCCTCCCAGAGCATGCAGGCCATGGCCCAGTCCATGCAGGTTGCCGCCGACAGGACCCACCTCAGCCGGGAAAAGTCCCAGCAGGCCCAGAAGGAAGCCGAGGAGGGCTACGCCGTGGTGCGCCGCACCATCGCCTGCATCGACAAGGTGGACGAACAGACCGGCAAGGTGGCCGAACGCATGGCGACCCTTGACCGGCAGGCCAACGACATCGGCAACGTTCTGGGCCTGATCAAGGACGTGGCAGACCAGACCAACCTGCTGGCCCTGAACGCCGCCATCGAGGCGGCCCGCGCCGGAGAGGCGGGCAAGGGCTTTGCCGTGGTGGCTGACGAGGTGCGCAAGCTGGCGGAAAAGACCATGCACGCCACGGACGAGGTCTCCGGTTCCATCGCGGGCATACAGAACGGCGTGCGGGAGAGCGCCAAGGCCACCACGGAGGCGGTGTCGCTGGCGCGCCAGGCCACGGAACTGGCGGACAGTTCCGGCACGCGCCTGAACAACATCCAGACGGTCATCGGCGAAGCCGTGACCGACATCGAGTCCGTGGCCCAGGTGACGACCGAACAGGCGGAAGCCTGCGCGCGGATTGCGAAGCAGATGGAAGATTTCGTCCAGCAGGCACAGGACGCCACGCGCACCATGGAGGAATCAAGCGATCACGCTTCCCGGCTGCGCCGTCTTTCCGACGATCTGCGGCAGATGATCGACGGCATGCGCAGCGAACGGCGCGGCGACTCCCGCCATATCATCAGCGAGCCGCATTTCCTCAAGGTAACGGACATCCACGGCAACAACTGCGACGGCACCGTGCTGGATATAAGCATCTCCGGTATGCGGATGCGCAGCGACAAGGGCTTCGTCCTGCAGGAAGGCGAGGCCGTGACGCTGCATGCCTCAACGCCGCCGTTCTCCCGGCTCTTCTCCAACACGGATGCCCAGGTCGTCTGGGTGGATGGCAAGCTCATGGGCGTGGCCTTCGCAAACCATCTCAGCAGCGAGGTCGTGGAGCAACTGGCGCGCGAGGCGAACGTCAAATCCTGACACAAAGCAACTACGGCGGCGGATATCCCGCCGTCCAGAGCTTTTTCAAAGGCCGCCTTCGGGCGGCCTTTGTTGTGGTGGAGCCATGGAAAACAAGCCTGTCGCTGGCGGTTCCAGACGATTCATTGACAGATACACTGTCAATGAAACTGTTGCCCAAGCTACATGGAAAAGCGTTTTTGGGCAAGCCGCCTCTTGCGCGAATGCCACAAGCGACAGGCTTATCAAAAAAATAATATGTAATTTCAATAAGATACAGAATAAGCCCTGTCGTCGTCCCATGCTCATTGACAGTGTATCTGTCAGTGCCGTGGATATTGCCCCTGGTTTCCGAAAATCACGGGAACGGCTGTCTCGTCAAAGGAGTTCTCAATGCACTGGGTCGACATTTCCGTCAAACACAAATTTTATGTGATTTTCTGCGCCGGTATTGCCATGTTTCTGACTACGATGGGCGTCCTGCTCTTTTTTATGGGCAAGGTCAAGGAGGATGCCGATCTTCTGAGTACGCCATCCGAAACAGGGGCGTTGCTGGCCGCGGAGACCAGTCATCTGCGCTGGGCCGTGAGCGTACAGAGCTATGTTCTTGAGGAAGGGAGCAATTCCCTGACCGTACCGACGGATCCGACGAAATGCGCGTTCGCCACATGGTTCTACAGTCCCCAGCGCCAGGAACTGGAAAGGGAGGTTCCCGCTCTTGGGGCGTTGTTCCACAAGGTTGAGCGAACGCACAACGCGCTGCACAAAAGCGCCGCCGACATCGTGGAGCGGGTAAAAAACGGCCATCTGGAAGAGGCGCGCGAGGTTCTCTTCTCGACGACGCTGCCTGCCGTGTTCAGCATTCAGAAGCTCTTTGCGGAAGCCCGCGATCTCTGCGATTCCTCACGGAACGGCATCATCCAGAACCTTGCGGATCTCGTCCGCTACATCTGGCGCATCGCCATCGGCGTGTCGGCTTCGGCCGTTGTTGGGGGCCTGCTGCTGACAGTGCTGCTCGTCCGCAACATCTGCCGTTCGCTGACGCTGCTTTCCAGGGCGGCGGATCGCGTGGGTGGCGGCGTCTATGAGCATGTGGAGATCGACCGGGGGGATGAAATCGGCCGTCTGGCCAAATCGTTCAATACCGCAACGGCCATCATCAAGGAAAAATTCGGCGTCTCGGAAGGCATCATGCGCGGCATGACTCTGGCCTTTGCCACGTGTGACACCAACGGCCGCCTGACGTTCGTCAACCAGAAGATGCTTGATCTGTGGGGCCGCGAAGGTACGCCGCAGGACTTTGTGGGTATGACGGCCGGCGAGTTTTTTTACAACGATCCCGGACATCCGACGCTGTTCGGCCGGGTGCTGGAAGAAATTCACCCCCTCCTCGGTTACGCCGCCGCGCAAAGCAATGGCCGCGGTGAAAAGAAATACATGATGATGGACTTCTCGCCGCTGCACGACCTTGACGGGAAACTCATAGGCGCGTTCTCCCTGCACAGCGACCTGACGGAAATACATGAACAGCGGGAGCACGTCGCCCAGCTGAACGATCGCATCTATTTTTCCGCCAACAAGGCGCAGGAAATTTCCACCACGCAGTCGCAGGCCTTTGAACAACTCTTCCAGCAGCTGGAAGGCACGGGCAAGACCGCCCGCACGCAGGAACAGGAAGCTGCGCAGGCATCCCAGAGTATGCAGGCCATGGCCCAGTCCATGCGCCTTGCCGCCGAACGAACCCACCTCAGCCGGGAAAAGTCCCAGCAGGCCCAGAAGGAAGCCGAGGAAGGCTACGCCGTGGTGCGCCGCACCATCGCCTGCATCGACAAGGTGGACGAACAGACCGCCAGGGTGGCCGAAAGCATGAAATCGCTTGACCGGCAGGCCAACGACATCGGCAACGTGCTGGGGCTGATCAAGGACGTGGCCGACCAGACCAACCTGCTGGCCCTGAACGCCGCCATCGAGGCGGCCCGCGCCGGGGAGGCGGGCAAGGGCTTTGCCGTAGTGGCTGACGAGGTGCGCAAGCTGGCGGAAAAGACCATGCACGCCACGGACGAGGTCTCCGGTTCCATCGCGGGCATACAGAACGGCGTGCGGGAGAGCGCCAAGGCCACCACGGAGGCGGTGTCGCTGGCGCGCCAGGCCACGGAACTGGCCGACAGTTCCGGCGAGCGCCTGAACAACATCCAGACAGTCGTCGGCGAGGCCGTGACCGACATCGAGTCCGTAGCCAGGGTGACGACGGAACAGGCAGACGCCTGCGCGGAAGTGCTGAAGCAGATGGAAGACTTCGCGCGGCAGGCGCGGGACGCCACGCGCACCATGGAGGAATCGACAGATCACGCCTCCCGGCTGCGCCGTCTTTCCGACGAGCTGCGCCAGATGATCGACGGCATGCGCAGCGAGCGGCGCGGCAATTCCCGTCATGTCATCACCGAAACGCACACGTTCAGACTGACGGATATCCACGGCAACACTTGTGAGGGCACCGTCCTGGATCTCAGCATTTCGGGCATGCGGATGCACAGCCAGAAGGGCTTCCCTCTGCGGAGGGGAGATGCCGTGGCGCTGCGCGCCATGACACCGCCGTTCTCCCGGATCTTCTCCAATGCGGATGCCCAGGTGGTGTGGGTGGACGGCAAACTTCTGGGCGTGACATACAAGACCCGCCTCAACAGCGACGCTGTGGTGGAGCAACTGGCGATCGAGGCAAATACTCCCAGGGCGTAGCAGGGCCATGTTCAGAAAAAACAGGAACAAGCAAAAAGGCCGCCTTCGGGCGGCCTTTGTTGCCATGAAAAGAAGGCCATACGCGTATCAGGAGTCCCCATCGTCCCCGGCAGGCGATGTCATTTCCAAATGCAGCAACAACCGGAGGGGATCCTCCAGCCTGATCTTCCTGCCGCAAAGGCTGATGAATCCTTCCTCCCGCAGCATCCGCAACGCGGCGCTCACGCTGGGCTGGGTCGAGCCAATCATCGCGGCCATGCGTTCCTGCGAAAGCGTATGCGGCAGAGAACAGGGAGACGACCATGCCTCGGCATTTTCCAGCGTATCGTAGGCCAGGGCGATAAGCAGGCGGCAAAGACGATGCCGCACGTCGCGGCTCTGACCACGAAGGCAGTTTCCCATATAGCGCAGACGGCGGCCGAGAATGGTAATGACACGCCGTGCCAACTGATAATTGGCGGCCAGGAGTTCCTCAAAAGGGTCGTGCGCCAGCGCATAGATGACGCAGGGAGTCAGAGCCTGGGCATTGGCCGTGCGCGTCGAAGCGGCAAGGACTTCGGAAAGACCAAAGATCTCTCCCCCTGTGCGCAGGAAAAAGACTGTTTCCTTACCGGAATCAGTGGCGCCAAAAATCTGGACAAGGCCGGATTGCAGAAAGTAACAGCAGTCCCCGGCCTCGCCCTCAAAAAAAATAATGTCACCCTTACGCACCTCAAGCCTTCGGGCGCGGGCTCTAAACAAGGCTTCCAGTTCCGGCAGATTGGCAAAAAAAGGTTCCCTGCGCAAAAACCACAAATTTTCCATCAGTCCCTCCCGCGGAGATCGCGGAAAACACGTTCGCCCCGAAGACGTGATCGCCCCACACGGCGAGAGGGGCCGGCAAGGCGCAGGGCAATCCCCCACATTCCCTTCCGGCCCCCTTTCTTTTCGCCCGCCGCCTCATTCTGGAGCGGTTTCACCTTGAAAAATACAACGTCTCTGGCGGCATCGCCCGAACAGCCCCTCAACCTTTCCGGCTGTGCCCGTCCTCGCCGTTTTCCGCAACGGGCAGACGGTTCACATAGTGATACCGCTGTTCATTACCGTAAATGTCCCGACAAATCCAGGTAATGGAATTTTTCCCCATGACAGGCCGTAACCGCGCGGAAAAGTAGCCCAGCTGATAGGGCATTTTTGTCGAGATGGCTCCGGCGGGACAGGCTTTGACGCACGACATACAGTCCCAGCACTCATTGACGGCGCGACAATAGGCTTTCCGCCGCTCCTGATCCAGCGCCATCAAATCGCCGGGGCAGGCCTCCTCACAACGGGTTTCGCTTCTGCCGGAACAGGCGTTGCAACGATGTACATCAATTCTGGGTGGCATACGTTCACCTCCTTGAAGGCACGGGAGGGAATCTTCCGGCCCCGCGCCGTAAAACGCTGATACGGGAATGACTTGCGGCATCCGGCTTATCTTACCCATGCCCGGCCCCGCCGCGGTCGCGGGAAGATTACCCTTTGCGCCGATCTCCCGGGAGAAACTGCTCGTAGGGGCGGGTGAAGGTCGACACCTCTCCCGTTTCAGGGTCCCGTCTCGATTCAATAAAACAATCAAATTCGGCATCATTGCGTTCCGGATAGTCCGTCCGCGTCTGCCAGCCCGCCCAGCGCGTTTCCCTGCGGGCTTTCAGGTGATGTACGACCGCTTCGGCCACGTCCACCCTGTCCATGGTCTCATGCGCGCTCATGAGTTCATGCAAATCAGCCGCCCGCAGAAAACGAAACTGGGATTGCAGCATTTTGATATGACGCAGGGCATAATCAAGCCGGGCTTCGTTGGTGCGGTAAAACTGACTGACGCCGCCCGCGTACTCGTCCATGAGGCGTTGCAGGCGTTCCTTCATTTCTACAGGCCGCACACCGTCTTTGTCGCGCTCCAGCAGCGGGGCGTATATTCTGGCCTTTTCCCGTTCGACCGCCGTCATATCCATCTCCGGCAGATCCGTATTTTCCTCCAGATAGGCAAGCGCGCCGCGCGCCGCGAGCTTGCCTTCGGCGCAGCAGCCGCCCACAAACTTGTTGGGATTGCCGCCCGCCGCTTCCCCGGCGGCGAACAGACCGGGCAAAGTTGTCATACGCCGCATATCCACCCAGAAGCCGCCGCCGGTGTGCCCCCCAAGGATATAGGGGTCGGAGCCGAAAATCTCTATGGGCTCACGGGTGACATCCTGCCCCCGGCTGGCAAGGAAAAGGACAAAGGATGGCCGCTCGTTCAGATAATCTTCCATCATCGCCTTGGCCTTTTCCGGGCTGAGATGGGTGGTATCGCAATAGCAGGGGCCCCGGCCCGCGAGCCATTCCTCCATGGGAGCGTTGGCGCGAATATAGCGCGGCGCGGCATCCCCCCCCAGATCCTCATAGCGGCTCATGACGCGCTCCCCCGCCGCATTGACGATGGGAGCGCCGTAACCGACGGAAATGGTGTCCACCGGCCCGCAGAAATCCTTGGTGCGTGTGGCGACCCAGCGCTGCTCCAGGCTCGTCAGCTCCGCGCCGCAGCGGAAGCCCATGGCGTACCCGCTTCCCACGCAATAGGGACACATCCAGATCTGCGCGCCGCTGTCCGTGGAGTCCGCCGTATAGGATTTGTAGAGCGTTCCCGCGCCGCCGGTACTGACAACGGTAGCCCCCGCCCGGAAAACATAGCACTTGCCATCGCGCACGCCGAATCCGACAGCCCCGCGGCACCTGCCGCCGCTCATCAGAAGCGCCGTGACGGCAATGCGGTTGTAAATCTTCGCCCCGGACTTGACGGCCTGTTCCGCCATGATCGGCTTGAGCTGCTCGCCATGAATGGAGATATCCCATTTCCCGCGATAACGTACCCTGCCCTCCTCATCCCGCAGAAACGGTACGCCCCAGCGCTCCAGGTCTTCCACGGCCTCGTTGAGCTCACGGGCATTGGACAGGGCCAGGTCTTCGCGCAGCGGGCCGCCCCCCACCTGGGCGCGGCTCCAGCGCACCAGATCTTCCGGCGTCTTATCTGGCGGGATATAGGTGTTGATGGCATCCATACCGGCGGAACACGCGCCGGAACGATGGATTTCCGCCTTTTCCACAATGACGGTGCGGGCATCCGGACGCAGTTTCCCGGCCTCCACGGCCACAAAACATCCGGCATTGCCACCGCCGACGATAAGCAGATCGGCATCGACGATGACGGTTTCCACCTCATCCAGCGACGCGGGCGCAAAGGAGCGCGTATGCGAAACGGCATTTACACTCATGATCCTTTCTCCGTTCCCACCAATTGGGGTTAGCGCAACGTTCACAAATGAAGACATGCGGTCATATTCTCAAGGGAAGCCGCTCTAAAACGGCCACGGCGCGGACGCATCCCAGACAGGAAGCCCCCAGAGCGCATACCAGGGAGCCATGACACAGACGCCGTACAGCATGGCGATAACAACGGAAACCACACCCGCGCGGGCATAGTCCGCCGACGAGAACGTGTCCGTACCATGAGCGATGACCGCCGCCGTAATCTGCGTCGGCAGAATATAGGCGAAGGTATCCGTATCGCAAACCAGCATGGTAAAGGCCACAGGATGCAGACCCAGTTGCGGGGCCATGGCGAAAACGACAGGAGCCAGCATGGCCACGGCCGCCACATTGGAAAGCATACCCAGACGGATGATATGCGTACCCACCATCATCGCGAAAATCGTCTGCCACCAGTTCATGCCGACGACCCAGGCGTGGATATGATCCGCCAGCCACTGGGCAAGCCCGGACTGGCTCATGGCCGCCGTCATGGTCATGGCCCCGCCAAGCAGCAGAAACGTTCCCCAGATGGTCTTTTCCTGCACGGCCTTCCAGGAACAGGGCATCACCCCCGGCGCAAACAGCAGCAACATACCCAGCAAGCCAATCACACCCAGTGGCCAGCGGTGCAGCTCAACAATGAAGCTCCCCTTGCCGGTGATGAACAGCAGCCCGGCCACGGCGAAAATTCCCAGCAGCACCTTTTCCGGCGCGGACATGGGGCCAAGCTCCGCATAGGCGCGACGCAATGAGTCCACGCCGCCCGCAATACGCACCCGATCCGTATGAAAACAGCGGCGCAGCCAGAACTGCGTCAGCGCGAACATGCCAAGATAGGGAGCCTGAAGCAGCATCCAATTCAAATAATTGATATTTGTATAGCCGCCTTTTTCAAAAAGGCCGATCAGAATCATATTCGGCAGGTGCGCCGTCATGATGAACATGCCGCAAATCATGGAACCATACACCAGCGACTGAATGACGATGGCTTTTTTGGCTTCCCGCTCCTCAGGCGTATTCCCCAGCAGGTTGCAGACCCCCTGCACCACGGGGAGCAGCGTCGCCGCGCGAGCATTGGCCGCCGGCACAAGAAAGCCCAGTACGATATTGACAAAGAACATGCCCCAGATGACGCGGCACACGCTGGATGCGCGAAAACGCGCCAGAATTCCCAGCGCAATGCGCCGATCCAAGCCGATCAGCTGCATGACCGCCCCGATCAGGAAGGCAAAAAGACACAGCCAGATGACGTGATTGGTAAACCCGGCAAAAATAATTGCCATGGGCGGTTTCCCGCCCTGCCAGGGTATGGCCCGCGTCACGAGCAGGAGCGTAGGGATGGAAATCCCCGTAATACCCACGGGCATGGCGTCGCTGACCCACATGACGCTGGCCCACAGCACTATTCCCAGCACGGCCATACCGTCATGCGTCAGGCCGGGGAAGGGCTCCAGCACGGTCCAGAACAGAATGAAAAGAAACCATGCGAGAAAAAATCCCGCAAAGACGCGACAGGGGTTTTTCCCCGTTTTACGGATATTTTCACAAAAATAGTTTCCGAAACGGAATTCCGAAACCTGCGATGCCATGCCCACCTCCTGTTCATCCCTCATAGTCATTGAACAAAAGCCGCTCCGCCCCAGTACCGTGCGTGGATTCCGACAAACGCATGGACATCCTGGGCGGTTCAGGGGAACAGCATACGGGGTCACGGCGTCAACTTCTATTTTCCCGCATATAAAAAATCCTTCCATCCGTGGTAAGGCCCCTCCGTAGGCTGAAAAGCCCTTCGGCGGATCGTTGCCAGATTTTCATGGCAACAAAAAAAGGCCGCCTTCGGGCGGCCTTTGATATACGACGCGAGCAGCGCCGTAGTTAAGGCTGAAACCACTCTATCCGCCAAGATAGGCTTCCCGCACGGAAGGATCGGCAAGCAAATCGGCGGCCCTGCCCTCTTTGACCATGACGCCGACTTCAAGCACGTAGGCGCGCGCGGCGAGCTTGAGGGCGGCGCGGGCATTCTGTTCCACAAGAAGCACCGTGACGCCGCGTTCGTTGATGCTGCGCACCGTTTCAAAGATGGAGCGCACCAGCAGCGGGGCAAGACCGAGAGAGGGTTCGTCCAGCAAAAGCAGACGCGGCTGCGCCATAAGGGCGCGCCCGATGGCCAGCATCTGCTGTTCGCCGCCGGAAAGCGTGCCCGCCATCTGCTGGCGGCGTTCATGGAGACGCGGAAAAAGCTCAAAAATCCATTCCAGCGTGCGGCCGGCGGCCTGTTTATCCCGGACGCTGAACGCGCCCAGACGCAGATTTTCCAGCACGGTCATGGGGCCGAACACCCGCCGCCCTTCAGGGGACTGGGCAATGCCGAGATTGACGACCTCGTGACTGGGCATTCTGAGCAAGGCCTTGCCGTCGAAAAGAATCTCTCCCGCGCTGGGGCGCACAAGGCCGCTGATGGTCAGAAGCGTCGTGCTTTTGCCCGCGCCGTTGGCGCCCAGTATGGTGACGATTTCACCTTCTTCCACATGCAGATTGATGCCGTGCAGGACTTCCACGCTGCCATAACGCACACGGATATCGGAAAGCGACAACAGAGACATTTACCAGGCCTCGTCTTCCACGCCCAGATAGGCTTCAATAACGGCGGGATGGCTGCGCACAGCCTCCGGATCGCCCTGGGCGATAAGGCAGCCGTTCTCCAGCACAACCAGCTTTTCGCAGATGCGCATCACCAGACGCATGTCATGCTCGATAAGCAACACCGTAATGCCCCGGTTACGGATGGCGGTAATGGTGTCCACCAGCGCCACGGTTTCCTGATCATTCATGCCGCCCGCGGGCTCGTCCAGAATAAGCAGGCGAGGATCAGAGGCCAGCGCCCGCGCGATTTCAAGCAGGCGCTGTTTGCCGTAGGACAGACTGCCCGCCGCCTCTCCGGCCAGATCCGCCAGACCGACAAATTCCAGTTCCCGCATGCAGCGGCGGACGGCTTCGCGCTCCTCGCGCCGTTGCGACGGCACATGCAGCATGGATGCCAGCCAGCCGGAACGCAGGCGGCAATGCCGTCCGGCAAGCGTATTTTCCAGCGCGGACAGGGAGGGAAAGAGGCGGATGCTCTGAAAGGTGCGCGCAATCCCCTGTTCCACAAGGCGGTGCGGCGCCACGCCGGTCACGTCCCGCCCGTCAAAGACAATGGCCCCGCGCTCGGGACGGTAATTGCCGGTAATACAGTTGAAGACCGTCGTCTTGCCGGCCCCGTTGGGGCCGATGAGGCCGACCACACTTTGCCGCTCCACGGAAAAAGACACTTCATTGACAGCGAGCAGGCCGCCGAAAATCTTGGTGACATCCGTCAGTTCAAGCAGGCTCATGCACGACGCTCCCCGGGCTTTCCCCCAGACGTTCCCCCGGCGGGCGGGCGGGCATAACGACGGGGCAGACAGGGCAGCAGCCCCTGTGGCCGCCAGATCATCATCAGCATCATGGCAAGACCAAAGATCAGCATGCGCGCATCGGAAAATTCGCGCAGCAGCTCCGGCAGGCCAATAAAGAGAAAGGCGCTGATCAGCACGCCCAGCTGACTGCCACCCGACAGAATGACCACGGCGAAAATAATGACAGATTCCATGAAATTAAACGATTCCGGCGTGATGGTGGACATTTTCGCGGCGTAGAGCGTTCCGGCCATGCCGGCCCAGAACGCCCCCAGCACAAACGCTCCCAGCTTGTGGAAGGCGACGTTGACGCCACAGCCTTCGGCGGCCACATCGTCGGCTTTGATATAGTTGAGCGCGCGGCCCACGCGGGAGTGCCACAGTCCATAGAACAAGAGCAGCGTGAGGCCGACCATACCCCACACAAGCCAGTAAAAATGCAGGCTCTTGTAAATACGGAAGCCGAGAATCTGGGGACGGCTGATGCCAAATATGCCGTTGGAACCGCCAGTGATGCCGCCTATGTCGTTGATCAGGGCAATACGGACGATTTCCACAATGCCGATGGTCACAATCAGCAGGTAATCGCCGCGCAGGTGGATAATGGGACGCGCCACAAGCAGGGCGAACAACGCCGCCACGGCCCCCGATACAGGCATGAGCCAGAGTACGGGAATGTGATACAGCGTATTGAGAATGGCCGTGGTATAGGCGCCCACGCCGAAAAAGGCGGCATGGCCCATATGAAAAATGCCGGCCTGCCCCAGGATGGGATTCAGCGAAAGCGCCAGCAGGGCATAAAGACCGATGCTGACACACACGTCCAGCCAGTAGGCATTGCAGAAAAAAGGAAGGATGCAGATCGCGGCTCCCAGCAACAGGCAGGAAAACAGGCGGCCTCGCCGGTCACGCGGAAAAGCGGCGGGGGCAATCATAGTTTGTCGGCCGTCCTTTCACCGAGAATACCCGTAGGCCGGATGATGAGAATGAGAATCAGCACACAGAACGCCACGGCGTCCTTCCAGGCAAAGGCAATGTAGGTGGCGGCCAGCGCCTCGACGACGCCGAGCAGCAGCCCCCCCAGCATGGCGCCGGGGATATTGCCGATTCCGCCAAGAATGGCGGCGGTAAAGGCCTTCAGGCCATAGGTCCAGCCCATGGTGAAATCAATCTTGCCGTAATACAGGCCGACCAGCAGACCGGCCATGCCGCCGAGTCCCGGCCCGATAAGAAAAACCAGCGAGATAATGCGATTGACGTTGATACCCATGAGGCGGGCCGCCCCCTGATCGATGGCGACGGCGCGCACGGCCGCCCCCATGCGGGTTTTCTGGATAAAGGCCCAGAGCGCGATCATGAGGGCCACCGTCGCCGCGATGACCATAACGCGCACGCCGGGGAGGGCGTAGCCAAAAATGTCAATGGTGAAATCGGGACGCAGGCTGTTGGGATAGACATAGGGGCGCGCGCCATATGCCAGCATGACGGCATTCTGGAAAAAAATGGAGGCCCCCAGGGCGGACACGACGGCGGAGAGACGCCCGGCCTTGCGCAGAGGACGGTATGCGACACGCTCCAGCGCACAGCCAATAAGCGCCACCAGCAGGCCGACCATGAAGAAAACCAGCGGAACGGCCAGCAACGGCGGCAGGCTGCCCGCAAGGCCGCCACTCACCAGCAGCGTCAGCCCCAGATAGGCGCCAATGGTGAAAAGATCGCCATGCGCGAAATTGATGAGCTTGAGCACACCGTAAACCATGGTGTACCCCAGCGCCACCAGCGCATAGATACCGCCAACGGCAAGTCCGTTGAGCAGCTGCTGAAAAAACTGTTCCATAGCGTATCCGATGAAGCGCCGGAGGCGCTGTCACTGTTCCGGGCAAGCGCCCGGAGCGTGCGTTGCGGTAGGGCACACGCGGAAAATTCGACGGGAAAATCCGGGAGGCACACAAAGCCGGGCGGCTCCCGCCGCCCGGCTTTTCCAGATCCGGCAATGGTTAGCGGGGCTGCAAAAGAAACGCGCCGTCGGCATTCACCTTGTATGTACGGTAGAATTCTCCCACGCGATCGCCCTTGGCGTCAAACCCAAGAGCGCCTGTCAGCCCAGGAAGATCCTTCTGCCGCTTGAGCCACCCGGCGATGGCTTCGGCCTCCACATTGCCCCCGGCAAAGGCCGCTTCCAGCGCCTTGTAGGCGTCGCCCGCCAGCACGGCCCACACGGATACGGGCAAGGTCTGATACTTTTCCCTGAAATCCCTGAGGAACTGTTCCGCCTCCGGCGTATCGATATCCTGCGGCAGCGGCGGGCTGATGAAGAAGTACCCCGCCGCGGCCTCTTTTCCGGCGATCTTCACAAGATCCTGATGGTTGGCGGCATCGCCGCCCATCATGGGCACAGACCACCCCAATTCCTTTTTCTGGCGAAGCAGCATGCCGGTCTCAGGATAGTAGCCGGTAAAGAACAGGATATCCGGCGAGGTGGACTTGAGCTTGGTCAGAATTGCCGTATAGTCCTGCTCCCCCGGCGTCAGCGCGTCGTAATACACGATGGTCACGCCCGCCTTTTCCAGCAGCGCCCGCGATTCCTCCGCAAGTCCCCTGGAATAGGAGGAATTGTCGTGCAGCAGCGCCGCCCGTTTGAAACCGCCCTTGACGATGACGGCGGCAGCGGCCTTGCCCTGGGCATCATCGCGAGGGCAGGTGCGGAAAAACAGGGGCAAGCCCTTTTCCGTCAGGCGCACGCTGGTGGAGCCTGTGCCGATTTGCACAATGCCCGCTTCATCCAGAATATTCTGGCTGGCTTCCGTCACGGCGGATCCATAGGTGCCGATGACGGCCACCACGCCGGCGGACGCCAGCTTCTGGGCCGCCAGCGCGGCTGTGCGCGGATCGCCCGCGTCATCCTCAACGGCCAGCTCAATGCTGTTGCCGTTGACGCCGCCGGCGGCGTTGGTTTTTTCCACCAGCAATTCCACGATATTTTTCATATCCCGCCCTTCCGAAGCCCATTTGCCCGTCAGCGGGCACATAAGGCCGATCTTGATGCCGGCGCTCTGGGCGTAAGCCGGAAGGAGCAGCGCCATCGCCGCGATGGCGAGGCCGCGGATCCATCTGTTCATGCGCATCCCCCATGCTGAGTGTGATAACGGGTAGAAACCGTTTCTATAGACGATTTCCTGAAAAAGAAAAAGCCCCCCCAACCGGCTTTTTCCGGCCTGGGGGGGCCTTGTGGCATTTCCCTCTGGCTGGGCTTATTCCCCGAAAGCCTGCACGCCGAGAGCGAGGGCTTTCAGATTTACTTCCTGTATTTTTGCCGGCAGGTATTTTTTGATGGCGGCTTCCAGCGCATCCACCCCGAAAGGCAGGATGCCCGAAGCGCAGACGGCCGCCAGAAGCGCCGTGTTGCCGCTTTGCACGGATCCGGCCCGCATTCCCAGATCCCGGCAGGGAAGAAAGCGGCACAGCCCGGCGGCGGCGCGCACCCTGCTCTCAATGTCCGCCATGTCAGGATACAGCGCGTTCCCCAGAGAAACGCTTACCGGCGGCAGGGGATCCCGGCTGGAAAAGACGGCCCCCCCCGGACGCAGATAGGGCAGGCCCCGCAGTGTCTCCAGCGGTTCAAAACCAAGAATGACATCGGCCTCTCCCGGATCGAGCTTTGGCGATCGCCAGCCGCCCAGCAGAAGCACGGATTCCACAACGCCGCCGCGCTGGGCCATGCCGTGCACCTCGCCGGCGACCAGATCCAGTCCGGCGTCCAGAGCGGCCCGCGACAGCAGCGTCGTCGCCGTCAGGGTTCCCTGGCCGCCCACGCCGGTAAAATAAATCCGCATACGTTGTTGCGTCGTTTCGCTCATACGTTCCTCTCTCTGCCGCATCTAAACGCGTTTGCGGGCCTTGAAGGCTTTGGGAGCCACCTGCAGGCAAACCATGCAGCCCGAGCAGAGGCTTTCATCCACGGCGATGCTGTCGCCGTCACGGTAAAAGGCCGGACAGGCCAGGGTATCCAGACAGCGCCGGGCATCCTCGCCCTGCTCCCTGACTTCGGCCACCTGCTTCACGCCCTTTCTGAACTGCCGTCTCGCATACAGGGCGCACGGCTCCTCGGCCAGCAGGACGCGCACGCCCTTCTTCTCCTTCAGTTCCTCAAGAGCCGCCATAACGCCCTTCAGATTGAAGGCTTTCACCCTGGCGAACTGCGTCACACCCAGTCCACGCACGACGGCTTCGATATCAAGATGCAGCGCGCCGTCGCCCAGGACCTCCTGCGCCATGCCCGGATTGGGCTGATGCCCGGTCATGGCCGTGGTGCCGTTGTCAAGAATGACGACCATCAAATCGTGTTTATTGAAAAGCGCGTTTGCCAGACCGGTCATACCGGAATGGAAAAAGGTCGAATCGCCGATGAAGGCAACCACAGGCTTGCCGGAAATTCTGGCAAATCCGCTTCCTGTGGAAAGGGAAGACCCCATGCAAATGAGGAAATCCGCCGCGCGCAACGGCGGCAGAACGCCCAGCGTGTAGCAGCCGATATCGCTGGAATAGTAGGCGCTGTCGCCGAACACCTGCCGCACGGCGTAATAGACGGCGCGATGCGAACAGCCCGCGCACAGATTCGGCGGCCTGTTGGGCAGCCCTTCCCCGGCGGGGGCCGCCGGAGACAGCGCGGGACAGGGGCAGTCAAGATAGCGGGCAAGGCGGCGCAGCAGCAACGCCGTCGAGTATTCCCCCTGCTCTGTCAGCAGATCGTCCTTGCCTTCTATCCTGACGGCGCGGCCATGCCGCTGCGCCAGAGCGCGAACGCCGGTCTCCAGCAGCGGATCCCCCTCTTCCAGCACCAGCACGCGATCGCAGGAAGAAAGGAAATCAAGCAGCCTTTTCTCCGGCAACGGCCAGGTCATGCCCAGTTCCAGCACACGCACACGGCCCGTCCACCCGCCTGTCACCAGCGCATCGGCCAGATAGTTGCGCGACACGCCGCTGACGACAACGCCGGTACGCACGGCGGGATCGCCGTACTCCGTGGTAAAACGGCTGCCGTCGGCAAACTCCCGGGCTTTCCCCATGGCTTCCACCAGCGCGCGATGGCGGACGCGCGCCGTGGCCGGTACGGCCACAAAACGGCCGGGCTGACGTGCGAAGGGCTCCAGCGGACGCTCCGCCGCCAGTTCTCCGAACTCCACCGCGCCGCGCATATGGTTCACGCGCGTCGTTGTGCGCAGCATGACGGGCTGTTGCAGTTCCCGCGCCATGCGGAAGGCTTCCAGCGTCATTTCCCTGGCCTCGGCGGCGGACGCCGGCTCAAGGCAGGGCAGCGAAGCCGCGCGGGCATAGTGGCGGTTGTCCTGCTCGTTCTGGCTGGCGTGACAACCGGGATCATCGGCGCTCAGCAGCACCAGCCCGCCGGGCAGGCCGGAATAGGCCGCCGTGAACAGGGGGTCGGCGGCAACGTTCACGCCGACATGCTTCATGGTGACGAGCGCCATTCCTCCCGCAAGGGCGGCCCCCGCAGCTACCTCCAGCGCAACCTTCTCATTGACGGAATACTCCAGCACATACCTGTCGCTCCCCAGTTTGCGGAAGGTGTCCGGCACTTCGGACGAAGGCGTTCCCGGATAGCAGGAGACAAAGGAAACTCCCGCCTCCAGCGCGCCGCGCACAATGGCTTCGTTGCCCAGCAAAAGATGGCGCTCGCCGCGCCCGCCCGTCAACAGGGGATGCTTGCTCATGGTTCCTCCGCAAGGCGCCTCTTGCAAGGCGCCCTGTGCAAATGTTTCACCCCGCGACCGTCCCGCGCATCCGGCGGATGTAACGGCGCGGCATGTCTCTTCCGCTATTTCCCGCCGAGTTCCGCGGCTCGGGCACGGTAAAAAGCGCCGTCCTCGCCGGGGTTCGCCTCGCCAAGCCTGGCGTAGGCCGCCGCCGCCACATCCTTCTTTCCGGCCAGTTCCGCGGCATCGGCCACGAGCGGCAGCAGCTCCTGACGGGATTCCTCGGGCAGAGCGCCTTCCAGCTCCCGCAGCAGCGTCAGGGCGTCTTCCCCCCTGCCCGCCCGCAGCAGAATGCCCGCCCGCGCCAGTTCCGCGGCAAGCCCCATGGGGCCGCCCCTGTCCAGCCGCGCCGCCTCGCCATAGGCCAAGGCCGCGCGATCCAGATCGCCGGCCTCCGCGGCGCTCCGCGCCAGCGCGCTCAGAACGCCGTAGCGGAATTCCTCAGGGGTCGTCTCCGCCAGCGTGGCCAGAGCCTTCACGCGATCCGCTTCCGAGGCCGTCAGCCTGGCCTTCGCCAGCGCGGCCAGCGCCTCTTCCGCCCTGGATGCGGCATGCCATCGCCATATGCCCGTCCCGGCAAGCGCGATCAGCAACAGCAGAACGGCAACGGCGATGGCTTTGCTGTTGGCGACAAGAAACTGGAGCAGAGGCGCGCTCTCGGCGCTGACCTCGGTCTTGAGATCCCCCAGCAGCGTCGGGTTTACCGCCCCAGACGGCGCAGGACGTTGCATCATGAAGCACACTCCTTCGGGAAAAAACGTCGTTTCCTCCTGTTCCACGGACAGACGGAGGAAATACGTTTATTTATGGCAAGAGGCCGTACCCTGTCAAAGAAAAAGCCCGCGGGCCATTTTTTCACCGGGGAAAAAACAAAGCCTTGTCAACGACGCGCCTTGCAGGTAGCATATCGCCCGTATTCTGTTTTTTGAGGAGCTGCCATGATGCCGGCGCACGAAATCTCCCGTATCGGGGCAAGGGCCAAAGAGGCCTCCCGCCTGATGGCCAAGGCGAGCCCCGTAACCAAGGAGCGCTTCCTTCACGGCCTTGCCGCCCTGTTGGAACAGGAGCGGGAACACCTGCTGGCCGCCAACGCCCGCGATCTGGAAAAGGCCGACGCCCGCGGCATGGACGCACCCCGCCGCGACCGTCTGCGCCTGACGCCTGGCATTATCGCCGAAATGGCCCACGCCTGCCGTCATGTCGCCAGCATGGATGATCCCGTAGGCGTCACGGAATCCCAGTGGCAGCGCCCCAACGGACTTCTGGTAGGCCGGATGCGCGTCCCGCTGGGCGTCGTCGCCATGATATACGAGGCGCGCCCCAACGTCACCATTGACGCGGCCATCCTCTGCCTCAAGGCGGGCAACGCCGTTATCCTGCGCGGCGGCAGCGAAGCCCTGCAATCCAACATCGCTCTGGCGGGCCTGCTCTCCCGCGCGCTGGAAGAGGCGCAACTGCCCGCCAGCGCGGCGCAGCTTGTGACAACGACGGATCATGCCGCCGTCACAGAGCTCTGCAAACTGGACAGATTCATCGACGTCATGATTCCCCGAGGTGGGGAAGGACTGGTGCGCGCCGTACAGGAAGCGGCGACCATGCCCGTACTCAAGCACTACAAAGGGGTCTGCCACGCCTTTGTGGAAGAAAGCGCCGATCAGGATCAGGCGCTGGAAATTCTTTACAACGCCAAGGTACAGCGTCCCGGCGTGTGCAATGCGTTGGAATGCCTTCTGGTGCAGGCATCCATTGCCGGGCCTTTTCTGCGACGGGTGGCGGATCGCCTCGGCGGGGCGGGCGTCCAGTTCCGGGCCTGCCCGCGCGCGCTGCCGCTGCTGGGACCGGCCGCGCTGCCCGCGGGCGAAGACGACTGGGGCGCCGAATATCACGCGCTGATTCTGGCCGTGCGCGTTGTCGACGGTATGGACGCCGCGCTGGAACATATCGCCCGTTACGGCTCCAACCACACGGAAATCATCTGCACGGCCAACCACAACCTTGCCATGCGCTTCCTGCGCGAAGCCGACGCTTCCATGGTTGCCGTCAACGCCTCCACCCGCTTCAATGACGGCGGGCAGCTGGGGCTCGGCGCGGAAATCGGCATCTCCACTTCCAAGCTGCATGCCTATGGTCCTATGGGCGTACGCGAATTGACATCCACAAAATTTGTCGTCATGGGACAAGGGCAGGTGCGCGAATAAATGAGTTCCGCGCGCGGAGCCAGCATCGCCGGAGGACGCGCCTTTCTCGGCGGCAGCTTCAATCCGCCCCACATAGGACATTTCCGTCTGGCCATAGAAGTGAGGGAGGCCCTTGGCGGCCGCATCAGTCAGCTTTCCTTTCTGCCCTGCGCCACGCCTCCTCACAAAGACGCCGCGGGCCTGCTGCCTTTCGAGCTCCGCGCGCGCATGATCGAGAGCGTCACCGGGCGTCTGCCGGGCATGGCCTGCGATCGCCGCGAGAGTCTCCGCCGCGGCCCATCCTACACATGGAACACGCTGTGCCACCTGCGGGAAGCGCATCCCGGCGAAACGATTTTCTTCATCCTGGGCAGCCAGGATTATGAGCTGCTGGACAGCTGGTATCACGGCCACCGCCTGCCGGAACTCTGCCACCTGATTGTCGTGCCGCGTACCCGCGCCGCGGACGCCGGTGTGCGCGCCTCCACGCGCCGCCTCTGGCCGGAAGCCGAAACCGTTCAGCCCCTGTTCACGGACGGCGCAAGCTTCCGTATTTTCAAAGCAGCCTCGGATACGGAGCGTCAGACTTTCGGACTGGTTCATTTTTTGCATATACCTTGGTTGCCCGTCAGTGCCTCCGATATTCGCCGGCGCTGGCTGGCTGGACGCAGCACGGATTTTCTCCTGCCCGAGACTGTTGCAAGCATTCTGCGCGAGCAGGCATCCGAAGTGCTCAAACACTGGCAGACAACGGAACAACAAGCATGCTGACAACGCCTCCCAAAGAACTGCGTGAAAATATCGCCCGCGCCAACGGCTACCTGCGGCGGGAAGAAGTCCAACGTGCTCTGCACGCCATGGCTTCGGCCATGCGCCAGTACGCCAGCGTCAAATTGATGCGTTCGGCCCGCGCGGAAGTCGAAATTCAGATAGACGATTTTCTGCACACGCTGACGCGACACCAATCCTTACAGCATCTGCTTGATCCACAAAATACGGGGCGCCCCCGTCAAATCAAATTCGAACATGCCAAGGCGCAGGCCGTTGCCGCCGTGCTTGACGGTCTTGCGCGCATCCTGCAACAGGAAGTGGAAAACGCCCAGCAGTCCGCGCAGGAAGCAAAGGCGGAACGCAAGAAAACCCTGATACAGACAGGCATTCAGCTGTTGCAGCAGGGTCAGCTGGGCAAGGGGCGCGCCTTCCTCAAACGGGCGGCCGAAGAATTCGGCAACGAAAAAGGCCTGCACATACAGATCGCAAAAATTCTTTTTGCCGCCAAGCAATATGCCGAGGCGGGAGAAATGTATGAGGAGTCCATGGCGCGCTATCCGCGGGAATCGGCGGCCTATGTGGGCGCCATCAACGCCTATGCGGAAATCAATGAATTTGAAAAAATGGAGCGCGTGTACAAGAGCGTGCTGCGCGCCTTTGGCGGACACCCCAACACCTACGGACGCATGGCAAAGATGTACTGGAACTGGCACAAACGCCAGCAGGCCGAGGAACTCGCCATCCGCGCGCTACAGGGCAACCCCAACCAGCCTGAAGCCCTGGAAATCATGGAGCATATCAATAATCGGAGCAGTGCGACGGCGGCCTCGTGAGGCCGGAACACCCCCGATGCGGCCCCTTTCACGTCCGCCAGAGCGGCCGCGTTTTCAAGACGAAACCGCTCTGGAAATAAAAACTTGCGAAGTTTCGGAGTTTCGCGTAAAAAAATTTTCTCACCGCCTTTGTGGAGAGGTAGCGAAGCTGGCCGTAACGCGCTCGACTCGAAATCGAGTTACCGGCTTATCACCGGTACGTGGGTTCGAATCCCACCCTCTCCGCCAAACAAGCATTCAATGAAGTTCAAGAAAGTCCGCAAAGCCTTGAGCCAAGCGGACTTTCTCCGTTTTTGAGGTCTTTCAACGTTCGCCAAGGTGCATGTACAGCCACAAAAAAAGGGGGTACTTTTGCGGGGTATCAGAAATACCCCCAGAAAAACAGAAAGGAGATACCCCCGATGCCCCAGAAGCTCACGGATACCGCCGTCAAAATGGCGAAGCCGAAGGAAAGACCCTACAAACTGACTGACGGCGGCGGGAGGCTTGTCTCCCCCGGTCTGGCATCGGCGACGCGGCCGCTATCTGACATTGGCCTGCTGAATGCCCTGCGGCGCATGGGCTATGCCAGAGGGGAGATGACCGTTCACGGCTTCCGCTCTATGGCCTCAATCCTGCTCAATGAACAGGGATTCAATCGGGACTGGATAGAGCGCCAGCTTGCCCACTGCGAAAAGAACGCCGTGCGCGCCGCCTACAACCATGCCGAATACCTGCCGGAGCGCCGCCGCATGATGCAGGCTTGGGCGGATTATCTGGACGGGCTGAAGGCCGGGGCGACCGTTGCGCGACGTTGACTTGATACTATTAAATGATACTATGTCCAGTATGAATAACAAGCATAGAAAGACGCTTCGGGCAATCTACACAACGCCGCCGCCTGCCGGTTTGCTGTGGGCTGACATCGAAGCCTTGTTTATTGCCGTTGGCGCAACGTTCAGGGAGGGAAGCGGCTCCCGCGTTAAATTTGATTATCAAGGGAAGGTCGTAGCGTTCCATAGGCCGCATAATCCCAAGACGGCACGGGCATATCAAATTGCCCTGGCACGGGAATTTTTTGAGAAAATAGGGGTGAAACCATGAAGAACCTGATGCGATACAAGGGGTATACGGGAACTGTGGAATACAGCGAGGAAGACGGCTGCCTGTTTGGGCGTCTGGCTGGCATAGACGACATCATATCTTATGAAGGGGAAAGCGTTTCAGAGATGCGGCGGGCGTTTCAGAACGCCGTTGACGATTACCTTTCCGATTGTGCCGCCACTGGAAAGCAGCCAGACAAGCCTTATTCCGGCAAGTTTGTTCTTCGCCTTGACCCTGAACTCCATGCCCGGCTTGCCATGCGGGCGCGGGAAGCGGGGAAGAGCTTGAACCAGTACGCCGTTGAGGTGCTGGCCCATGCGTGAGGCGTTGCCGTTACGGCTGTTTAACCTTCTTGGGTGATTTTATTGAATTTCCCCGGCCAGGCATGGACTAGGCAGTGTTTACACGAGATTCATGTTATGCAAAGCGCATCAATTCTGCAAGGATGTGCTTATGACGAATCCTCAACGCCGCCATGACATCTCTGATGC
>CAKTDV010000023.1 GCA_934546745.1 uncultured Desulfovibrio sp. | reverse complement strand
GTGCGAATTCAGGTTGCGCGCCACATTGGCGGACATGGAGTTGTGATTGATAACGAGCGACATGGTTTTTCCCCTTCTCTCACTGCGTAAGGATAGTTATGCGCATCGATCGACGCGCTGTGCGTCAACAGATGTTGCCGTTCCTGCCCTCTCTTTGCGAAAAACATGCCACATTTTCTATCTTATTGAAATTTTTGTTTTTATTTTTTACAACATCCGTCAAAGGAAATTTTTTCCTCAGAAACATCCATTTTATTGACGTTGCCCGCCCTCCGCCGGATTTGCTACACACCGGAAAGGAGCGCCCCATGTCAAGCGTCATTGAGGATCTGGCAACCCATGTGAAAAACAGAAGAAAACAGGCGGGCCTCTCACAGGAGGAGCTGGCCCGGCAGACGGGCATCTCCCTGACGCTCATCCGGGACATAGAACGCCGGGCGGCCAACCCCACGCTTTCCAGCCTTGAGCGGCTGGCCGGGGCCTTTGAGATAAGCCTTGTGGAGCTGCTCGATTTCCAGAACACGCTCCACGACCCTGCAAAAATTTCCGCCTCCCTTGTCCGGGAGCTCAAACGCCTCCCCGCCCCAAAGCTGCGCCTGATGCTGGAATTCATCCGCGTCGCCACGCGGTGACCGCGCCCGGCGCCCTGTTCTGGCGCGCTGTTCCGCCGCCTTCCCCGTGGCGTGAAGCCGTCGGGGCGTGAAGCCGTCAAAAAAAAAACGCCGCGGGATGGTTTTCCATCCCACGGCGTCGGCCTCGTCGGCCTCCTCCGTCAGGGGCCTGTCATCCTTCCAGAAAGGCGCGGTAGGCGTCGACGGTGGCGCAGAGATCCACGGCGCTGGCAAGCTCAAAGGGGCTGTGCATGGAGAGCAGCGCGGGGCCGAAGTCAATGACCTCCATGCCGTAGGCCGCAAGGAACAGCGCCACGGTGCCGCCGCCGCCCGTGTCGACCTTGCCGAGTTCGGCAACCTGCCACGGAATCTTCCTTTTGTTGCACAGACCGCGCAGCTCCGCGAAAAATTCGGCGTCGGCCTCGCTGGCGCCATATTTGCCGCGCGAACCGGTGAACTTGGCGAAGCAGGGCCCGTACCCCAGCCGGGCGGCATTCTGTTTTTCATGGACTTCGGGGAAATCCGGATCAAGGGCGGCCGTCACGTCGGCGGAGAGGGCCTTTGTCCGCAGAAAGACCCGCGACGCGGGGATGGCCGGGGCCCATGCGCGCACCATGTCTTCCACGCAGTACTGAAGGAAACGGGAGGACGCGCCGGTGGCGCCGTCGGAACCGATTTCCTCCTTGTCCCAGAAGACGACGGCCATTGTCTGGCCGCTGGCGGTGGCGCGGGCCGACGTCAGGGCTTCCAGCGCGGCAAAGACGCAGATGCGGTCGTCCTGCCCGTAGCCGCCGATCAGCCCGCTGTCGAGGCCGACAAAGCGGGCTGGCCCGGCGGGCACGGCCTGTATCTCAGCGGTGATCAGATCCTCTTCCCGGATGCCGTACCGCTCATGAAGCGCCTGAAGCACATGGGCCTTGAGGGGATCGTCACTGGCGGCGGCCTTTCTGGAAGACGCGGCGGCGGCCGCCGGGCTGTGGCCGAGAATGACATTGAGCTTTTCCCCCTCAAAGGCCTCGCTCACCTTCTGTCCGGACTGTTTCTGCGCCAGATGGGGCAGGAGATCGGCAATGGTGAACACGGGCTCGTCGGGCTTTTCGCCGATGCGGACAGGCACGGACGTGCCGTTTTCAAGAACGGCGACGCCGTGCAGGGCCAGCGGACGGGCCAGCCACTGATATTTGCGGATGCCGCCGTAATAGTGCGTCTTGCCCTGCACCACCTCCGCCTGTTCCACAAGGGGGCGCTGTTTGAGGTCAAGGCGCGGGCTGTCGGCATGGGCGGCGATGAGGCGCACGCCGGAAGCCAGCGTGCTCCGCCCCTTCCGCGCGGCAAAAAGACATTTCCCCCGCAGGGAACGCATGACGGACGCCTTGCGGAAATCCTCACCGAAGCCCGCTTCGGCCAGCCGCTCCCGCACATAGGCGATGGTCTCCCGCTCCGTCTTGCAGGCGGACAGGAAATCGACATAGCGCCGCGCCAGCGCGCCAACCTGCCGGCGGCGGGTTGGCGTCGCGTAGGCATCCCAGGCGCTGACAGGCTCATAGACCAGAGAAGACGTTTTCGTACTCATAGGGAACAATCCTTCTTTTTTCGGAACGCGGCCGCACAGGGAACACGCCACGGCACAGGGCCGCCACCGCCGGGGAACACGCCATCCCCGGCCCTCTACGGCCCTCCCCGGCATTCCCCCGGCGCGACGCACTCCGCTCAGGGACGCAGCAGCGCGGACAGCAGGGCGGCGATGTCCGCGCCATCGCGCGGCAACAGGGTTCGGGGATCAAGGCAGAACGCGCCGCCCTCAAGGCGGCCGATCAGCGGCGGCGACGTGGCGAGCAGGGCCTGACGGAGACCGGCGGCGCTCAGGGGCGCGTCTTCCCCCGGCGTCAGACACACCAGCGAGGTGGGCAGATCGCACTCAGGAAACGCGCCGCCGCCCACGCGGGACACGTCCGGACGCACACGCACGGCGCACACCGCGCCAAGGGCCCGGCGCAGACGGTGTGCCAGGGCGCGGGCGGCCCGGGCCAGCGCCTCCGGCCCCATGCACAGCATACGCAGGGTCGGAATGCGCCGCCGCGCCAGATCCGGATCGCCATACAGGCGCAACGTCGCCTCCAGCGCGGCCAGGGAAAACTTGTCGCACCGCAGGGCGCGGGTGAGCGGATTTTCCCTCATGCGGGCGATCATGTCCGCGCGGCCGGCAAGAATGCCCGCCTGCGGGCCGCCCAGCACCTTGTCGCCGGAAAAGGCCACCACGTCCAGCCCGGCGGCGATCAGGCCCTGTACCGTCGGTTCGTTGGGCAGGCCCACGGCGCTGAAATCCGTCAGGCTGCCGCTGCCCACATCCTCGAACACCGGCACGCCGTGCCGCCGCCCCAGCGCCACCAGCTCTTCCGGCGCGACCGCCGCATGAAAGCCCACGATGCGGTAGTTGGAGGTATGCACACGCATGAGCGCGCGCGTCTGCTCGCCGATGGCCCGTTCGTAGTCCCGCACATGCGTGCGGTTTGTCGTGCCGACCTCCCGCAGGACCGCGCCGCTCCGTGCCATGACCTCGGGGATGCGGAAACCGCCGCCGATTTCCACCAGTTCGCCGCGCGAGACGGCAACCTCGCCCCCCTTGCAGAAGGTGTCCAGCAGCAGCAGCACGGCGGCGGCGTTGTTGTTCACCACCAGCGCCGCTTCCGCGCCGGTCAGGCGGCAAAGCAGCGGTTCGCACAGGCTGTGGCGGCTTCCGCGTCCGCCCGTCCGCAAATCCAGCTCCAGACTGCAATAGCCTCCGGCCGCCGTCAGCAGCGCCCCGACGGCCTCTTCCGCCAGCACCGAACGGCCCATATTGGTATGGATCACGACGCCCGTCGCATTGATCACCCGCCGCAGGCGCGGCGCGACCGCCGACCGGGCGCAGGCCAGCATACGCGGCAGGCAGGCTTCCAGCGTCACCTCGTCCACGCTGTGGACGCGCCCTTCCCGGATATCCCGCCGCACGGCATCCCAGAAGGCCGTCAGCGCATCCCGCAGCAGCGGACGCGGCGCGGCCTCCAGCAGGGCATCCTCCCCGACGGCCGCCGCCAGCGCGGCGTCCATCGCGGGCAAGGCCCGAAAAAGGGGTTCTCTGTCCGCTTTCATAGGCTCACCTCCTGACCAGGGTTTTCCGCATCGCGGCACATGACGCTATCTCCGGGGAACGGCCTCCCCTGCCGTGCCGCCGTCCAGCAGGCAGGGCAGACAGGCATAGACTTCGGACAGAAGATACAGCGACCCGCAGATCAGGACGGGATCCCGCGCGGGCCCGGCGGCGTGGGACGGCGGCACGGCGGCGGCACGGCGGAGGGCGTCCGGCACGCCGTCCACAACGGAGGCCGTGCCGGGCGCGCAGCCGTTGAGGAAACGGGCCACCTCCCCGGCGCTGGCGGCGCGCCCGTTGTGGAGACCGGGCACGAGAAACGGCGCGTCCTCCACCTGCCTGCGCAGCAGGGCCACGGCGGGCCGCCATTCCTTGTCGCCAAGGCAGGAATAGATCACCGCGCGAGGGCGCAGGCCGCGCTCCCGCAGGTGGCCCACCAGCGACCGCACGCCGTGCGCGTTGTGCGCGCCGTCGAGCAGCAGCGGTGGCAGAGGGAGGCCGTCGCCGGGCATACGGGCTCCTTCCGCCCACTGGAGACGCCCGGGAACAAAGGCCGACGCGAGGCCGCGCGCCTGGGCGGCGGCGTCGCCGCACGGGGAACCGAGACGCGGCGCAAGCTCTTTCCACACGGCCAGCGCCAGCCCGGCGTTGACGCGCTGATGCGCCCCCGCAAGCCCCAGCGGCGCGTCGCCCTCCAGCGGCGGGACAAACGTCAGCGGCGCCTTCCGCCGTTGCGCGGCGGCGCGGAGTTCTTCCCCGGCGTCAGGGAATTGCGGCGCGCTGAACACGGGCGCGGCCGAACGGATGGCCGCGGCTTTGTCCGCCGCGATGCGGCGCAGCGTCGGCCCCAGAACGGCCGCGTGATCCTTGGCAATGGGCGCATAGGCCAGCACATCGGCCGCAAGGGCCGTCGTCGCATCGTACCGGCCGCCTAGCCCGGCTTCCATAACCGCCAGAGAGACGCCCGCCCGCGCAAACAGCGCTACGGCCAGCACCGTCAGAAACTCAAAATACGTCAGATCCGGGCCGTGGCGGACAACCTCGTTGGCGGCATCCACCCACGAGGCGCAGGGCAGCGGCCGCCCGTCGATGCGTATCCGTTCCTCCGGCAGAAGGAAATGGGGCGAGGTGTACAAGCCGACCCTGTGCCCGTGCGCGCGGGCCAGCGAGGAAAGAAAGGCGGATGTGGATCCCTTGCCATTGGTACCCAGCACCTGCGCCACCAGAAAGGGGGGGCGCGTCAGCCCCAGGCCACGCAGCGCGGCCTCCATACGATCCAGGGACAGATCCATGTGGAAGAAGCCGCGCCCCTCAAGATGGCGCAGAATACCGGCGCAGGAAGAAAAGGCAACGCTGTTCATGGAGGCAGTGTAGCAGAACCCGTGGGCGTTGCCAAAGGGGATCGCGCGCGGCGGTACGGCGGGAACGCTTGCGTCAGGAAGGCAAATTCCCTAGAACTCCTTCCACCACAACGACTTCCGCGCCCCGCGCCGTTTCACGGAGGTTTTTTCCCATGCCGCGCCTCTCTTTCCCACCGTTTCGCCGTCAGGAACTGGCCCTTCTTGCCATCACCATGTTTTGGGGCGGCACCTTTCCCCTCATCCACTTCGCGCTGACGATCTGCGGCCCGTTTTTCTTTGTGGGCTGCCGCTTCCTCTTCGCGGCGCTGGCGCTGGGCATCTGTTTCCGCAAAGCCCTGCGCGAGGCCGCGCCGCACGACGTCTTCGCGGGCATCTGCATCGGGGTCGTGGCCTTTCTCGGCTACTTTTTGCAGACATACGGCCTTCAGACCATCAGCAGCAGCCGTTCGGCCTTTCTCACCGCGCTCTATGTGCCGCTCGTGCCGCTCATGCAGTGGCTGTTTCTGCGGCGTCCCCCGTCGCTCATGAACTGGATCGGGGTTTCCCTCGCGTTTGCGGGGCTGCTGCTCATGGCCGGGCCGGGCAATGCCGGCGGCCTTCCCGGACGGGGGGATGTGGCGACACTGTGCGGCGCCGTGGTGTTTGCCGGGGAAATCGTCCTCATCGGCTTTTTCGCCGGACGGGTACAGCTTCCGTGCGTCACCTTCACGCAGCTTCTGACGGCGGCGCTGCTTTCCCTTCTTCTCCTGCCTGTGGCGGGTGAGGAGCTCCCCGCCGCCCATCTTTCCCTGGCGCTTGCCCTTGCGGCGGGGCTGGGCCTTGTCACGGCCCTCATCCAGCTGACCATGAACTGGGCGCAGCGATCCGTCTCGCCGACCCGCGCGACGCTCATCTATGCCAGCGAACCTGTCTGGGGCGGCGTGTTCGGACGCCTCACGGGCGACCGCCTGCCCCTCCCCGCCCTGCTGGGCGCGGCCTGCATCGTGGCGGGCGTTCTGATCAGCGAGAAAAAACGCAGGGGGAAATAAAAAATTCTGGGCGCAATGGTCTTGACAGAAGCGGGGCTGTCGCGTAGAACTCTTTTCACGCAAGGCGTTGCGGGTCATTAGCTCAATTGGTAGAGCAGCTGACTCTTAATCAGTTGGTTCGGGGTTCGAGTCCCTGATGGCCCACCAGAAAACAATAAAGCCTCCGTGATTGCACGGAGGCTTTTTTTGTCCCCGCCAGACGTGCTTCCGTGTATACAAAAAGCCCGCTCAGGGAGCGGGCTTTCGCACTCTCGTTTTCTCTGCCGCGAAGGGATCAGGTCTTCAGCGTGACCCCTCCGCCGGAAGCTATCCGGCGGCCTGTCTGTGCTCGGCGATGACCTTGTCGGCAACGGGCTGCGGCGCTTCCTCATAATGGGCAAATTCCATGGTGAAGAAACCCTGCCCGGCTGTCATGGACCGCAGATCCGGGGCGTAGCGCAGCACCTCGCTCATGGGCACATGGGCCTTGATTTCCGTCACGCCGCCCGCGGAGTCGGAGCCGAGAACCTTGCCGCGACGGGAGGAAAGATCGCCGATGACGTCGCCCATGCTTTCGTCGGGCACGGACACGGTCAGCAGCACGATGGGCTCGAGCAGCACGGCCTTGAGGCTTTCCACGGCTTTTCTGAAGGCCAGCGAACCGGCCACCTTGAAGGCCATTTCCGAGGAGTCCACGGTATGGTAGCTGCCGTCGTAGAGCCTGACGCGGAAATCCACCACCTGGCAACCGGCAAGGAACCCGCGCGCCGCCGCTTCCTGAATGCCCTTGTCAATGGCGGGAATGTACTGCCGGGGAATCACGCCGCCCACGATGGCGTCCTCAAAGACGTAGCCCGCGCCGCGCGGCAATCCTTCCAGCTCAATCCAGCAGTCGCCGAACTGGCCCCGGCCGCCGGACTGTTTCTTGTGGCGGCCCTGCACCTGGCATTTGCCGCGCACGGTCTCCCGGTAGGGCACCCTGGGCGTCTTGAGGACAATATCGACCTTGTAGCGGCGTTTTGCCTTTTCCACAGACAGCTCAATATGCAGCTGCCCCATGCCGGAAAGCAGAATATCGCCGTTTTCCTCATCGCGGGCCAGACGCAGGGTGATGTCCTCGTCCAGCAGGCGCTGTATGGCGGCGTAGACCTTGTCCTCGTCGCCCTTTTCCCTGGGGGCCAGCGCATAGGTGATGAGCTGCGGCGGCAGGGAAGGCAAAGGCAGGACAAAGGGAGCCTTCCCATCGCACAGCGTATCGCCGGTGCGGGTGTTTTTCAGCTTGGCCACGGCCACGATGGCGCCCGGGCCGGCCTCCTCCTTGCACGGGATCTGCGTCTTGCCGTTGAGATAGAGGAGGTTGCCCAGACGTTCGTTCTCACCGGAACGCATGTTCCTCAGCGTGGCGTCGCCCCTGACGGTACCGGAAAGGATACGCAGCAGGGAGAGCTGGCCCGTGAAGGGATCGCTCAGCGTCTTGAACACAAAGGCGGAGACCGGCGCGTCCGGATCCGCCGTATGTTCCGCGCCCGCCGCGTCCACAAAGGCGGGACGCTCCAGCGGCGACGGCAGCAGGCGCTGCACGGCGTCCAGAAGAACGCGGCCGCCCCTGTCCCGCAGGGCGGCGCAGACCAGCACCGGCGCAAGCCCGCCGCTGAGCACGCCCGCGCGCAGGCCGGCGGCCAGGGCTTCCGGATCAAGGCTGCCTTCCTCCAGATACTGTTCCATGAGCGTCTCATCGCTTTCCGCGATGTTTTCCACGGCCACGTCGCGCAGCAGGGCCGCGTCGTCAGCCAGCTCGGCGGGAATCTCCCCTTCGGTGAGGCCGCCGTCCGGGCCAAAGAACAGGGCCCTGCCCTCCAGCACGTCCACGTAGCCCGCGAAGTCCTCGCCCCTGCGGATGGGGAGTTGCAGGGCGACGGGCCGTATGCCCAGCGACGACAGACTGTCGAAGGCCATCTGGAAGTCCGCGCGATCGCGATCCATCTTGTTGATGGCGATGATGGCGGGCAGGCGGGCGTCGCGCACGGACTGCCAGAATTTCCTGGTCAGCGGCCGCACGCCGTCCACGGCGTCAATGACGAACAGAACGCCGTCCACCCCTGTGAGCAGATAGTCCATATCGCCGGTAAAGTTGCCGTCGCCGGGAATGTCCAGCAGGAAATGACGGTTCCCGTTCCACAGATAGGTCGCGCACGCGGGCTGGATGGAACCGCGACGGCGGATTTCCTCGGGCTCGTAATCCAGGCTGGTACCGCCGTCCTCGATGGCTCCCATGCGGCTGATGGCCCGCGCGTCAAAAAGCAGCATTTCCGCCAGCGACGTCTTGCCGCAGCCGCCGGTACCCACAAGGGCAAAAGTGCGTTGGGTCTCCAGGTTGGACATCGATTTACTCCCTTTATTGCGATATGGCGGGCAGCGCCGCGCCGGGTGAACGACAAGGGAAAGGTACGGGAGCCACGCTCCTTCGCACCGTGGTTTCACCATAGCGCGTCGCAGGCGAAAAGGGAAGGGGGCCGCGCGGCTTGACTTGCGGGGCCGAACGCCCCACAAAAGGAGGCGCGGCGGAAGGCCCGGCCTTCCGCCGGGGACTTCCCCGGAAAGGAGCGTATTCCATGCTTATGTGGGCCATTATCGGTGTTACCGGCTTTGCCGCCCTCCTCATCAGCTTCCGCATCACGCGCCGCCGCGGCCTCTCGCTTGACGGCTACCGCGCGCGGCGCGACGCCGACTTCCAGAAACAGGAAAGGGAAATGGACGCCGCCGCCTTCCGGATGCCTTCCCGGGAGCGGCTGCACATCGTCCATGCCGGACTTGAGGATCTGCTGCGCCTTGCGGGCCATCCCGAAGGCTACGGTCTGAACGCGCGGGAAGACGCGCTGCGCGCGGGGAGCATCCTTTTTCAGACGCCCGCCGGGCCGCTGCATCTCGGCTTTGTCCGCCGCGAGAGCCTGCCTTCCGTCCAGTGGCACAGCCGCAGCGCCCATTGCGGCGCGCACGGCTCCGGCCTCTGGAGGATCTGGAACGACGATCGCGGCGAGGATTTCCCCTCCATGGAGGCCCTCATGCGCCGCATGGATCAGTTCCTGCGCGGCGGCCCCCTCTTTGACGGGGAAGCGCCCGAATACCGCCGCCGCTTTGCCGGCCACACGCCCTTCTAGCGCCGGAGGCGTCAGCGCCGTTCGCCGCCGCAAAGCTCCCGGAACCAGCCGGGCACGGCAATGGGCCGCCCCTCGCCATTGACAAGCGCATGCTGCGTCATGCCCGTGGCCAGCACACGCGTCTTGTCGCCGGAGCGCATCTCATATATAAACTTGAGGGAGGCGCGCCCCCATTCGCCGATGGCCGTATGCACACACACCATATCGTCGTAGCGCGCGGAGGAACGGTACCGGCATTGCGCCTCGCGTACAGGCAAAAACACCCCGCGGCGCTCCACATCCGCATAGCTCATGCCCAGCGCGCGAATGTATTCGCCGCGGGCGCGCTCAAAAATATGCAGATATTCCGCATAGTACAAAACGCCCATAGTGTCCGTTTCGCCATAGGACACGCGATGGGAAAACCAGATGGCGGGGGTCGGAAATTCCCTATGCATCGTACTGCTCCCCTGCGTTGCGCCCCGCTCCGCACGGGTATGCGCACGGTATGCGCCCTTGTTCTGACAGCAACCCTCAACGGCTGCGCCTCCCGGCACGCCGCGCCGCCGGAGGTGCCGCCCGCCCCGCCCGGGCCGGCGGTGAGCATGGAAAGCCCGGAGTTCTTCGCGCGGCGTCTCGCCCCACAAAACCAGGAACTGACATCCTGGACCGATCTTGCTCCCAGTCTGCGAAAATCGCTGGCCTATGTCAAATCGAAACCGGCGGGCGGCGTTGCCGCCAGCCGCCCCGGACTGCGCGTCACCTGGGGGGAACTGGGCCGTTCCCTTGAGGAGCTGCGCGCCATGCTCCCCCTGCTCGACGCCGATCCGGGGCTTCTGCTCCAGCGCTTCCGCTGGGTCGCCGTACCCGGCGGCATCGCCTATTCCGGATATTACGAACCCGTCGTGCGCGCCAGCCGCACACGCAAGCCCGGCTACGAACACCCCATCTACAAACGCCCGCCCGATCTTGCCCGCGTCCGCGCCCGGCGCGGCCGTTACCATGATCGCCGGACCATTGAGACGACGGGCATCCTCGCCGGAAAAAATCTCGAGCTGGCCTGGGCGGCGGATCCCGTGGACGTCTTCTTTCTTGAGATACAGGGTTCCGGACGCCTGCTCTTTGACGACGGCACCCAGGCCTTCGTCAATTACGACGGACAAAACGGCCATAAATACAAAAGTTCCGGCCGCATCATGCGCGAAAAGGGCCTCCTCAGACGCGGAGACATCTTTGAACAGCGCGAATGGTTCAGAAACAACCCCGGCCGCGTCTGGGAAATCCTTCTCGAAAACCCCAGCTACGTGTTCTTCAAATTCGGCGGGCGCGGCCCCACCGGGGCCATGGGGCAGGTCGTCGACGACTGGATCTCCCTTGCCACAGACCGCGCCTACATCCCCCTGGGGGCCATCGTCGCCTATGGCGTCAACGCCCCCGACGCGGCGCGCGGTTCCGTTCCCATGCGGGGAATAGGCCTTGCGCAGGACGTCGGCGGGGCCATCAGGGAGCGGCGCATCGACATTTTCTGCGGCGACGGCCAGCGCGCGGACTATGTCGCCAGCCATCTTGACGCCAGAGGCCCCGCCTGGGTTCTGCTGCTGAAGGAAGACGCCGCCCGGCAGACGCCCTGACCACTTCCCCCTTCCCCTTTGCCGGCGGCAACGGCGGCGGGAGCGCGCGCCCCCGCCCCGTACCCCGGCGGAAACATGCACAGGCGGGCCCATGACAACCCACAGAGCGCTCTTTCTTGACCGCGACGGCGTCATCAACCGGGACGACGGCTATGTCCGCCGGAAACAGGACGTCCATTTTATCGAGGGCATCTTCCCTCTGACCGCGGCGGCGGTGGCACGCGGCTTTCTGCCCATTGTCGTCACCAATCAGTCGGGCATAGGGCGCGGCTACTACGACGAACGGCAGTTCAGGCGGCTCATGCGCTGGATGAAACGGGAGTTTCTCCGCCGGCGCGCGCCCCTGGCGGCCGTCTATTTCTGTCCCTGCCATCCAGAACACGGCATCGGCCGCTACCGGCGGGACAGCCCTCTCCGCAAGCCGCATCCGGGCATGCTGCTCAGGGCCGCCGCTGATTTCCGCCTTGATCTGCATCGCTCCATCCTCGTGGGCGACGCCGTCACCGATATGGAGGCGGGCATCGCCGCCGGTGTGGGCAGACTCTTTCACCTGCGGCACGGCGCTACGGCGGCCCTCCCGCCCGCCTGTGGCGCGTTGCGGGAAGTCCGCCGTCTTGCGGATATCATCCCCGCCCTGGATTTCTGAAAATTCCAGAAACTTCCCATTGAATTTCTTTCACATCTCGTCTATGTTGGCCCCAAGGCATTGGTTCGCACGTTTCAGAAGAAGAAAATCACTAGTCGTATCTAAAACGCTTGAAATGGTAGACCTTGCAATGGCCCTTTTTGCCAGATTCCATGTTGCTGAAGCTGGAAAGATAGGGCATCATTATTTAATTAGCGCTCTCTTTTTGTAAAGTATACTAATGGGAGTTCTATAACTTCTGATTTTCGTTCAAAAGAAGAGGTGGTGCGCTTTTTAACGTATATTTCTGAGTAATGCTTTGTTTTCATTGAGGATTTGCCATGAAAGAAATCCATGTGGCGGACATCAGCGCCGCGGTGGCCCGGCTCTGTGTGGACGCCTGTTGCCTGTTGCCCGGCGACGTGTGTTCGGCCCTGCGCGCGCGGCGGGAGGAAGAACCGTCGCCGGTGGGCCGGGACATTCTGGAGCAGCTCATACGGAACGCCGCCATCGCAGCGGAGGAACGGGTTCCTCTCTGTCAGGACACGGGACTGGCGGTGGTGTTCGCCGATGTGGGGCAGGACGTGCGCATTGTGGGCGGCGGCTTTGCCGAAGCCGTCGACGAGGGCGTGCGGCGCGGCTACGTGGACGGCTATCTGCGCAAATCCTGCGTGGCGGAACCGCTGTTCGAGCGGCGGAACACCGGGGACAACACCCCGGCGGTGCTCCATGTCCGCCTTGTGCCGGGCGACAGCCTGCGGCTGCGTCTGGCGCCCAAGGGGGCCGGATCGGAAAACAAGAGCGTGGTCCGGATGCTGACGCCCGCCGACGGTATCGAGGGTGTGCGCGGGGTCGTGCTGGACGCCGTGCTGGCGGCCGGGCCCAATGCCTGTCCGCCCATGGTTGTGGGCGTGGGCCTGGGCGGCACCATGGAGCTGGCCGCCCTGTGCGCCAAACGCGCGGCCGTCCGGGATCTGTGTTCCCGCAACGCCGATCCGCGCTATGCCGCCTTTGAGGACGAGCTGCTGGACATGATTAACCGCACGGGCATCGGCCCGCAGGGCCTCGGCGGGCGCACGACGGCGCTCAAGGTGCATGTGGAGTGGGTACCGGCCCATATCGCCTCGCTGCCTGTGGCGGTCAATATCAACTGCCATGCGGCGCGCCATGCCGAAGTCGTGCTGTAGGCGCGCGGGCGGGGTCGCCGTTGCCGTGGGAAGAAGGCAGAACATGCCGGGGGAGGAGAGCCGCGTATGAGCGATGCAATCAGGCGCATCCGTACGCCTTTTGACGGGATGACGGCCCGATCCCTGCGGGCGGGCGACAGGGTTCTTGTTTCCGGTGTGCTTCTTGCCGCCCGCGACGCGGCCCATAGGCGCCTTGTGGAAACGCTGGACAGAGGGGAACCCCTTCCCGTGGATCTGCGCGGGCAGGTCGTGTATTATGTCGGCCCCAGTCCGGCCCGCCCGGGGCGTGTCATTGGATCCGCCGGGCCGACGACCGCCGGGCGGATGGACGCCTACACGCCCGCCCTCCTTGCCCAGGGGCTGCGCGGCATGATCGGCAAGGGCTATCGCTGCCCGGAAGTGGTGGAAGCCATGAAGGCGCATGGTGTGCCCTATCTTGCCGCCGTGGGGGGCGCGGGGGCGCTCATCGCCCGCTGCATCCGCAACTATACGGTGCTGGCCTATGAGGATCTGGGGCCGGAAGCCGTGGCGGCGCTGGAGGTTGAGGACTTTCCCGCCACTGTGGTCATCGACAGCGCGGGGAGGAATTACTATGAGGCGGGGCAGGCCCCTTACCGGCAACTGCCCTGAAGGGGCCGGCCTCCGGACAACTACTGCCCGGACGCCACGGAAAAGCACTGTTTCCCAGAGGGCTCCCCATGAAAACGGCCTTGCTTGTCATGGCGCTGTGCGCCGTCCTTCTGTGCCTGCTGGCGGCCTGTTCGTCCCAGCCGCTTCAGGGAATGACGACCTCACCGGAAACAGGGCTTCCGGTATTGCTGTCCCGGGCGCGGCCCGCCGTCCTGTTTGCTCCGGCGGAACATATGCGCTTCCTGGGCGCGGGGTGGCGCGGTCTGCGGCCAGAGACGCGCACCTCGGAAGCGGGGAGCGCGCGCCTTTGGTTCGCCCTGTATGAGGGGCGTCAGGGGACGCTGGTCACGGCGCTGGCGGAAGCCGGGGAACCCTGGGTATGGGAGGCCGCGCACCATGCCCCCTTTCCGCCCTTGCGGAAACTCCAGTACGACCAGCATGGCAAGACGCTGTATGAAACCCTTCTGTGCCTGAGCGCGGATCAGGATCCGTTCCGCGCGGAATGCGGGGCCGCCGCCTGTCTTGTCTATCGCGCGACCTTCCTGCTGTTTTTCAGGAAGATGCGGGTTGTCATCGAATACCACGAACCGCTGGAAGCCTCCCGTGTGCGTGACATCGCCTTTCAGGAAGACGTGCTGAACGCCTTTCAGGAACGGGGACGGGCCGCCTGCGGCGTGCGTTTTCCAGACAAGGCGGAAATGGAAGGCGCGGCGCGGGAGTTTCAGGCGCTTTCCCCGGCGGAGGAGCGGTTTTCCCGCCAACGTCTTTCCCGCTGGATCGGAGAATTGCAGCGGACGGGCGATCGCCCGTAGTGACGGCGTGCCCCCTTACCTCTCCGCAGGGTGAAGGGAGGTGCGGGCCAGCGCAACGAGATCGACGCGTTGCGCTCCGGCAAGGAGAAGCGTCCGCGCCGCCGCGCGGGCGGTGCTGCCCGTGGTGACGATGTCGTCCAGCAGCCAGAGGCGCAGCCCGGCGGCAGCGGGAGAGGCCGCGAAGGAGCCGTGAAGGTTGCGGCGCCGTTCCTTTGCCCGCAGATGTGATTGCGGCGTATCGCAGGAAGGACGGAGCAGCAGATCCGGGCGCACGGGCACGCCCAGCGGAAGACCCGTGGCCAGCGCCAGTTCCTGCGCCTGATTGTAGCCGCGCTGGCGCAGGCGCGGCAGGGGGAGCGGCATGGGGACGATGGCGTCAGGCAGGGGCAGGCAGAGAAGGCTGTCGAGCAGCAGCGGCGCCAGAGCTCCGGCGAGAAGGAAGCGGCCGTGAAACTTGAGTTCCAGCAGCAGATCCCGCAGCGCCCCCTCATAGCGGCCATAACACGCCACCGTCCGCCAGGGAGGCGGATCCCGCAGACAGTCGCCGCAGAGGGCTGGCGCCGTGGGCGCGCCTGCCGGAAAAGGAAAGGCGCATCGACGGCAGCGGGGACCCGTCAGGGGAGGGAGTCCGCCAAGGCAGTGCGCGCACAGCATCCCTTCCGCCGTACCGTCGCCGCTTTCAGGATGGAAGGGAGCGCCGCACCCCAGACAACGGCGGGCATCGAGGCCGATCAGCGCCGCCCAGCGGCGCAGGCGGCGCGCAAGGCGCTGGGGGAGGCTCAGAGGGACGCCGTGCCGGAGAGCCGTTGTGCCCACTGGCGTCCCCATTGCCGGACTTCTTCCGCGCGCGGGCGGTTTCCGTCGCGTTGCCGCCAGTCGCTGGCGTCTTCCATGCCCCTCCAGCGGCGAGTTTCCTCCAGATGCCGTCCCAGCAGAGGGAAAAAGTAGCGCAGGCCAAGTTCGGCCCCGGTAAAGAGGTGTTCCCCCCTGGGGCGGCCTGCCACAAGGCCGGCGATGGCCGGGCGCGGTACGGTGGCGGCGGGGCCGTGCCAGAAGCGCTGCGCCCGATCAAGAAGGCCTTTGGCATGTGCCGGGAGGCCATAAAAGTAGATGGGCGCGGCCCAGAGCACCAGAGCCGCGTCCCTGATGGCGGCAAAGACCCCGTCCGCACCGTCGCCGGAACCGCCGCCGGACAGGGGGCAGCCGTGGGGAGGCGCGGCGCACTGGCCGCATCCCCGGCAGGGCCGGATACGGACATCGCGCAAGGCAAGAAAACGGCAGGCGAGCCCGCCTTCCTCCGCGCCTTCGGCAAAGAGACGGGCCAGCGTGTCCGAGGTGCCGCCGCGCCGGGGGCTTGCCGCAAGAAGCAGTGCCAGCGGCATGGCTATTCGGCAAAATCGCCGCAGAAGGGATTGTTTTTGCGCTCGTCGTCGATGGTCGAGGTCGGGCCATGCCCGGGATAGACGACGGTTTCGGGCGGAAGGGCAAACAGCCGCTCGCGGATGGAGCGCAGCAGCTGGGCATGATCGCCGCCGGGGAAGTCGGTGCGTCCGATGGAGCGGTGGAACAGGGCGTCGCCGGAGAAGACGGCCTGTTCCCCAGGAAAATAGAGCGATATGCCTCCGGGCGTATGGCCGGGCGTGTCGATAACCGTGCAGGCCATGCCGCCCAGCGTGCAGTCCCCGCGCGTCAGATCTTCGCCGTCGTAGGCGGGCACGGGAGGAAATCCCCAGATGCCGCCCTTGCCGGATTCCGTTTCCAGAAGGCAGCGATCGTGCGGCGGCAGGTGGACGGCGGCCCCGGTCGCGGCGGCCAGCGCGGCCACGCCGTAGGCATGATCAAAATGCAGGTGCGTCAGCACGATGTCGGCAATGCGCAGGCCCGCGCTTTCGGCAAAGCGCAGCATGGGCGCGGGATCGCCGCCCACGTCCACGGCAACGGCCACGCCGTTGGCATGGACAAGATAGCTGTTGGTCTGCAGCGGGCCAAGGGGGAAGGTTTCTATGGCCATAACGGCTCCTCTGATCGTTGTTGTCTGGCCAGCGGCGGTGAGAAAATCCCCGGTGCGGCGGCCGTTGTGATGTTCTGTTGTGGTAGCGCAGAGCGCCCCGCACGGCAAGTCCGTTTCTTGGAAAAATCTAGACAACGTGCGTTCCCGGCACTACACTTGCAGCCATGAAGGACTCTGCTGTTTCCCTGGATGTTTCCCCAAAGGCTTCCCTTGACGGTTGCGCGCATCCCGGCTCTCTGGTCAGCGCCGATATTCTGGAGCGGGAATCCCTGCTGGTGTCCCGTCTGCGTTCTTTTCTTTCTTTCAGCGGGCACGCGCTCTATTTTCCTTCGGGCGCTCTTCCCGAAGAGCCGGAATATCTGCCGCGCGAACGGAAGCTGCTGTTGCCTTTGCGTTATGGCGGCGCTTCGCTAGGGATGCTGATGCTGCACGGTGTGCGCGCGCGCGAGGTGCGGCCGCTGCTGCCCCTGCTTTCTTCCCTGGCGGGGCTCTGTCTGGAGCTGTTGCAGCGGATCAAGCTGTGCTGCCGGGATCGGGTGACGGGTCTGGCGACGGAAGATGTGCTGTACGGCATGATGGAGGACGAGGCCGCGCGCGTGCGCGCGCAGCTGGCGCATCCCTGTGCCGGCGAGGAGAATGTGCCGCTGCACCGTCTTTGCATGGGGCTTATTCTCGTTCGGATGGATAACGGGCGCGCTGTGGCCTCCGAATCGGGCTTCTGTTTTTCCGACGCCCTGATGGCGCGGGCGGCACAGGCCTTTGCCCGGGAAATGCCGCCTGGGGCCTGTGTGGCCCGTGTGGGACGTTTTGGCATGGCGGCTCTGCTCCCCGCCGTCAGCGGACGCGGCGTCTGCCGTCAGCAGGCGGGCGCGGCTCTGGCGCGCCTTTCCGGCGTGGGCTTGCGGGAAACGCTCTCAGGGCGCTTTGTGCGGCCTGTGGTCAGCGCTGGCTATGCGGTGTATCCGCAGGATATGGCGGGCGGGGAGTTCGCGCTGGATATGTCCGAACAGGCGCGCCGCCTTATGGAACGGGCGCGCCTGGCGGCGCGGGTGGCCTCGCTGCGCGGCGGGGGCGAGGCGGTCATGTCCTTTGCGCGCATTCTGCAGGAAGGCGGCAGCGTGGTGCGGATTCTGCCGCTGGGGCGCGTGCGTATCAGTCTCGGAAAGCGTGCCAAGGCGCGGGAAGGGCAGCGTTTTTCCGTCTGGGAGGGCGGGCCCCGGGGGCGTTATAAAGGCGAAATCGTCATTTTGCGGGTTTCCGAGCAGGACTCCGTTGCGGAAACCCTGCATCTGACGGATGCGGCCGTTCCCCTGAGCGAAGGGGACGCCCTCGTGCTGCTCAGCGAGGAAAGCGGCGGGCAGCGCCCGGAAGAAATCCGGGAGGACGGCGTCGGAGGCGGCGGCGTGGAAACGGAAGAGGAAGGCGGCATTTGTGGCCACGGGGATTTTCTGCGGCGTTTTGCCCTGGAACGGGAGCGGGACGAGCGTTTTGCCCTGACGATTCTGCGCCGCGAGGAGAGCGGCGGCGACGGGGATCCTCTCGCGCCTCTGGTCGAGGCCTGGAAAGCCGCGCCCGCCCTGTGCGGCGAGCGGGTTCTTGCCGGCCACTATGGCGGCAACGCCCTCATATTTTACCATCCGGGAGCGGAGGCGGAGGCTCTTGTTCCCCATTGGGCGGCGCTCTGCGCGGCGCTGGCGGAAAAAGGCGTTACGGCCGCCGCGGGCACGGCGGGATACCCCTTTCTGCGGTTCCGCAAGACGGAGATGCAGGAATGCGCGCTCAAGGCGCTGGAATATGCCCAGCTGCTTCCCCCCCCGCATGCCGGTCTCTGCAATTCTCTGGCGCTCACCATCAGCGCCGATAAACGCTACAGCCTTGGCAATATTTTTGATGCCATCGAGGAATACAAGCTGGCCTTGCTGGCCGATCAGGAAAACGTCCTTGCCTGGAATTCGCTGGGAACCTGCTATGCGGCCCTGGGCCGTCACAATGAGGCGCGCCGGTATTTTCTGGAAGCCCTGCAACGCGCTTCCTCTGTGGAGCAGGCTGTGCAGACGCGCTACAATCTGGGCACGGTCTGCCTGCAACTGGAGGATCGCAAGGCGGCGGCGGAGTATTTCCGGCAATGTATCGCCGATGCGCCGGAGCATCTCTACGCCCATTTGCGGCTGGGGCAGTTGAGCGAGGACGCCGGGCGGCGCGCGGATGCCCAGAAATACTACGAACAGGCGGCGGCCATCGAGGAAGCGCGTGAGCGGCGGGACGGTGAAACCTCCAATGTGGCGCGCCGCTGTCTTGCCCGGCTGGCGGCGCGGCAGCGCAAGGGCGGCGAGGCGCGCGAGATGCTCCATGACGCCCTGCTGCGCAACCCCGGGGACGACGCCGCCATGCGCATGCTGGCGTCCCTGTACCTGGAAGGGGGCGACGATCCCGTTGTGGCGGAGGCGCTGGCGCGCCGGAGCCTTCTGCGGCATGAGTGCGCCGAAGGCTGGCGGCTGCTGTCACGCGCACTGGCGGCGCAGGGCAAGGCCAGGGAGGCCGGCGAGGCGGCGGCGCGCGCCGCGGTTCTGTAACGCGGGGGCGGCGTTTGGGGGCCTACCTTCCGGCATGACATCGCGCGTTCTTTTTGGTATCCTGATCACCAACACGAACACGCTGGAAGGGCTTTTCATGTTGCAACGTTTTTTTCTGGCAGGCTGCGTTTTTTTCTGGCAGCTTTTCTGTTCCCCGTGCGCCGGGGCGCACGTCACGCTGCTTGCGCCCAGTCAGCCGGGCATCGAACAGGCCGCATCCGCCGGGAAGACGCAGCCCCCGGACAGGAACGCCAGGGGCGCAAGTCCCCAGGATGCCGTGCCTGTGGAAGCGGCGGCGGACGGGGCCGCGCCCCTTATTGACAGGGAACTGGACTTGCTGATGGCGCTTATGCGGCCCGGGGATCACTCCTGCCTGGACATGGAAAGGCCGCAGCTGATGTCCGTTGTGCGTTTTGACGCGCAATCGCCGGAGGAGCGGGGACGCCTTATGGGCGATCGGCGCGACCTGCTCGGCGATCTTGAGGAAATCCGCTATGGCGGCAGCCGCGCCTGGGGCGTCAATGTGGCCATCGGCAAGCCGGGGCTGTATCATTTCATGATTGAGACCCGCCCCCGCTGGAGCGAGACCCGTCAGCGTTACGAGCAGGATTTTGTCAAGACCACGGTGCCGGTCTATGGAGAGAGCCGGGGCTGGGAGCAGCCGTGCGGTTTGCGGCTGGAAATCGTTCCCCGGACGCGTCCTTTCGGACTGGCCGCTCCCTGCCTGTTCAGCGCGCAGGTGCGGTGGCAGGACGCGCCGCTGCCCGGTGCGAAGGTGCGCATGTATCGCATCGCCACGGAGAAGACGCCGCAGCCGCTGCCGACGCCGTGGCATGCCTCTCTTGAGGCGCGTGCCGACGGCGACGGCAACACCGCCTTTGTGCTCAACCGATCCGGCTGGTGGTGCTGCGTCGCGGAAACGGACGGCGAACCGCTCAAGGGCCCTGACGGCGAACCCAGACCGCTGCGCTTTGGCGGCGTCTTCTGGCTGTATGTGGATGATATGGCCGCGGCGGCGGAAAAAAAGCGCTAGCATTTTTGGGCATGGCCTCTTGCGTCAGCGGGAGAACACAGAGAGTTGGCGGGGCAAAGCATGATTCGCATTCAGGAAATTCTCGACAGGGTGGCGGCCCACAATCAGGAAGCCAATCTGGAGCTGATCCAGCGTGCCTATGTCTTCGCGGCGTCCGCGCACGCGGGGCAGACGCGCCTTTCCGGTGAACCCTACCTGTCGCATCCGCTGGCCGTCGCCTGTACGCTGGCGGAAATGGGCTTTGACGAACCCACGGTGGCGGCGGGCCTGCTGCACGACACCGTGGAGGACACCGGAACCACCATTGAGGAGATCGACGAGCGCTTCGGTGAGGACGTGGCCGATATTGTGGACGGGGTCACGAAAATCAGCATGATCCCGTTTGACAACAAGGAAGAGGCGCAGGCGGAAAATATCCGCAAGATGATCCTCGCCATGAGTCACGACATGCGGGTGCTCATGGTGAAGCTGGCCGATCGCCTGCACAACATGCGCACGCTGGATTTCCAGAAGGCCCACAAGCAGCGCCGTATTGCCCAGGAAACCATGGACATCTACGCGCCGCTGGCCAACCGCCTCGGGCTGTACGTCATGAAGCGCGATCTTGAGGATCTCAGCTTCAAGTATCTGCGGCCGGACATCTACAACCAGATTGATCTCTGGCTGGACAAGCATCAGGTGGTGGAAAAGCAGATTATCGAGAAGGTGGTGAATCTGCTCAGGGATTTGCTGGCCTCCAATGATCTGCACGGCGAGATTTACGGCCGTATCAAGCATAAGTACAGCATCTACAAGAAGATGCAGTCCCAGTCGCTGACGCTGGATGAAATGCACGATATCATGGCCTTCCGCGTCATTGTGCGGGATATCCGGGACTGTTACGCGGTTCTCGGTCTTGTTCATTCACAGTGGAAGCCGGTACACGGGCGCTTCAAGGATTACATTTCCATGCCCAAGGCCAACGGCTACCAGAGCCTGCATACGACGGTCATCGGCCCGGAAGGGGAACGTATCGAAATCCAGATCCGCACGGAGGAGATGCACCGGCAGGCGGAACACGGTATTGCTGCCCACTGGCTCTACAAGGAAAAGGGCCGCGTCCATACGCGGGATCTGGAACAGTTCTCATGGCTGCGTGAAATTTTTGAACGGCAGCGGGAAGAAGCCGATTCCCGCGAGTTCATGCACGCCCTCAAGCTGGATCTGTTCAAGGATGAGGTCTACGTCTATACGCCCGCGGGCGACGTGAAGGAACTGCCCGAAGGCGCGACGCCGCTGGACTTCGCCTACATGATCCACACCAAGGTCGGGCATCACTGTTCCGGAGCGAAAATCAACGGCCGTCTCATGCCGCTGGGCACACCTCTGAAAAATGGCGATACTGTGGAGATCATCACCGACAGCGCCCGATCGCCCAACCGCGACTGGCTCAAGATGGTCAAGACGGCCCGCGCGCGCAACCGTATCCAGCACTATCTGCGCACGGAGGAACGCGCCCGCGCGCTGGTGCTGGGCCGCGACATGCTGGAAAAGGAAGGGCGCAAAGTCAGCCTCAATGTGGCCCGCGCCCTCAAGGAGGGACAGCTGGCCCTTGTGGCGGGCGATCTGAATTTTGACAACGTGGACGAGCTGATCGCGGCCGTAGGCTATGCCCACATCACTCCCCGGCGCATCCTCAACCGCCTGTATGCCGTCCTGCATCCCGATGACCCCCCGCTGTCAGCGGCCATAAGCCAGAGCAGGGAGAAGGAGAAAGACAGGGAGCAGCCCCTCAGGGAGGCCAGGAGCGAGGTGCCCCGCAAGGCCGCTGACGGCGTCAGCCTTTCCGACGGCGTTGACGGTGTGCTCATGCGTTTCGCCAAGTGCTGCAATCCCGTGCCCGGAGACCCTGTTATCGGGTACATCAGCCGCGGCATGGGGATTACCGTCCACCGGGCGGACTGCCCCAATGTGGCGAACATGGAGCCGGAACGCCTGATCTCCGTTCACTGGGACGGGCAGGAGGAAAAGCCCTACGACGCCGCCGTCTTCATCATTGCCGAAAACCAGCCCGGCGTGCTGGCGCAGGTGGCCGCGGAACTGGCCCGGCAGGAAATCAACATCAACGAAATCGCCTGCAAGAGTCTTGTGGACGGCCGCACGGAACTGCGCCTTATGATTCAGGTGCGCAATGCCTCGCAGCTTTACGGCAGCATTGAACTCATTCGCAAGCTGCCGCATATTCTGGAAGTCGTCCGCGATACGGACGAATAGAGCGGTTACACGAACCGCATGGCGAGCGTGGGAGTGGACGCCAGAACACAGGGCACAAGGAAAAACCGCGCTGGAAACGCTTCAGCGCCCGGCATGGGAAAAAGGAAGGGGACGTGATGGAACATCACGCCCCCTTTTTTGTTTTTTGAGGGAGAACGCTACTTCAGCTTGGAGAGCAGGTCTTCCTTGATGGCGTCAATGGTGCCTTCGCCATTGAGTTCAATATAGACCGTCTTGCCTTCCTGGGCAAGCTTCTTGAAGAAGTAGGCGGCGGCAAGAGTGCCGTCCGTGGTGTTGTAATAAATATCGTGGCGCTTGTTGATGGCGGCTTCGTCCTGATCGTCGGAACGGGTGGAGAGGTCGCCGCCGCACACGCGGCACTTGTCGCCATGGGGTTTGATGGCGTCAATGAAGATATTGTTGGGATGGTTGTTGTTGTTCTTGCACAGGCGGCGGCCCATGATGCGGTTCTTGGCGATTTCGCGGGGCAGCAGGATTTCAATCACATAGTCCAGCTTCAGGCCTTCCTTCCCCAGCGCTTCCCACAGTTTTTCGGCCTGCACCATGTTGCGGGGGAAACCGTCCAGCAGCCAGCCGTCCTTGCCCTTCGACTTGAGGGTTTCCAGTACCATGGGAATGGTGATGTCGTCCGGCACGAGATCGCCCCGATCAATATATTCCTTGGCCTTTTTACCCAGTTCGGTACCGCCGCCGATGTGTTCGCGGAAGATGGCGCCCGATTCAATATGGGCCAGGTTGTATTTCTGCTTTACCAGTTCGCCCTGGGTGCCCTTGCCGCTGCCGTTAGGGCCAAAGATCAGAATATTCATAGCGCTCTCCTTCGGATGCTGGTTATTTGCTTGTGCAAAAAAGCACGCACCGTGTCTTATAGCCGTCCTTGTGCGTTCTGTCAATGGGGGTATGGCGTCCTGAACCGCAGCTGCCGCCGGATGCGCCGTTCCGGGCATGGGCCAGCATCCGGGCAGCGCGACGGCGCCGGGGAAAAGCCGTCTTTCCCCGGCCGTCGCGATCACCCGTTCTAGAATTTGTAGCGGAAGGTGACGGATACGCGCCAGTTGTCGCGGTACTGGGAGGATTCGAGGCCGTTCCAGGTGTCCCCGTCGAGGTGGAGGTTCACATAGGCCCCTTCCACGTTCATCTCAAGGTTTTCATAGATGGCATACGTATTGGAGAGGCTGGCTTCCCAAGCGTAGTCGGTGGTCGTGAGGTAGGCCATGGGACCGTCGGCGCTCTTGGTGGGATATTTTGTCATGTTGGCATTGCGCGGCATGTGCTTGTTGTTGGTGCCGTGGTAGTAGCCAACCTTGAGGGTATGCCTCAGATCCTCGATGAAGCTCACATCCTTGAGGTGGGCCACGACGCCGGCCAGGCCGCTGGGGTTGTGGCCGAGGACTTTCCAGGTGTTGAGGTCGAAATACCCGCCGCCAAAGCCGAGCGGGGAGACAGGCCAGGGCGTGTTGAACTGGGGCAGCCGCTCGGAACCGTTATAGGGATTGCTGTCGTCGCCGGGACCGTACCAAGCGATGACGCCGGGGGTGCCCCAGTCGCATTTGTAATCGAGACGCATGGCGGCGTACCAGCCGCTGCGGCGCAGATCGAAGGTACGGCCGGCCGTTCCGGGGTTGAACTGGGTATAGTTTTTGACCTTGCCCATATCGACGCTGCCATAGGTGAATTCGAGGGCCAGTTCCCACGGATCCCAGTTGAACTGGGAGGTGACGCCCGCCCAGATGCCGTCGCCATAGGGACGATCGCTCTGCACGAGGTTGGCCCCCTCAAAGGTGGCGGAGTAGCCGAGGCCGCTGCCGAGGATGGGCATGAGGCCGCCTCGCGGCGCATAGAAGGCGGATTCGCGCGGGCCGGTGGCGGGGTTCATGCCGCGCAGGCCGTTTTTGCCGATCATGGCGTACTGCACCCACGGCGAAACCTTGAAATTGGAACCCGTGACAGGCAGGGTCAGGGCAAAGACGTCGATATTGTCGAGGTAGCCCTGTTCATTGCGGCCGTACTTCGTGAGATCGGAGTTGTCATTGTAGGGGCGCGCCCAGTAGAAGGACGCGGCCACGGTGGTGTCTCCCGTGGAAACCAGCGGTACGCTGGTCAGGATGGCCGGGCAGTACTGCCCGTAGACGGCGTTCCAGTTGGTGACGAAGCCGGGCAGCAGAATCGGCTGGATGCCCATGCGGACCTTGATGTCCGTTTCGGGGACGATCCAGTCAAGATAGGCATGGCGCACGCCCAGGGCGGAGGAGCCGTCCGCGCCCATGGCGCCGCCGTCCGCGCCCTTGCCCCAGGAAATGCCGTTGCTGCCACTGCCGACGGTGATCATGACGCTGCCGCTCAGGTTTTCGCTGGCCACGGCGTCCATCTGGAGACGCCAGCGCTGGAACGCGGCGAACGTGTCGGTCTTGTTGACGCCGCGCGGCGCGACGTTGGATGTTTCAAACGTGATGTCGAACGTGCCTTTGACTTTGAAATCCACGGCCTGGCTGGCGGCGGGCAGGCTCATCAATCCCGTGGCCAGCAGCAGGGCCAGCAACGCTTTCCGCTTTTTCTTCATCCTCGTCTCCTCCTGAGGGGGGTACGCCGTCGCGCGTACCGTTTTGCCGTTGTGTGTCTCTCCTGTGCGCATACCGCCCGAAAGGGCGTGGGAAAAAGGGCAACGCCTTCTCCCGTGGTCACTTCTGACAGTTACGGGAGAAAAAGATTCCACAGCGTTGCCATTGCAACATTTTTCACAACTCTGTGTAAAAAATTTTGAGAGCCCGGTTTTTTCCGCTTTTACCGTCTGTTACGCAGGCACGGTGAAGCGGGAAACGGCACATGCCGTAAAAAGGGAGGGCGCGCTTTTGGGGCATTGATTCGTACCGGATCGGCGGCTATGCTCCAAGAGGCGCGGGTGGCGCTCGGAATTCTTTCAGAATCCCTGTACTGTGACGGGCGGCTTGCCCGTAGTGGGAGAGTATGGCGAAAACACGACAAACATATATCTGTTCCGCATGCGGGGCGCGCACACTGCAATGGCGCGGGCAGTGTCCGGGCTGTCATGAGTGGAACACGCTGGAAGAGGCTGTGGAAAGGTCCGCGCGGGCCATATCTGGAGGCCCGGCGGCGCGGGGTGGCGATGCCTCCCTGCCGCGCCCCCTGCGCGAGGTCACATCCGAAGGCCAGCATCCTTACGGCAGCGGCCTTGCCGCGCTGGACAGGATTCTGGGCAGGGGGCTTGTGCCGGGCGCGGCCCTGTTGCTGGGTGGCGAGCCGGGCATTGGCAAGTCCACGCTGCTGTTGCAGGTGGCGGGGCATGTGGCGGCCTCCGGGCGGGAGGTCGTCTATGCCAGCGGCGAGGAGTCCCTGCCGCAGATCCGGAGCCGGGGGGAACGTCTGGGGGCCTTGCGGGAACAGTTGCTGGGTATGGCGACATCACGTGTGGAAGACGTCATGGATGCGGTGGAGAAGCGCCGGCCGGCGCTGCTGATCGTCGATTCCGTGCAGACGCTGGGCAGCATGGCCGCCGAGGGCCTGCCCGGCAACGTGACGCAGGTCCGCGCCGTGACGACATCGCTCATCGAGGTCTGCCGCCGCACGGGGACGACGCTGGTTCTTGTGGGGCATGTGACCAAGGACGGCGTCATTGCCGGGCCGCGTCTGCTGGAGCATATGGTGGACACCGTCGTTTCCCTTGAAGGTGACAGGCGGCAGATGTTCCGCCTTTTGCGCGTTTTCAAGAACCGTTTCGGGCCCAACGAGGAACTGCTTGTCTTTCGCATGGGGCGGCGGGGCATGGAAATTGTGGACGATCCCTCGACCTTCTTTCTGGGAACGCGGGATCCGGGCCTGTCCGGCACGGCGGTCGTCATGGCCGTTGACGGCCAGCGTCCCCTGGCCGTGGAAGTGCAGGCGCTGGTGGCGCGTACCTTTCTCAGTATACCGCGAAGGACGGCGCTGGGCTTTGATGCCAACAGGCTGCATCTTCTGCTGGCGGTTCTGGAAAAGCGCCTCAAGCTCAATTTTGCGCAGGTGGACATTTACGCCAAGGTGGGCGGCGGTATGCGCCTGCAGGAACCGGGGCTGGATCTTGCTCTTGTGGCGGCGGTTCTTTCCTCCTATTATGACCTTCCCCTGCCGGAAAAGTGCGTTCTGTGGGGCGAGGTGGATCTGAACGGGCAAATCCGCCCTGTGGCGGCACAGGATCTCCGCCTGACACAGGCGCGGCGTCTGGGTTTCTCCCCCATTATCCATCCGGATGCCGCCGGAGGCGGTCTGTCCGCCGTGTCCGGGTTGCAGCGCCTTCTTTTTCACCGAAAAGGGGAGAAGGGACCAAAGGCCGCGCCGGGGGCGGCTTCCCCGGACGCCCCTGGATAACAAGGAAAGACAGCCGGAAAAGTTGCAGCCATGTCACTGGAAATCGAACGAAAATATCTTGATCCTGATTTCGGCGAGGTGCGCCGTCGTTTGCGCGAGGCGGGCGGCGAGCCTTTGGGCGCGCATTTTGAGAGCAACTGGATTTTTGACAGAACCGGGGGCGGGTTTGCCGAAGCGGGCTTTCTGCTGCGCCTCCGGACGCAGGAATGGCCGGACAGAACGCGGCATGTTCTGACCCTCAAGATGCCGTCGCATACCGGCGGGCCGTTCAAGGTGCGCGAGGAACGGGAGTGCGCTGTGGCCGATGCGGCGTCGCTGCGCGCCATTTTCGAGGGGCTCGGCTATACCGGGCGTGCCCGCTATGAGAAGGTGCGCGAGGAATGGCGCCTGCCCGGCGTGCTGGTGGCGCTGGATCGCGTCCCCTTTGCGCGGGTGGTGGAAATTGAGGGTGAACCGGAAGCCATTGAAAGCGCGGAGCGCCGCCTGCATCTTGACAAATGTAAAACCAGCGTCAAGAGTTATCACACGCTGCATCAGGAATGGCGCGGCGCCAACGGGCTGCCAGCGTCGTTGTCCTTTGTGTTTGACGGACCCGATCGCGGTCGTCTGCGGCAGGCTCTTGGGCTGATATGCGGGGAGAGCGGGGAGGAAAAGGCATGAGCGGAAAGCCGGATATGGACGGCGACAGTCAGTGTCTTGCGGAAGGCAAGCTCAAGGAACCGGATCGCTACACCGTCCTTCTGCATAACGACGACTATACCAGCATGGAGTTTGTCGTTACCATTCTGTGCGATATTTTCCGCAAGACTGTGGAGGAGGCGACGGCGATTATGCTTACCATCCATCAAAAGGGCGTCGGTCAATGCGGCGTCTATACGTTTGAGGTGGCGGAAGCCAAGGTCAAAGGCGTGGAGCGCCGCGCCCGCGCCGCCGGGTATCCGCTGCGCTGTACCATGGAAAAATGCTGACGTCTTTTCCCACGCAATCTTTCACGCCGCTTTTTGCGGCCGAGCGACGCCCATGTTAAGCAACGACGTTCAAGACGTGCTGCGCGGCGCCATTGCCGAAGTGCAGCGCCGCAGGCACGAGCTGCTGACGGTGGAACATCTCCTTTTCGCCTTTTCCCTCAACAGCACGGGAGCGCTCATTCTGGAAGGCAGCGGCGCCAGCGCCGGCCTGCTGCGGGAACAGCTCGAGCAGTTTTTCACTTCGGAATTTACGCCGCTGCCCAAAGAAAGCCGCCTGGACATCGTGCAGACGGAAGCCGTGCAGCGCGTGCTGGATCGCTCCGTGAGCCATATCCGTGCCTCCGGGCGCAGCCAGGTACAGCTTGGCGACCTGCTGGTTGCCATCATGGAAGAGGAGCGGAGTTACGCGCGGTACTATCTTCAGCGGCAGGGGGTGGAACGCCTGGACGTTCTCACTTTTATTTCCCATGGGCTGGAGGGGGGCGGCGGGTCGCGCGGCACGGCTGAGGCGGAGGGAGAGCGGGAGAAGAAAACGAATCCGCTGGAACTGTACGCGACGGATCTCACGGCGCGCGCCCGCGACGGCAACATCGATCCGCTGGTGGGCCGGGACGGAGAGCTTGCCCGCGCCATTGAGGTGCTGAGCCGCCGGCGCAAGAACAATCCCCTGTTTGTGGGCGATCCCGGCGTGGGCAAGACCGCGCTGGCGGAGGGCCTTGCCCTGCGTATTGCCGGGGGACAGGTGCCGCCTACGCTGGAGGAAACGCGCCTCTTCGCGCTGGATATGGGCTTGCTGCTGGCGGGGACGCGCTATCGCGGCGACTTTGAGCGCCGGTTGAAGGATGTCGTACAGGCGCTGAAGGATATTCCGAACTCCGTGCTCTTCATTGACGAAATCCATACCATCGTTGGCGCGGGGTCGACGTCCGGCGGTTCCATGGACGCCTCAAATCTGCTCAAGCCCATGCTGGCGGCCGGGGAGCTGCGGTGTATCGGCTCCACCACCCACGAGGAGTTCCGCAACCATTTTGAGAAGGATCGCGCGCTGGCGCGCCGTTTTCAGCGCATTGACGTGCGCGAGCCCAGCCAGGAAGAGTGCCTGGCCATTCTGGAGGGGCTGAAGGCACGCTATGCCGCTTTCCATCAGGTGGAATACGATACGGACGCGCTGGAAGCCATGGTCAGGCTTGCCGCGCGCCATGTGCGGGACAAGCTGCTGCCGGACAAGGCCATTGACGTGCTGGACGAAAGCGGCGCGCTGGTGCGTCTGCGCGAGGCCGCCGCCCGACGGAAAGGGGGCGCTGGCGGAGCCGGGGCGCAGGACGGGCTGCCGCTTCCCCGTGTGCGGATCGCCGATGTGGAGTTCGTGGTGGCGCGTATGGCGGGTGTGCCTGTTTCCTCTGTATCCGGCGAGGAACGCCAGAAACTGGCCGGGCTGGAAGCCTCGCTGAAAAAGCTGGTGTTCGGGCAGGACGAGGCCGTGGAACTGACGGTACGTGCCATATTGCGTTCCCGGGCCGGGCTTTCGCAGGGCCGGCGTCCCTCGGGCAGCTTTCTTTTCTACGGACCTACGGGCGTCGGCAAGACAGAGGTCGCGCGCGGTCTTGCCGACATCATGGGCGTACAGTTTCTGCGCTACGACATGAGCGAATACATGGAAAAACATGCCGTGTCGCGGCTCATTGGCGCGCCTCCTGGCTATGTGGGCTTTGATCAGGGCGGCTTGCTGACGGAAGCCGTGCGCAAGGCCCCCTATTGCGTCGTCCTGCTGGATGAGATTGAAAAGGCGCATCCCGATATTTTCAACATCCTGTTGCAGGTGATGGATTACGGCGCGTTGACGGACAACAGCGGGCGCACGACGGATTTCAGCCATGCGATACTGATTATGACCTCCAATGCCGGTGCGTTTGAAATGTCCAGAAATTCGCTGGGCTTTACGTCCGGCGGCCGGGATGACGCCGCGGCCAAGAGCCTTGAGGCCGTTGAGCGGCTGTTTACGCCGGAGTTCAGGAACCGTCTCGATGCGCTGGTGCCTTTCCGCAGCCTGACGCCAGAGCTTATGGAGCGCATTGTGCGCAAGTTCGTGGGCGAGATCGCCGAAGCCCTGCGGGAACGTCATGTGCGCCTGACCCTGACGCCGCGGGCACGGCGGTGGTTTGCCGAGAAGGGCTTTGACGCGCATATGGGCGCGCGTCCTCTGCGACGTCTGTTGCGGAGCGAACTGGAAGATGCGCTGGCGCGGGAGCTTCTGTTCGGGGCGCTGGTGCATGGCGGTAGTGCCAGAGTGGGTGTCAAGGACGGCGCGCTGATCGTGACCGCCGTACCGGCGGCGGTATGAACCCGCCGCGGCTGGAGCTTGTCCGTCAGTGTGCCGCCGCGTTTCCGCCGCTGGACAGGGCGTTTGACGGCGGGCCGCTGTGCCGTGGCGGCGATCTGCGGCCGGAATGGCTGCTGGCGGCCTATGCCCGCGGTATTTTCCCCTGGTTCAATGAAGGGACGCCGCTGTGGTGGGCGCCTGATCCGCGTTGCGTCCTGCCGCTGGAAAATTTTCATTTGCCGCGCCGCAGCGCACGCGCCCTTCGCGGGAAAAACATCACCCTGACCTGGAACGCCGCCTTTGAGCGTGTCATCCGGGCCTGCGCCGCGCCGCGCCGCTGCGCGGGCAAAGAGGAAACAGGCACCTGGATCACGGAAGATATGGCGCTTGCCTATACGGCGCTGCACCGTCTGGGGTACGCGCATTCCCTGGAAGTCTGGCGGGAAGGGCGGCTGATCGGCGGTCTGTACGGCGTTGGCTTGGGAAGCGCCTTTTTCGGCGAATCCATGTTTCATCGTGAGAGCGAGGCTTCCCGCGCGGCTCTGGCGGGCTTGGTGGCCTTGCTGCGTCAGCGGCGCGTCCGGTTGCTGGATTGTCAGATGGCAACGCCGCACATGATGGGCATGGGAGCGGTATTATGGCCCCGCGATCGCTATATGCGTGCCCTGCGCGAGGCTGTTACGCCGCCTTGGGAACTGGAGCGCCTCTGGCTTCCGTGGGCGGAGCGCTATGGCCACGCGGGCGGTTTGTGGCATTCCCGCGTGGAAGACGGAGCTTCCTGTGGATCAGTTTGACTTGCGGAGTCCGCACAGCCCGACGGGCGATCAGCCCGCCGCCATCGACGAACTTGTCTCCAATATCAAGGCCGGTGTTCCGGCACAGGTGCTGCTGGGCGTGACAGGATCCGGCAAGACCTTCACCATGGCCAACGTCATTGCGCGTTGCGGGCGTCCCGCGCTGGTGGTGGCCCCCAACAAGACGCTGGCGGCGCAGCTCTACAATGAGTTCCGGGAGCTTTTCCCCCGGAATGCCGTCGAGTATTTTGTCAGCTATTATGACTACTACCAGCCGGAAGCCTATGTTCCGGCGTCGGATACCTACATAGAGAAAGATTCGTCCATCAACGACAATATCGACAAATTGCGCCATGCGGCAACGCACGCCCTCCTGACGCGGCGGGATGTGGTGATTGTGGCCTCCGTTTCCTGTATCTACGGCCTTGGTTCCCCGGAATTCTATGCGAAAATGATCATTCCCCTGGAGATCGGGCAGCGCTTTCCTCTGGAAGACATGATAGGCCGCCTTGTGGAGGTGCATTACGAGCGCAACGACTACGATTTTCATCGCGGCGCGTTTCGCGTGCGGGGCGATGCGCTGGAAGTCATTCCCGCCTACCATCATGAGCGCGCCCTGCGGATCGAATTTTTTGGCGATGACATCGATCGCATGTGCGAGATAGATCCTCTGACGGGGGAGGTTCTCTGCGATATTTCCAAGACGGTTCTGTATCCGGCAAGTCACTTTGTGTCAGCGCAGGACAATCTGCGCAGGGCCTGCGCGGATATCAGAACGGAGCTGGGAGAAAGGCTGCGCTGGTTCAAGGAGAATGGCAAATTGTTGGAGGCGCAGCGTCTGGAGCAGCGCACGCAGCTTGATCTGGAAATGATGGAAGAACTGGGCTACTGCAACGGGATTGAGAACTACACCCGCCATATGGACGGACGCAAGCCCGGCGAGCCGCCGTCCTGCCTGCTCAATTATTTCCCCAGGGATTTTCTGCTGTTTGTGGATGAATCGCATATCACGGTGCCGCAGATCGGCGGTATGTACAAGGGCGACCGTTCCCGCAAGCAGACGCTGGTGGATTACGGCTTCCGCCTGCCTTCGGCTCTGGATAACCGGCCGTTGCGGTTCGGCGAGTTCACCAGCCTGCTGCATCAGGTTGTTTACGTATCGGCGACGCCGGGGCGCTATGAGTTCGATCAGGCGCAGGGCGTTATTGCCGAACAGATTATCCGCCCCACAGGGCTTGTGGATCCGGAAGTGGAAGTCCGGCCCGTCAAAGGGCAGATGGACGACCTGCTGGGCGAATGTCGCGCCCGTACAGCGCGGGGGGATCGCGTTCTCGTGACGACGCTGACAAAACGCATGGCCGAGGATCTGACGGAATACTGCTGCTCCATGGGGGTGCGGGCGCGTTATCTGCATTCGGATATCGATACGCTGGAGCGTATGCACATTATCCGCGCCTTGCGCACGGGGGAGTTCGATGTGCTTGTGGGCATCAACCTGCTGCGCGAAGGTCTGGATATTCCTGAGGTGTCCCTGGTCTGCATTCTGGATGCGGACAAAGAGGGCTTTCTGCGATCCACCGGCGCGCTGATTCAGACGTTCGGCCGTGCCGCCCGCAATGCGCGCGGGCATGTCATCCTGTATGCGGATACGGTAACGGCCTCCATGAAGGCCGCCATGAACGAGACGTCCCGCCGCCGGGAAAAGCAGCAGGCCTACAACCGGGAGCATCACATTACGCCCCGCAGCACCAGCAAAAGCCTTGCGTCGCCGCTGGACGCCCTGTATGCGGATGCCGCAGGAGGGCGCGGCGGCGGCAAGGGAAGAGGGAAAGGCAAAAAGGACGGGGCGGCGGATGGCGGCGCCGCGCCGTTGACAGCCGAGGCGACCGCCGCGCTTATTGCGTCGCTGGAAAAGGATATGCGCGCGGCGGCGCGTGAACTGGAGTTCGAGCGCGCCGCGGAAATCAGGGATCGCATCCGCGCCTTGCGCGAGCGTCTGGTGGCCTTGCCGGAATAACACTACTCGAGAGCGGCGGAGGAGCCCGCGCCTGTCATGCCCACGTTGCCTGATTGTAAAGAAAAACTTGAAGAAACGGCGTTCCCTTCCGGGAAGGAGGCCGCCGGATCCCCGGAGGCCGTCCAGGCCAGAATGCGTGTCCTGTGCGCGGCCCTGGAACATCATAACTATCTGTACCATACGCTGGATGCGCCAGAGATCAGCGACGACGAATATGACGCGCTGTACCGGGAGCTTGCGGCGCTGGAAGCCGCCTTCCCCCAATGGGCGGATGCGCATTCGCCGACACGTCGCGTCGGTGGAGAGCTGTTGGGCGGACTGGCCAAAAAGCGTCATTCGCGGCGTATGTACGGTCTGGACAATGTGTTTTCCGCCGGGGAATGGCGGGAGTTTGTGGAGCGTATGCTGCGCGCCCTTCCCGGGGCGCCGGCGGCCTTCTGGTGCGATCCCAAGCTGGACGGTCTGGCGCTGGAAATCGTCTATGAAAACGGGGAGCTGCGCGAGGCCCTGACGCGAGGGGACGGCGAGGAGGGCGAGGTCGTCACCGATGCGGTGCGCACCATCCGTACCGTCCCTCTGCGCTTGCGGGGCGCGGGGCCGTTCCCCCGGCGTCTGGAGGTGCGCGGCGAGGTCGTCATGTACAGGAAGGACTTCGCGGCGCTCAACGAACGGCGCGCCGCGCTGGGCCACAGGCCCCTTGCCAATCCGCGCAATGCCGCCGCCGGCGCGCTGCGTCAGCTGGACACGAGGGCGACGCGCCGCCTGCCTCTGCGCTTTCTGGCGTACAGTCTGGGCGCTGCCGACTGGACTCCCGTACAGCCATGCGCGACGCAGCACGCGCTGATGGAGCGCTTTGCCGCCTACGGATTTTTGACGCCCCCTGACGGCCGCCTGTGTGCCGATCCCGCGGCGGCGGAGGCCTATGCGGCCTGGGTGAGGGAGCACCGTCTCGATTTTCCCATGGAAATTGACGGCGCGGTCGCCAAGCAGGATAATCTGGAAGCGCAGGAGGCCCTGGGGTTCACGGCCCGCGCGCCGCGTTTTGCCGTGGCCTTCAAATTTCCCGCGGAGCGGGTGCGGACGGTGCTGCGCCGCATCGAGATTCAGGTGGGGCGCACAGGGGCCATGACGCCCGTGGCCGTTCTTGAGCCCGTGCCTGTGGGCGGCGTCATGGTGTCCCGGGCAACGCTGCATAACGAGGATGAGATCCGCGCAAAGGATGTCAGGGTGGGCGATACGGTCATTGTGCAGCGCGCGGGCGACGTCATTCCCGAAGTCGTGGGGCCTGTGCCGGAGCTGCGCCCGGCGGATGCCGTTCCCTTCGAGTTCCCCCACAGCTGTCCCATATGCCATGAAAAAGCCCATCGCGCCGAAGGCGAGGCCGTCTGGCGCTGCGGCAATGTCTCCTGTCCCGCCGTGCGCCTGCAATCCATCAGGCATTTTGTCTCCAGGGCCGGTCTGGATATTGTTGGCGTGGGGGAAAAGTGGGTGACGCAGCTGGTGGAGGCTGGGCGGGTGCGGTCAGCCGCGGATCTGTTTACGCTGACGCCGCGGGAACTCCTCGCGTATGATCGCATGGGAGAAACGCTGGCCCAGAAAATGGTGGATGCGCTGGAGGAAGCGCGGCATGTGGCAACTCTGGCGCGTCTGATCAGCGCCTTGGGCATCCGCCATGTGGGCGAGCAGACGGCGCGTCTTCTTGCCGCGTCCTTTGATGATCTGGATGCATTGGCCGCCGCGGACGAGGCGGCCCTGTGCGCGTTGCCGGATGTTGGCCCGGAGGTGGCCTCCTCCATTCTCGGATTTTTCGATACGCCGGCCAACAAGCGTCTGCTGGAGCGTTTCAAGGCGTTGGGTCTGTGGCCGCGACGTTCCGGAGAGGAGACCGCTCCAGGGGGGGCGCGCCCTCTGGAGGGCGTGACGCTGCTGTTTACCGGGACGCTTTCCATGCCGCGCGGCAGGGCGAAACAGCTTGCCGAGGCTGCCGGGGCCGTTGTGCTGGGGAGCGTCAGCAGAAAGCTGCGGTATCTGGTTGCTGGCGCTGATCCCGGCGGCAAGCTCGACAAAGCGCGGCAACTTGGCGTTGCCGTGCTGGACGAGGCGGATTTTCTGCGACTGCTGCATGGCGCGGGGATTGTGGAACACAACGGGTAAGGGTTTTTTTACGGAATAAAAGAGTCAAAAGGAGAGTATGACGATGGGTACGCCGATTATAGTCATGGGCGCGTGCGGCCGTATGGGGCGCGTCATTGCCGATCTGGCGCGTTCGGACGCCGCGTTTACGCTGGCTGCCCTGGTGGACAGCCGGACGGAAGCGCTGACGGGGGAAAAGGGGTGCGTGACGGGCGCGACGCTGTCGGAGGTGCTGCCCCGCTGCCCAGGAGCCGCCGTCATCGATTTCACGGCTCCCGCCGTGTCACTGGCCAATGCCCGCCTTGCGGCGGAGACCGGGACGCCAGTGGTTATCGGCACGACGGGTTTTTCCCCGGAGCAGCTGCGGGAACTGGACGATCTGGCAAAACGGACGCCGCTGTTCTGGTCTTCCAATATGAGCGTGGGCGTCAATGTCCTGATGAGGATACTGCCGGAACTGGCCAAAGCGCTGGGCGACAAGTACGATATTGAGATGGTCGAGCTGCATCATAATCGCAAGAAAGATTCTCCCAGCGGTACGGCCATCATGCTTGGCGAATGCCTTGCCAAGGCGCGCGACTGGAATCTGGACGATGTGCGCTGTTCGGCGCGTGACGGCATCATCGGGGAACGCCCCAAGGCCCAGATAGGCATACAGGCCGTTCGCGGCGGCGATGTGGTCGGCGTGCATACGGTCTATTTCATGGGCCCGGGCGAGCGTATCGAGGTGACGCATCAGGCGCATTCGCGCGCGACCTTTGCGCAGGGGGCGCTGCGTGCGGCCGCGTGGCTGGCTGGGCAGAAAGCGGGACGGCTGTATCGGATGCGGGATGTTTTCTAGAAAATTTCTTGAGTTTTGTTTTCAAGTAGTGTAGCGCTGTTGGAGACAAAACAACATATGTGACGGACGCCTGCCGTCCGCTGACGAAACGATGGGGGCTTTCATGCCACAGGTCGCGGCGCGTATTAACGATGAACAAGAGCGGTGGCTCAAGGATTACTTCCGCACAAAGAGTGCTGGAGCGGAATTTATTCTACCCTGGGCGGTGGATACCTTTTTTCGGGCAATCACCAATATCAAGACCATTTTCAGCGCTGCGGAGTTGAAGACTATTGTCGAGGCGCACAAGGATATCAAATTGATGCCCGATCATTCGCGTCTCAATTATCTGTTGCTGCGCGTGACGGATGCCTGTGACATGAACAATATCCATTTGCGCCATGGCGCCAGCAAGTCCAGCCTTGAGGCGAAACTGAAGGGATTGGACGATACGCAGGCCACAGCGCTTATGGTATGGGCGTCGGCGTTCTGGGTCAGCCGCAATTGTTCGGCTGAAAATCTGGACGACTATATCAGTTCGTATTGACAGTGTCGCGGCTGCCGTCGAGTCCGCGCCGTGGGGGTGCGCTTCCGGGCAGCGTGTAAGACTCTTGACATGCAACTGGACGCAGCCTACTATGAATAAAATATGCGCTCGTAGCTCAGTCGGATAGAGCGATAGCCTCCTAAGCTGTAGGCCGCAGGTTCGATTCCTGCCGGGCGCACCAATAAATTTCAGCAGGTTACCTTTTCTTTTAAGGTACCTGCTTTTTTCTTTTTGTGACATTTTAGTGACACGATACGTCACCCCCTGGCGAGACGCGTGCAAATTTCTCAATGCCAGAAGAGGAAAGGCGGCGTTCGCGCCTTTTCCCCGCATCCCTTCTTTTTTAAATACCAGAAAATCTATATGCAAGCCTGCGAAAAATATTTTTCTGCGGGTCCTCTTTTCACGTCTCTTTTATAGGGGTGGCTGTGGCCGCAATGTTTTCGGATATGGTATTCAAAAAAGTTTTTTGAAAATTGAAAATCCTGCCTAATCAGTCCGTTCTGTGGTGATGTCACATGCCAATAAAAAACGGTATGCATGGCGAAATTCAGATTTCCAACGTTGATAGCGTGGACGCTCCCCCGGAAAGCCTTACCGATCCCCGCCCTGCCGGGACACAATCGGCACATTTATCCGCGGGGGTGGAAGCCGAACAGTCGCCCGCCGGTACGGCAACCGAACAGCGGGCTTCCCCACCCGGCCCTGTTCCGGCGTCCATGGCGGATTTCCTGGAGCTTGCGCGCCAGCAGGTGGACGCCGAACGCCATCTCGCCTGGTCGGAAGCCCTGGACAAGGATCGCGCTGCTCTCTTCGATCACGAACGTCCGCACCCGCCCTCCCCGGTGGCGCTATGGGAAGCCCTGCGCCGTCGGGAAGCGGAGGCGAAGCCGCCGGAATCCGGTGACATACGGAAGTGCCTTGACCGCAACGAGCTTGGGGATGCGGAGCTGCTGCGTCTGCTGACGGACGACTACCGCTACGACCACGCCCGCAGGCAGTGGCTGCGCTGGGACGGTTCCCTCTGGGCGGAGGACACGACGCGGAGCGTGCAGGCGGTGATCATGCACGATGTGGCGTCGGCCTATGAGCGGGAGGCGGATCGCGCGGCGGCCCAGTACACGGGCAAGGCCCTGGAGCTGCAGCCGCGCATCGACGCGCTGTCAGCGGACGGCGACGGCGGCGAGGACGCCCGCCGGCAATTGTCCGAGCTGCGTGCGGAGCAGGGTTCCCTGCGCAAGCGTGCGGAGCGCGTCCAGAAGGCGTTCGGTGATCGGGCGCGCGCGTTGCGCGGCGAGCGGCGGAGCGCCAGCGTCTGCAAGGTGGCGGCGCTGGGTCAGGGGAGCTGGGGCATGGCCGGAGACGAGTTCGACCGTCATCCGCAGCTTCTGCCGTTCCGCAACGGGGTGCTGGATCTGGAGACGGGCCGCCTGCACCGCGCGGAGCGCGGCTGGTACCTGACCAAGGGCAGCCCCTGGGACTTCCCCGGCCTGAACGTCTCCGACGCCTGGTGGGAGGATCACCTGCGCAAGGTCTTCTGCGGCGACGAGGAGCTCCAGGACTACTTCGAGCGCGCCGTGGGCTACAGCTGCACGGGCCTGCTTGTCAACAAGGATCTCTACTGCGCGCTGGGGCCGCTGGCCGACAACGGCAAATCGGTGACGTTCAACACCATCGCCCGCGCCATGGGCAGCTATTGCGACACCATCAGCGTGGAGGTCCTGCTTGAGAAGAAGAAGGACGGCGGCGGCCCCGATCCGGAGCTCATTGTGCTGGACGGCCTGCGCATGGGCGTCGCCTCGGAGGCGTCCGAACAGGCCCGCTTCTCGACGGACCGCCTGAAGGCCATCACCGGCGGCGACGCCATCCGCGCCCGCGGCCTCTACGCCAGCAGCCAGATCATCCGCTCCACGGTCAAGCTCTGGCTGCACACCAACGACGTGCCGCAGATGTCCGGCTTCGATCCGGGCTTCCACAAGCGGCTGCGCATCCTGCCGTTCAACGCGCAGTTCGTGCCGGCCGCCCTTGCGGACGTCTCCCGGCACAAATACCCGGCGCTGAACAAGCACGAGGTGGAGGCCCTCCAGGCGGCGTCCTGGCCGGGCGTGGTGTCCTGGCTGGCGCGCTGCGGCCGCAAGTTCTTCGCGGACATGAACTTCCGCGCGCCCGACTGCGTGCTGCAAACCTCCTCCACCTACTTCGAGGAGCAGGACGTCATCGGCATGTTCCTCAAGAGCTGCTGCGTGGTGGGCGAGGACGTGTCGCGCATCCCCACGGGCAGGCTCTACGCGGCGTTCAAGGCGTGGTGCGCGGCCGAGGCCAACATCCCCGAAAAGCAGATCATCAGCAACAAGCGCTTTTCGCGGGAGCTGCAGAAGCGGCCGCCCATCACGGTCATCCACCGCGCGCCGTCCATCGTCTGGGGCCGCCTGCGCCTCAACGAGGCGTGGGACGCCAGGGTGGACTAGCCCGCCGCCAAACTAGGGTTCCGCCCGCGCGGCTTGGGGTCCCTAGGGTTTCCTCAAGGGATGTTTTTACCCTAAGGGCGCGATATGGTTTCTCTTTTAGTCTTTCTTATACTTTTTTTCCTTAAAAAAGTGATGTGAAGAAAAAAAAGGAAAAAAGGGAAGGAAGAGAGAAGGAAAAAGCCCTTTGTAAAGAGAGGTGGAAGACGAAAAACCCTAATTTCCCAGTTTTTCATATAACACTGCGGTATTGTTGGAAAAGAACCCTAATCCGGCATTTTTGAAACCAAGACATCCCAAGGAGGGAGGAAAAAACATGGCCATTGCGCTTGAAACGCTGGGCCCGGCGGCCTGCGAACGGATAGTCCGGGAGCTGGTGACGGTGCACGACAACCGGAGCGCCGGCCGGCGGCTCTGCATCGCCTGCCCTTGGCACGACGAGCGGACGCCCGGCGCCTGCTGGTACGATCCGGAGAGGGACCGCGCCGTCTGCTACAGCTGCAACCATTTCGGCGATCTGGCGGACATCTTCTGCGCCGTTGGCGGCTATGCGGAAGGCTCGCGGGAGGGCCTCGCGGCCTTCCTCGCCGCATACGCGCCCCAGGCGGCGCGCCCGGCGGCGTCCGGCAGGGGCGGCGCGAAACGGGAGCGTCCCCCCCTGCCGGCCTTTTCCGGGCGGGACGCCGCGCCCCCCACGGCCACTTGGGCCGAGGGCTGCGGGGAATGGCTGCGCCAGTGCGCCCAGGCGCTGACCCCGGAGCGTCTGGAGAGGCTGCGGCGCTGGGGCCTCAGCGAGGCCACGGCGCGCGCCTGTGCCGTGGGCTACAACGATCGGGATCGCTTCGTGCCCTTCACGCGCTGGGGCCTGCCCTACGCGGAGAACAAAAACGGCCGCGAACGCTGCATCGCCCTGCCGGAAGGCTACGTGTTTCCGGCGTTCCGGGCGCGCCAGCTGCAGCGGGTGAAGATACGGGCGGAACACCCCCGCGAGGGGGAGCCGCGCTACCGGGCCGTGGTGGGCGGCGATCCCGCGGGCTACGCCGTGTTCGGGGCGGCCTCGTGGAAGGTCTGGTTCGTGGTGGAGACGGAGCGGGACGGCATGGCCCTCTGGGAGCGCCTCGCGCCCTACGGGATAGGCGTCATGGCCACGGGCAGCGCCGCCATGCCGCCGGACGCGCGGGCCCACGCCCTGCTGGCGGCCTCGGACTGCGTCGTGGTGGCGCTGGACAACGACGCGGCGGGCCGGGCGGCCTCGTGGCGCTTTTCGGCGGATCCCTCCCGCTTCGCCTGGGACGGAACCTACCCCCAGGCCGTGCGCTGGCTTGTGCCGTGCGAGGCGGGCAAGGACGCGGGCGATCTGGCGGCGCTGGAGGCGGCGGGCGCGCCGCTGTCCCTGCGGGAATGGGCGCTTGCCGGGCTTCCGGCGCACGTGCGGGCGGCGGCGGAGCGCCGGGCCCTGCGCGCGGCGCGGGAAGAGGCGGACGGCGCAGGGGAGGTGTTCTGATGGAGACGCTGCGACGGTTGCGCGCCCTGGGGCTGACGCTGCGGCAACCTCTGGTCCGATCCCCTGCGGCGCATGGCCCTGCGCGCGGGCCGCATGGTCAGCCAGAGCGGCGCCATGGAGGACGCCACCGTGCTGGCCTTCCACATCCGCCAGTGGGAAAGCCCGCTGGTCAGCCTGTCCGACATCCTGGCCCGCTGGTGGGAATCGCAGGGCAACCCCCGCGCCCTCCAGCTCTGGGACAACAACGTCTGTGCCCAGCCCTACAGGTTCATCCAGCTGGAGACGGACCACGACGCCCTCAAAAAGCGCGTCGTGCCCGATCTGCCCGCCAACGCCCTGCCGGACTGGCCCGGCGTGGCCCTCACCCTCTCCATCGACATGCAGATGGACTATTTCGTCTACAGCGTGGCGGCGCACTGGGTGGAGCCGCGGCGGCTGCACGTCGTGGACTACGGCATGGTCAAAAGCTTCACGGATCTGGAGCACCTGGCCTTCCGGGCGGCATGGCGGGGCGCGGACGGCGCGCCCCTGCGCATCTGGAGGGCCGCCATCGATACGGGCGGCACGCAGCACGCGCGCGACGAGGACAGCCGCACCATGCAGGCCTACGAATGGCTGCGCACGCTGCGCCCCGGCGTGGTCTTCGGCACCAAGGACTGGGAAAAATCGTATCTTGCCTAACGGCAAGCCAGATAGGTGATTCGATATATCCTACACCATCAACGGGCAGATGATATGGGAAAAAGTCGGCTGGCTCTCCGAAGGCTACCGCATCTTTGACGCCGTGGAGTTGCGCGCGGTACGCATACGGGAGCATCGCAACCAGAACCTCTTTGTCCCACCCCCCAGTGCAGCACCGAAACCCATCACAACCAGAAAAGGAAAACCCATTGAGCCAGCGCTACTCCCCAGCGCAACGATACAGCAGATATGGGAAAAATATCAAGCCGTCCACCTGCCGCACATAAAAAATCCAACACTTCAGATAATTAGCTATAAACGGTATATCGCGCCACTTTTCGCCGATCGTCAGATCGGCACACTGAAAAAACTGGACGCGGAACGCCTTAAAACCTCTCTTCTGGCAGCCAGAAAAAAAGATGGTCAACCCATTTCAAAAGCCTATTTGAACAGAATTCTTGGGCTCCTTAACGTACTCCTCAAAAAAGCCCATGAGTGGGAACTGACAGAGAAATATGAAAACATCACAGCACATGTCATGTACAAAAAAAATGAATTTGACAGAAGGCGCGAACGGTTCTTGACGCCAGAAGAAGCATCTCGATTGCTCGACGGCCTTAACATGACAAACTGTGCTACATACCACGCTGTCAAGATCGCATTGTATACCGGGATGCGTTTTTCGGAAATCTGCAATATTAAGCCGCAAGCTATAGATATTGCGGCAAAAAAACTCACCATCGACGGCAAAACGGGGCAAAGGACTGTCCTGCTACATGACACGCTCATTCCGCTTTTCAGCTTCCTGAAGACTTCAAAGGTGTGCTTTTCCAAACTAATGATACGCTACAATTTCAATACAGTTGTCAACGCGATAGGTTTCAACGAGGGTGTGACGGACTCACGTCAGAAAGTCATCTTCCATACGCTGCGTCACACATTTTGTTCCTGGCTCGCCATGCACGGCGTTCCGCTGTATACGATCAGTCAACTGGCTGGTCATAGAACCGCTTCTATGACGCAACGGTACGCGAAACTTTCGCCAGACACCCAGCGGAAAGCGCTTGATGTTCTCACAGAGATGTAACGCAAACACCCCGGCAGTACCGGGGTGTTTGCGTTAGAATGTCCTGCTCAAAATGAGTGCGCCAACAAGTACCGCTCCCAATCCGAGCGCAACTTTTTTTTGAACGTTTTCGCTCTTGATGCCGCAAATTCATGTGCAACTTGAAGAAGTAAAAAAATACCACTGCCGAGGGAAACAGCCGCCAGAACAAGACCGGCTGGAACACGAAGGAGCAAGTCCGGTGAGACCGGTTTTCCAAGGCCGATGGCATACCCGGCCCACATGCTGATGGAGCAGGCAAGAATCGCACAAAAAAGCACCGTCGCGACACTGAAAAGAAGGGTCGTCAGAGAGCGCGTTCCCGCCAGTTTTTGTGCCTGTTCAACAACACATTCTGCAAGTGTTCCTTGAGCTTTTTTGACTTCTATCTCGGCTGATTTTTCGAGTTTTTTCAGAATCTCTGAAACTGTGTCGCTGATTTTTCCCGGCAGCTCATCGTAGTAGAATTTTTGCATCTGCAACGCGATCAGGATGTCCCAGAGGGTATCATCCTCACGCAGTTTCAGGCCGTCACGTATTTTTTGCAGGAGGAGGATTTCTTCCTTCGTTGCCTCCCTGCCCCAGACACGCTTGCAACGATCCGGAAGAGAAAGAATTTCAGGCATCATTTTCCTCCAAAAGGGTATCAAAGATCGCAAAATATTTTGCGCGCCAGCGTTTCAGCTCAGCCCGATCTCCGATGGGCAATTCTTGCAAAGCTTGTGTAATCGAACGCCTCTCAGAGTAGATCATATCGGACACTCTGTCGGCAAGATCCGGAAAATCGAAAGAGCCACCTCCCGTTTCTTCAATCTGTTTCCTGATCTTCGAGTTGTTGTAGCGCTCAAAATTTTCAGAGGCACCAAAATAGAGGTTTCTGAAAACGTTGACAGGGCCAGCATCACCAAAAGATGCGCGGAAATCCCGCAAAAGTTCAAGGGAATCGCGTTGCCGGTTGATCATCCAAAACGTGTACAATTTTCTGTCCAATTCCGGCAATGTTTCCTTGAGTGTCGTGCCGTATTTTTCGATGCCGCTGTTGCTGCGAGCCGCCGAGTTGATCACCATCACATGATCTGAAAACTCGTCGGCCAAATTGATGAGTTCGATCCATCCGTCAGCCATATCCAGATCAAGTTGTCTGCATTCAAGTGGTGCCTCAGATCCTTCTTTGGCATGGGCTTTGAAGACATCTGGATTTGATGTGTCTGTTTCAAGGAGAAGGATTTTTTTGTTTCTTTCTGTAAGGTAGTCGAGTAGTGCAAAGGACATATAGCTTTTTCCAACGCCGCCCTTGCTGCCGCCGACATAAAGGATAGGTGGATTCATTTTTTCTCCTAAAGTTCGTCATCAGGTCGATCTGGTTTCACGAAGTTGAAAGTTGTTCTTGGTTTTTTCTCTTCCTGTTCTGGCGTTGGAGCAGATGACGCCTCCGTTTCCTGCAAAGGAAGATCTTTGGGTTCGCCTCTTTTTTTCCTTTTTGCAGGAGTAGGCGTTCCTGAAGATTGTGACAGATGTTTTTTCAAAACACCGGCAGGTATGAAGATTTCTTCCTGCAAACAAAGCTCTGAAATTTCCTTCAGGGAATAGCCCTTTCTCATGGCGGCGCGGAAAGATTTTTCCAAATCCTTGACAACTTCTTCGCGCGTTTTCCCGCTGTCTTTTTCCTCAAGAGCAGCCAGTCTTTTCTTCAAAGCTGCGATCTGTTCTTCGCTGTATTTGCGTTCAGTACGCCGCATGGCTTGCACCTCTTGCTATTTTTTTGTCAGCTATATATCGTTTGAAGACGTCCTGCAAGTTCTTTGTAGGCAAGCACTTTTTTTCAAAGTGTGTTCCCCGTATAGGCGAAAGTTTTTCTGAAGAGATCCAACAGCAACCTACTCTTTTGTAACCAACGACAGCAATTTGGGAAAAAGTTGGAGTGGCAGGATGGGAGTTGGCTGCCAAAGGCGCCAACTTCCATCCTGCTAGGGGCAAAGCCCCTAGAACCCCGCGTTTGCTTCACGTTTCACGTGGCGCAAACCACTGCTCGCTTCGCGCTTCGCTTGGCGCGGCAGAAAAACAAAAGGCAAAAGGCAAAAAATGAAAGAATCCCATCAGAGAGCGCGATTTCAGCGTCGCCGTACCGTCAGACTTTCAAAACTTGATGAACAAGAGATCGCTCTTCAAGCAGATGTTGCCGGTCTGCCTGTTGCAGAATACATGCGGAGAAAACTTCTCGGCAACGGCCCTATTATGGCGAGAGTTGATCTGATGATGGTGAATGAACTACGAAGAGTTGGGGGATTGCTCAAGCACAATTTCACGACATTGCGGCAGGTGGGAGCAGGAAAAGGAATTATCATGGAACAAGAAGCAACCTTGGAGGAATTACAAAAACTTATAGCGATCATCGGTGAAAGTTATGATCATCAAAAAGCCGCCGAAAAAAGAAACGACGAGATCAAGGGCGCAGCAGATTAACGATCTTGTGGACTACATCAAAGAACCGCACCGGGTTAATCCCGAAGAAAAAATCGAGTATGCAGGCACAAAAAATTTCCTCTCAGAAAAACACAACTCACAAAAACTGGAGATGATTTCTTCCGCGCTCCAATCAAAACACAGCAAAATGCCCGTGACGCATTGGATCATGAGTTGGCATGAAGATGAGCATCCAACCTATGATCAGATTGACCAGTGTGTAGAAATTTTTCTTGAGGGAATGGGACTTGAAGGACATCAAGCTGTCTATGGCCTGCACAAAGACACGAAAGTCCAACATCTGCATATCGCTGTCAACAGGATGAATGAGGAAACGGGCAAAGTCGTCGAAGTCAACAAGGGATTCGACAGAGAAGCAGCGCACAAAGTCATCGCAAAAATTGAGGCTGTTCAAGGCTGG
>CAKTDV010000022.1 GCA_934546745.1 uncultured Desulfovibrio sp. | reverse complement strand
TTTACCCTTGCGGGAGTCATGCGCCGTGCCGACGCGCGGAGGGTAGCCGTGTACGGCAGTTGTAGACGCTTTTCCGCCGGGTGGCAAGACGCCTTCCCTTCCCGCTCGGCAGTCTTTGCCGCGCCCGGCAGGAATTGCCGCCCGCCGTGTCCGCCGTTGTCTCCACACCGCTCAAAAACGCCCTCCCTTCACTGTCTGCCGCCTTGGTACGTTCCTTGAAACACTCCCTGCCGCAAGGAGTGTAACATGCAATTTATTCCTACCTTCAGCTCTCAGGCGGTTTCGTCCTTCCTGTTTGACACGGCGGGATTTACGGCGGCCAGCTACGGCGCGGACAGCGATTTCAACGACCTCATGCGCGACGCGCTGGAAGACAGGGAGGAAGAGGAACGCGCCCGTTCCACCTCCCAGACGGCCAGCAGCCCGCTGCTCGCGGGGCCGTACAACCCCAGAACCAGCGCCAACGGCGTCACCTTCACGCTGGATGAAATCAAATTTACCAAGACGGAACTGGCGGAACTGCGCACACAGCTTCTCCGCGAAGGCGCGCCGGAAGACGCGCTTTCCGCCTTTGATCTGCTGGCCGATCAGCCCGACGGCGCCATGCTGGGGCAGGTGCTGGCCAGCCTGCAACTTTCCACAAAGGCCTCGCTGACGGACGATGACGCGGAATCCCTGACCGCGCTGCTGAACCAGCTCGATCCCTCGGGCGTGCTGGCGGATCAGACGGCGGATCTGCTGCGCAACGGCCACAGCCAGCAGGCGCTGGCGGGCATCAGTCAGGCACTGGCGAAACTGGACGCCACATCGGAAGTCCATCTCTCGCAAGACGATCTCCACCTGCTCGGCAGGGCGCTGAACCTGCCTGAAAACGTCCTCTCCCAGATGAAATCCCTGTTCGGCGATGCGGAGAGCCTGAGCCTCACCAGGGATCAGATGGGCGCGCTGCTGGCCCCGGCGCAGGACCACCTCGGGCAACTGGCCCTGCGCCAACAGAAGCTGGACGACGCCGCCGACGCGACGGTCAAGCTCGTCGTCAGCAAGGCGCGCGACCGCATGAAGAAGGAGCGCGAGGCCGAAAGCCACCAGAGCCGCGAGGTGGAACAGAGCAAGACCCTGATCAAGGAGACCGTGCAGGAAGACTCGAACGGCACCCTCACGGAAGCCCTGCGGCAGAGCGGCGACGCCAAACTGAACGAGGCCCTGAGCAGGAACGCGCAGGGCGAGGATCTGCCCGACGGCTTTGAACACATGGACGCCGCCGCGCGGGACACCCCCCAGCGGCATCTTTCCGGCGACGGCCAGAACGGCTCCCCGTGGGGTGGCCAGAACGGCAAGGGAGGCAACGGCAGTGGCAACGACGCCTGGTCCTCCCTGCTTTCCCGCGTGAAGACGGGCGGCGCGGCCACCACGGCGACAGCGGCGACCCCGCGTGCCGACGGCGTCATGGGCACGGCCTTCGCGGCCCTGCACCAGCTTGCCGATCCGGCGGCCGTGCAGAACGCCGGCGCGCGCCCCGCCGCCGTGGGCCCCTACCTTTCGCCACAGGCGGCCCAGCAGGTGCAGAACGGCCTGCTCTCCGCCCTGCACAACGGCGGCACCCGGCTCGATCTCCAGCTCAACCCCGTGGAGCTGGGCAGCATCGCCATCACGCTGCAATCCCGCAACGGCGAGGTCAGCGCCTGTCTGCGCGTGGAAAAGCCCGAAACCCTGCAAGCCATGCAGCAGCAGGCCGAAAGCATCCGCCTCCAGCTGGAACAGCAGGGCGTGAAGATCGACAAGATCGAAGTCCAGCTCCAGAATCAGGGCGATCAGCGGCAGGACGGCGGCTGGGAACACATGCAACAGCACAACACCTGGGCGGAACAACATGCCCGCCAGGCGGAAATTTCCCGCCTGCGCAACCTCGCCGCCGTGCGGAACAGCGCGGAAACACAGGCAAAAAACGACTTGGCACAATCCCTGCAAGATACTGGTGCAACGGCAAGATATGCCGCCCGGCGGCTTAACCTGGCGGTATAGGTTCAACAGCTTCCAACGGTATCCAGTGAGGGGAACACGCTCATGGCAAATGTCAATTCCGTCCTGACGCAGACAAAGACCGAGTTCAATCAGGCTATCAGCAACAGCACCGCCGGAACGGAACTGGGCAAGGAACAGTTCCTGCAACTGCTGGTCACACAGCTCCAGCATCAGGACCCCCTGAACCCCATGGAGGATCAGGAATTCATCGCCCAGATGGCGCAGTTCTCCAGCCTTGAGCAGCTGATGAACCTCAACACCAGCATGCAGGGCCTGACGGACGCCACCAACAACCAGCAGATGTTCAGCGCCACCAACTACATCGGCAAGTACGTCACCGCCGTGGGCAACGTCGTCGGCAAGACCAGCGTCACGGACGCCGAAGGCAAGGTCACCACCGAGGTCACCCCCCTCTACTACTCCTTCAACGCGCCCACGGCATCGGGCAGCATCACCGTCCGCGACAGCTCCGGCAACGTGGTCTACGTGGAAAGCCTGGATGCCAAGAGTTCCGGCACCATCTTCAAGTTCTCGTGGGACGGCCAGAACGGCAAGGGCGCGACCGTGGCCGACGGCACCTACACGGTCTCCGTCACGGGCATCGACGCCAACGGCGAAGCCGTCCTCTGCACGCCCATGGTGGCCGACAAGGTGACGGACATCCTGCGCGACGGCAGCACCATCTACCTGCGCCTCGAAGGCGGCCAGAACATGAAGCTGGCCGACGTGGAACTGGTCTCTTCCACCCGTCCCACACTGGCGACGGACGGTTCGGAAGATGCCGGTACGACAACACCGGATGACGGCAAGAACAACACCACGCCCACCCCGGATCCGGATGACAACAAAACCAACGGAACCGACCCCGGTAACGGCGGCCAGAGCGGCAACGGGCAGGAGAGCGGTTCCGGGGACGGCAACAACGGCGCCGATCAGAAGGGCGACACGCCCACGACCGGCGACACCGGCAGCGGTTCCTAGCAACAACAGATGATTTTCCGAGGGGGAGGCATCCCCTCCCCCCAGAACCCTTTTTCAGCAAAAACACAACAGCAATCTTTTTTCACCCACGGAGAAAGGAATCATGAGCGGTCTTTCAGCGAGCATGTGGACGGGCGTTTCCGGTTTGCAGACGCACAGCAAAAACATGAACGTCATCGGCAACAACCTTGCCAACGTGAGCACGCTGGGCTTCAAGTCGCAGCGCATGGACTTCAACGACTATCTCTACCTGTCCGGCTCCAGCGCCAGCGGCCCCACCCAGATCGGCGCGGGCTCCGGCGTCTACGCCCTGCTGGGCGACTTCTCGCAGGGCGCGTTCGAGTCCACCAATTCCGCCACGGATCTCGCCATTGACGGCAACGGCTTCTTCGGCGTGCGCAAGCCCAATTCCGAGCAGGTCTTCTATACCCGCGCCGGGGACTTCTACTTCAACGAAAGCCGCGAGCTGGTGAACCCGGCGGGCCTGCGCCTCCAGGGCTGGGCCGTGGACAATTCCTCCAAGAACGCCCTCACCTTCAAGAACACGGGCGCGGCATCCAGCGCCTCCTCCTCCAAGGTGGAATCGGCCTTCGTGGGCAAGGGCACACCGACGGACATCATTCTGGATTCCTGGAACTGCCTCCCCCAGCGCACCTCCAGCGTGAAAAACATCCTCGGTCTTGTGGATGACATTTCCACCAAGGACAGGGCAAAAATGGACGGCGGGAAAAACGTCACGCTGGGCCTGTTCAATGCGTGGGATGGAAGAGCCACCCCCCCGATGGCGGACAGCACCTACGCGCATCAGAGCACCTTCACCACCTACGACGAAGGCGGCAAAACGCACGAGCTGACCATCTACTACGATCAGGTGAACACCGGCACCTACGAGGAAAATAACAACACTCTTAACTATATCGACAATCTTCCCAAAGGCTACAAGGTCTACGAGTATACCGTGACCATGAATCCCGAAGAGGACATGCGTACATCCGATGCCAATCCTCCTGTCGCATTTGCCGGTACCAAGGCGGCGGGCATGCTCATGACCGGTGTGCTGATCTTCAACGCTTCCGGGGAACTTGTCAATCAGTCCGCCTATACCTACAATGGCGGTGCCATAATGAATGGTAACGACATACAGCTAACATCTTGGTCGCCCACCAAATTCTCCAGCAACGGTCTGCCGGTCTTCACCGCCAACTGGAACGGCGTGGACGGCGCGAATCATGTGTGGGAAAATACTGGCACTGTCCCAAATCCTAACAACTCAGTAGCCAAGGACAACATGATTGAGCTGAACCTTGGCCTGACGACCGGCGGCGACTGGGCCCTGAATAATGTGGCAACAGAAGGCGGCATGGGAGATGCCGTCACACCTCCGTCGGCTACTCAGGGCGGTGCCCCCCTGACACTCACAGACGCTAAACCGGACTACCAGACCATGTGTCTGATGAAGAGTCCCGAAACCCAAGCCGATGCCACCGCCTGCAACCAGACGAAATCCATCGTGGATCAGTACCGCAGCCAGAACGGCTACGGCTCGGGCATCCTGAGCTCCTACAGCATCGACGAACACGGCGTTGTCTACGGCGTCTACAACAACAACCAGACGCTGGCCCTGTACCAGATCACCATGTACGACTTCCACAACCAGCAGGGCCTGCGCCGCGAGGGCGGCAACCTCTACAGCGCCACCTCCGATTCCGGCGAACCGCGCATCGGCGCGGCGGGCGACAACGGCTTCGGCAAGACCAACGCCTATAACATCGAAAACTCCAACGTGGACATGACCACCGAACTGGTGCGCATGATCAGCTGCCAGCGCGGCTTCCAGTCCAACTCCAAGATTGTCACGACGGTGGACACCATGCTGGAAACCGTCATCGGCATGAAACGCTAGGCTGACAACGCGCCTTCCGGGGGCATGTGTTCCCGGAAAGCGTTTTGTGCGGGCGCGCAAGGGATGGCGCGCCCGCGCCCTCCGCCCCTTGCCACAAAGGCAACGGGCATTCCCAGAACAGATTGCTGTTTACCCTCCGTGCAGGGCGCCGATCATGGGGATCGGCGCCTTTTTTTGCGCCCAGGAACACAGAAGGACACCGGCGGACGCGGGACTTGCCAAAAAGCACGAAAAGGGCTATCCAGAAAAAGAACTCCGGCTCCCGCTGGCAGGCGGAAGCCGGAGCTGGCACGGCGCGGTTTGCGCCCCTTGCACGGTTACCGAGCCATTTTAACTATCTCGGCCCCGTATCAGTTGCTAGCTGATACGGGGCCAGCCCTTTTTCAGGGCCGGGTATCGCCCCGCAACAGCAGGGCGAAGAGTACCAGCAGCAAGACGATTAGCAATCGTTTCATGCGGCACCCCCTTTGATGTTTGCACCGTGCCAAGCGCAAAATTTTCAGGGGTAACCGTGCGGAAATCTTCTACCACGCGCGACCGCGCTTCGCAATGCCTCACGTGGGACTTGCCAAAGACCGCGAAAAAGGCTATCCAGAAAAAGAACTCCGGCTCCCGCTGTGGTGAGCGGAAGCCGGAGCTGGCACGGCGCGGTTTGCGCCCTTTGCACGGTTACCGAACAAACATTCCGCTTTTCGGCCCCGTATCAGTTGCTCCTGATACGGGGCCAGCCCTTTTTTAGGGCCGGCTGTCGCCCCGCAACAGCAGGGCGAAGAGTACCAGCAGCAAGACGATTAGCAATCGTTTCATGCGGCACCCCCTTTGATGTTTGCACCGTGCCAAGCGCAAAATTTTCAGGGGTAACCGTGCGGAAATCTTCTACCACGCGCGGCCGCGCTTCGCAATGCCCCACACGGGACTTGCCAAAGGCCACGAAAAGGGCTATCCAGAAAAAGAACTCCGGCTCCCGCTGTGGTGAGCGGAAGCCGGAGCTGGCACGGCGCGGTTTGCGCCCCTTGCACGGTTACCTACTAGGTTACTAAACTTTTCGGCCCCGTATCAGCTGCTTACTGATACGGGGCCAGCCCTTTTTTTAGGGCCGGGTGTCGCCCCGCAACAGCAGGGCGAAGAGTACCAGCAGCAGAACGATTAGCAATCGTTTCATGCGGCACCCCCTTTGATGTTTGCACCGTGCCAAGCGCAAAATTTTCAAGGGTAACCGTGCGGAAATCTTCTACCACGCGCGGCCGCGCTTCGCAATGCCTCACGTGGGACTTGCCAAAGGCCACGAAAAGGACTATCCAGAAAAAGAACTCCGGCTCCCGCTGGCAGGCGGAAGCCGGAGCTGGCACGGCGCGGTTTGCGCCCCTTGCACGGTTACCGAATCAACACAATGTTTTCGGCCCCGTATCAGTGCTGTCTGATACGGGGCCAGCCCTTTTTTAGGGCCGGGTATCGCCCCGCAACAGAAACCACCAGCCGCCTTACCAGAAACGCACACCGGCATAGCCGACGCAACTCGCCGTATCCCCGGAAACACGGGCGGACGTCTCGTGCAGCACAACAGCCGCTTTGGGCAGCGCACGGCGTCCCGCATCGTGCAGGGCGCGAAAGACATGGAGCGCCAGCGCCGCGGGCGCCGCGCCACACATGGTGATGCCATGCCGGGCGACGCTCTCAAGCAGACCGTCCGGATCCAGCGCCTGTACGCGATCCAGCGCGATACTGTCCTTGGCGTATGTCACCTTTTCCGTCTCGTAGTGGTTCATATCAGAACTGATCACAAGAGCCACATCGTCCCGCCCGGCAATCAGCCCTGCCAGCACGGCCCCAGCGGCCCGCAGGACAGCGGGCCGGGCCGTCCCCACGCACAGGGGGACAAGGCGTTGCGGCGCGCCGGGCAACCGCCGCAAAAAAGGAAGAAGCACCTCCAGGCTGTGCTCGCCCAGATGGGCGCGCGCATCGGCGGTGAAGGGCGGATGCGCCGTCATATCCTCAATAAAGGCATCGTCGCACGCCACGTCGCCCAACGGCGTCCGCCATGCGCCGCCCGGCCAGACGGAAAGGGGCGCTCCATACCCCGTATGGTTGGGGCACAACAGGATCAGCAGACGCGGCAGCCGGACACCGGAGAGCGTCGCGCCAATGACACGCCCGCAATAGACATATCCGGCGTGGGGCAGCAGGAGCGCCACAGGCCGCGCCGCTTCAGGCGGCAGGGCCGGGGCCGCCGCCGCGCCCTCCTCCATGTACAGATCGACCTCCGCCGCAAGCTCCCCGGCTGTCTCCGCATAAAACCGGCCCGCCACGATGAGTGAACGCAGCATGTCCCTTCTCCCTCTCCGGTTCACAAGAGAAGCGCGCTAGAACAGCTGAACGCCGCCTATCCAGTGATGTTTCACACGGCCGCGAAGGGTTTCGCCAAGAAAAGGCGTATTGACGCTTTTGGAAAAAAGCGTTTCCCGGCTGACAATCCACGCCTCGTCCGGATCAAAGAGGAAGAAGTCGGCGGGATCGCCGGGTTCAAAATTATTGCCGGGCAGATTGAAGATACGGGCGGGCGCGACGCTCCAGAGGCGGTGCATGGCGGCTTCGTCAAGGACGCCCTCCCGGACGAGCCCCCAGGTGAGCGACGCGGCAAGATCAAGGCCGGTAAAGCCAAACGGGGCGGCGTCAAGAGGCTGCTCCTTCTCGTGACGGGCATGGGGGGCGTGATCGGTGGCGAGAATGTCTATCGTCCCGTCCCGGACGGCGGCGCGAAGGGCCTCGCGGTCCGCCGGGGTACGCAGAGGGGGGCTGACCTTGGCGGCGGTGTTGTAGCCGCGCAGGGCGGTTTCATCAAGCCAGAGATAGTGGGGGCAGGTTTCCGCCGTCACCCGCACGCCCCGGGCCTTGGCCCAGCGGAGGATATCCACGGACAGGGCGCAGGAGACATGGGCGATATGCACAGGCAGATCAAGATATTCGGCCAGCATGACATCGCGGGCCACCTGCATGGCCTCGCCCGCGGGGGGCTGCCCCTTGACGCCAAGCTCGCCGCTGACAACGCCTTCGTTCATGACCCACCCCTGGGCAAGCGTCGCGTCCTCGCAATGATCAATAACGGTAAGCCCGAGATCGGCGGCATATTCCATGACGCGCCGGAGCAGCTCGGTACCGGGCATGGGCCTGCCATCGTTGGAAACGGCCACACAGCCGGCATCGCGCAATTCGCCCAGCGGCGCCATTTCCTCGCCTCTGAGACCCACGGTGGCGGCGGCAATGGGATAGAGGCGGGGGCCGGCGGGATGTGTCTCGCGCGCTCTGACCATCATGGCGCGGGTGACGCTGGCCGTATCGTTGACGGGACGGGTGTTGGCCATGCACATGACAGCGCCGAAACCGCCGCGCGCGGCGGCCTCAAGACCGCTGCCGATATCTTCCTTGTACTCAAAACCGGGCTCGCGCAGGTGCGCATGGGCATCGGTAAAACTGGGCATGAGCAGCAGCCCCGCGGCGTCGACGGCGGCACAGCCCCCAGGCATGGCATGATGGCCCGCGGGCGTCATGGTGACGATGCGTCCGTCCCGGACAAGCACATCAACGGGCGCGCCGAGATGACGGGCATTTTTCAGACAGAACGTCATGCGGAACAACCTCCATCGGTACGGGTGGCGAGCAGAGAGAGCACAGCCATGCGGGTGGCAACCCCGGCGGACACCTGGGCGAGAACGAGGCTCCGGGGTCCGTCGGCCACCTCGTCGGAAATTTCCAGACCGCGATTGAGCGGGCCGGGATGCAGGACGCCCGCGCCGGGGCGCGCCAGATCCAGATGGCGGGGCGTGAGGCAGTAGCGGCGGGAATATTCCGACAGATCGGGAAGCAGCCCCGCCTGCTGGCGCTCCAGTTGCAGGCGCAGGGCCATGACGGCGTCCACATCGCGCACGGCGGCGTCAAGCGTGTCGTAGACATCGGCCCGCCAGTGATCCACGCCCGCCGGCAGGAGCGTGCGCGGCGCGCACAGCCGCACGCGAACCCCCAGCATGGAAAGCAGACGCACGTTGGAACGGGCCACACGGCTGTGGGCGATGTCACCGAGAATGAGCAGGGTCTTTCCCTCAAAATGGCCGTTCCAGGGCTGCCGCAGGGTAAAGGCGTCCAGCAGGGCCTGCGTGGGGTGGGCATGCCAGCCGTCCCCGGCGTTGACAACGCCGCAGGAAAGGCGGCTGGCAAGAAATTCGGCCGCGCCACTGGAGGGGTGGCGGATGACGACCACGTCGGGATGCATGGCCTGAAGCGTCAGGCCCGTATCCCTGAGGCTTTCGCCCTTGTTGAGGCTGGAACCGCTCTTGCCCAGCGCGTGGGTATCGGCGGAAAGACGCTTGCCCGCCACGTCAAAGGAGGTTTTTGTGCGCGTGCTGTTCTCCACAAAGAAAAGCACGACGGTTTTCCCCTTGAGCGCCGGCGACTTCTTGACCGGACGCAGGTTGATTTCCTGAAAACCGGCGGCAAGGTCGAACAGATGCCGCACGTCGTGAAGGCTGAGCTGGGTCACGTCCAGCAAATCCTTGTGCTTCCAGGAATAGCGGTTGTCAGTGGCCATAGGGTGTTCCCTCCAGGCTGAAAGAACGGAGGCATGCGGGTTGCCAGCAAAAACATCCCCGCGTCACAGCGGGGAAAACGGTAGACGCCCAGACATCATTTGTAAAGGGGCAATCCGCCGGAGGGACGGCCCGCGGGAAATCTCTTGACGAAATCACGGCTCGCGCCCTAGAGCATGACAGGACACGCGCCGCGGCGGAAACAGGCGCGTTCCCAATGAGGAGGTTTCATGCTGGTTTCCCTTCTGGTCTACCTGTGTTGCGGGGCCGTTGCCGGCGTTCTGGCCGGGCTGCTCGGCGTTGGCGGGGGCATTGTCATTGTCCCCATGCTGGTTTCCGTCTTTCCCGCGCGGGGCATCCCGCCGGAGTTCGTGCAGCAGCTGGCGCTGGGAACCTCGCTGGCCAGCATCATGATCACGTCCATTTCCAGCGCCCGCGCCCACAACAGGCGCGGGGCCGTGCACTGGGACATCTTCCGGCGCATCACGCCCGGCATTCTCATCGGCACCTTCGGCGGCGGGCTGGTGGCAAGCCACATGCCCACGCTCTTTCTCAAGGTCTTTTTCATCTGCTTTCTTGCCTTTGTGGCCGTGCAGATGCTTTCCAGCTACCGCCCCCCCGCCACGCGCGAAATGCCCGGCCCGCTCGGCACGGCGGGCGCGGGCGGCGTCATCGGCCTTGTGTCCAGCTTTGTCGGCATCGGCGGCGGCACCCTTTCCGTACCGTTCATGAGCTACTGCAACGTGCCGCTGCACCATGCCGTCGGCACGTCGGCGGCCATCGGCTTCCCCATCGCCGTTGCCGGAACGCTCAGCTATGTCATCGGCGGCTGGCATCAGGCGGGCCTGCCCGCCGGCTGTCTCGGCTTTGTGCATGTGTCCGCGCTGGTGTGCATCGCCGCCGCAAGCTTCTGCACGGCGCCCCTTGGCGCGAAACTCTCGCACTCCCTGCCCACGTCAAAACTCAAGAAGGCGTTCGCGATCTTCCTGATCCTTGTGGATCTCCGCATGATCATGGCGCTGCTGTGACGCCGTCTCTCACCTGGGAAGGCTTCCTTCCGGCGGCTCCCCATGAGCCGCCGGAGAACCTCCGCCCCCAGCCCCGGCATCTCCGTCAGGCAGCCCACGCAACAGTGCCAGCGCCTTGCGCGCGGCCTCGTGTTCGGCCCTCTTGCGCCCGCCGCCCTCGGCCTCAAACACCCGCCCGTCAGGCAGCGTCACGCTGACCCGGAACAGGGGCGCATGTTCCGGCCCGCTGCTTTCAAGAAGCACATAGGCCGGCAACGCGCCGAACGTATGCTGGCACTCTTCCTGCAAAAGCGTCTTGAAATCCTTCCTGCGCGGCGCCTCTCCTTCCCAGTGCGGCCACAGCCCGGCAAAGACATGCTCCACGGCCCGCTGTGCCGCGGAAAAGCCGCCGTCGGAAAACACGGCCCCAAGCACAGCCTCGAACACATCGCTCAGCACGGTATCCCGTTCCCGGCCGCCCTGGCGCTCCTCGCCCCGGCCCAGCAGCAGCCGCTTGTCCAGCCCCTGTTCGCGGGCCCGCCGCGCAAGGCTCTCCGTGCTTACCAGCTCGGAACGCAGGCGGGTCAGCTCCCCTTCCCGCGCTCCGGGAATGGCGCAGAAAAGCTTCTGGGAGACGCACAGCTCCAGCACCGCGTCGCCCAGAAATTCCAGCCGCTCGTTATGATCCTGCCCTGCGCCGTGCTCGTTGGCCCACGAACTGTGCGTCAACGCCAGACGCAGCAGATCGCCGTTGGCAAACGCATGTCCCATCGCGCTGGCATCCCCTGCCGCCATCAGTAGTTTTCTGCTCATGCGATCAGTCTACCCGCTTTGTGGACGGAGGCAAGCGAAAAAGCCTTGACAGGGTGCGATCCCGCGTCTACGTCATAGGTACGTCAACAGGGCGGCGCGCCCACGCGCCTCATGGATGCGGGAGGCGTTCCCCCCTTCTCTATTCCGGGCGGCCCCTTCGGCGGCACGTCCCACAAGGAGCATATTCATGGCTTACGACATCCGTCTGATGAAACTGCTGACCGGCGAACTGGTCATCGGCAAGTACGACGCCGGAAACGACATGCTGACCGAGGTTGCCGCCATTCAGACCATTCCCTCCCAGCAGGGCGTGCAGATGGTCATGATGCCTTACGGCTATCCCTTCGAACCCAACTTCACCGGCCAGATCGAGGGCAAATTCTTCCTCTACCGCTATGCCGATACCCCCAGGGAACTCCAGGACAAGTACATCGAGGCCTGCACCAACCTCACCGTGGCGGGCGGTCTCGGCAAGCTCCAGTTCGGTTCCGGCCCCATGCCCGGCTCCGGCAGCGGCCTGATTTCCTAGGCGCATTCCGCTTTTGCGCTGCATCCCTTCCAGAAGCGCCGCTGGAAAAACCGCGTTCGTTCCGCCGCGCGCTTTCCGTATGCGAAAAACCCCCTTTGATGGCGAAGGGGGTTCTCTTTCCCTTTCCTTTCCGCAACCACGTAACATCCAGAGTGTGTCATGCGTTCACTGCTGCCCGTTTTGCCGCGTCCGAGCCGTTACGCCGGAATAGAGGACGGCGTCTGCCGCAAGGACCCCGACGCCGTTGCCCTGCGTGTGGCGCTGGCGTTTCCCGATACGTATGAAGTAGGCATGTCCTATCTGGGGCAGAAGATTCTGTACGGCATTGTCAACACCGTGCCGCGCTGGTGGGCCGAACGCGTCATGGCGCCGGATGTGGAGGCCGGCGACCTGCTCCGCGGGCATGGCGCGCCGCTGTGCACGCTGGAATCGGGCACGCCGCTGGCGAAGCTCCATGCCGTGGGCTTTTCCATTACGCATGAGCTCTGCTACACCAACGTCCTGTATATGCTCGATCTGGCGGGCATTCCGCTCCGCACGGAGCGGCGCCCCCCAAGCCTGCGGGAATGCCCGCTGATCATGGCGGGAGGCGGCGCGCTCCTCAGCGCCGAACCGCTGGCCCCCTTCATCGATCTGATGATGCTCGGCGACGGGGAGGAACTGCTGCCCGATGTGCTGCGCCTGCTGGAAGAAGCCCTTGCCGGCGACTGGACGCGCCAGGCCTTTCTGGAACAGGCGCGCCATATTCCGGGCGTCTACGTCCCCTCGTTCTTTGCGCCTGACGGTGACGGACGCCTGCGCCCCCTTTTTCCGGATCACCGCCCGCAACGCCGCATTGTGGCGGATCTGGACGACGCCGCCTACCCCACGGCGCAGGTCGTGCCCATCGGGGCCGTCCATAACCGTCTGTCCCTGGAAATTGCGCGCGGCTGTACGCGCGGCTGCCGTTTCTGCCATGCGGGCATGACCTATCGCCCGGTACGGGAACGCGGCCTGCCGGATATCCGCCGCCTTCTGGATGATTGCCTCAGCCAGACGGGTTTTGACGAAATTTCCTTCCTCTCGCTCAGCACCGGCGATTTTTCCGCGCTCAAGACCCTGTGCGACGGCGTTCTGGATCGCTGCGCCCAGGAACAGATCAGCTTTTCCCTCCCCTCGCTGCGTGTGGGTTCCATCGACGACGGCATCATGCGCCGCATGGCCGACGTGCGCCGCACCGGCTGCACGCTGGCCCCGGAGGCGGGCAGCCAGCGCCTGCGCGACGTCATCAACAAGGGCGTGACCGAGGAGGAACTGCTCCTCCATGCGCAGAAGCTGCTGGAATACGGCTGGAGGCAGGTCAAACTCTATTTCATGATCGGTCTGCCCACGGAAACCGACGCCGATCTCCTGGCCATCGCCGAACTTTGCCGCAAGGTGCGCGACGCCGCGGGCAGGGGAAATCCGCGCCTCCAGGTGACGGCCTCCCTCTCTCCCTTCGTGCCCAAGCCCTTCACCCCGTTCCAATGGGAGCCGCAGATTTCCCAGGAAGAGATCGAACGCCGCGTGCGTCTGGTGCGCGATGCCTTCAAGGGCGTGAAGTTCCTCAAGCTTCGCTGGCATGAACCCGCCGTAAGCCATCTGGAGGGGATTCTGTCGCGCGCGGATCGCTCGCTGGCGGACGTGGTGGAACGGGCCTACCGCAAGGGGGCCGTCTTCAGCAGCTGGATGGAGCATTTCCGTCTTGAGCCGTGGCTGGAAGCGCTGGAGGAATGCGGTATTGACGCCGGCGCCTGTACGCGCGGCCCGGCCCTTGACGCGCCGCTGCCATGGGCGCATCTGGAAGCGGGCATCAGCGAGGATTTTCTGCGCCGGGAACGGGAACGCGCCTACGCCGGCAAGATCACCAGGGACTGCCGCTATGGCGGCTGCACCCTCTGCGGCGCCTGCGACACTCCCGCCGGGCCTTCCCTGCTGCCCCACGCCTCCCGCCGCGACGGCGAGACCCTGCCGCACAGGCACCGCCTCGTCTTTCCCCAGCGGGATCAGCAGTCCCATCAGCCCCGGCGCGACGCCGATGGCAACATCATCTGCGCCGAATACGGCAAAACGCCGCCCCAGCTGGATCCAGCGCTCGTCTTCAAGGCCGTGGAGTACCGCATCTGGCATACCAAGCTCGACGGCGGCGCCTACCTGAGCCATCTTGAATTGCAGGCCGTTCTGGAACGCGCCCTGCGCCGCGCCGGGGTTCCCATGAGTTTTTCGCGAGGCTTCCACCCGCTGCCCCTGCTCTCTTTCGGGCGCGCCCTCCCTGTCGGCGTCCAGAGCGAGGTGGAATGGTTCGCCATCACCCTGCGCCGCCACCTGTCCCCCGACGCCGTGGCCGCCCGGCTCGGCCCCATGCTGCCGCAGGGTATCGGCATCCGCGCCGTGGAAAAAACAGACAAGCGGCATCGCACCGAACAGGCGACGGCCGAGGTTTTCCGCCTGCGGCTGCACGACGCCGAAGACACCGCCCGCGCCGTCGCCCTCCTGCGGGATCTCATGGCGCGGGACACCTGCCTCATCCAGCGCGAAAACAAGAAGGGCGAGCTCAGGGAGGTGGACATCCGCCCCCTGTTCCTCAGCCTGCGTTGCGATGCCGACGGCGCGGCGCGCCTGACCTTTGACTGGAGCGAAGCCTATATGTCGCCCCTCGTCCTCTGCCTTGCCGCGCTGCGCCCGCTGGACGGGGACGGCGATCTGCCCGCGCGCCTGCGCCTGCGCAAGATCGCCCAGCTCTTCGACGACGGCAGCCGGTTTCCGCCAGCGTAGCCACAACGCCAGACAACGCGAAAGGCCCGCCATATGGCGGGCCTTTTCCTTCCTCGCGTGAAAAATGCCACACGCGGCATGCTCTTAGAGACAGACGCCGCCGCTTTTGCATCCGGCAAGACGGCGGCCGGAACGCAGACTGAGCTCCGCCACGATGACCCGCTCATATTCCGGCGTCAGCGCTATATCCGTGTGAAGCTCTTTACGGATCATACCCGCAAGCTGCTGTGTTTCTTCCCATATTTCCAGCAGCTCCTCATCGGCCAGCGTCTTGACCTTGAGCGCGAAGGGTTGATCGTCCGCAAATGGTATGTGGGAACCCATGATATCCTCGCGGTTTCGTCCCGCCGCCCTTGTCGTGTTACGCGGCCATGACGTGTACGGACTATACGCACGGGGCGCTTTTTTGCCAAGCGCTTTTTGCCCGGATTCCCGGATTGCCGCGTCACCGCCCGTCGCCGTCCGTTCCCGCCGGACCGGCAAAGGCCTGATCCAGCGCGCGCTCCAGATCGCCGGCCGTGTAGACATCGCGAAGAACAACAGGCTGGCGCGCGGCTTCTCCGGCGGGGAACAGGGCCGTGACGGGGATGCTCTTGCTGCCAAGGGCTTCGCAGAGGCGCGTCGCAAAGGCGTTGGGCGCGGTGAGATCCACGCGCACGAGTTCCATGCCGTAGCGGGTTTTCCACCGGCGCAGGCGATCATCGGTCAGCACGCTCGCCTCAACAAATTTACAGGTAGGGCACCAGTCGGCGGTAAATTCCAGCAGCAGATTTTTCTTCCCCAGTTCCCGCGCGAATTCGTGGGGCGAAAAGGTTTTCCACCGCGGCAACGGCGGCGAGGGCTGAAGCACCCAGGCCAGCGACAGCGCCAGCAGCGTCAGTCCGGCCGCCGCTCCCAGCCCGCGCCGCAACGGCGGCGCGTTCAGACCGCAGAAACGCCCCCACAGCCACGCGCCGAACGACGTCAGCAACAGCACCATAAGAACGTGCAGATGCCGTTGCATGGGCAGGATGGAGAGCAGATACAGCGCCGTGCCCAGCAGACAGAAGCCCACGATGCGCTCAAAGGTTTTCATCCATGCGCCGGGCCTGGGCAGAATCTGCGCCAGCTGGGGCCAGATGGAGAAAAGGATGTAGGGCAGCGCCATGCCCAGCCCCACGGCCCAGAACACGACCATGATGGAAAAAAGCGGCTGGGTGAAGGCCCACCCCAGCACACCACCCAGAAGGGGGCCGCTGCACGGCGTCGCCAGAAACGTCGAGACAAAGCCCGACAGATAGGCCCGCAGGCGATGGTTGGAGCAACGGGAACCCGCCTTCAAATCAATGATGGGCAGCGTAAAGACGCCCATCATGGACAACCCCATCAGAAAGATCAGCACAAGCAGTACCAGCAGCACGCTCTGCTGCTGATACAGCTGCCCCCACATGAGATCCGCGCCGCCAAGGAACAGCGCCAGCAGGGTAAACAGCGTGATGATACCTAGGGAGAAAAAGATATTGTGTTCCCGGAAGCGCCGTATGCCCCGGGCGTTGCTCTTGCCGCCAAGCAGGAGCAGGCCCGCTATCTTGAGCGTCAGCACGGGCAGCACGCAGGGCATGGCGTTGAGAAGCAGGCCCGCCGCAAGTCCGAGCAGCAGCGCCTTGCCCAGATGGGTAATCTCCAGAGCCTCGGCGCTGTAGCGGGGCGCGAGCTGAAAATCAAACTCGCCGGGAGGCGGCGGCAGGGGCGCTCCGGACAGCGGCAGAACGCCGCTCATTTCCGGGGCCACGGTTGTCCATGCGACGCCGCCCCGCGCATCGCCGCCTCCGGCAAGGGAAAAACGCCGGACGCGTTTTTCTCCGCCCTCTTCCGGCTGTGCGGCCGAAAGCCTCACCCAGTCCTGATACCACGACTGCCGCGCCGCATCGGGGAGCGATGCGGGAACAACGCCTTTCAGGGGAAGTTCCACAGGGAGGCAGTTCCGTTGTGTGCAGACCAGCAGGCTCAGCCGCGCCTCGTAGGGGCTTCCCGCGCCGTCGCCGGGCAGGCGCGCGAACAGCGCCGTCCCGCTGTCATAGACGTGGACGGTCGCGTTCTTATCGTAGAAATCCCGCTGCATATCCCCAGGGGGATACCATACCGGCAGCGCGCCGCCGCCGTTCAGGCAAAAGGTCAGACTGGCGGGCCGCCCGGCGTCGCCGGGTTCCCTGGCGTAGGCGTGGGCGCCGGCGGGCATACGCAGCGTGACCGCCGCGACGATACCTTCCTGATCCCTGGCAAAGCGTATGTCCGCCCCTACGCCGCCCGCCCGGACGGCTACGGCAAACAGCAAAAGGCACATGCCCGCGAAGCAGGCGGCAAGGCGGCACCCACGGCGTGTCATGAGGACTCCCCAAGTTTGCGGAAAGCGGAAAAAGGGCGGGCGCGCCCGAACCGCGCACCCGGACATCCGGCGCGGCGGCCCTTCCGCCGTTCCGGATGTTCGGAAAAAATATACCGCTTTTTCTTCGGAAAGCAGCAGAATTTCCACGGCGTAAAAAAATTTTGCATTCCGCCAGAAACACCTTGACACGCAGACGCACCTCGTGTAGATTCTCTTTTTGTGAGCGGGTCATTAGCTCAATTGGTAGAGCAGCTGACTCTTAATCAGTTGGTTCGGGGTTCGAGTCCCTGATGGCCCACCAGACAAAGAGCGTATTCGAAACCATCTTGGTTCGGATGCGTTTTTTTGTTTCCCGCACACGCCCGCGGCGTCGCGGACAGGGGGAAATGCGGGGTACCGCCCCGAAAGACGCGCAAGGAGGCCCGCCGTATGCACCTCACCATGCTGGGAACGGGGCACGCGATGGTCACGGAATGCTACAACACCTGTTTCACGCTTCAGGAAGACGGCCTCTGTTTTCTTGTCGACGGCGGCGGGGGGAACGGCATACTGCGCCAGCTCAGACACGCGGGCATCACCCTGGGGAGCGTACGGACGCTCTTCGTCACCCACAGGCATGTGGATCACATCCTGGGCATTGTCTGGATGATCCGCGCCATCTGCCATGCCCTGCATCAGGGAAGCTATGGCGGCGACGCCGTCGTTTACGGGCATGACGGCGTCATCGCCCTGCTCCGCGACATGGCGGAAAAACTTCTCCAGAAAGAGGAGACCCGCTTCATCGGCAAGCGGCTGCACCTGATCACAGTGCGGGACGGCGAACAGAAAACGATCCTCGGCCGGCAGGTGACATTTTTCGATATGCATTCCACAAAAACGAAACAGTTCGGCTTCCGCATGAACCTGCGCGACGGTGAACACCTGACCTGCTGCGGCGACGAACCCTGCCCACCCCGCGCCTACCCGTATGCCGGGAACAGCGCGTGGCTGCTGCACGAGGCCTTCTGCCTGCATTCGCAGGCGGATGTCTTCGCCCCCTACGAAAAACGCCACTCCACCGTGAAGGACGCCTGCGAGCTTGCCGCCCGCCTGAACGTCAGGAACCTGCTGCTGTACCACACGGAGGATCACGATATGGCCCACCGCAAGGAACGCTACAGGGAAGAAGGCAAACAATATTACGCGGGCAATCTGTTCGTTCCCGACGATCTGGAAACGATCCCGCTGTGAACCGTTCCGCCGGCCGGAGGCGCGCGGCTTTTGCGGCTGACCCCTTTCCCCAAAACACGCCTAGGAAGAAAACATGAAGACCATCCGATTGCTCTATCCCGACTTTGCTGGCGGCGGACTGGAGACCTACTGGTTCGGAGCGCATCTTCTGGCGCACATTCTGCCGCCGAACGAGGCGCAGCCCCTGGTGCGCGTGGACATTGATCCGCCGGACGGAAGCGCCGGAACCATAACCGACGGCATCCACGCAAAAGATCAGATTCTTCGCGGCATCAGGGACGCCGCGCAAAAAATCCGCGCGGCAAATCCCGACAGAATCATCACCATCGGCGGCAACTGCCTTGTGTCGCAGGCCCCGTTCGACTACCTGCACGGCAAATACGAACGTACCGGCATCATCTGGATTGACGCGCACCCCGACGTTTCCACACCGGCGGACGGCTATCCCAACGCCCATGCCATGGTTCTCGCCTCCCTGCTGGGCTGTGGCGACGCCTCCCTCACATCCCTGAGGGAACATCCTCCGTTCGGGCCGGAGGACATCCTCTATGTCGGCCTTCAGGAACTCCATGCCTACCAGAGGGCCTTTCTGGACGATCACGGCGTCCCCTACCGCGTGCAGACCTCCGGTTTTGTCACGGACAGCGAGATCGCCGCATTCATGGCGCGCTTCGATCATCTCCTTGTCCATCTGGATATCGACGTGCTTGACGAACGCCTGTTCCACTCCACCTACTTCGCCAATCCGGCCCTGACCGGCGACGGCTCCGGCGGCGGGAAAATGACGATGGAGCACCTGGCCGGAATCCTGCACCGCATTACGGAGGAAGCCGACGTGGTCGGTTTCACCATCGCGGAATACCTGCCGTTCGATGCGCACCGGCTGCGTACCCTCTTCGCGGGGCTGAACCTCTTCACCCGGCCCGCCTGAACATCCGATCAACAAGGAGGAGCCGTTTGTCATGCCTGCCGTCATGGATGCCGCCGCCTTTCTCCAACGCCGGGATCAGGGCGTTCCCCTGCTGGATGTCCGCGCGCCCGCCGAGTTTGCCCGCGGGCATATTCCCGGCGCGGTGAACCTGCCCCTTTTCGACGACGGGCAACGCGCCCGCGTCGGCACCGTATACGCCCGGAAAGGACGCGCCGACGCCGTGGCCGAGGCGCTCTCCCTGATCGGTGGGCAACTGGAACACAAGCTTGCCCTCGCCCGCGCCGCGGCCGGAGGCGCGACGCCCTGCGGCACGGAAGTTCTGCTGCACTGCTGGCGCGGCGGTATGCGCAGCGGCGCCATGGGCTGGCTTCTGAAGGCGGCCGGTTTTCGCGTCCACCTGCTGTCCGGCGGCTACAAAGCCTACCGGCGTCATGTGCGCCTGGGTCTTGAACAGCCGCGCCGCGTCATTGTCCTCGGCGGACTGACCGGATCGGGCAAGACGGAGATACTGCACGCGCTGGCCCGCCTTGGCGCGCAGATCATCGATCTGGAAGGACTGGCCCGGCATCGCGGATCGGCGTTCGGCGACATGGGGGAACAGCCCACCAACGAATGGTTTGAAAACCAGCTTTTTGAACGGTGGCGATCCCTTGATCCGCGGGAACCCGTCTGGCTGGAGGACGAAAGCGTCCATATCGGCGGCGTCACGCTGTGCGCCGCTTTTTTTGCCCACATCCCGGCCGCGCCGCTGGTGCGCGTCGACATTCCCGAAGAAGCGCGTCTGGACAGGCTTGTCCGCCTCTATGCCGGACGCGGCGCGGAAGACGGCATCCGCGCGGCGCTGCAACGCCTGCGGAAACGCCTGGGCCACGAACTCACGCAACGCTGTCTGGAACATCTGGACGCGGGAGACTACCGGGCCGTCGCCCGCGCCGTCCTTTCCTATTACGATCGGTGCTACCGTCATCAGCTCAGCCGCCGCGACGGCCCCATCCTCCCCCTGATCTGCCGGGAAGACGACCCCGAAGCGGCGGCCCGCCGCCTGAGGGACATGCGGATCTTCCCCTGAACGGACGTGGGACGGCCCCCCGGAGGCACGGCGGTAGCGGGCTGGCGGCATTCGGAGTTCCGTCGCTTGTCCTCGTAAAGCAGGCTGTCCGTGCGGCCGTAGAGGCTCTCAAAGTCTTCCCCGGCTTCGCGCAGGGCGCAGCCGACGCTGCCCGTAAAGAACGTTTCGCTCTGGGGAAGGGGGATGCGCAGGCACACGCGCAGGCGACGCCGCACGGCCTCCAGTTCCTCCACGTCCCTGATGCCGAAAAGCAGCGCCATGAACTCGTCGCCCCCCACGCGCCCCACAAGCGCCACGCGCCCCGCAAAAGCGCCGCGAAGGATCTCTCCCGTGCGCGCCAGCACCCTGTCCCCTGTCAGATGCCCGTAGGTGTCGTTGACACGCTTGAAATTGTCCATATCCACCATGAACAGCGCGCACGGCCTGTCTCCGTCGCGCAGGGACTGGAGAACCTTCTCCGTAAGCGCCGCCTTGTTGAGCAACCCTGTCAGAGGATCGATTTCCACCCTTTTTCTCAGCGCTTCCAATTCCCGCGCCATGCGCCCGTACTCGCCGTCCCGCGCGGCTTCCCGGCGTGCCGCCGCCAAAGGCCCGCGGCAACGCCAGAGGAACGGCAACAGCAACGCCGCCAGTGGGAACAGGCTCTCCGGCATGGCGGCAGCCGCGCCCATGCTCGCGACATCGCACCGGGAGAAGGCAAACGCCGCCCCGGCCAGACTGCCACAGACCGGCAACAAAAGCAGAAGCAGAGAAAACCAGACGTTCCGGCGTAACATCCATGCGCAATCCATGCCCTGACCCTCCTCACCGGACAGCGTCCGGCGTTCCATAACGTGTGCCCATCCTGACGGCACAGGCGTCATGGAAGCGTCAGCGGAAAGTCTTTGCACCGGCGCGTTTTTTACGGCATTATCGGCAAGGCCCATCGCAGCACGGATACCCCAAGGAGACTCCATGCCCGAATTCGCGGACCTTTCCACGCCCGCCCTCATCCTCGATGAGGAACGCTGCCGCCGCAACATCGCCCGGATGAACGAGCACGCGCACCGTCTGGGGGCCGCCGTGCGCCCGCACCTCAAGACATGCAAGAATCTGGAGATCGCGCGCTGGTGCATGGAAAGCCCGCAAGGCCCGGCGACGGTCTCCACCCTTGCCGAAGCCGAATATTTCGCCAGCGGCGGCGTTGGGGACATCTGCTACGCCGTCGGCATGGAACCCGGCAAACTGCCGCGCGCCGCCGCTCTCCGCGCCGGAGGCACGGATCTGATCCTGACGCTGGATTCCGTGGAGGCCGCCCGCGCCCTGCTGGCCTTTGCCCGCGCCCATGCCCTTTCCTTCGCCGTCATGCTGGAAATAGACTGCGACGGGCACCGCGCCGGTCTGGCGCCCGACGATCCGCTGCTGGTCATCCTGTCCCGCATGCTGCGCGACGGCGGGCAGGAGGTGCGCGGCGTGCTCACCCATGCGGGCGGCGCCTATGACGGCGGCCCGGAGCGCCTCCCGCGGCTGGCCGAACAGGAACGCGCGGCGGCCGTGGCGGCGGCGGAAATGCTGCGCGACGCCGGCTTCGCCTGCCCCGCCGTCAGCGTGGGTTCCACACCGACGGCCCACGCCTGCCAATCGCTGGCGGGCGTCACCGAGGTACGCGCGGGAACACACGTCTTTCAGGATCTCGTCATGTGGCGTCTGGGCGTCTGCGATATTGACGACATCGCGCTTTCCGTGCTGGCAACCGTCATCGGGCGGCGCTCCGACGGCGGTATCCTGCTTGATGCGGGCTGGACGGCCCTTTCCCGCGATCAGGGCGGGCCAGGCGGCTTTGAGGAACACGGCTACGGCCTTGTCTGCAATCTCGACGGATGCCCCTACCCCGGCCTGTGCGTGCGCGACACCAATCAGGAGCACGCGCTGGCGCGGGGCCCCTATCCGCCGCCGCTGCCCGTGGGGAGCCGCGTGCGCATCCTGCCTGTCCATGCCTGCGCGACGGCGGCCTGTTTTGACGTGTATCACCTGTTGCGGCGGGGCCGCCTCAGCGGCACGCTCTCCCGCTGTCGCGGCTGGTAACGTCCCCTTACCGGTGGCCGGCGATCTGCCCGAGCCCCTTGAACAGACTGCCGATGACATCGCCCACGCTTCCGGCGATGCCGCCCAGAATGCGCAGCAGCGCCGTTCCCGCGCCGATGGACGTTTTGGGATCATCCACAGGGCCGTAGACACGCACGGGAAAGGGCGGAATCCTGCCCATCTTGACGGAGAGGTCGCATTCCAGCTGCTTCAGGCCAAGATGCAGCCACCCGCCGCCCCGCGCCTGAAAATCGTCGCCAAGATAGAAAAAGTCGCTGCTCCGCACCACGCCGGAGCGGATATTGCCCGATGCCGAACAGCGCCGGATGGGCGTCGCCTTCCCTTTGAGCCGCCCGTCGCCGCCGCGATCCCTCACGTAGCCGTCGGCCAGCGACAGTTTCCAGAGACCATTGAGGGACGACAGCCACTGGCCTCCCGCCGCCACGCGCTGCCGCAACTCCAGTTCGACGGAAGCCCGGCCCCCCACCGCCTTTGCGTCTCCGCGATCATGGCTGGCACGCTCCACGTCGATGCCGTCCGCCTTCACATCAACCGCCAGTTCAAGATCCTTTTCAAAACGGGCATCCACGGAGGCCCGCAGCGGCGCGCCATAGACGTCGCCACGGATCTTGTCGCACCGCAGCCGTCCACGATGCAGCGCCAAGGGAAGGGACAGAGAAGAAAGACGCAGCTTCCATGCCGTCAGTCGCCGCACATGCAGCACGCCGTCGGCGTCAAACGCCTTCATACTCCGGAAATCCCAGGGCTTCCCGGACGCCGGACCGCCGCTGCCGCCACCGCCGGGGGCGGCCTCCGCCAGAAAGGCATCGAGGTTGACGTCGGGCGCCACCAGATCGAAACGCACGGCGGGCCGCTCCCCCTGCCATTGCACGGACACATCGCCATGCAGCGCGAAAAAGGACGTGCGGGCCTCCATGTCCGTTACTGTGAGGCTGCCGTCCCGCCCGCGAAAACTGCCCGACACCTGCCAGCGGCGCAGCGGTCGCGGCACATCGGGGCGCAGTCCGGCGACGCTCCGCAGTACCGCCTCCAGATCGGGGCATTGCAGATGCAGCCTGCCCCGCCAGGAAGGCGTTTTTTTGCCGGCCTCCAGAAAGAAATCCCCCTGCCCTTCCAGACCCGGCACCGACACGGCCGCGCGTTGCAGGGAAAAGGTGGCCGCCGCCGCGTTAAAGGAACACAGCCCGGCAACGCCCGCCGTCACTCCCCCCGGCAGGCCCTCCGCCGGCGTTCCGCGCAGACTGCCCCGCAAGGCGGCGGATTCCGCCCGCAGACCGGATCGCCCGCCGAAAATCATCGGCCCGTCCAGCCGGGCATCCGCCTCAAGACCGGGCGCTTCAAGACGCGCCTTCCACAAGGCCTCAATGCGGGCGGCCCCCGCCCCCTCCTCCAGAACGCGCCCGCCACGGGGCGCGGCATCCAGCTCAAGGCGTGTGAAGTCCCTGATGGCCCCATCCATGCCGGGACGAAAACGGCCGCGCGCGACAGCGGCATGGAGCGTCCCGCGCAGACGGCGCAGAAAGGCGTCCAGCCCGGCGCCGCGGCTCTCCAGATCCACCCTGGCTTCGCAACGTCCCGAGGAGAAGGGGAAAAAGGCAAGATCCCGCGAGAGTCCCTCCGCCCTGGCGTCCCGCACCGTACCCGTTATGGCATAGGCGATCTCCGATCCCGCGCCCGTCATGATGCGCGTTTCGGACGAGAGTTTCCCACCGTAGAAATCCGCCTCGGCCGTCAGACGCGCGCCGCCGGGCCCTTTCCCGCCCGTCTGGCCGGGCGTGATGCGCACGGCCGCGTTTTCCAGCCGCAGGGGGCCGTACCGCAGGCGTCGCGCCCCCAGCCTGATGTCAAAGCCCAGCGAAAGGGAGGACGGCGGCGCATCAGGATCGTCATAGGCGGACGTCAGCGGCGGATGCTCATAGAACGGCGGCGCGGGCGCGCGGCCTACGGCTTCCGGCAAGGCCAGACCGAGATCGACGGAAGCGGCGTTCAGATCCAGCGCCACCACAGGCGCGCCCCAGGAAGCTACGCCGCCGCTCCCCGTAAAGACGCTGCCGGAACTGCGGGCCGTCACACGCGGCACACGCAGGCCCGTTCCGTCCAGTTCAAAATCGGCTTCGCCGCGCGTGATGTTGTCCAGCGCCCATTGCAGGCCGGGCGGCAGGTCGCGCGCAAAATCCAGCCAGCGCGTCAGGCTCAGCCGGTGCACCGCAAGCTGGCCGCTCAGGGAAGGCGTCACCGTTTCCCCGTCCCCCCCAAGGCGCAGCAGGCCGTCCAGACGCGCGCTGTCTTCCGCCAGTTCCAGCCGCCACCGGCGCAGAAGAAACTCCCGGGGAGCGCCCTCCGCCGCAGCGCGGCGTTCCACGCATCCCCCCAGGGCAAAAGGAACCAGCGCCGAAGCCACGCGCAGACTCCCGCGCACGTCCACCGTCAGCGCGCCGTCCAGGGCCAGCGAAAGGCGCATCCGGGGAAGCAGCTGTGGCAACGCCGCCTGGGTTTCCAGCCTCAGGCGCGTCCCCCGGCCCAGGGGATCAGCAACGGACGCCTCGCCTTCCAGACGGGCATTGATCAACCCGGCCAACGGGCGTGCCCCGGCGGCATAGAGCGTCAGACTGCCGCAGTCAACGTCGCCCCTGAGCGTCTGGTCGCGCCCACGCAGATCGCAGCGGGCATTGGCCAGTGACAGCGCACTGCCGTCGCGGGCAAACAGAACCGCCTGTCCCTGCCGTACCCGCACATGAAACGCCGGAATGGACGGCGGCATGAGGGCGGGAGCCGCCGCGACGGAACCCGCGCCCGATCCCGGGGAGTGGAAGCTTTCCACAGGCAGCGACGCCGTGACATGCGGGCGGTAGAGCGTCAGCGCGGCCGGCAGGGCGCCGCCCTCCAGTATGCCCGTCAGGCTGGGCGTCGCCACGGCAAAGGCGACGGAGGCACGAACCCCCGGCCCATGTATCTCGACGTCGCTGACCACAAGACGCGGCAACGGCAACAGACGGACGCTCACTCTGCCCAGAGAAAGAGAAACGCCGCTTTCCTCAGGGAGGAGCGCCGTCAGCCGCCGCGTCAGGGCCTGCGGATCGCGCTGCACGGCCTGCAGCGCAAGTCCCAGCGCCACGCCCAGCGACATCAGAAGCACAAGGCAGACCAGCGCGGCCAGAACAAGACGGCGGACAAGAAGACGCATGGGCAAACAACCGAAAAGAGGAAAACAGAGACGCTTGACGCGCGCTTGTGCCGGAGGCTAGAGTATACTCTCCGTCATCAGCGCGGTTTCACGCCGTGCGCGTGGCGCTTCAGGAAGGCTGACCCTGACGGCGCGACGGGACTGGATCGCCGTCCATATGAAGCTCCAGATCAGGATCCATCCCAGAATCCCGCCGTGGCGCGGCTGCCTGGGCCGGAGCGTCAAAGCTCAGGTGCAGCAGGCTGTCGCCTTCCACGGCGGCAACGCCCCCCGAAAGATCGGAAGCGCGCGGCGTTTCCGGCGCGGGCATATCGCCCTCAAGATGCGCCATACGCGATTCCAGCGCACGCAGCAACACGCGCAGCTCGGCGTTATCCTCCCGCAGCAGACGGCAGGAGCGCTCCTGACAGCGCAGGACGTAGTAGAGCATGGCGGATATGCCAAGAAAGCAAAGAAAGATGAAAAACATGATGGACATCATGACCACAGCCCCCGAATGAGGTATTCACGCACAGGCGTAAGGGGTTTTATATCCGTTCAACCCATATTGAGCAAGGAGAAGCCGTATGGCGCATCCCCCAGTCCCCCATATGGTCATGGCCGACGCCCAGGGCAATATTTTTGACGATCCCGATCTGCTGATGGTCTGCCGGCGGGGCGGGGAATGGGGACTCCCCCGCCCAGACGAACTCATGCCGCTGCCCGGGGAAAGCGAGCTGTTTCTGCTGCCCGGACGGCGCGCCGTGGGCCTTGATCCGGAAAGCGGCGAGATCGTGGCCGGAGACGGCGTCGCGGTGGCCGCCTTTGCCGCGCCCGCCCACACGCTTTCGGCCCATCCCGCCTGCGAACGGGACGGCGGCGCGCCCCTGCTGCCTCTGTTCGCCTACGGCGCCGTCGGCTTCGCGCGCGATCGCTTCTACGTCTGCGCGCGCGTGGTGGACGGGGATCAGCGCCAGCAATTCCGCCATATTCCGCGATCCCGTATCGAACGCGGCGCGCGCGGCGTGCTGGAGGCTCTGCCCCGGAACCGCCTTGCCCGCCACATCATTGACAACTGTGTGTACCGCTACGACTGCCCGGCGGCCCGCAACTTCGCCCTTGGCCGTTTTGAGGCCCCCCTGCCCACGTCCCGTTCCTGCAATGCCCGCTGTGTGGGCTGCATCTCCGAACAGGAAAAGGATTCGCCGCTGGCCGTCACCCCGCAATGCCGTCTGGCCTTCACCCCCACGCCCGAAGAGGTGGCGGAAATCATGCGCTTTCACATGGGGCGGGAACAGGAACAGCCCGTCTATTCCTTTGGTCAGGGCTGCGAAGGGGATCCGCTCATGAATCCCGACATCCTCCGCGAAAGCGTCCGCCTGTTCCGTTCCGGCGGCGGCACGGGCACCGTCAACTGCAACAGCAACGCCTCCTCTCCCGCCGCTGTGGAGGCGCTGGCACGCGCCGGGCTGACCAGCCTGCGGGTGAGCCTCAATTCCGCCCGCCCCGACGTGTACGAACGGTACTACCGCCCCCGTGGCTACACCTTTGACGACGTGCGCGCCTCCATCGCCGTCGCGCGCCGCCACGGCATCTTCGTCTCGCTCAACCTGCTTTTCTTCCCCGGCGTCACCGATACGGAAGCCGAACTGGACGCCCTCGCCCGTCTTGCCGGGGAAAACGGCGTCAGCATGATCCAATGGCGCAACCTGAACATCGATCCCGACTGGTACTGGAACCTCCTGGGAGACATGGCACACGGCCCGTCCATGAGCCTTGCCGTCTTCATGAAACGCCTGCGCCGCCTGTGTCCCTGGCTGCGTTACGGCTATTTCAATCCCTATGTTGGCGACAGGGCGGATCTCACGGCGCCTCTGCCCGGAGAATGGAGCATGGACAGGGCCGATGGGAAACTGGCCCTCCGCCTGGCCGAAGCCAGAGCGGAACGCGGCTGACGCGCCCGGAACGTCTGGACTTTTGCGCCTTTTTTGGCTAGGCGTGTCTTTTCACATCGCTAAACCCGGGACGCCCAGCACCGGCCGCCCCGGCGGAGAACGCCCATGAGCAGACTGACAGGCAGGGATTTCCTCAAGGAAACAGATTTCACGCCCGAAGAGTTCGCCTCGTTGCTGGATTTGGCCGCCGCCCTCAAGAAAGCCAAAAAAAACGGCGAGGAACCCCGCTTTCTGACGGGAAAAAACATCGCCTTGCTGTTTGAGAAGGATTCCACGCGCACGCGCTGCTCCTTTGAGGTGGCCGCCTTCGATCAGGGGGCCCACGCGACCTACCTCGGCCCTTCCGGCTCGCAGGTCGGCAAAAAGGAATCCATGGCCGACACGGCGCGCGTGCTGTCCGGCTTCTATGACGGCATCGAATACCGGGGCTTCGGTCAGGACATTGTGGAAACGCTGGCGCGCTTCGCGTCCGTCCCCGTCTGGAACGGCCTCACCAACGAATGGCATCCGACGCAGATGCTGGCGGATCTGCTCACCATGCGGGAACACTGCGACAAGCCCCTGGCGCGCCAGACCTTTGCCTATCTGGGAGACGCGCGCTTCAACATGGGCAACTCCCTCATGGTGGCCGCGGCCATGATGGGCATGGACTTCCGCTCCGTCGCCCCGAAGGCCCTGTGGACCAGCGATGGCGTCTTTGCCACGGCGCAGGCCATTGCCGCCAGAACCGGCGCGCGCATCTCACGCACCGAAAGCGTCGCCGACGGCGTCAGGGGCTGCGACTACCTCTATGCCGACGTCTGGGTCTCCATGGGAGAAGCCGACGGGGTGTGGGAGGAACGCATCCGCCTCCTGTCGCCCTACCGCGTCACCGCCGACGTCATGGCGCTGACGGGCAACCCGGACTGCGGCTTCCTGCATTGCCTGCCCAGCTTCCACAACCGGGAAACCGCCGTGGGCGAACAGATTTACCAGCGCTTCGGCATCGACTGCATGGAAGTGACCGACGAGGTCTTCGAATCGCCGCGCAGCCTCGTCTTCCCCGAAGCGGAAAACCGCATGCACACCATCAAGGCCGTCATGGTCGCCACGCTGGCCGACGTGCCGGATACCTTCGTGCCCGATATGCTGGGCTAGCGCGCCCCACCTTCCCCGCGCACAGAAAAAGGCGGCGCCGTCCTGGACGGCGCCGCCTTTTCCGTGAGTCTCTCTGAAACAACCGATCCGCATGATGGCCCTATGCCGGTTGCCCCTGCCCCGCGCCCTCCTGCGCGCTCCCGCCGAAAAGCACACGCGCGGCCAGCAGTTTTTCCGTGGTACCAAACAGATAGAGCACATCCCCGGCACAGAGCGCCGATTCCGGATCCGGCGTGGCGCGCATCTCCTTGCCATGCAGGATGGCCACCACTGTCAGGCCGTACCTGCGCCGTAAATCGCTCTTGCAAAGACGCACGCCGCACAGGGGCGAATCCGCCCCCAGACGGATTGCCTGAACCCCGATATCCGGCAGGCGATCCACCATTTCCGAAAGATTGCTCACACCGGCGCTCATGCGCCGGATCATACGGTAATTGGCCCGCCGCAGGCGCGCGGAAAAGGCCTCGATATTCTGCTGCGGCACAAGATAGCGCGAAAGAACCTGACTGAAGACCTCGATGGACGATTCGAACTCCTCGGCGATGACCACATCCGCCCCCAGACGGCGCAGCGGCGCCACCTCGCTCACAAAGCGCGTTCGCGCCACAATGAAGAGATTGGGATTCATGACCCGGGCTTCCTCGGTGATGGCCCGCACCGCCGCCGGATCGGAAATGATGATGGCCAGCACGCGGGCCCTGTCCACGCCAAGATGCTCCAGCACCACCGGCTGCGAGGCGTCGCCCTGCGTAATCGGCTCCGACGTCCTGTAGCGGTTGACCGTATCGGGGTTCATCTCAAGGATCGTGTAGGCAATGCCGGATTCCTTCGCCACCAGCGCCAGATGCTTGCCGCTGATGCCAAAGCCCACGATGATCAGATGGTTATGCAGCGCGCAGGCGGCGGAGGGCGCGGAAGCCACCTCCGCCTCCTCCCTGATCCTGCGCCAGCGCACGAGGGCATCGCAGAGGCGCGGCGCAAGGGAGATGAGCAGCGGCGTCAGCATCATGGTCAGTACGCTGGCGGCCAGAAAAAGCTGATAGTCCTCCATGCTGAAGAGGTGAAGCTCCAGTCCGGACGCCGCCAGCACAAAGGAGAATTCCCCCACCTGCGCCAGCGCAAGGCCGCTGAACACGGCGGTACGCAGCGGATAGCCCTGCATGAGCGCCGCCGGCAGGGAAAGCAGGAACTTCACCACGATGAACACGGCCGTAAAGGCGAGGATGGAACCCATATGCTCCCAAAAGAAGTTCACATCCAGCATCATGCCCACGGAGATGAAAAAGAGACTGAGAAAGATGTCCTTGTACGGCAGCACACCGGAAATGACGCTCATGCTGTACGGCGATCGGGCCAGCAGCAGACCGGCCAGAAACGCGCCCAGCGAAAAGGACAGCCCCAGGGATTCCGTCAGTGTGGCGATACCGAAACAGAGAACGAGCGTCGTCATCAGGAGGATTTCCCGCGCCCGCGTCGCCATGACGGCGTCCATGAGGCGATCAAGCCCGAAATGCGCCGCGACCAGAACCCCGCCAAGCACGGCGATCACCTTGATCACGGCAAGCAGCGCCTCCGCCAGGGAGAGGTTCAGCGCGCCGCCCAGCAAGGGGACGCAGAGCATGAAAGGCGCGACCATGATATCCTGAAACACGAGAATCGCCATGGTGATGCGCCCCACGGGCGTACAGGTATAGCCCTTCTGCTGAAAAATCTGCAAGACGATGGCCGAGGAGGAGAGCGCCGCCAGACAGCCCCAGAAAATGCCTGACTGGATGGTCGTGCCGCTCAGCCAGCACCCCAGCGCGACAAAGGCCACCGTCAGGCCGATCTGGAGGCTGCCACCCATGAAAACGGGACGTTTCAGCCTGTTGAGGGCGTCCCCCGACAGTTCGATGCCGATGGTGAAAAGCAGCATGGCCACCCCAAGCTCGGCAATCTGGTTGATGATCGCCTGATCCTCCACCAGTCCCAGCATGGAGGGCCCGCACAGGACGCCCGTCAGCAGAAAGCCCACCATGGGCATGATTTTCAGTTTGTTGCACACAAGGCTGACGGCAATGGCCAGCAGAAAAAGAATGACAAGCTGATGCAGTTGTTCCATAAACACCCTCAGAAACGGAAAAGCCCTGTCTCCACGCCGCACACGACGCTCTGGCCCGGCTTCCAGCCCTTTGCCAGCATGTCCACGCCGGGAATGCGTATCTTGGCGGGCACGACCTCTTCCTTTGGCCCGTCCTCCTGATCCGGCATGGTCAGCGACTCGGCGGGAGCCAGTTCCTCGATTTCCCCGTCAAGGGATTCCCCGCCGGCGGTCACACGGCAGGCCATGCCCTGCCGCAGTTTGCCGGACCGCACGGCAGGGAAATAGGCCAGCACCCACCAGCGCCCGCTGTCAGCGGGAAGAATTTCCATCAGGGGTTGATCCCGCTGGACGTTCCGCCCCTGCGCTGTCCGCACATGCAGCACAAGCCCGTCCCACGCGCTGCTCAGGACACCGTCCACGGACGGCTGGCTCCCCTCCACGGCGGAAGACGCGGCCGCCGCCCCCGCCGCGGGACCGGCCACGCGCTTGGCTTTCTGGATTTCATCGCGCAGCGCCATCACATCCCGTTCGGCTTCGGCCCGTTCCTGATTGGCCTGTTCAAAACGCTTCGTCGCCTGTTCCAGCGCGGTGCGCGCCTGGGCTTCCCTGCGGGAAGCGGCGGCATAGGCGGGCCCGTCCGTGCCGGCCATGCCGCGCAGAGCCAGCTGGGCGCGCACGTGTTCCACGCTTTTCTGTTCGCGATCCCTGGCGTGCAACGCTTCCTCATGGCGCGCGATGGTCAGGCGCGACACCATGCCGTCCCATGCCGCCTGGGCGCGTTGCAGGCGCTCCACGGCGGCGTCGCGCCGCGACATATCCTCGCGCGGCGCCCCCAGATCGCGCCCGGCCTGCTCCCGCCGCGCCAGCAGGGCCTCGTTGCTCAGGCGCAAAAGGGCCTGCCCGCCGCTGACGCGCATGCCCTCGCTCACATACACGTCCTCCACCGGCGCGCTGTACGGCGCCGTCAGCACCTGTGTGTCCGCATCCAGCGCGGCCCAGCGGCTCTGTACGGAAACGCCGGAAAACTCAAGAAAAGCAAGACCAGCCACAAGCAGGGCCAGCAAAAGAACAGCCACGGCCAGCAAAAGAACCGCCCGTCTCCGGGAAGACTTCCGCGGCGGCTCCAGAGAAAGGACTTCACCCATGATTTCACCTCGTCGCTCACACCCCGTCGCTCATAACGGATGCGCCGCGCTCCGGGACGGAACACGGCGCGGGGCACAGTGTACGGAGCAACGCCGGTTTTGGCAATCCGTCGCGCGGCCTTATCCCCAAGGGGGGCAGGGCCGCGCAGGGGCGGGCGTTGACGGAGGCGCGCCCTCCGCGCTACTTCATCTGGACTTTCCTTGCGGATTGCAACATGACGGCACACGACCGTACCGGAGAAACCATGCTGCCTGACTTTACCCGCGCGCGCCTGCTTGTGGTGGGCGACGCCATGCTGGATGTCTATGTGGAAACCGAGGTGCGCCGCATCTCCCCGGAAGCGCCGGTGCCCGTCGCGGGCGCGCGCGCGCGCTGGAGCGTTCCCGGCGGCGCGGCCAATGTGGCGCGCAACCTTGTCTCGCTCGGCTGTACCGCCTCCCTGCTGGGACTGTGCGGCAAGGACGGCGCGGCCCGCTCGCTACGGCTGCGGCTGCGGGAGGGCGGCATCGCCGCCACGCTTATCGGATCTTCCCACCGCCCCACCACCACAAAGACCCGCATCGTCACCCACGGGCAGCAGCTGCTCCGTCTGGATGAGGAGACGTCCCGCCCGCTGGAAGCGGAGGAATACGAACGCCTGAAGGCGGCGCTGCCCGAGGCGCTGGAGGGGTGCGCCGCCGCCGTCCTCTCCGATTATGGCAAGGGGGTTCTCCTGCGCCGAGCGGACGGATCCTGCCTTGCCGGGGATGTCATCGCCGCCTGCGCGGATCGCGGCATTCCCGTGCTGGCCGATCCCAAGCTTGACGACTGGGGCCGCTATGCCGGCGCGGAATGCGTGACGCCCAACAGCGCCGAATTCGCCGCCGTTTCGGGATGTGCCGGAGAAACGCGCGAAGGCATGGAAGAGGCGGCCCGCGCGCTTTGCCGCCATATTGCCGTGCCCCGCCTGCTGCTGACCAGAGGCGCGCGGGGCATGGCCCTTTTTGAGGAGGATGGGGATCCGCTCTTCATCAAGGCCGAAGCCCGGCAGGTCGTGGACGTTTCCGGCGCGGGGGACACCGTCATCGCCGTGCTGGCGGCCTGCCGCGCCTGCGGCCTCTCCTACGCGCGGGCCGCCCGCTGCGCCAACGCCGCGGCGGGCATGGTGGTCCGCAAGGCGGGCACCAGTCCCGTGAGCAGGGAGGAATTCCTCTACGCCGTCCGGCGCGACGGCGGCAGCGCGCCAAAAATCATGGACTTGCCCCAGCTGCGGGAGCTGGTCGCCTTCTGGAGGCAGCAGGGGCAGCGCATCGTCTTCACCAACGGCTGTTTTGACATCCTGCACAAGGGGCACATCATGCTGCTGCACGAAGCGGCGGCGCAGGGCGACAGGCTTGTGGTCGCCATCAATGCCGACAGTTCCGTGCGCCGCCTCAAAGGGGAAACGCGCCCCGTCCAGGACGAGCGGAGCCGCGCACTGCTCATCGCCGCCCTTCAGGACGTGGACGCCGTGATCATCTTTGAGGAGGACACGCCCCTGCGCCTTATCGAGACCCTGCTTCCCGACGTCCTTGTGAAGGGCAGCGACTACGCCGTGGAGAACGTCGTCGGGGCCGACATCGTCCAGGCCCGCGGCGGCCGCGTGCATCTGGCCCGATTGCAGGACGGCTACAGCACCACCGGCATCTGCCGCAAACTGTCGGGCAAGGGAGAGGCGAACGAGACCCGCGCATGACGGGAAATGCCACGTTCTTCATTCCAGCATGGCGGCAAAATCCACGAGGCGGACAGTACCCATCTCTTCCGCCGCCTTCCGGCATCCTCCGGTAAAGCCGGATCGTGCGAACAGTATGTACGAACGCTTGCCGCTCCGGATCAGTTCGGATCGTGCCGTCAGCGTTGCCAACACATTGCCGCCAACGGGTTCGTGCGTCCATTTGCATTCACAGAAGAGCATGTGATCCCCGTCGCCTGTGGCCACGATGTCTATTTCCGCCTCGCTCTTTGTGCGGGGATCGCTTCCCCACCAGCGGCCAAGCGCTGTGAACAGGACGGGCAAGACCCCGCGCCTGTTCTGCCGCCAGAGCCATTGTTTGCAGATTTCCTCAAACACCGGTCCCATGTACTGGGGAAGCTGCGCCATGATACGGGCGCAGACCGGATCAAGCATCCCGTTCTGGAGGAGAGAGACATACCTGGGAATGAAGCGATACCAGAAACGAAAGAGCGGATCCGCAACGTCATAGACAGTCTTGCGGGCACTGTACCGCCCAAAGGGCGCTTCCTTGCGTACCAGACCCAAGGCCATGAGCCTGTTCAGGTAGCCGGAACAGGCGCTGCTTTCAAGATCCGCTTTGTCCGCAATTTCCGAAAGGCGCGAGGCGCCATCAGCAATGGCCGAGATAATCGCGTTGTAGGAAGAGGCTTCGCGTATTTCCTGCTTGAGCAGGTTGCCCGGCTCCTCAAAAAGGTAACAGGAGGGATCAAGCAGGTGTTCCTTCAGGTTTTCCTCAAGCGAAAGCCTGTCATCCATCTGGAGCAGATATTGCGGCGTTCCTCCAACGATGCCATATATAGCGGCCATATCCTGGGCGGAAAAATGTTGAAAGCACTCCCGCGCCTCAAAGAAATCAAAGGGCAGTATCTTGAGCTGTGCCGTGCGCCGCCCGTACAGCGGGCTTTGATAGCCCAACACCTGTTCCTCCATAAAAGACATGGAAGAACCGCAGAGGATAAGGAAAAGATGTGACCGATCCTTATATTCGTCGATAAGTTTTTGCAGAATGGAAGATGCCGCCGGACAGGCTTTGGCAAGATAGGGATATTCGTCCACGGCAAAAACAAGCGGCTTCTCCAGCGACTGCCGGAAAACATGCTCAAAAGCGTCATGAACATTCCGAAACACGGGAGAGGCCCCCGCGCCGCCCAGGATGGCCCGGCTCAGGTTTTCAAGATTCTGCTGCCCGCTGGATTCAAGGGCCGTAAAAAAGATTGCTTCCTTATCCTGAATGAATCTGCGGATAAGCGCGGTTTTGCCCACACGCCGCCGACCGTAAATGACAGGAAGCTGAAACCCGCCGCCGCGCCGGAGTTTCTCCAGTTTTTCCAGCTCTTCTCTTCTGCCGACGAACACAGTCACCCCTTTCTTCTTTTACAAAATTATCAGTTACTAAATTATAACTTAGTATACAGAAAATGTCAAAGAGGACGTGTATGACCGCAACAGCGCAGTCCCGCAGCATCACCGTCCCGCGCGATGGCGGCCGCGTGCATCTGGCCCGATTGCAGGACGGCTACAGCACCACCGGCATCTGCCGCAAACTGTCGGGCAAGGGAGAGGGGGCGGGGTAGGCAGAAGTTATTTTACTTGACTTGATCCGGCAACTTCCTGTTGCTTTTTTAAGATATACTCTCTCATAGTTTCAATAGATTCCTGTAGATCCTTTTCTTGATAGGAATTGTACGGATTTTCTGGGTGATGTATTATATGACGTATTCGCTCAGACATACATAGGCATTTCTGCTTTTGCGATCCATCTTTAAGAATACATGTATATGAAAAATTCTTTTTCCCTTGTTTGTATTCTTCCATCCATCCTTCTGCATCTATATAACCATAAAGCGCATTATGATAATCTGTTGATACCACTCCAAATGCTTGATAATTAATTTCCGCGCTTGACATATTTTTTAATACTAAAGGAACTTGAATATCAGCAGGATAGACATGAGTGGACTTGTCAATTTTCAAAACAAGTATTTTTGCTTTTGTATCCTTCAATGCTTCCGCAATCACACCTTCTGAATGTGTTGCTACGAGAATTTGTGATTTCTGACAACCATCTTTTGTAAATAATCCTTTATAATATGACAATATTTTTTTCTGCCAAGAAGGGTGCATACTCAATTCTGGCTCGTCTATAAATATAATACCACCATCCAGCTTCGCACTGTTTTTCAATAGATATGTTCCTCTAAAAACTATTTGCCTTTCTCCCGTACTAAGCGTGTCAATATTTATATCTTTGTCATTTTTTTTAAAAATAATCTCATGACTGCCGTTACCAGATTCAACTCTATCATATTTTAGTTTATTTTCAAAGAAAGTATTAAAAGCCGAAGAAAATCGATATATTTTTGAATTTTTTTCAAATTCGCTCCATGACATTTTTATTGAAGGATCTTTTTTTAGCATTCGTGACAATTCACTATTATCCTGAGCTTGAATATCAACTATTAACTGCTTTAGCGATGTTGAATCATTGTCTTCTTCATTATTATAGATATCCTTCATCGAGATCTTTTGCCGTGATTGTGGTAATTCGTTTTGATGTATAATTAGATCTAGCTTTTGTATAGGCACAGCCATAATGACGAGGATCGTTGATAGTTGTTTTAATTTTTAAAGGATCATTATTCCGATTATGTCGGATGTAGTCTTTTACATTTGATGACAAGCTTACAATATCAAAAAAACCATCTATATTTATTGCATCACCCTCTGGCTTAACAGCTCTATAGATATCACCACCTATTTGATATTCAATAAACGCAAAAGAAAATATTGATCCTTTATTTAAAAAATTATATATTGTTTCCAGCAGAACTGTTTTTCCTATTCCATTTTCTCCTGCAATAACAATAATATCGTAAGGAGAATTAATATCTTTATTTGTAAAATCCAATTCCAAATTCCCAAGGATGTGATGGGATTCCCATTTAACTTTCCGCAGTTTCATACTAACCTCTAAATTTCCTTTCCTGCTTTACGCAGTCATCAACCCCAGATACTTCTCAAAAAATTCCTTGATTCGTGCGACTATGCCCTTCTTCTTTTCGCCGCTCTTCCTGTCAAAGGGGTTGGACGGAGGCATGATTTTCTGGATGCCCTCGCCAATGGTTTTCAGTTCGCCGTTTTGAAAGGCTCTTTCCAGAAACTTCCTTGTCTCATCGGGTTTCAGGCGTTCCCGCTCAATCAGGGCGGACAAATCCGCTTCCTTTCTTTCGCGGACATAGCGCTTCCAGTCACTTGCAATGGAAGAGGACGCGTTGACGCTTTCGATGAAGCCCTCAATAAGTTCCTTTTTGCTGCGCAACTCGATGCTTGCGTTGACGGCCGCGCTGATGGAGGCAAGAATTGTCTTGTCCTTGCCGTGCGAGGCGCGGTACTTTTCCACAAGCATGAGAATATAATCAATAGTTATGTCTACCTGACGGACAAGTTCCATCTCAAAAACAATATCCGAGGTGATGTCCTCCTTCTCCACTCCGCCTTGCCGGTGTTTCTGGTACAGATCAAGATAGACGCTCTGATAATCCTGCATCTGGCGTTCAGAGAGAATTTCATTGCCCCTGAAAGCGTCAAAGGCCGCCAGAATGTTCCTGAGTCGTAACATATGGCCGAACAAGGCAATAAAATCTTTCTCGTTCTGTTCACCGGTAATTCGCACACCCAGCGGAAAGAGCGACAGCAGCGTTGCTGTCAGCTCCCTGTAACCTTCGGTATGCGTTACAGATCCGTCCGCGTTTTCCTCGTCAAAACCATTGTAATAGTCCTCATAGGTCTTCAACAGCACGACGCCGCCAGCGTCCTTGTCGCCAAACAGGGCGATGGCCTCGTCCGTCTCCTTCTGTAAATCACGAAAACAGACGATATTGCCGAACGTCTTGACGGAATTGAGAATGCGGTTGGTACGGGAATAGGCCTGAATCAGGCTGTGATGCCTGAGGTTCTTGTCCACCCACAGCGTATTGAGCGTTGTCGCGTCAAAGCCCGTAAGGAACATGTTGACCACCACGAGGAGGTCAATTTCGCGGGTCTTCATCCGCAGCGAGAGATCTTTGTAATAATTCTGAAACTTGTCGGCGGACGTATCAAAGTTTGTGTTGAAGGCCGTATTGTAGTCGGCAATGGCCTGATCCAGAAAATCGCGGGATGTCGCGTCAAGGCTGGCGGTGTCAAAACTTTCGCCCGTCAGGGCATCTTCGGGATCCGCCTCATTGGGGTTGAAGCTGAAGATGGTGGCCACCGTCATTTCCCTGTGCAGGGACGCCAACTGTTTCCTGATCTCTCTGTAGTAGGCCATGGCCATGGGAATGGAGCTGACGGCGAAAAGGGAATTGAAGCCCGCGACGCGCTGCCCCTGAAGGGAATAGAAGGCGTTGCGCTTTGTCTTCTGAGAAAAATATCTCGTAGCGGTTGTGAAACTCTCCTGAATAATGAACCATGTGCGTAATGAAAATTTCGCCACGGGACAGATCGGAGATATACACCCTTTCACCACGGGGATTTGTCCATGTCATCCCATGTGAGAAGGTCGGTAACATTTGTGGGAAGGCGGGTATTTTTATTCTGTCCCGGAATATGAACGCCACAACAATGATGAGGATTAAAATCAGCATGGATTCTCCTTGTCTGGGGTGGGCGGCAGGGATGCCCCTGCCGCCTGTTCTCATGACTATGGCAAACACTCGTTCCATTCAAGTTCGCCAGTATGGAAAGTTTCGTCACACTCCCAGCAAAGGTACCGACGTACAAGCAGTCTGTCCGCCTGATCCGGGGCTAACTCAAACGTATCGTTTTTGTCACCGATCCAGCGATCTATTTCTTGTACCTCGTCGCTGCCGCAGTGAGGGCAGGTACTGTCAAAGCCGTCAAGATCGGAAAAGTCCTGATAGTCGCCGTACATAGCAAGTTCCTCCTTTGGAGTTTTGTCCAGCTTCGCGCGTTGGACATGTCTTTCACGGGGAACCGGAGACATGTCCAACGCGCGTGTGGGCAAAGCCCACAGAAAAGGCTCTGGGAAAGAGGGGGAAACATCCATGACGGCATGAGGAGCGGGACGCAGACGACGCGGAAGCGAGCACGGCCATGCCGCGCGGAGCTGCACAAGTCGCCGCGGACCTGGCGACGAAATGCCGGCGGGGATGTTGCGCGCCCGCGCGCACCCCCACATCTATCCCCCGGAGCCGCAGGCGACGGGGAAATATAAGGACTCCGGGAATGGAAACCAAACTTCACAAACCTCGCCAACGGACTGCCTATCCACAGCTGACTGTCGGGGAACTGATCGCCCGCTATCAGGCCGCGGCGTTGACGAATCCCGTAACCATTCGGGAGACACGCTACCACACCGTGCATCTTCTCCGCCTTTTCTCTGCCAGCCAGGCGGCGCGGCTTACCTGTGAGGACATACTGCGCTTTATGGAGGAGCAACGGGCACGTGGCTTACGCCAGACAACTATCAATCGCCGCGTTTCCATTCTGCATTCCGCCCTGCGCTGGGCTGTCCGGATGGAACTGCTTCCCAGGGATCCTCTTGCGGCCCTGCGTCTGCCAAGGGCCTCCTCGCGGCGTGTCCCGCCGCCAACGCCACGGGAATTGCGCTGTATTTCCAGGGCCGCCGCGCCGCATCTCCAGCGAGTCATTGTCATCGGCGTCTATTGCGGGCCGCGGATCGGGCCGTCCGAACTTTTCCGGCTCCGTTGGCAGGATATTGATCTGGAAAGATGTGTCATAAGGATGCCGAATGCGGATAAGGGGACACGGGATACCGCGCGGGAACTCCCCATCCGCAAGGCGCTCTTGCCTTTGCTGCGCCAATGGCGCAGGGAGGATGCCGCGATCGGCGCTTCCCATGTCATCCACTGGCGCGGCCGTCAGGTGCGCACTGTCCACAAGGCATGGCATACGGCATTACGCAAGGCTGGAATGCAGCGGAAACTTTCTCCCTACTGTCTCCGGCATGCCTATGCGACATACTCCATCGCGAACGGCGCGCCGCTGAAAAGCCTGGCAAGGCTCATGGGACACAGTGATGCCAACATGATTCTCAAGGTGTACCAGCACACGTTGGAGGATCAGGGAAGAAAAACCGTTGAGATGATGCCCGATGTTCTTGAATTGGCCGCCTGCTCAAAGCCGCGTGCCCGATCCCGAACATATGTCGGCCGTGCTATGCCGCATATCCCCGGTATAACGCCCCGCCAGTTTCCTTCGCTGTTTTTCTGGACGCGATTCGGATAAAACTTTGCCCTTTTCTGAATCATGGCCATAACTGCGAGCCGTTTTACTGTGTATTTTGATAAAAAGAATATTGACGCGGCGTCTTTGTCCTGCAAAAATATCTTTTCAATCACAATGCCAAGGAGCAGTCTATGTCTACCGTATATACGGAACAGGAAATCGAACGCCTCAAGGCCGCGGCTGATGATGTTTACAGGCAACTTGCGGAAAATCCCGGTATGGAAGTCGCCGTGGATCCCGATCTCCTTGACTTCATGGGCTTGCCGGAACTTCCGCCGGAGCTTGCGGACGGTGACGGGAGCGAGTTTCTGTCTGTCGATGAAGATGGCAATTACTACTACGCCGGGAATGACGAATAACCGGCAACAACTGACCCCGGCCCGCCATGAGGCCGGGGTCAATTGTGTCAGGATCACATCAGCAACAGCCGCCCTGAAGTCTCCGCGGCTACCAGGGATGCGGCGGCCTTGTCAGAGAGGGCGACTTCCTTTGGGACAGCCAGCGTTGCCTTGGATCGTGTGCTTGCAACGTAAAGGAGGTTCAGTTCTTCTTTTCTGACAGTCACGGGCTTTGAGCTGTTGCCCATTTTGGATAGTGTGGATTTCAAACTGAGAAAGTCATTACCAAGCGTGACTGATTTCCATTCCGCCCCTTTTGCCTTGTGCGCTGTGGAGAAAATTTCCCCGGCGCTTTGCACACTTCCTGCCGTGTTTTGCCGAATATCCTCATACATTGCGAAAACCTTTTTCCCATATTGTTCCGCAATATTCAGACGGCTGAGGAAGAGTTGATCCGTCTTTGCATACTCCAGCATTTCCTGGTAGTTTGTGAAATAGTCGAGGATGAACCTGTTTCTGATTTTACCCCAATTTCCAAGTTTTGCGTTGGCAATATCCAGGATGATGTCGAAGTTGTAGCCGTCGAATCCTCCAAGGAAATAAGGGCGACGCCCCTTGCTTACGGCAAAAAATGACTCCAGAAAAATGAGCGCGTTTGAGCGCGCGAGAAATGCCGGTACGCTGGGGCGTTGTCGTTTCGGGGGTTCCCCGTTTCCATGAAATGGCTTTGTCGCTCCCGCGACACGAAGATAGCGGTTGGCCATTTCCGCAACAGGATTGGGACAGCGGAAGGATTGCGTCAGATAGCGGACAGCCGCTCCTGTTTTCTCCAGTTTTGCCAGGGAATCAACCGCGCCGTTCCAACCGTATATTTGCTGGTAGGTATCGCCGATGAATATGCAGGCCGCCTTCTGTTTCAAAATGATTTCCATGACGCATTCCGTAATGTCCTGCGCTTCATCCACGAGGACAAGCGAGTAGGGAATGCCCTTCTCCATTTGATGGAAGAGCTTCAGGTAACCGTTGTGGGGCATGGGCAGGCCGTCATGCCTGTCAATGCTGCTCCTCCAAGCGCGTTTTGCAAGTTCCAGAGCTTTTTCGTTCAGATTCTCCCCGTCAAGACTTTCTGCATACTCCTCCAACGATGTGTGTTTTGAGGAGAAATAGCTTCTGAGCAGGCTTGCGGCTTCCGCTGCCAGCGGGAAATCGAACCCCCGGCCAAATTTTTCCATCACCCCTCTCATGTGAAAGGGGGTAATATCGCCCAGATTGCTCGCGTACTGTTTTCCAATCTCGCTAAAAGCCAGAGCGTGAATGGTTTTCGCCGCAACATTGCGCACAGGGGCAAACTTCTCCTTCGCCTCCTGCGCCATGCTTCGGTTGTACGCGAGATAGAGCATCTTTTCCTTCGGTTTTGCTCTGGCAAACTCAAGCAGGGTACTCGTTTTGCCGGTTCCGGCGTAGGCCTGCACCACAATGCGATCGCTTCTTTTGGGAGTCATGCTGACGATTTCACATTGTTCTTCTGTCAACCGCAGTGCTTCTTTCATGATTAGCGCCCTCTCTCCTGTTCCCTGAATTTGCGCAACACCCCGGCATCCGGTCGTGCGATTTCCTGATTTTTTGTCAGCATCGCCACTTCTTCCTTGCGCAGATACCATTTTTTGCGGGCATACTCAGCCGCAAGGCGCGCTGAGTCCGTATCAAAGACGAGCTTTTTCCCCATATCGCAGATGGTTCCGCCGTCAGGTAAGGTGAAAATAAGCATCCCGTGAGTTGTCACCTCCATGTTCGCCCCCGGTGCGAGAGTTTCCATGAGCGCTTCGCTCTGGAGCTGATTCCTGGCTTTTGAGGAGAGTTTTTCCATCTCTTCCGGCAACACGGGACTTCCCCGCTTTGGGGGCCGTTCCGGCGTGACGGATTCCTTTTTGGAACGCAGCACGGCAAGGGCCGTCTCGTCTCCACGGGCGGCCTTCTCCCGCAGGAATGCCAGCCAGTTGCCCTGATGTTTTTCACGGATCGCTTGAAGTTCTTCCGCCTCGTATCCGCGGGCAAGGCGTTTCAGTCGGCCGCGCGCCTGTTTCGTCAGACCTTCCCTGCCCTCCAGTTCCTCACGCTGCGCGCGCCACTTTTCGCGGCAGTGTGTTTCAGCGTTCTTGCGCCGCTCCTTCTGCCCCTGAAACTCTTTCCAAAGTTCTTCCCGCGCCTCACTCTGTTTTTGCTGCGCCCGCGTCAGGTACCGGACAAGGCTTTTCGGCAGCGCCTTCCTGTCTTCCGCCGGCTGAAACGCGCCGAAGCGTTCCTCCAGTCTGCGCAGGCTCAATGTCCGATCGATGGCACTGAGTTTCGCCGCCTGCTTCCCATAACGGTTCACGACAGCCAGCCCAGCGCCCCGTTTCCGTACTTCCATACCATGCAGGGCAAAGGCGACATGGATGTCCGCCCATGAAGCCGCCTTTTCAAGCGTCTCCAGAAGGGATACGCCCTGCTCACGTGCGTACCCCTCAAAGGAGAGCTCGCCGGTTCTGGCCTCATAGGTTGCCGCTCCCGGGGTAAGCGCGTCTCCCCGACGACGATCCTCTCGGCCGTTGTCTCTCGTAAGGCCGTATTCCTTTTCCAGATCCCGGCAGAGACGGTTGCGCTTCACGTAATCCCAAGACGTGTCCGCGCGGGTAAGCTTTTCCGGGTGGATGAGGTTGTAGGCGACGTGCATGTGGGGATTGGCCGTGTTCACATGTACACCGCAATGACGCTGATGCCCGGAAAGTCCAAGCGCTTCCGCAAACCGTTGTTCGATGGATTTGAAGTCTTCCTGTGACAGGCGGGCCATGTCTTCCGGGTGAAAACTGACCACAAGATGATAGGTTTTCACCCGGTTGCTGCGGATATTGAGCTTTTGCGTGTCCTGTACTTCCCGCATGGCAAGATCGTAGTCGTCACCGGCGAAACATCCGGCGCACCAGCTCATGAGGCATTTTTCACCTACACGGGCAGTATCAGTCTCCCGTCGCACTCCGCCATTCGGTCGTCTATCAGCGCGTGCATCAAGCGACAGAAGATGCGCAGGTTTTCCTTCTTCCCGTCCGCCGTCATGTGCCAGACGGCATTCGGACAATCGACGCAGACGGTTTTCGGAATAGCGTTTTCCTCCATCCCGGACAGGGTGAGGCTTGTATGTGTCTCGCTCATACTCTTTTTCCTTGAGATTGCCCGCGGCGATATAGCGTGCCAGACGCCCGTAGTTGTCGTTCCCCGGCGCACAGGCAACATGTGTGCTAATCACAGCGCCCGAACCTTCTCTTTGAGGTTTGCCTGCGTCTGATCGATCTGCCTGAGCAGCCTGATAACGGCTGCTTTGTCATGTCCTTCCGCAAGTGCCCGCTTCAGCAGGCCGCCAAGCCGCCCCAGATCGGCGTTGACCCTGAGCAGCTCCAGGCGGGCCTGCTGGTCTTCCCGGCTTTCAATACGGATTCCCAGGCAGACGCGCCGGGCGAACTCGGACAGACTGAGCCGCGTCCGTTCGCTGATTTCAATAATCTGATCCAGTTCCTCTGGCGTCAGGTAAGATTTAAGCACAGCGCTGCGCCTTGACTTTTTTCCGTTCTCCAGCCGTTTAGGCATAATTACCAACCTCTCGCCAGAGAATGATTGGCGACGCCGCCCCAGAGGACAAAGAGCGCCTTCATCATATCCCGCTCCGTGGCGAACTCGTCCAGGCTATCCACGTCACAACGGTTAAGGACGTAGTTGCGTACTTCCTGTTCCGAATAGCCGGAGAGGCGCATCCAAAACAGAGAAAGTCCCTGAAAAGCTTTTTTCATGGATTCCAGAGAACGAGATTCCTCTGGCACGTCAATCGGCCATCTGCGGATGGCAAAGAGACGCTCCAAGCCGCGCGTGACAAGCTGACGGAAGTATTTTGCCTCCAGGTCTTGCAACCTGCGCACATTCATTTCCCGGCAAAGATGCCGTGTGATACTCTCCACCGTCTCTCCCTGGATGAACGCCTCCATCTGGATGAGTCCTTCAAGGGCCTGCACACGTGCCGTACTCATTTTTTCGCGCGGGCTGAAAAACGTCCACCGTCTTTCCCAGAGAGGCATGGCTTCCCCATAGGCAACAGGCTCCGTCCGCCGGTTCAAGGCCGCCTCCATCGCGTTGAACGCCTCCAGAAACTTCTCCTTCCAGGCGGCCGCCTTCCTACCGGTGAAACCCATCGCTAGGAAGGCGAAGCCGTCGCGGGTCAGACGGTAGGCGGGCCTCATTTCTCCCTTTGCATCCCTGTATTCAACGGGCTCAAAATTGAGCTGGTTAAACTGAGACGAACATTCCAAATTTTCAATATCGCGTAAGACGTTTTTATGCTCCTTCTCGAAGACATCCGCGACGATCATGGATGTGGTGAACGCCTTTCCGTCTTCATATTTAACAATGTTTTCAATTGGTTATATGTTGGCATTTTGTTCCATCTTGGGGTTCTCCCTGTGTTTTTTGCGTTGAGCCGAAGGCGAATAAGCAGCCACCCCCGGCGCATGAGGGGGCAGGGCGGGAAGGATACCACGTGAAAACGTGGTACCACTTCCCATGTCCTGCCTTCTTACTGCTTTGGTATTCTATAGCATTTTTTGTAATTTTGGCAACAATGACAATACATTTTAAGAAATTACAAAGAATTTTAACAGATGACAAAAAATTACAATACATTCCAAGAGATAACAAGAAATGACAATACATTACAATGACAGCATACATGCTGGGAGAGCGAGGTATCTATAAATGAAAAGGGCGGCAGGTTTCCCCGCCGCCCTTGACGCCATGTCTTCAGAAGGGGCTAAAAGCCCATCCAGTGAAAGCCTTTCGCCATGATGGCGGCAATACCGCCAAAGCCCGCAAGCATGAAGGAAACGATGGCCGCGCCTATGCCCAGTTGCCACCTGAGCAGGTCGTACCTGACCTTTTCAATATCCGTCTTGAGTTCCGCGCGAACTTTCTCAATTTCAAGACGTACATCCTGCACGTCGCCCTTGGTGGCAAGCTCCCGGCGGGACGCATCGTCGTACCTCTCCAGCTCCCGTTGCAGGGC
>CAKTDV010000021.1 GCA_934546745.1 uncultured Desulfovibrio sp. | reverse complement strand
CTTCTAGAGAAAAGTCCCGCTCCCTGTCAAGAACTTTTTCCCGGAACCAGCGGAAAATCTCCCGCCCCAGCTCCTGGGGGGAACCCCTTCGGATCCCGTTCCCAACCGGCGAAGGCGATTTCTACGCAATCTACCACCAAACGTCAAGCCTTTTTGCAAAAAAAAATATTTTTCAACTCTTGCTACGGTTTCATCATGAAACTTCCGGCAAAGCTCTGTCAGTTGTTGCGAATAATAACCAAGGCACGCACGGAAAAACCGACAACCCAGCCGATGAGGATGGCTGCCGCGGGAGGGTGTCCCAACGAAAGGCAGACGGCAGTCAGCAGTGCGCCCAGCAAAGGAGCAGTGGCATAGGCGGGTTCGTCGGCAAATGCGGCGGTATCTCCAAGTGCGGTATCCCGGATCAGCCCTGGAATGAACACAGGAACAACGGCAACAAGAAGCCCTCCCTCAAAAGAGAGCTCCGGCCAGCAGCGGGCGATAACAACGCCAGCGCAGGCCATCAGCTGAATCCCCGCGGCGTCAAGCAACGGGGGGAAACGGCCTTCCGTCCAAAAAAAACGCCCCAGAAAAGCTCCAGCAAGAGCGCCGCCGAAAGTCACCGCGGAATAAAGAGGGGTATTAAGAACGAGGGTGGCCTGCCCCATGAAGACGGCGCGTATAAGAGGGCCCGCCAAGCCGCAGAGAAATCCGAGAGCGCATGCGCCGGCACAGGGAGAAGACGCATGACGGGCATGCAAGGCCGATGCGGCGGCCAGTAAGGCGCAGGCCGCCGCATCAAAAACAACAGGGGAAAAGGGAAGGAGTGGAAACATGCTACTTGGCGAAGCCTGAAGCCCGCCGTTCCCGAATGACCGTCACCCGGATCTGCCCGGGATAGGTCAGATTTTTCTCTATTTTTTCGGCAATATCTTTACAGAGCAAATAGGTGGCGTCATCGTCGATATGCTCAGGATTAACCATGACACGGATTTCCCGCCCCGCCTGGATGGCATAGGCCTTGGTGACGCCCTCGAAACCTGTGGCGATATTTTCCAAATCTTCCAAGCGCTTGACGTAGTTTTCAAGGAGCTCCTTGCGGGCACCCGGACGCGCGCCGGAAATGGAGTCCGCCGCCTGTACCAATACCGCGAGAGCGCTGGCGGGCCGCACATCCTCATGATGGGCGGCTATGGCATGGATGATTTCCTTATTTTCATTGTACTTCTTCGCGAGATCGGCGCCGATGACGGCATGGGGGCCTTCAACCTCATGGTCAACGGCCTTGCCGATATCATGCAGCAAACCCGCACGCTTTGCTTTTTTGATATCCATCCCCAACTCCGCGGCCATCATGCCACAAAGTGCGGAGACTTCCAGAGCGTGCTGCAAGACATTCTGGGTAAAAGAAGTCCGATAACGCAGTTGCCCGAGTAGACGAATCAATTCGGGATGAATCCCGTGAACGCCCGCATCAAAGGTCGCCTGTTCGCCAATTTCACGAACCTGCGTATCCAGCTCCTGCTCGCATTTCTGTACGATGTCCTCAATGCGCGCGGGATGGATACGTCCATCCTGAATCAGGCGCTCCAAGGCCATTTTGGCGACCTGTCGCCGCAAAGGGCTATAGGCTGAAAGGATGACCGTTTCCGGGGTATCGTCAATGATGAGATCCACGCCCGTCGCAGCTTCAAGCGCGCGAATATTGCGGCCTTCACGCCCGATGATGCGTCCCTTCATGTCTTCGCTGGGGAGTGTGACAGCGGTAACTGTCTGCTCATTGACGTAATCGCCAGCGTATCGCTGAATCACATTGCAAAGAATATCCTTTGCCTTGCGGTCCGCGGTTTCACGGGCTTCGCTTTCGATCTGCCGTATCATCTTGGCAGACTCATGACGCGTTCTGGCTTCTATTTCAGAGAAAAGACGGGCTTTCGCCTCTTCAGCTGTGAGAGCGGCAATTTCTTCAAGACGGCGCTCCTGTTCATCGATACGATTTCCGAGGAATTCCTCCTGTTCGGCAAGATGGCGCTCCTTGCGGGCTATATCCTTTTCCGCGGCAAGGAGCTCGCGTTCTTTTGCCGTCGCTTTTTCGATTTTCTCATCAAGACGGTCGCTAAATTCCTCAAGTTTGCGTTCACGCGCCTTTACCTCGCGCTCGCGCTCCTTGAACTCATTTTCCATTTCACGCTTCTGATTGAACAGGTCATCCTGCCCCTGAACCAAAATTTCCTTTTTCTGGGCCTGCGCTTCCTTGCGCGCCTCCTCGACGATGCGTCTGGCAAGATCGTTGGCATCGCCAAGGCGTTTTGCCGTGCTGCAACGCTGGACGACAGCGCCAGCCAGCACCCCCACGACAAGCGCGCAGGCAAACAAAAGAATTGTTGTAATATCCATACTTCTCCATCCATAAAAAAACATACGAGACGTATGCCTTGTCCAAAAGCGGCATTATGAAAGCCGCCATTGGCGGCGACAGCCGGAGACGGACGGAGATACAGGAAACGACAAAAAAAGCGGGATACAGACAGTCACCGCACGGCAGGCGAAAGATGATGAAGCCCCAGAGTGCCGTTAGGCTTCCCAATATAGGGCATGCACACAGGAGAGCGCGCGGCTTCCATTTTTATGCTTGTAAGGTCAGCACCGAGATATAAATCACGCACACCCTAGGGAATATCGTGTGGCCTCAGGCAAGCTCTCTCTATCTTTGAGAGCAAGTCGTCAATACGCGTCAACGTACTGGCAAGCTCTTTCTGTGCATTCAACACGTCGTCCGCCAGACCCAGCGCCACATAGGTCAGCAACAAGTCTTTGCTCTGCCCGCTGCCTCGCCGCTTCAGGCTATCATACCGTTCTTCAAGAATACGCGCAGCCGCAGCCGCCCGATCCATGTCAGCCGCGGGTTTGAAGAAGACTTCAACCCCAAGAACGGTCAAGCTGTTGTTTCCCTCACTCACGGGAACCTACTATGAGGCAACGTTATTCTCGTGCTCTTGAATAATCTGCAGCAGGGCATCAATACGCTGGACCGCATTGTCCCGCTTCTGTTCCTGCAGGGTTAAGGCTTCCTGTAATTGGCGGTTTTCCGCTTCCAGAGACGATTTTTCCGCAGCGGCGGTTTCCGCCTCGGCGTTGAGGCGTGTGACTTCCGCCGTGAGACGCTCATTTTTTTCCAAAAGAGCAACGACTGCGGTTTCAAGCTGTTCGAGTCTGTCCATGCTTTTAACCATAGCATTGAGCTTTCCACTTGGCAAGGTCGCTCTTGGCCGCAAGGGAGAGTCTCTTTGTTCTTTATTTATATCCCCTTGATATAACACATTTTTCCCATCTAAAAATCTTTCCAGAACCCAAAGGCTATCTTTTGCGCGGCAGATTCCTCTGCCTGCCGCGGGCAACGGCAAGCTGCCTTTCCGGAACCTCGTGCGTGATGACGGAACCCGCCCCGACAAGGCTCTCCTCACCTACGGTCACGGGGGCCACCAGCGCCGTGTTGCTGCCGATGAACGCCCTGTCGCCGATGACGGTCCTGTGTTTGTTCCTGCCGTCGTAATTACAGGTAATTGTTCCCGCGCCAATGTTGACGCCAGAGCCAATTTCCGCATCGCCCAAATATGTCAGATGATTGGCTTTGGAACCAGCGCCAAGGCGGGTTTTTTTCAATTCCACAAAATTGCCCACATGGGACTCCCGCTCCAGAACGGCACCGGGGCGCAATCTGGCATAGGGGCCGACCAGTGCGCCCTGCCCCACCCGCGCCTGTTCCAGATGGGAAAAGGAGCGCACCTGCGCATCCGCGGCCACAGCACTGTCGCGCAGTACGCAATAGGCCTCGATCCGCGCGCCGCGCTCCACATGGCAGGCGCCCAGGATATCGCAGGGGCCGAAGACTTCCGCTCCCGCCTCAATGACCGACAGCGGCGACACGCGCACAAGCGCGGGAGCATGCAGCAGGACGCCCTTGTCCAGCAGTTCTCCGACCACGGAGGCGCGCAGGCATTCCTCGGCCAGCGCCAGCTCTCCCGGCGTATTGACTCCCATGAGGCTTTCATCGCAGCCGCAGCGCACGCCGCGCACATCCCTTCCTTCGCCCACGGCAAGCATGACAAGATCGGTGATATAGTACTCACCGCCGAGATTGCTGTTGGTAAGACGGGGGAGCAGGTCTTCCGCCAGCGAAAGGCGTATCGCGTACAGGCCCGCATTGACCTCTCCTCCGGGCGCGCCATACCGGGCAGCGTCATAATCCCTGGCCTCGACAATGGCGCTCACGCGGCCTTCGCCGTCACGCACAACGCGACCATACGCGCCGGGATCATCCAGGGTGATGGTAGCGAAGGCCAGATCCGATCCAACCGCTTCTTCCATAAAGCGCGCTACCGTTTCGGAACGCAGCAGAGGCGTATCGCCGTTGACGACCAATACCATGTCGCAACCAGCCGCCCGAAGTTCGGGAAGAGCCTGCGCAAGCGCATGCCCCGTGCCAAGCTGTTCCGTCTGACGAACAAACCGCTCCCCGGCAAAGGCGACCTCAACCAGCTCAGCGCGATGGCCCGCAACAATAACGACCCTGTCGCCAAACACAGGGCGCAGCGCCTCCCGGACATGGCGCAGCATGGGTTCCCCCAGCAGCGTCTGCAGGACCTTGGGTTTGTCCGAATGCATTCGCGTCCCTTTGCCCGCGGCCAATATAACTGCCGTCATGTTCATGCGGTCATCTCCTTTGCGTCATCTTTTCCAACGCAGGCAAAAATAGCCGTCGCCGCTCCAAAGAGCAAGGGTGGCCACAGAGTGCGCTGGAGGAATTTTTGATGAAAAAAGAAAAAAGGGAAGGGAAATCACTCCCTTCCCCCGCGGCGTTGCCTTTGAAATCGAAAATTTCAAAGGCAACGTACTCCGCACTGAGAAACCGCTCTACGCTGCCGAAAAGGTCAACGCATCATCCCTGACGTCAAGCGTCACGGTCTGCCCGTCCCGAATCTGTCCGCCGACCAGCTCGCGGGCCAGCGGCGTTTCCACATAATGCTGCACATAGCGCTTGAGCGGCCGCGCGCCATAGACAGGATCATAGGCTTCGCCAGCAATGAAGTTCCGGGCGGCATCGGTCAGTTCCAACGCTATCTTGCGATCCGACAGACGGCCGCGCAGGCGCTGCATCTGCAGATCCACGATCCGGCCCACCTGCTCGCGCCGCAGCGGCAGGAACAGCACCGTTTCATCCACACGGTTGAGAAACTCCGGCCGAAAATGGGCGCGCAAATCCTGCATGACGGCTTCACGCGCGCCTTCCTTCAGGCTGCCGTCGGGGCTGATGCCGTCCAGCAGATGTGGCGAGCCGATGTTGGACGTCATGATGACGATGCAGTTGCGGAAATCCACCGTGCGGCCCTGACTGTCCGTCAGACGGCCATCATCCAGAAGTTGCAGCAAGGTGTTGAAGACATCAGGATGCGCCTTTTCTATTTCGTCAAAGAGCACCACGGAATACGGCTTGCGACGCACAGCCTCGGTAAGCTGGCCGCCTTCGTCATAGCCGATATATCCTGGAGGCGCCCCGATGAGACGCGACACCGAATGCTTTTCCATATACTCGCTCATATCAAGGCGAACCATATTGTCTTCGCTGTCAAACAGCGCTTCGGCCAGCGCCTTGCAGAGTTCCGTCTTGCCGACCCCTGTGGGACCAAGAAAAATGAAGGAACCTGTCGGACGCGCGGGATCCGACAGTCCCGCCCGCGCGCGCAGCACGGCATCGGCCACGGCCTTCACGGCCTCATCCTGACCAACCACGCGCTCGTGAAGCTGTTCGCCCAGACGGAGCAGCTTTTCACGCTCCGACTCCAGCAGGCGCGTTACCGGAATGCCCGTCCACTTGGCCACAATTTCGGCCACGTCGTCCGGACCGACCTCCTCCCGCAGCAGACGCTTTTCGCCCTGCGGCTGTCCGCCCGTACAAGCCTCAAGTTTTTTCTGCAATTCCAGCAGGGTGGAGTATTTCAGCTCCGCCGCCCTGTTCAGATCATAGGCGCGTTCCGCCTGTTCAATATCCAGCTTGACCTTTTCAATCTGTTCCTTGATGCCGCGCACTTCATCAATGGAGCCTTTTTCGCTTTCCCACTGACGGCGCATCTCGGACTGCTGCACCCGCAGTTCCGCCAGTTCGTTTTCCAGACGTTCCAGACGTTCATGCGAAGCGTCATCGGTTTCACGGCGCAGCGCCTCCCGCTCTATCTCCAATTGCATGACTTTGCGGTTCACTTCGTCCAGTTCGGCAGGCAGGGAATCTATCTCCGTACGGATCAGCGCCGCCGCCTCATCGATCAAATCAATCGCCTTGTCCGGCAACTGCCGATCGGTGATATAGCGGTGGGACAGCGTCACGGCCTCCACAATGGCCGAATCGCTGATGCGCACACCATGATGCACCTCAAAGCGTTCCTTGAGGCCGCGCAGAATGGAAATGGCGTCCTCAACGGCGGGTTCCTCCACCAGCACGGGCTGGAAGCGGCGCTCCAGCGCGGGATCCTTCTCAATGTACTGCCGGTACTCATCCAGCGTTGTCGCGCCGATGCAGTGCAGTTCCCCGCGCGCCAGCATGGGTTTGAGCAGATTGCCCGCATCCATGGAGCCTTCGGTCTTTCCAGCGCCCACGATGGTATGCAATTCGTCAATAAAAAGGATGATCTTGCCTTCGCTCTTCTCAACCTCAGTGAGGACGGCCTTCAGACGCTCCTCAAATTCGCCACGATACTTCGCGCCGGCAATCAGCGCCCCCATATCCAGGGCGAACAGCTTGTGGTCGCGCAGGCTTTCCGGCACATCCCCCTTGACAATACGGAAGGCCAGACCTTCCACAATGGCCGTCTTGCCGACGCCCGGCTCGCCGATGAGCACGGGATTGTTCTTGGTGCGCCGAGAAAGAATACGTACGACACGCCGGATCTCGGCGTCACGCCCGATGACAGGATCCATCTTGCCCTGACGGGCGGCCTCCACAAGATCACGGGCGTATTTGCCTAGAGCCTCAAACGTATCCTCCGGGGTGGCGCTCGTCACCCTCGCGCCGCCGCGCATGCTTTCCATCGTCTGGGTAAACGATGCGCGCGTAATCTTGTATTCCTTGAACACCTCGCCCAGAGGAGTGGAGGGCGCGGCGTCGCTCAGCGCGGCAAAGAGATGATCCACGCTGACGTATTCATCCTTCATCCGTCTGGCTTCCTTCTCCGCTTCACCGAGAATGGCGGCCAGCCGGCTGGTAATCATGATCTTCTGCGGATCGACGCCCGCTCCGGATACCGAGGGACGGCGGCGCAGCCGTTCCTCTATCGCCACGGCCAAGGCGCGCGTCTGCACACCCATCTGCTCAAGAATACGGGGGACGATGCCCTTCTCCTGCCGCACAAGGGCAAGAGCAAGATGCTCCACGTCCGTCTCCTGATGCCCCATGCCAACGGCGATATTCTGCGCTTCCGTGATGGACTCGCGGGCTTTTTCCGTAAATCTGTTTATATCCATAAAGAGCCTCCACTGACTCGTTCCATCTTTGCAAGATTCATGACAGAATTCTTGTCTGCCTTAGAAATAACCCCCATCCTCCGCCTGTAAAGAGGCATCCTCACTCTTTCCACAAAAAATCAAGAAGGTTCCGTGTGCGGAGAAGGCGTTTCCCGAAGGCGGTATGGCGAAGGTCTATTCCTCAAAGCCATGCAACGCGCGCACCTGGCGCTCCAGGGCGTCAATGCGCTCCAGCAGATCCACGATAATGGTTCCCCCCACCACAGGAAGCTCAAAATCGCAGCAGATACGCTCCAACTTGCGAACACGGTAAATATCCGCGTCACGAAACAAAGAACGCTCCGGTTCCATGCCGCCGGCGTCGATCCAGCCCAGCGAAAGCAACTCCCGCAACCGATCGGGAGCGATGCCTGTCAGTTCCACGAATTCCGCCCATGCCAGCGCGGGAGAAGGCGCAGGCAACCTTGTTATTTTCTTGATCATGCTCATATGATACAACCTCCACGCCGCAACGGCGTGCCAGAACTCCCCGTACCAGCCGCCGCCAAGGTGTCACAGTCCATGACAGAAGCGGGCCACGCCGTCCCATGCCGATCCTTCGTACTCTGCGAAAAGCCGCTTACCCACGCGCATTGAAAGAGGATTTTTCCGCCAGAGCTTCCCAGAGGCGGCGTTCGTCATCGGTCAACTGGGACGGAACCCGAATCATGACGCGCACCAGCAGATCGCCCCGCGCCCCTGGACGTCCGAGGCCCTTGCCCCGCAGGCGAAACTTGCGCCCGGAGCCGGAACCGGCGGGAATCGTCAACTCCACCTCGCCCTCAAGGGTCGGCACGGGTGCCTTGCACCCCAGCACCGCTTCCCACGGGCTCAGCAGGACGTCGCACTGGATATTGTCGCCGTCCACCTTGAAAGAAGGGTGGGGGAGATAGCGCACGCGCAGAAAAAGATCGCCGGGAACGCCGTTGGGAACACTTTCGCCCTGCCCGGACAGACGCAGCTTGGCCCCTTCGCGAATGCCCGCGGGCACATTGACACTCAGGGTCCGTGGGCCCGCGCTCATCTGCACGGTCACGCCGCGCTTGCCCCCGCCGACCGCGTCTTCCAGGGTCAGCGGCAACTCCGCCTCCACGTCCCGGCCCCGGCGTTGCCGCGTGGAAAAGCCACCGAAAGGATCGGGGCCAAAATGACTTCCCCGGCCAGCGCCGCCGAACAGCGACTGGAAGAAGTCCGAAAAATCGGCGCCGTTCATATCCTGTCCGTTGAAGGAAAAGCGCATGTTCTCAAAACCAGGCGCCCCCTGGAACTGCTGCCCATGCTGCCAGTTGGCTCCCAGCGTGTCATAGGCGCGACGTTTTTCAGGATCTTTCAGCACTTCATGCGCTTCGTTGATCTCCTTGAAACGCTCCTCAGCCTGTTTGTCACCGGGGTTCAAATCCGGATGGTACTTGCGCGCCAGCTTCTTGTAGGCTCTGGAAATGTCCTCAGCCGTGGCTGAACGTTCCACACCAAGAATTTTATAGTAGTCCTTATAGGAAACAGCCATATGCCCCTCCATCAGGGAACGCTCTCGCCGCCGCGCCCGTGACGGGCGGACGCACGGCCACCGTGCCCCGTTCTATCCAGGTTCATCAGGCTTACGTCCGCGACACGGGTAAACCTGACCCCCCTTGTACAGTAAGGCCCGCGTTCACGCCGTCAATCCTTGGGCAAAAATTTTTGAACCCACCACGCGGCCCCGCAATGAAACGGCGGCGGTATGCCGGAACATACCGCCGCCAGAAGTCTCTGTCTGTCTCCGCGTTATACCATGCCGTGTTCGCCAGGCTTTTCATAGACCTGACGCTGCTGCCGCCCCACATAGAACTCGGTATCGCCCAAAGAGAGCAAAATGGCCGACGATACGTAAATGGACGATTCCGTCCCGATGATAACGCCGATAAGCATGGTCAGGGCGAAGTCATGAATCACGCCGCCGCCGAAGAGATAGAGCGCCAGCGTCGCAAGGAAGGTCGTACCGGATGTCAGCACGGTACGTGACAGGGTCTGGTTGACGCTGCGGTTGATAAGCGCGTCCAGAGGCAGGGAAGGCGCGGCACGCAGATTTTCACGCAGACGGTCATAGACGATGATGGTGTCGTTGAGCGAATATCCCACGAGTGTCAGCAGGGCCGCCACCACATTGAGATCTATCTCCACACCCAGCAGCGAAAGCAGACCCACGGTGATGAAAACGTCGTGCAGAAGGCCGACGACGGCGCCAAGCGCAAAATTCAGCTTCAGCACAAAGCAGACGGCCACGGTAATGCCCAGGGCGAACAGAACCAGCCAGCCCATGCTGAGGCCGATCAGCCCCAGCAGGTACATGCCACCCCAGAGCGCGGCCGCCATGATCGCGCCCGCCATCCACCGCTGCTCAAAGCGTCCCGAAATATAGACCGCAATCAGCAAAACGGCGTAGTACAAGGCGGCAAGGGCCTTGTTCGTCAAATCGGAACCGACCTTGGGACCCACAACCTCCAGCCGCTGAAACTGGGCCGCGTTACCGGGAAACGCCTTGAGAAGCGCGTTTTCCGCGTTGGTACGCACCTCCGCCGTCGTGAGGTTCTCAGGCAGGGAACAACGCAGAAGATAGTCGCGCCCGTCATTGCCGTAGCGCTGGGTGGAAACACCGGGAAGGCCGGTCGAGGACATGGCGGCTTTCAGGTCCTCATCGGCAACAGGCTGCTGGAATTCCACCTGCATGACGACGCCGCCGGCAAAATCAATGCCCATTTTCAGGCCGCTGCCGAACAGGACATTGCCCAGCCCGACGAGGCAGAGCAGCAAGGCAAGACCGTAAAAGAAACGGCGCTTCCCGATAAAATCAAAACTGGTATCGTGCTTGAAAAATGCAAATCCCATGAGATCCCCCGTCTCCTCTGGAGCATTTTGCGTTTGAAATCTGTCAATTTCAAAAATTACGCTGCTCGCGCACGGCGGAAAAAACGCGTTTTTTCCTTGTGGCTCGCGCGGGCGTCCGCCAGAGCGTCACCTGTTCCTGTAAACGCTCTAGATGCTGATGCCCCTGGGGCCGCACCTGCGCGCCCATTCCTCAAAAATGGCGCGGGAAACAAAAATCGCCGTGAACATGGACGCCACAATGCCCAGAGAGAGCGTGACGGCAAAACCGCGAATGGGACCGGTACCGAACTGATACAGAATGATCGTGGCGATGATGGTCGTCAGGTTTGAGTCCGTAATGGAAATGGTGGCCCGCTCGAAACCGGCCTTGACAGCGGCCAGCGGCGTCAGACCGTGATGTATTTCCTCACGGATACGCTCAAAAATAAGCACGTTGGCATCCACGGCCATCCCGATGGTAAGCACGATGCCCGCAATGCCGGGCAGGGTAAGCGTCGCGCCAAGGGCTGCCATGCCCGCCATGATGATAAGCATGGTAAAGCAGAGCATCAGATCGGCCACGACGCCGCTGAGACCGTAATAGACGGCCATAAAAATGACCACGGCGGCCGCTCCCACGAGGGCGGCCCTGATGCCGCTGTCAATGGACTCCTGACCGAGGGACGGGCCAACGGTGCGCTCCTCCAGCACGGTGACCGGCGCGGGCAGAGAACCCGCACGCAACACCACGGCAAGGTCGTTGGCTTCCTCGGTGGTGAAACGTCCGGTAATCATGGCGCGTCCTCCGGCGATGCGCTCACGGATAACGGGCGCGGAATAGACCTTGCCATCCAGGACAATGGCCATCTGCCGGTTGACGTTTTCTCCCGTCAGGCGGGCAAAGATATCCGCGCCACGGGCATTGAAGACGAGCGAGACGCCCGCTTCGGCCCCGTCAAAGGAAGCTCGGGCGTCGGCCACATCCTCGCCCGTGAGGACGGCATCCCGCTCAAGGGCTATGCGGCGCGGCTCCTGCCCCTCTCCTTCCCTGCCGTCCTCAACGTAGGGCAGCGCAAGAATGCCGGGAGGCAGAACTGGCTGCGCGGCATCCACGTCGCCCCTGACAAGGTGAAATTCGAGATGGGCCGTCTGCCCGAGAATCTGCACGGCGCGCCGGGGATCCGAAAGACCCGGCAACTGCACCTGAATGCGATGTCCCTCCTGCTTGCGGATATCGGGTTCGGCCACACCGAACTGATCGATGCGGTTACGTATGGTACGCAAGGCCTGATCAAGGGCCAGCTCTTCCAGGCGCGTCACCTCCGCGGAAGAAAAACGCGCCACATAGCGCAACTGTCCCGCCTCGCCGCGCTGGGGGTCGCCCACCTCCAGCTGGGGGAAAAACCTGTGCAGCACCTCCCGCAGCTTGCTTTCGTCCGCAGCGCGGGGCACAAGAAATTCAAGGCGGTCGCCGCCCACCACGCGGGGACGCAGCACGACGACCTGCTGTTCGTCCTTGGCCACCCGGCGCAAGTCCTGCCCGGTCATGGCCAGCGAATTGCCCACGGCCTTGGCCACATCCACCCCCAGCGTCAGATGAATGCCGCCCTTGAGGTCGAGGCCGAGATTGATCTTTTTGTCGGGGAGCACGGCCTGCAGAGCCGTTCCCAGCCCCGGCACGCTCGGAAGGGCATACGCGAGGCAGAGGATGCATACAAGCAGAGAGACGCCGAGACGCCAACGCAACGAAATCATGAACAACCTTCCAGAAAAAAGAAGTTGCCCGCGCACGGCGGGCAGGGGAGGTTTCAGACCGCAAAAGAAATTTTGACGCACGGCCTCCCCCGCGCCAGACAGGGGAGGCCCGGAGAAGCTACTTCTTTTCTTCGGCAGCGGCGGCCTTGGGATCCACCACGCCGCCGATGGCCCCACGGCTGATACGCAGCTTGGCCTCGCCGCATTCGATCAGGGCCTCTTCCTCGCTGATTTCCAGAATACGGCCCAGCAGACCGCTGGACGTGATGACATGATCGCCGCGCTTCAGCTCGGAGAGCATCTGCTTATGGGCCTTCGCCCGCTTCTGCTGGGGACGGATCAGTAAAAAGTAGAAAATGACGAACATCAGGATAAGCGGCACAAACTGCACCAGCATATCCGTGCCGCTCGGAGCGGGACCAGCCTGGGGCGTACCCATGGCGTAGGCGACGGATTCGAACAACAAGGCGCACCTCCATACGGGGCGGACTGCGCGCCGCGGAGACGGCGCTGATTATCGGGAAAGCCCGTTTATTCTACCTGTGTCCTCCCAAAGTTGCAAGACCAAAGGCGCTTCTGGCGAAATCCACGGCCCGCGCGGCCACAAGCTCCCGACTTTCCACGTGGGTGGGGATAAGATGCCCGCCATGCCGGCTGCGGCACGCCACCACCTCGGCCCGGGCGGTTCCACCCCAGTGTTCCAGCCAGCGCCCGGCATTGACGGGCGGGCAGCGCGTATCGTGACGCAACTGCATAAACAGCAGTGGCATATGACAGCGCTCCAGCAGAGGAAGCAGCGCACTGGACGCCCGCTCCATTTCCAGCACGTGGCGCAGGCTCAGGCAGGTTTCAAACCCCCGCCACGGCGCCACCTCCCGCGACGCCGCCGAACGGCGCGGACAACGCAGAACCGGGAGCGGACGCGCGGGCAGAGGCAGGCGGGCCAGCACGGGCAGCCAACGAAAAAAAAGACCTGCCTCGCGGGAGCGCACGGCAAAACTCAGCGGCGTGGACAGGACAAGAAGACCCGCGGGCAGCGGCAACCGCAGCCGCAGACACTGCCGCACGGCCTCCAGCGCCAGCAGGCCGCCCAGCGAGTAGCCCAGCAGCAGGATCGGTCCTCCGGAGCACAGGATCCGGTACCGCTCCAGGATCAGCGCGCGCCACTCGTCATAGCCGGACGCCAGATAGGCCGCTTCCGATGCGCCATGCCCCGGCAACAGGGGAGCTTCGGCCAGTACGCCCGCCGCCCTGAGCGCCGTCAGCGGCCAGCGCAGTTCCTCCGGCGTCCCTCCGAGGCCGTGCAGCGCGAGACAGCGTGGAGAACCGCCGTTCATCCCTCCCCCCGCTCTTGAAGCGCGGGACAGGTGCGGCTATGGTGACGCGAACTTTTGCCAAAGGACGACGCCGTATGCAGCATTGCGATACCCTTTTTCATGCAGCCAGGATTCTGACGCGGCACGCCGGACGCGCCTTTCTTGACAACGCCGCGCTGGCCGTGCGCGATGGACGGATTGCGGATCTGGGCCCTGTTGCCGAACTGGAGACCCGCTGGAAACCCGACAGACGCGTCGATTTGCCGGACATGCTTCTCATGCCGGGGCTTGTCAACGCGCACACCCATGCCGCCATGACGTTTCTGCGCGGTCTGGCCGATGATATGCCTCTGATGGAATGGCTGCAACAGCGCGTCTTCCACGTGGAACAGGCGCTGACGCCGCATATCGTCAGGGTCGGCAGTCTGCTGGGCTTTGCCGAAATGCTGCGCACAGGCACAACAGCCTGCATTGACATGTATATCTTTGAGCACGCCGTCCTCGAGGCCGCCCACATGGCGGGCCTGCGCTGTCTTGGCGGCGAGGCCGTCTTCGAATTCCCGTCCGCCTGCTGCGCCTCGGCGCGGGACGCGCTGGACGCCACGCGGGCGCTGGCCGAAACATGGCGGGACGACCCGCTGCTGCGCGTCGCCGTCACGCCGCACAGCGTCTATACGACATCAAAAGAAATCCTGGAGGACTGTGCCGGTCTGGCCCAGGAACTGCGCCTTCCCCTGCATCTGCACCTTGCCGAAACACGGGAGGAAACGGCCGTGTGTCTCGCAAGGCACAAGCGGCGCCCCGTAGCCCATGCCGACGCCTGCGGCCTGCTGCGCCCCGGCGCCGTCCTCGCCCATGCCGTGGACGTCAGCCCGGAGGAAATGGAGCTGCTGGCGGACAGAGGCGTCCGCGTCGTCCACAACCCCTCCTCCAACATGAAACTCGCTTCGGGCGCGGCTCCCGTGCCCGCCATGCTGCGCGCCGGGCTGACCGTGGCGCTCGGCACAGACGGCGCGGCCAGCAACAATCAGCTCAATATGTTCACGGAAATGGGGCGCGCCGCCCTGCTGCACAAACTCGCTGACGGGGATCCCACGGTCATGGCGGCGCGGGAGGTGCTGGACATGGCCACGCTGGGCGGCGCTGCGGCATTCGGGGATCCCCTGCTGGGCAGACTGGAGCCCGGCGCCTGGGCCGACTTCATCGCGCTTGATCTTGCCTGCCCCAATATGCGCCCCATGTATAACCCCGTATCCCATGCCGTCTATGCGGCCACGGGCGCGGAAGTACGTCTGACAGCGGTGGCCGGACGCATCCTCTACCGCGACGGGAGCTTCACGGGCTTCGACTATGCGGATCTGTGTCGGGAAGCCGACGCCGTGCGCGACTTTGTCGTGCGCAGGCTGGGATAAGGGGAAAAGAGGGAAAAAGGCCGTGGCTTCCCGCGTCACGGCAAAAAAACTTGACAAGGCGCATATATTCTCTATACTTTTCCATCGCAAATGTCAAAAAAAGCGCTTCGGCGCATGGAGGTATATCGTGGCTCAACTCATGAATGCTGTGAAGACTGCCGAAGGCGTAGCCGTCAACGGCATGGTTATTTCCCCTGTGGTGGACAAATGCGAAGGCTGTGATCGCGTATCCGAGTTTGAGGGACAGCAGTTCTGCTCCAGCTATCCCAACCCCGAGCGCAAATGGGCCGGAGGCCGCTGCAACTTCGCCACGCACGTCAAGGTACAGGTGGCCGCCGCCGCCAAGGTCAACCCCCTCAAGGCGTCCAAACGCGCCGCCAAGGGCCGCTAGCCGCGACCTCATATCCGGGGGAACGCCTGCCGCACCGCGTCCCGCCGGGGAGACTTTCGGTGAAAAAACAGGGAGGCCGCCGCGGCGGTCTCCCTGTTTGCCGTTTTACGATCCTCTGCCGCAAAGGAAGCTCCATGTCTCTGTCGTTTCAGCCTCTGATCGACGCGCTTGACGGACAGGCCGATCGTGTCGCAGCCCTGCAACAGACCCTGACCGCCTGCCGTGCGCTTGGCCCTGAAAATGGCGGCCAGGGTGAAGAAGAAAAAACAGCCTTCATTGCGGCGCAGCTCCGCGTAGCGGGCGTGACAGATCTGCGCCGCTTTGACGCTCCCGACCCCCGTGTGCCCTGCGGCCATCGCCCCAACCTCGTAGCGCGCATTCCCGGCCGATCACCGCGCACCCTCTGGATCTTCGCCCATACCGACGTCGTCCCAAGCGGCCCCGTCGAGGAATGGAGCTCCGATCCCTGGCAGGTGCGCCGTGAAGGAGATCTGCTCTACGGCCGAGGCGTGGAGGACAACCAGCAGGGCCTTGTCAGCATGCTGCTGCTGGCGGAAGCCCTGCACAGCACGGGCCTCACCCCCGAACTGAGCCTGGGGCTCGTCTTCATGGCCGACGAGGAAACCGGCAACGGCTACGGGCTTGCCCATCTTCTGCGTAGCACGGCCTCCGCTCTGTTCCGGCACGACGATCTGTTTCTGGTGCCGGATTCCGGCAGTCCTTCCGGCGCGGACATGGAAGTTGCGGAAAAAAGCATCGCCCAGTTCAGAGTACGGACACGGGGCCTCCAGGGGCATGCCTCCACGCCGCACAAGGCGCGCAACGCGCTGTCGGCGGCGGCGGAGGCCATCACAGCCCTTGGCGATCTGGAACGGGATTTCCCCCGGGAAGATCCCCTTTTTGATCCGCCCCGCTCCACCTTTGTCCCGACACGTCACGACGCCAACGGTCCGGGCATCAACGTCATTCCCGGAGAAGACGTGTTTTATCTGGACTGCCGCCTCCTTCCGGGCATCGACCCCGACGCCGTGCTGGCCGCGATCCGGAAACGTGTCGATGCCGTGGCGCGGCGTCATGCCGTGGACATCGGCGTCGAGTTAATCCATCTCCAGCAGGCTTCGGCCAGCGCATCCGACTGCCCGGCGGCACGGGCGCTCATACCGGCCATAGGGGCGGTTTACGGCAGGGAGGCGCGCCCCGTGGGAATCGGCGGCGGTACCGTGGCCGCGCTGCTGCGTCAGGCGGGATTGCCTACCGTCGTCTGGAGCTGCATCCGCAATACCTGCCACCAGCATAACGAACATTCTTCCATCAACGCCACCATCCGCGATGCCCAGGTCTTTGCCCATGTCCTCATGCACAGCCATTAATCTTCCCTCCGCCGCCGCCCATGCGGACGTCATCGTCACAGGCGGCGGGCATGCCGGCTGCGAAGCCGCTTCGGCGCTGGCCCGTCTCGGCTTCTCCGTGCTGCTGATCAGCGGCAACGTCGATCGCATCGGCTATCTCTCGTGCAACCCCGCGATCGGCGGTCTGGCAAAGGGCCACCTCGTGCGTGAAATCGACGCTCTCGGCGGCATGATGGGCCTCTGGGCCGATGCGGCGGGCATACAGTTTCGCACGCTCAATATGAGCAAAGGACCCGCCGTACGCGCCACACGCGCCCAAATGGATCGGGAGGCGTACCAACGCGCCGTCAGGCAATCCCTTTTCGCCACTCCCGGCCTGCGCATATGGCAGGACAGCGTCGTCGAGGTGGAAAGCGCCGGGGGGCGCGTCCGGGGCGTCCGCACGGCGCTGGGGCTGCGCTTCACCGCCAGACACGTCCTCCTGACGACAGGAACCTTTCTGTCCGGGCTGATTCATGTGGGTCTGACGCACCTGCCTGGCGGCCGCCTTGGCGACGCGCCGTCCACGGGACTTTCCGACAGTCTGCGCGCGCTGGGCATCTCCCTTGGCCGCCTCAAGACAGGCACCACGCCCCGGCTGCTGGCCTCGTCCATAGACTATTCCCGTCTGGAGAGCCAGAACGGCGACACTCCGCCGCCGCAATTCAGTTTTACGGGGCCGGGCCCGCAACTGCGGCAGATTGCCTGCCATGTTACCTGGACAACCCCCGAAACCCATGAGATCATCCGTTCAGGATTTGACCGATCGCCTCTTTTTACGGGCGTCATTCAAGGGACGGGCGCGCGCTACTGCCCTTCCATTGAGGACAAGGTCGCCCGCTTCCCGGATCGGGAACGGCATCAGATCTTTCTTGAGCCGGAGGGCCTGACCAGCGCCGAGGTCTATGCCAACGGCATATCCACAAGTCTTCCGCTGGACATACAGCAGGCCATGATCGCGGCCATACCCGGTCTTGAGCATGCCGTCATGGTGCGGCCGGGCTATGCCATCGAATATGACTACGTCAATCCGGTACAGCTGCGCCCCACGCTGGAAACCAAAGCCGTCCCCGGGTTGTGGCTGGCCGGGCAAATCAACGGCACATCGGGTTACGAGGAAGCCGCGGCGCAGGGTCTGTGGGCGGCGCTGAACATCGCCCTCGCGGACAAGGAGCTGCCGCCCTTTGCGCCGGGGAGGGAGAAGGCCTACATGGCCGTGCTCACCGACGATCTTGTGACGCGGGGAACGGAAGAGCCCTACCGCATGTTCACCTCCCGCGCGGAGCACCGCCTGTGCCTGCGTGAAGACAACGCCGATCAACGCCTGACGCCTCTGGGCCGGGAAATCGGCCTGGTGGACGATGCCCGGTGGAACGCCTTCCGCCGCAAACGCGACAGGGCCGGACACTTCCGTCAGGCGCTGGAAAGCACCCGCCTTGACGGCGAGGCCGCCGCCGCGATGCAGGCGCGGGATGCCTCGTGGAATGCCGCATCCCTGTGCGGCAGGACGCTGGCGGAGCTGTTGCGCCGCCCGGATTTGGATATGGCGGCGCTGGCCCGCCATGTGCCCGCAGCGGCGGCCCTGCTGGCCGAAGCGGGAGAGACGGCGGGCAGCGTCGAGACAGACGTCAAATACGCGGGCTATCTCGAACGCCAGAGAGAACTCATACGCCGCGCCGCGCGCCTGGAGCGGACGCCGCTGCCGGACGGTATGCCCTATGCGGACATTGCCGGACTGTCGCGTGAGATCGTGGAAAAATTACAGAAGGTGCGGCCGGCAAATCTGGGACAGGCCGGCCGCATTGCGGGAGTCACACCAGCCGCCATCGCCTGTCTGGAAATTCACCTGCATAAGATGGGCCTGCTGCGCGACCTCAGGAGCCGCGGGCCCGAACAGCCGACACGATGAAAAACACCCTCCTCCCCTCGGACTTTTCCCATCTCTGCCGATAAGGTAGGCCACAAGAGGAGACTATGAAAGACCTGATGCCCTATTTACCGTATGCCGTCATTTTCATTGCCGCGCTGTTCGTGATCGTCCTGGTGTTCTGGCGCAAGCAGACCCGGGAATCCAAACACAAGGATCGGACGGCCTCGCTCATTCTGGAAAAAATCACCGAGGCTCAGATTCAGAAAGAACTCTTCAATGTGGAAATCATGGAAGAGAACGGTGAGAGAGGCTGCCAGAACAAGGGCTTCGCCGGCGCTCTGCAACTCTGCCAGAACGGTATCCTTACGCTGGAAGTGCTTTCCTCCCTGCCGGGCGCCTACTTCGGCAAAGCCGTCTGCGTCTACTTTCATATCAAGAACTCCACAACGCACCATGCGTTCTTCCGCTTCACATCACGCATTGAGGCCCTGCAATGCAGGAACGGCATCTCCACCGTCTGCCTCACTGTCCCCGAATGTTTCGAGGGCGAGCAGAAACGCAACTTCAACCGCGTACAACCCCGGCCAGGAAGCGTTCGCGCTCTTGGGCTCTGGCAACTGAATGCCAGCCAGCCCATCCCGGAAACGACCGCCGATCTCAAACGCCCGCTGCGCGCGGCCAAGGACGGTCTTGCCAACCCGTCCATTCAGCTGGATGACGTCTCCGCTTCCGGCATAGCTCTCTCCATGCCGGTCAATCACCCCGACGGTCCTCCGCCCCAACTGGATCGTAACACGCAGATCCTCTGCCTCATCGCCTTTCAGTATAACGACGCGCTGATAACATTCTGGTGTACCGGCGAAGTCGTCAATGCCCGCGAAAAGGACAATGGCGCTTCCAAAGTCTACGGCATTGAATTCATCAACTGGGCCATTCTGAAATCAGGAGAAAGCGCCTTCAACTGGTTCCATGGATCGCCGGTGCGCGGTATTCCCATTATCAATCAGTGGGTAGACAGCATGACCCGCCAGGGCGGGAAAAAAACATAGCCCCGCCGTCACTTCCCCCTCTTCCAGAAGCGCCGGAACCTGCCCGGGCCGTCGTCCGCGCGGGAAGATCCGCCCGCCGCGCCCGTCTCCTTTCCTGGGGACGGCATACCGGACAGTCTCCCTTCCCTTCCGCCATGCTCACCGCGAACGACCTGCCGGACAGCCGATCCCGCGACACCGGCGACGCCGGCGGTGGCACGGACGACGCTCCCTGCGGCTTGCCGCGTTTTTTCAGCGGCTTTGCCTACCACGCCAGACGTCAGGCCCATGAGCTGATCGCGCAGCGTGCGCACGATTTCCTCAACACATTCATGGGAAATCGCCAGCAGCATGGCCCCGCTCTGCCCGGCGCAGGTCCGCCGCAACGAATCGTCCTGGGGCAAGGCGGCAAAGCGGAAGGCGTTTCTTGCGATAATTCCGGCACGGATTCCCAGCAGGGCATTGGCAGCGCCGTCAATAACGGACGCCGTGAAATACTGGATCGACGAACCAACGACAGGAATGGACGCCGCCGTCAGAGAGGGCGTTACGGACGGCACGAGAGCGCTCATGGCTTCCGTGATGGTTCGTGGAATATCCAGGGCTTCCATGGAAAACGCGATGAAGGCCGACGAGGCCACCGTCCTGTACACGCTCCAGATCTCCCGAACGGTAGGGCGCTGATTGTACACGGCCGATACGCGCCAGATCATGCGGCTCAGGGCGAGAAAGACAAGAAGAGCGTCCAGTTTGCCGTTCTGTGAGAGGGCCGTTCCCAAAAAGATCTTTTTGGCATCGGAGCGGATAATGGCATCCGCCAGCGCATCGAGATGTCGCAGCGCATCCGGCAGAAAGTCGGGAGAATCCGGATCCAGACCGGCAGCCCGCACATGCCGGTTGGTACGGAGACGCCGCGTCAGCTCAAGGGCAAAAGCGCGCCGCTCCTCTTCCGTGGGATTTTCCCTCAGAACAAGTTTCGACGCGTGGGGAAACCATGCCAGCCCCATCCAGACACAGCCCGCCAGCTCAACGCCAAGCAGCAGAAGGCAGACTGTCCCGCCGGATCCCGGCGCAAGCATTTCCGCCGTTTTCACAGCGGCCCCGTTGAACTGGACCAGCAGCGCCAGCGGGACACACAGGGAAAGACAGGCCAGCAGCCTCAGAAGACGAAAGGCAAGGGTCATGATACGTACTCCGCGGGAAGGAACGTTGTTTCTGTCATGATGCCGCAAGCGTTCGCAAAGCGTCAATTCCCGGCAGGACGGCAACGGCGGCGACGGAGCGTAACGATGCCTCCGGCACACGCGCGGGGCCGGTTTACAAGCCCGCCTCAATGGGCTACCGTCTTCCTGGCGGCGCGCTCCAGAGCGGCTTCACCGTGAACATGCCACCGCGCTGGCGGACGCGGGCGCGGATCCTACGCACAGGGAAAAGCCGCGTTCTTTCCGCCGTGCGCGGACAGCGCGGCTTCTGAAATGGCGCGCCTTTTCACAACATCAATCAAAGGAGTCAGCCTTGGACGGCAGTCCTGATGCTCATAGTACCATCTGGTCGCGAATCGGAAAAATTTTCGGACGCGATGACGATGAATCCCTTGAAAAAACCATCATAGAAGCCAGCGCTGAAGGCGAAGTGGAACCGGACGAGGAATCCATGCTGCTGGGCATCCTTCGCTTCAGCGACCTGCAGGTGCAGGACACCATGACGCCCCGCACCGATATTGACTGCGTTCCCGAAGACTCGACGCTCTCTGAGGCGGCGCGGGTCATGGTGGATTCCGGCCACACGCGCATCCCCGTCTACAGGGAAACCCGCGACAACATGGTGGGCGTGCTGCACGCCAAGGATGTGCTGCGCTCGCTGCTTGAACCCGAGGAAGGGGCGCGGGCGGCGGGGGCCGTCATGCGCGATCTTTTCTTTGTTCCCGAGACAAAACCCATCCGCACCCTGCTGCAGGAATTCCGCGCCCGAAAGCAGCACATGGCCATCGCCCTTGACGAATACGGCGGCACCTCCGGGCTGATCACCATTGAGGATGTCCTGGAAGAAATCGTGGGCGATATCGAGGATGAGCACGACGCCCCCCGTGAAGAGGATATCCGTCCGCTCGGCAATGAGACCTATGAGCTGACGGGGCGCGCCCTGCTGGACGATCTTGAGGACATCGGCGTGACCCTTTCCTCCGACGAGGTGGACACCATCGGCGGTTACCTCAGCATGGAAGCCGGTCGCGTGCCTCTTGCGGGAGAATCCTTTACGCTGCAGGGATGGCGTTTCACCGTACTTGACGCGGATAAGAAGCTGATCCGCAAATTGCGTATGGAACCGGCTGCCGCAACCGAACCGGATCAGGCTGTCGCCTGATCCTTTCCGCCAGCGCCCTCCACACCCACCGCGCTGTGCCGGATTCCCCCAACGGATGCCATTTTTCCGGAGAGCGCCTTGCCGCAACCGCCGCAATGCGCTCTCCGTCTTTTCACACAGGAAGGAAGTCCATGCCGTCCCTGCCTTCGTCCCCGGAGTTTTGCGGAGGCTCCCGCGGCGCCAGACTGACAGCCGCCGTGGGAGCCCTGGCGCTCTGGGCGGGTTTTGCCAATGATGCCGTTTCCCTTCCGCCGCTGGTGGTGCTCCATCCCCTCTGTCTGGCCCTGCTGGGCGCGGCCGCGCCCGATCGCCGCGCCGCGCTGCGCCGCGGCTGGCTCTGTGCCTGGGCCGGACATATGGCGGCCCTCTACTGGCTGGCCGTGCCTGTGCATAACGTCGGGGGCTTCCCCTGGCCTCTGGCCGTCCCCTGCGCCCTCTTTGTCGCGGCCTGCCTCTCCGCGGCGGGCGGCCTGTTCGCTCTCGCCGCCTTCCATCTGCGCCAGCGCCCGGCCAGCGTCTTCATTCCCGGCCTTGCCGCCGTCTGGTACACGCTGGAATGGGGCTTTGCCGTGGTGGCGGGCTTTCCCTGGCTGCCACTGGCAGGAGCGCTGGCGGCCTGGCCCGTTCTGACGCAGGCGGCGGACACCGTCGGCGCATCCATGACCGGCGCGCTCTGGACAGCGGCCATTCTGGGGGCTGGCTGGCCCGGCGGAACCATGCGCCGCCGCTGTGCCGGTCTGGTGATCATGCTGCTTCTTCTTGCCTACGGATCATGGCGGCTGCGGGAGTCGCCGGCCGACCCTTCGCCCGTTGGCCCGGACACGCTGTCCGTCCTCTTTGTGGAAGGGAACATCGATCAGAATCTCAAATGGACGCCCGCCTTCCAGCGGCGCACCACGGAGACCTACCTGACGCTGACGCGGGCGGGACTGGATGAGTGCCCTGAGGAAAAACCGCTGATTATCTGGCCGGAAACAGCCCTGCCCTATGACTTTTCCCGCTTCACCCTGTATGCCGGCGCCATACGTGGGCTGGCTGCCGCCGCCAGAACGCCCCTGCTCACCGGCGTTCCCGGTTTTGAAGGGCACGGCGCGGCGCGGCGCGTCTATAACCGCGCCCTGCTTATCGGCCCGGACGGCGAACCGCTTGGCAGCTATGACAAGGAACATCTCGTACCTTTTGGCGAATACGTCCCCTCCTGGCTGGACTGGGAATGGCTTGCGCCTCTGCTTCAGGAAATAGGCGCCTATACGCCTGGGGAAAGCACAGCCCCCCTGCGGATCGGGCGTCTTGCCCTGGGAATGCTCATATGCTATGAGGGCGTGTTCCCTTGGCTGGCACAGGATCGCGTCGCCAAAGGCGCCAACATTCTTGTGGACATCAGCAATGACGGATGGTTCGGCGCGACGCCCGCCCCACGGCAGCATCTCTTCCTGACAGCCCTTCGCGCCATAGAGCAGCGGCGCTGGATTCTGCGCGGTACCAATACCGGCATTTCCGCCGTCATAGACGACCGCGGCCGCCCTGTCGTCAGCGGAGGCCAGTTCCGGCAACAATGGATCTGGGGGCGAGCGCGCCTGATGGAGGGCTTCAGCCTCTACCATCATCTCGCGCCATTCCTGCCCCCTCTTGGGATTTTTCTCTGCATGACGGCGCTCATCGCTCCCGTCAGGCGCTCCACATCCAACACAACACGGCTTCATCATGTTGCAACTGAGTGAATTGCGCGCCCGTTGCGCGACCCTGTCCGATCGATTCTCCCATCTCTGGAGGCGTCTTTGACGTCGCGGCCGATGAACGCCGCCTTGCCGAAATCGAGGCGGCCCTGTCACGTCCCGGCGCATGGGACAATCCGGAACGCCTGACGCCTCTGCTGCGCGAAAAACGCGGCCTTGAGGACGAGGTGGCCCGCCTGCAAAAACTCCGCGGGGCCCACGACGATATGCTCGAGTGGCTTGAGCTGGCCGGAGAAGACGCGGAGGACGAGGCGCTGGAATCTCTCGCCCAGCAGCAGGACTCCCTGGAAAAACTGCTGGATGAGACAGAACTGGTCATGCTGCTTTCCGCTGAGGAAGACGGTCAGGACGCCATTCTGGAAATTCATCCCGGCGCGGGCGGCACGGAATCGCAGGACTGGGCGGAGATGCTGCTGCGGCTCTATTCCCGCTGGGCTGCCCGGCGCGGCTTCGCGCTGGAGGAACTGGACTACCTGCCCGGCGATGAAGCCGGCCTCAAGAGCGTCACCCTGCGCATTGCCGGACCGCACGCCTTCGGCTTTCTCAAGAGCGAGCGCGGGATACACCGTCTGATCCGTATCTCGCCCTTTGACGCCTCCGGCCGGCGGCATACGTCATTTGCCTCTGTCGATGTCATCCCCGATGTGGGCAATGACATCGAACTGGACATCAAAGAGACCGATCTTCGCTTTGATACGTTCCGATCCAGCGGCCCCGGAGGCCAGAGCGTCAATACGACAAGCTCCGCCGTCCGTGTCACCCATCTTCCCACGGGAATATCAGCCCAGTGCCAGAACGAAAAATCGCAGCACCACAACAAGGAATCGGCGCTGCGCATCCTCAAGGCCAGGCTCTATAATCTGGAAGTCCAGAAAAGAGAAGCCGAACGGCAGGCCGAGTATGCGGGAAAAGACGCCATCGCCTTCGGCAGTCAAATCCGCACGTATACGCTGCAACCCTACCGTCTTGTCAAAGATCACCGCACCGGAACGGAAGTTGGCGATGTTGACGCCGTCCTCAACGGGCACATCGACGTGTTCCAGCATGACTACCTGCTGTATTGCCATGAACGCCAACGCTGACGCCGTGCCGGTCCATACGGGCCTGCCGGGCGGACGCCGCGGCGGCCTCACGGCGGGAAGGCGCCGCCCATGAATCCCCCAGAACAGATTGACGGAGCGGCGGCCTCACGGCCGCGCCAGCCTCCGCCCGGAAAAACCATGTCATCACGAAACGCTGACCTTGAACTGCTGGCGCGCGAACTGCATGAGCTGCGTCCGCTCATGGAGCGGGACGATCCCCCGGCCTCTCCACAGGATATTCTTGTCATGCGGCGCGTCAGCGGACTTCCCCTCAAGCGCTGGGGCGAATTTTGCCGGCGTTTTCCCCTCAGCCACTGGTACGCGCTCCCTCTGCCTGAGCATATGGGGAAAAGCCTGGAGGCCGCGCTGGCGGATGTCCGCCCGGACACGCGGCGGGACGGCCTGACACCACCGCCGGATCATCCGGACATTACGGACGCGCTTGCTTCCATGCTGTCGCGTGAAATGCTGTTCCAACAGTTGGAACGGGAATTGCAAAGAATGGAGCGCAATGGTGGACAATTGACGCTCATCTGCGGCGCGTTGCAGACATCCCGCCTGGATATGGCCCCGGGGTTTTGCTCCGAACGCCCCCCCGCCTCCCGTCCGGCAAGCGGGGATTCCACCGCCAGACAGCTTGGCGAACGTCTGCTTTACAAAATGTTGCGGCAACGGCTGGATGCCTGCGACAGCGTAGGCCGTCTGGAGAAAGACACGCTCCTTGCCCTTCTTCCGGGATACGGGCTGTTGCACGGCCGCCTGCTGGCCGAGCGGACGCGCACGGCCTTTCACCTGCGCTGCAAGGGGCTTGTTCTCGGCAAACCCGGCGTCATCGCCCCGTTGACGCAGACAGGATGCGCCTTCGGCATTGTCACCGTTACGCAGAGCGAGCGTCCGCGGGCCAATGCCCTGCTTCAGCGGGCGCGGCAGGCGCTTGCCAATGCCCGCGACAGTCAGGACCACCTTTATGAAGACACCGGCGCGCCCCTGATCGAACGAGCCACGCTGGTTCATTCCCAGGAAAAACGCTTTCTTTTTTTTGGCGGAGAATAACCCATGCCCAATACCACGCTCAGCATCGCCATCATGAGTGGCAAAGGCGGTGTCGGAAAAACGAGTCTGGCCCTCAATCTCGCCTGCGCCCTGTATCAGAACCGCTTCAAGACGCTCCTTATCGACTGTGATCTTGGCCTTGCCAACCTCGACGTCCTGCTCGGCATCACGCCGGAGGGCAACCTCCAGAATGTTCTCCTGGGCGACAAACCTCTGGAAGAGGTGCTCTACCCCGTCGAAAAACACGGCTTTGACGTCCTGCCCGCCGCCTCAGGCGTTCCCGAACTGGTCGACATGAATGCCGGTACGCGCGATCTGCTGCTGCGCCGCCTGGAACCTTCTCTTGGCCGCTATGATTTCGTCTTCATGGATCTCGGCGCGGGCATCTCGGATACCGTACAGAGCTTTGCCGCCATGGCGGCCCTGCGCATCGTGATCGTTACGCCCGAACCCACATCGCTCACGGACAGTTACGCCATGATCAAGGTTCTCAATAACCGCTACGGCCTGCGCAACTTCATGGTTGTCGTCAACGAGGCCACATCCGCCAAGGAAGCGCAGGACACGTTTGAAAAACTGTCTGGCGCCTGCCGCCACTTCATTCAGTTCGAACCTGTGATGCTCGGTTCCATCCGTTTCGATGAAAACGTCTCCGAAGCCGTTTGCCGCCAGAAACCGCTCATGCGCTGCTATCCCGGTACGCCCGCCGCGCAGGATATCCAGGGTATTGCCCAGCGCCTGCAAAAAGCCCGCCTCAATATGCTGGACTGGCTCGGACAGCGAGGAATCCTGCATCTGGATGTCTAGAGAAGCATGCAAACCGCTCTGGCGGACGCGAAAGCGGCGCGTCTGGCAGCAGTATGCCCCGGCGGGAGTGTAAAAAACCTCCCGCCGGGGCATACTGGATCTTCAGAGCCGTAAAACCGCTCTAGACAGTCTGTTCAGCCTGACCGTCCTCCCGCGTCTGGATCGCGCCCTGTTCCTTGGCCGCGCGGAGAAACTCCCGGAACAGGGGGTGCGCGCGCATGGGACGGGACTTGAATTCGGGGTGGAACTGGCAGCCCAGGAACCACGGATGATCCCGCAGCTCGACAATCTCCATCAGGGAATTGTCGGGCGCCATGCCGCTGAACACAAGTCCGTGTTCCTCAAGAACGTCCTTGAACGCGTTGTTGAACTCATAGCGGTGGCGGTGGCGTTCGTCAACGATGTCCGTCTGATAGGCTTCGGCGGCGCGGGTGCCGGGCAGGAGCTTGCAGGGATAGGAACCGAGACGCATGGTGCCGCCCTTGTTGCTCTCCTCGTCGCGCCGCTCAAGGTTCCGCGTGCGGAAGTCGTACCACTCTTTCATGAGATAGATGACCTTGTGCCCGGACAGGGCGTTGAACTCCTCGGAATTGGCGTCTTCCAGCCCGGCCACATGGCGGGCGAACTCGATGACGGCGCACTGCATGCCGAGACAGATGCCAAAAAAGGGCATCCTGTGTTCGCGGGCATAGCGGATGGCGGCAATCTTGCCTTCCACGCCGCGATAGCCGAAACCGCCGGGAACAAGAATGCCCTGACAGCCGCTGAAGGTTTCGGCGGCGTTCTCACCGGTGACGTTTTCGGAATTGACGTAGCGCAGATCCACGGCCACGCGATTGGCAACGCCGCCGTGAATGAGGGCCTCGTGCAGGCTTTTATAGGCTTCCTTGAGATCCACATACTTGCCCACGATGGCGATGGTCACCCGGCCCTGCGGATGGGCGCTGTCATGGACGAGCTGTTTCCACGCCTCAAGATGCGCGTTGCGCGCGGGCAGACGCAGCATGATGGCCACTTTCTGATCGAAGCCCTCCTCATAGAATCTGAGGGGCACCTCATAGATGTTGCTCACGTCCACGGAGCAGAAGACGGCGTCCTGATCCACATTGCAGAACAGGGCGATCTTGCGGCGCATTTCCTCGGGGATGCTCTGTTCGCAACGGCAGAGAATGATGTCGGGCTGTATGCCGATGGAGAGAAGCTCCTTGACGCTGTGCTGCGTGGGCTTTGTCTTGTGTTCCCCCGCTGCCCGGAGATAGGGCACAAGGGTCAGGTGAATGTTGAGGCAGTTGTCGCGCCCCAGATCGGAACGGAGCTGGCGTATGGCTTCCAGAAAAGGAAGCCCCTCGATATCGCCCACCGTACCGCCGATTTCGATGATGGCCACGTCCGGCGCGTCCTCCCCGTCCGCCAGCGCGAGAACCGTGCGTTTGATCTCGTCCGTGATGTGCGGAATCACCTGGACGGTGCCGCCCAGATAGTCGCCCCGGCGTTCCTTGGCGATGACGCGGTTGTAGATGGCGCCCGACGTCGTGTTGTTCTTGCGGGACATGGGCACGTTGAGATAGCGTTCGTAGTGCCCGAGGTCGAGGTCGGTTTCCGCTCCGTCGTCCGTGACGAACACCTCCCCGTGCTGGAAGGGGTTCATGGTGCCTGGATCCACATTGATGTACGGATCCAGCTTCTGGATGGTGACGGTCAGCCCCCGCGTCTGGAGCAGAGCGCCCAGAGAGGCCGCGGCCAGCCCTTTGCCGAGAGAGGAAAGCACGCCGCCGGTCACAAAAATAAATTTTGTTTTCATCAAGTATTCCTTTACGTTTTGAAACCTCCCCTCTTCATGCAGAGGGAAAAGCGTTCCCGACAACAACGGCAAGGCCGGTAGCGCTCTTTTTCACCTCCCCTTCCCTTGCGAAGGGGAGGGAGGGCATCCGGCGGGCTCCGTCCCGCCGCCCGCGCAGGCGGAAAAAATGCGGTTTTTCCTGCGCGCGCGGGCGCGGGCGTCCGATCCCGCGTCCGCCAGAGCGGTTACATTTCAACGTGAAACCGCCCTATATTACACAAAAAGGAAGCGCTGACCAGCATTGACAGTCAAGAGCAAACCACATAGTATAAATTCCCTTTTCAGGGCGTAGCCACAGGAGGCGAAAACGCCCGGAAAAACGCCGTTACGGCATGCCGCTGGAGGTCTGCAAGCATGGGCGCGGTCAATACCCTTGTCATTACCGGCTACGGAACCAATTCGCATCTTGAAACGGCGCACGCGGCCCGTCTGGCCGGATCAGACAGGGCCGATGTGGTGCATTTCTCAGATATAGTGGCCTCCAGCGTGCGTCTGCGCGACTACCAGTTCCTCGTTTTTCCCGGCGGCTTTCTTGATGGCGACGATCTCGGCGCGGCCCAGGCCGCAAGTATGCGCTGGCGTCACCTCCGGGATGCGAAGGGCGTGCCCCTGCTGGACAGCCTGACAGCCTTCCTTGAGGACGGCGGCCTTGTGCTCGGCATCTGCAACGGCTTCCAGCTGCTCGTGAAGCTGGGCGTCCTCCCGGCCGCCGGCGGCGCGCGTTTCCAGCGTCAGGTGTCGCTGGGGCATAACGATTCCGCCCGCTATGAGGATCGCTGGGTCAAGCTGGCCGTCAACCAGGACAGCCCCTGCGTGTTTACCCGTGGCCTGAAGGAACTCTACATGCCCGTGCGTCACGGCGAGGGCAAACTCATTGCCCAGGACGAAGAGACCCTGCGCCGCCTCCAGGACGACAACCTGATTGCCCTGCGCTATGCCGACCCGGCCACGGGCATGCCCACGCAGGAATACCCCCACAACCCCAACGGTTCCCAGTTGGCCATTGCCGGGCTGACAGACCCCTCAGGCCGTGTGCTGGGGCTCATGCCGCACCCCGAGGCCTTCCACCATGTGACGAACCATCCCTCCTGGACGCGCGGCGATCTGGATGCCCCCGGCACGCTGCTGTTCGCCAATGCCGTGCGCTTTCTCCGCGAGGAACGGTAGGGAGCCGCCATGCGACAGAAAGACTGCGTCGCCGCCATCGAACGCCTGACATACCCGGCGGCGGCGGCCCCATGGGATGTGTCCGGCATGCAGGTTGCCGGGTTGCGCGATGAGGTGCGCCGTGTGGCCGTCTGCCTTGATCCGACGCCCGCCTCCGTGGGCGCGGCTCTGGAGGGCGGCGCGGATTTCATCCTGAGCCACCATCCCCTGCTGCTCAAGGGCCGTCTGCCGTCGCTGCCGGATGCCTACCACACCGTGCTGCGCCTGCTCCTGCGCGCCGATGTGCCTCTGTACGCCGCGCACACCTCGCTGGATGTCAACATCCACGGCCCCGCGGGTTGGCTGGCCGATGCGCTGTGCCTCGGCAACCGCGCCGTGCTGGAGCCAACCGGTCATGATACGCCGCGTGGGCCGCTGGGGTACGGTCTGGCGGGCGATCTGCCAGACCCCCTTCCCTTTGACGAACTCGCGCGGCTTCTTGGCCGCCATCTGGATCTTTCCACCGCCGCCGTCTGCGGTACCCCGCCCGATCGGGTGCGGCGCATCTCCTTCTGCGGCGGATCGGGTTCCTCCCTGTGGGCCGCCGCCGCCGCCCTCGGCGCCGACGTGCATATCACCGGCGATGTGAAATACCATACCGCCCTCGATGCCCGTATCTGCATGATCGACGTAGGGCATCACAGCCTTGAGGAAGAGATGATGCGCCGCCTGGTCCCGCTGCTGGCCGGAGAGCTGCCCGGAACGGAGGTCTTTTTCCTTCCTTCCGTCTCGCCGCTGCGCCCGCTGGCCGGATCTGACGGCGCGCGATTCTGAGGTTACGCAACGCCCCCGTAAAGGGGGAGGTTTCAGACCACAAAGGACATTTTAATGAACACCGCCCCCTACCTTGAACAGATCCGCCAGCTGGTGGAATTGCAGAAGGTCGACGACGAAATTTTCGCCGTGCGCCAGGAAATGGAACGCGCCCCCCGCGAACTGGCGGAACTGCGCCAGAAATTTGAGGCCAGCGAAGCCCAGCGCAACAGGATTCTGGACAAGCTGACCCACCTCCAGGAACAGCAGAAGCGTCTTGCCATTGAGATTGACGACGATTCCGCCCGCATCAAGAAAAGCAAGAACAAGCTCATGCAGGTGGAGGACACCCGCGCCTACCATGCCATGCTGCGGGAGATGGACAGCATGGAAAAAATCAACAGATCCCGTGAGGAGGAAAAGGTGGCGCTGCTGGAAGAATTGCAGCTCCAGAACGACGCCCTCGCCGAACTGGATCGCACGCATTCCTCTCTTCAGGCCGAACTGGAAGTCAGGGAAGAGGGCCTTCAGGAAAAGCTGGCCATCTGCAACGACAGCCTCTTCAAGCTGGGCAAGATCCGTGAGGAAACCAGCCGCCTTGTGCCCCAGCCCATTTTCATGCGCTACGAATTCATCCGCAAACGCCTTGAGCATCCCGTCATCGTTCCTGTGCGCGAAGGCATTTGCAGCGCCTGCCATATTGCCGTGCCGCCGCAGGCCTTCATCGAGCTGCAACGCGGCCAGCAGATTCACAGTTGCCCCAACTGCCAGCGTCTTATCTACTGGTGCGAACACTTCCAGACCCCCGAACCCGCTCCCGCCGCTCCGACGCCGCTGCACGACTAGGGCGGCATGTCCCAGGGGCCGGAAAGAGTCCGTCGGTCTTACCGTCTTGCCAAAAATCTCTTTTCCCCCTTCAGGGGGAAGGCCATAAAGGAGGCGTGATGAGAGAGAGAGAGAGAGAGAGAGCAGATTCCGGGCCAAACGTAAACGCCGGACGGGTGGCCAAACCAGTTCCGGCGATCGCGCCGCCGGAACCTTCGCCGGATATGTCGTTGCAGGCCCGCTATCTGTATACGCTCAAGCAAAGCCTGCTTAACAATTTCTACGTGGAAAATGACGCCCGCCTCCTTTATCTGGCCCAGTGCATGGCCTTGCGCCGGCCCGTGGACATGGCAAAGCTGACAGATCCACGCAATACCATGCCGGATGTCATGGCGGTCATTGAGCGCTGCAAAGCGCTGGGGCTGGAATGGTACGTGTTGCAGGTGACAAAATCCGACGGTACGACGGGGCGCATCAACCTGCGTAACCATGTGGATTTCGCCTATACCATGATCGGCAGAGCCCGCATGGACAATCTGGAATTCTGCCTCGATCGCATCCGTGAGGAGAACATCCCCGGCGATCTGATGGAAACGGGCGTCTGCCGGGGCGGAGCTGTCATCTTCATGCAGGGCTACCTCAAGGCATGGGAAATGCGCGGGCGCACCGTCTGGGCGGCGGACTCCTTTGAGGGCCTTCCCAAACCGGAGCTGGAACAGGACGCGGGCTGGGATTTCAGCAAGGAAAAATTTCCCGTTCTGGCTATCGACGTGGATCGCGTGCGGAACACCTTTGCGCGTTACGGCCTGCTGGATGACAACGTGGTGTTTCTCAAGGGCTGGTTCTGTGATACGCTGCCTTCCGCGCCTGTGGAAAAGCTGGCCCTGCTGCGTCTGGACGGAGATCTGTACGCCTCCACTATGGACGCGCTTACCGCGTGTTATCACAAGGTCGTTCCCGGCGGTTTCGTCATCATAGACGACTGGGCGCTGGACCCCTGCCGCAAGGCGGTGGAGGACTTCCGCCGAGCGCACGACATTGACGAGGAACTGATCGCCATTGATCCGGCATCCGTCTACTGGAGAAAAAAAACGGCTGTCTGATACGGGTGCGAACACATCCACGCACCCAAACCGGCTTCCGCCCTTCCGCCTCCGTTGCCCGGCGGGAATCCGGTTACAACAACAGGAGATGTGGGATGACGGGAAAAAAGACAGTGCTCTATGTGGGTTGCGGCCCGGATCATGTGCTGGGTAAGCACGGTTTTGATGCGGAAGGCTGGAGGGAAATCCGCCTTGACATAGACCCGGAGTGCGCTCCCGATCTGGTGGGAAGCATGACGGATCTGTCCGCCGTGGCCGATGAAAGTATGAATGCCGTCTATTCTTCGCACAATATTGAACACCTGCACCCACAGGAAGTACCCGTGGCACTGAAGGAGTTCTTGCGTGTGCTGCATCCCGAAGGTACTCTGGTACTGACGTGCCCGGATCTGCAATCCGTCTGCGCTCTTGTGGCGCAGGATAAATTGCTGGAACCGGCGTATCATACCGGCACGGGCATGCCCATTGCGCCGCTGGATATTCTTTACGGGCACAGGCCCTCGCTGGCCGCGGGCAAACCCTATATGGCGCATAACTGCGGCTTTACGGCCAGGACGCTGGCGGGAAGTCTGAAATCCGCCGGTTTTTCCGCCGTAGGCGTTCTGGGGCATAAAGAAAGTTTCGCGCTCTATGCCGTCGCCACACGGCAAAAGCTGGAAGACGAGGCCCTGAAGGCGCTGTTCATGCGCCACTGGAGCAGTGGCGCTTCCGCCGGGAAAGAAGAGAGAGAGAGAGAGAGAGAGAGAGAGAGAGAGAGCAGATTCCGGGCCAAACGTAAACGACTGACGGGCGGCCATACCAGTTCCTGCGGTCGCGCCGCCGGAATATTCACCAGGCACAGGATGGCAGGCCAGCTCCCTGTCTCTGTTCAGAGAGCGTCGGCCTGACGCTGTTTACGGTCTGCCTAAAAATATCCCCGGTCGCGTTCCGATGGCGGCCTGATGCGCGAAGGCATCGCGTCGCGAAAGGTTCTCGGCCGGGGAAATGAGGAATGACACCATCGACGGGAGCGGGACGGATCGTCGCCGCGGGCCACAGGGCCCGGGGAGGAAAGTCCGGGCTCCGCAGGGCGGGACGCTGGATAACATCCAGGAGGGGTGACCCTCGGACAGCGCCACAGAAAGCAAACCGCCGCGCAAGCGCGGCAAGGGTGAAACGGTGGGGTAAGAGCCCACCAGATGCCGCAGCGATGCGGCATGCTCGGCATACCCCGTTCGGAGCAAGACCAAATAGGGAAGGGGCCGGCCCGGCCATACCTTCCGGGTAGGTTGCTTGAGGGTGCGGGCAACCGCACTCCTAGAGGAATGACGATCGGCGCGCCTGGCGCGTCACAGAACCCGGCTTACAGGCCCGCTCCCGTCGGAAAGACGCCGCCGCGCCACTATCGCGGCGGCGTCTTTCGTTGTGCGGCTCCCTGCCCCAACGCCTCTCTTTGCGTGTTGCGGACGTGCGCGCCGCGCCCCCTCTCTACCGTCACTCCCCCTCACAGATCCCGCAGCCCCAGCGCTGCGCGACAGAGGCGGGCAATATCCGTCTGCCGGGGCGCGCGGCCAAGGGCGTCAAGGGGCGCGCGCCAGGCGTCGCCCAGGAGCCAGAGAGGCACGCGCCGCACATCGCCGGTGAGGTCGTCGTGCTGTCCATCGGCATGCATCCCGTGATCCGCCGTGACGCACAGGGCATAGCCTTCGGCCAGCCAGCGGGGGAGCCAAAGGGAAAGCAACCCGTCCGCCTCGCGGACCGCCTGGCGGTAGGCGGCGCTCTGGCCGCCGGAACAATGCCCGGCATGGTCGATATTCATGCTGTGCACAAGCAGGAAATGCGGATCGCAGCGGCGGCGAAGCGTTTCCGCATCGCTGAACACTTCCTCGTCGGGATAGTCGTCGCGCCGGTAGAAAAGGCCGTGGCTTATGGGCAGCGCTGCGTCAAGGGTAAGGCGATCCCGCCCGGGATCGAAGGGGGCGCGGTTGCACAGTTCGCTGAACCAGCAGTAGGCGGCGGCGGCGGTGACACATCCCGCGCTGTGCGCCTGGTGAAACAGCGTCGGCACAGGACAGAGGCGGGCGTCGGCATTGTGGAAGAGTCCCAGTTCCGCCGGGGTGCGTCCTGTCATGAGGGTCGCATAGAGCGGGCGGGAAAGCGGCGGCAGGGCACAGTCCAGCGTCCAGCGCAGGGCGCGGCCATGCCCGGTAAGCGCGGCCATGAACCCCATGTGCGTATCAGCGGCGGCGGCGTGCAGGCCGTCCAGCAGCACGAGAAGCAGCCGGGACATTTACCAGTCCCCCTGCCCCGCGGGCCTGTGGGGGAAAGCCATGCGGGGCGCTTCCGCGCGCAGCCGCGCGGCGGTGACGCCCCGCACCGGCAGCGTATCGCGCAACCAGCGGAAAAAAGAAAAAATTTTTTCGTAATGGGCATCGGCGGCCCGTTGATCCGGGGTCTGTGGCGATCCGCCGGGCATGAGCTCGGAAGAATGCCAGAAAAGGCTCAGCACCCTGCCGCCGCGCGCATGATGCAGGCGGGCCGCCGCGCGCATGACGCAGGCCCCATGCCAGAAGGGGTTGGCGCTGAGCGCGCCCCAGAAATGAAACCTGTCCCGCCGGGGAATGTCCCGAACGAGGGCGCGCCAGAGCGCGGGCAGAAAGCGGAGAAGAGGAACCTGCGTGATGGGCGCTTCCAGCAGGGGCGTCCCCTCAGGCGTCGCGCCGTCAACCCAGTAGGGATCCGCCGGGGCGAGAAAGTGATCCGGGCCGTCCGCGTGCTGCCGCAGTGGGCAGACGGAGCTGTCCAGCGTAATGCCCTGTTCCGCCAGCAGGGGGCGGACAACGTTTTTGAGATCCCAGCGGCCCATGCGAAAACTGGTAAGCGGCGCGCCGTTGAAGACGCGCCCGGCGTCCAGCAGGGAGGCAAGACGGCGGCGCAGCAGGTCGCGGTCGAGCGTATGGGTCCGCGGCGGCGTGCCGGAAACGGCGCCACAGGCCGGCGGCGTGTTCCAGTGATGGAGGTGGGCGGCTATTTCCGCGCCGTGATCATCGCGCAGGCGCTCCAGCGTGCGGCATGCCGTTACATCTGTCAGGACGGTATGCGCGCAAAAGAGCGTCAAGGGAAATCCCAGATCGCGGGAAAGCGGCGCGAGGCGCTCCAGCAGGGCGACATTGCGGACGCCGCACCCGGAGGAGGCGTAGCGCCCGGAGAACAGGCCTTCTTCTTCCACGTCGAGGCTGACGACGACGCGCATGGGTGTCGGAGTGGTATCCATGCCGTCAGTGTAGATACCGCCGTCGCCAATGGCAAGGGAGAGATCTTGCCAAAACGGGCATGATGCGTGAGAATGCGTCATGCCCACACCTCTTTCCGTTGTTTTTGTCATGGAAGATCTGTGCTTCGGCGGGACGCAGCGCCAGTTGCTGGAACTGGCGCGCCGTCTGGATCGGACGCGCTTCGCTCCCGCCATGATCACCCTGACAGGCGCGACAGATATGGACGCGCTGGCCCGCGAGGCGGATATCCCCCTGAGCCATCTGGGGACGGGGCGTCGCGTGCCCCCGCTGTTTTTTCTCCCCCTGCGGCGGGAGCTGGCGCGCCTGCGGCCGGACATCGTGCTGCCGGGAACGGCCCTGCCCAATATCTGGTGCCGGATCTGGGGGAAAACGCTGGATCTGCCCTGCGTGGTGGGGACCGTGCGCGGCGGCGGCGGGCCGCGACGGCAGCACGAGCGCTGGCTGTGGCGGCTGACGCGAGCCATGATCTGCAATTCCCTTGCCCTGCGCGATGTTCTGCTGGGCCTGGGCGTTCCGCCCGATCGCCTGCACTATATTCCCAACGGCGTGGATACGGAACGCTTTGCGCCGGCTGCGCCTCCTCCGTCGGCGCGTCCGCCGGAAATTCTCTGTGTGGCGCGGCTGGCTGGCGACAAGGATCACGAGACACTCTTCCGGGCGCTGGCGCTGGTACGCGAACGGCATCCCCATGTCGTGCTGCGATTGGTGGGCGACGGTCCGCGCGAGGCGGAACTGAAGGCGCTGGCCGCGTCCTCTCCGGTACGGGACGCCGTTCTTTTCACGCCGGGCGTGCTGGATGTCCGTCCCTTCTACGACGGCGCGCGCATCTTCGCGCTGGCATCGGTCCGGGAGGGGCAGCCCAATGCCGTGCTGGAAGCCATGGCCTGCGGCCTGCCCGTGTGCGCCACGCGGGTGGGGGGTATCCCCCATCTGCTGGATAGCGGCGGCTGCGGCCTGCTGAGCCAGGCGGGCGACGCCGGGGGCATGGCCGCCAACCTGCTGCGGCTGCTGGATACGCCTTCCCTGGGAGACGGCCTGGGACGCCGCGGCCGGCGGCGCGCGGAACAGGCCTTTTCCTTTGCCGCCATGGTGGCGGCCCATGAAACGCTGTTTGAAACCTGCGCGGGGCGGCTATGAACACCGTCATGAAATGCCTGATCTGGGCCGCGCTTCTGTCGCTGTTCCGCGCCCCCTGCATCGCGGTGGGCGCGGCGGCGGAACGCACGGAAGTCTGGGAAGGGAACATGTTCACCTCCACATTTCGGGCCGCCATGTGCGTCGCTCCGGACGGCAGGGCGCGCGGCGTCCTCCTGTTGCGCGGCAGATCCGGCGACGTGGATACCTACCATTTCCACGGTGAGGAGAAGGACGGCGTCATTGCCGTGGCGCACAGTTCCGGGCACAGGCTGGAAGCCCGCCGCCCAACGCCCGCCACGGTGCGGGGATCGTTGCGTCTGGCAAACGGCATGAAACTTTCTTTTGACGCCGCGCGGACAGTGCCGGGGCGCGTCAGCGACGACTGCGCGCCGCTCTAGATCGCTTTCCCCGTGGGAACGCGAATCGCGCTGAAGGAAAAAACAGCGTTTTTTCCGCGGTACGCAGGCATATTTTCAGCTAAGGATCAGATGACGTGGAAAACCTTATGACATGCTTCCTCCTGGTGGGCGGCCTGGCGCAGTGCCTGTTGCTGCTGTGGCTGCTGCGGACCGGGAGGCGGCTGGATCGGGCGGCCCGCCTGCCCGCCCCCTGGCGGCATCGCTGGCCCTCGGCGGCCCTGATTGTTCCGGCCGCCGGCGAACACCCCATGATGGAGGCGGCCCTGCGCAGTCTGCTGCAGCAGGACTATCCGGGGCTGCTGCCCATTTTCGTGACCGCCACGGCGGAGGAACCGGCGGCGCGGCTTGTGCGCGCCCTGCGGAAGGAGTTTCCCGTACTGCGCCATGTGGTGGCCGGGAAGGCCGACGGCTGCGGACAGAAAAACCACAACAGCCTTGCGGGCGTCGCCGCCGCTGGCGACGCCGTGGATCTCCTGCTGTTCTGCGACAGCACGCATCTTGCGCGAACGGATTTTGCCCGTCATCTGGCTGTGCCCGTCGCGGACGGCCTGAGCGATTTCAGCACGGGCTACCATACGGTACGGCCGCGCGACGGATCCCTGGTGACGTTGGCCTACGCGTTCTGTGTGCAGCTCATGCGCTGCCTGCAGGGGCTGACGCCGTCGTTTACCCAGCCGTGGGGCGGGGCCATGTGCATGCGGCGCGCCGCCTTCGATCATCTGGGGCTGCGCCATTTCTGGCGTGAGAATGTCGTGGACGACTGTTCACTGGCGGGGCTGCTGAAGGCGCGGGGCCGCCGCGTGATTCTGAGTCCGGGCGCCCTGCTTTCCACGGAAGCGGAACGGCACCCCTTCAGCGTCTGGCACGCATGGATGGCGCGGCAGATTCTGTTCCTGAAGTTCTGCGTGCCCCGGCAATGGGCCTTGCTTGGCCTGTTGCCTCTGATGATGATCCTGCCGCCCCTGCTGGCCCTGTGGGCCGTCGCGGGCATGGCGCTGGGCCAGGTCTCCGCCACGGCGGGCCTGCTAGGCGTCGCGCTGGCGGCGGGTCTGATCTTTCTGCTGCACGGCTGGCACTGCCAGATCGGCGCGCCGGGTTCCCTGTGGCGCTGGCTGGCGGCCTTTGCCCTGAGCGTCGCGGTCTTCGCGGAAACCTACCTGCGCACCCTGCCGGCCCGGGGGATTCTCTGGCACGGCATCTGGTACCGTGTGGGGCGCGGGGGGCGCGTTCTGGACGTCCGGCGTCCATAACTCTGAAAATCCAACCGCTCTGGCTGGTTCTCACAGCCGGTACGCGGTTTCACCGTCATCAGGGACCATATGATAGCCGCATCAGATCTTTTCCGCGTCAGTCTGCGTCAGGTCGTGCGCCAGCGCGGCTTCGGGGTCATTCTGTCCATTGCGCTGGGCATCACCGCCTTTATCACCCTGTCGGTTCTTGGGCAGGAAATCCGCTACAAGGTCGGACAGGACATGGTTCTCATGGGGGGGGTCAACGTCATCCGCGTGTACATGGACGACGGCCAATACCCCGGCCAGCCCCTGCGGGAATTCTATCCGGAAACCGTCGAGGCCATACGCGCCCTGCCCGGCGTGGGCCTTGTCTGCTCCTCCGTGCGCAACGGGCAGTATTTCCCCATGCGTGTGGGGGAACGCCGCCTGACCATAGGCATGCTCGGCGTCGACGAGAACTTTTCCCCCGTCTTTTCCCTGGAGATGATCGCCGGGCGTTTTCTCTCGCGGGAAGACGTCTCCCAGCGCCGCCGGGTATGCGTCCTTGGCAACGAGGGGGCCAGAAACCTTTTCGGTTCCCCGGAAGACGCCCTGGGGAAACTGCTGACGCTGGGGAACGACATTTTTGAGGTCGTGGGCGTGACCAGCGGCGTCATGCTGGGTGACTGGCGCCAGGGCGGCTTTATCCCCGCAACGACCATGATCGACCGCAACTGGGGCGACGGCCGCATATCGCGCCTCTTTGTGCGCGGCATAGGCTGGGAAGACGTGCCGCCGCTGACGCAGAGCATCCCGCGAACCGTGCACGCCGTCCAGGACGCGCCCTATCTTGTCGTCGCCACGCAGGCCGATCAGCTGGAACGCATCAAGGCCACCTTCATGTGGGTGGAGGCCCTGCTCTGGCTGGGCATCGCGGCCTCCCTCATGCTGGGCGGCTTTGGCATCTGGTACGGCACCTTTGCCGCGGTACGCGCCCGCACGCGCGAAGTGGGCCTCAAGAAGGCCATGGGCGGCTCCGACGCCGATATTCTGGCGCAATTTCTTGCGGAGGCTCTGTGCAAGTCCGTGGCGGGCGGCATCCTGGGCATCCTGATCGGCACGCTGTGCGTCGAGACGGGCGCGTATGCGCTCGGCACGACCTTCTCCTATCCGCTGCTGCTGGGCAGCAGTCTTGGCAGCATCGTCTTTTCCGCCTTCATCGGCGTCGCGGGCGGTCTGTATCCCGCCATCCAGGCCAGCCGCATGGACGTCGTTTCGGCCCTGCGCTTTGAGTAGAACTGAGTTGTAGGAACGCGTATGCCTCCCGTTATCATCGCAAGGAATCTGTACAAGTGCTATGCCGGCTTCTCTCCGGTATTGCGCGGTGTGAATATCGAGGTCGAACCGGGTGAGCTTGTGGCCATCATGGGCCCGTCCGGCTGCGGCAAATCCACCATGCTGCATGTGCTGGGCATGCTGCACGCTCCTGATTCCGGGACGCTGGAAATTCTCGGAACCGACGTGCTGACGCTCAACCGGGAACAGACGGCGGCCTTCCGGCGCGGCAACATGGGCTTTGTCATGCAGGCCAGCAACCTTTTCGATCATTCCACGGTGTTTGAGAACGTCGAATTTCCGCTGATTTACGAGCGCGTCCCTCCGGCGGAACGCTGGGAGCGCGTGATTCGGGCGCTGGAGCTGGTGCGGCTTTCCGCGCGCGTGCATTACCGCAGCAACCGCCTTTCCGGCGGCGAGCAGCAGCGTGTGGCCATTGCCCGCGCCATGGTCAACAATCCGCGCATCCTCCTGGCCGACGAACCGACAGGCGCGCTGGACGCCCGCACCAGCCGCCTTGTCATGGACAACTTCCGCACGCTCTGCCATTCGGGCGGCGTGGCCATGATCATGGTGACGCACGACCCCAAGATGGCGGAATTCTGCGACAGCGTGTACACGCTGGACGACGGCATTCTCCATTGCCGCAAACACGAGCCGCCCGACATGGCGCGCCACGGCGGCCGCAACCTGCTTGCCGCGCCGGAGCCGGTGCTGCGCGGGGCGCTGGTTGCGGAAACCTTTCCCGAGGCTTCGGGATGCGGCGTCGTGGAAGAGGCGCACCGCATGCACGCGGGCGGCCTGTTGTCGCGCATCTATGCGCTGCGCGGCCAGAGCCTGTTCGAGGATACGCAGTACGCCCTTCCCCTGCCGGTCCGCCGCATGGGAAAGATGTACGCGCCGCGGGTTTTTGCCTGCCTCTTCCGCCAACTCAGGGGATCGCCGCGCACGCTGTGGCAATTGTGGCGTCTCCTGCCGTCGCCTCCCGGCATGTCCGGCGCGCTCAGGAAACTGTGGGATGCCGGTTGCGGCGCGCTGCTGGCGCGCTGGTGCATGGAGGAAGGGATTCAGTTCCTCTATGCCGTCGGGGCGCGGCATCCGGCAACGGCCGTCTGGGTGGCCGCAAAGCTGCTCAACATCCCCTTTGCCATGACGGTGCGGCAGGACGATATGCCGCATTTCGGCAACGACTGGGCGCGCAAGGCCGCCGACGCGGCGTTTGTGCGGTGCGATACGCGGGAAAACCGCCGCCGCCTGCACGAACTGCTGCCCACGCTGCCGGAGGAACGGCTTGTCCTATTGTACGCGCCGTTGACGCTGACGCCGCCGGATGACGACGCCGTTGTGCCTCCGCCTCCCGGCCCGCGGCCCCTGCGCATTCTGGCCGCGGGGACGCTGTGCCGCCGCAAGGGCTATGATGTGCTGCTGCGCGCCTGCGCGCTGCTCAGGGCGCGCGGGGTCGATGTGGATCTGACCATCGCGGGATCCGGCCCCCTGCTGCGCCGCCTGCAATGGCTGGCCTTCCGTCTGGGGCTGCGCAAACGCGTTTCCTTTCTGAAACAGACGCCGCATGACGCCATGGGCGCGCTGTACCGGGCCGCGGATGCCTTCGTGGCCCCCGGCGTCACCCTCCGTTCCGGCGAAAGCGACGGCCTCCCCTCCGCGCTGGTAGAGGCCATGGCGTTCACCCTGCCCGTTGTTGTCAGCGATTTGCCCGGCCAGCGGGAAGTGGTGGAGGATGGCAAGAGCGGCCTTGTGGTTCCCCAGGGAGACCCCGTGGCGCTGGCCAACGCGCTGGAGCGTCTGGCCCAGTCGCCGGAAGATCGGGAACGCCTCGGCAGGGAAGCCTGGCGCGGGGTGCGCGAAGCGCTGAATGTGGAGCATGGCGGGGAACGGCTGCTGGCGCTCTTCAACACGGCCTTCAGGACGGCGCGGCACTGATCAGCCCCTGCGCGGGAGGGCCTGACCGCGCGGCCGCCTCTCCGGCGGAGGGGACAGCCCAGTACTGGAACAGCTGCAACTTGACAAAACTCTTTCTTAATAATAATTTTTACTGAAAGAGTGGAGCTGAACCATGCCGCAGACACAGACACGCATGACGCGCCAACGTGCCGTCATACTGGAGGAATTACGAAAAACGACCACGCACCCCACGGCGGATGAGCTGTACGGCATGGTGCGCGAGCGTCTGCCGCGTATCAGCCTCGGGACGGTGTACCGTAATCTTGACTTTCTTGCCGACAGCGGAGAAATCCGGCGGCTGGAGGTCGCGGGCACGACAAAGCGTTTTGACGGCAACATGACGCGGCATCAGCATGTGCGCTGCTTGTGCTGCGGGCGGATAGGGGATATCATGGTTCCCTTGCAGGAACCTTCGGTATACGGCATGACAGTGCCGGGTTTTGCCGAGATTCGGAGCGCGCGCGTCGAATTTGACGGTATCTGCGAACGATGCGCGGCGGCACGGCGTACCGCCGGAGAAGAAAAAACGGGATAACCCTTGCGACGCAAGAAGGAGGAAACCATGGCGGATCCCAAGGATATGTGGCGTTGTCAGATGGTAAACTGCGGGTATGTCTATGATCCCGACAAAGGAGACCGTCGGCGCAAGATCCCGGCGGGAACCAAGTTCGAGGATCTGCCGGACGACTGGAAATGCCCGGTGTGCGGCGCGACAAAGAAAACGTTCCGCCGTCTTTCAGATGAGGTCTAGCGCGCCTTCATCAAAAATTCCTTTGTGGTTTGAAACCTCCCCCTTCAGGGGGAAAAGAATGGTTGACAAAACGGCGAAGCCGAGGAGATCCTTTTCTGTAACCCCCTCCCTTCAGGGAGGGGCAATCCGCACGACCCCTGGCCGTCGGTTGCGGAGCCAGTCGGCGAATGGGGCGACTGTGGATTGAAACATCGCGCATGGCGGAAGCAACATGCTCCAACGGTGTCTCATTGCGAAAAGGCCTCCCCGGCGGCGTCGGGGAGGCCTTTTCGCAACAAAACGCGCCGCCACGCGGCATAATGGATTGACAAGGCGTCCCGCACGGGGAAGACTGAGGGGGCTTCCGGCCGGAGCGCCCCTACCCGCGCGCGAACGCGCGAACCGGGAACAGCGGGACGGCGCGCGACTCCACGCAACGGCGCGCAACCATGCCGGAGAATCCCGCAAAGGGGGCTATGGTGCAACGGCACATCTGGGCAATTATTCTGGCGGCTGGGGGCGGCAGCCGCATGGGCGCCTCGACAGACGGCGTCCCCAAGCAGTTTCTGCGATGGCGGGATCAACCGCTCTACTGGCATTCCGCCCGCGCGTTCAGCCGTTGCGGCGCTGTCCGCGGGCTGGTGTTCGTCTTTCCCGACGGGGGCTTTGACGGGGCTCTGGATCAGTGCCGGGCCCTTGCCGCCGGGGATGATCCCGGCCTGCCCTGGGTGGCGGCGCGGGGCGGCGAACGCCGTCAGGACTCCGTGCGCCACGGGCTGGACGCGCTGCCGCCCGACTGTACCCATGTGCTGATACACGACGCGGCGCGCCCCTTTCTGTCCGCCGCGCTCATACATCGCGTGCTGGCCGGGCTGGAACGGGCACCGGCGGCCGTTCCCGGGCTGCGCATGACGGATACGGTCAAGCGGCTGGATGGCGAACGCATCGCCGGGACCCTGCCCCGGGATGAAATTGCGACCGTACAGACGCCGCAGGGTTTTGAGACGCGCCTGTTGCGGGCGGCGCATGAGGCGGCACTGGCGCGGGGGCTGGACGCGACCGACGACGCCGCCCTGATGGAATGGCGGGGGCACGACGTGATTATGGTGGAAGGGGACAGCGGCAACCGCAAGATCACCCATGCGGCGGATCTGCGCCTTCTGACGGAAAGGCCCGCGCCGCGCGCGCTGCCCCGCGTCGGATTCGGGTACGACGTGCACCGCTACGGGCCGGGGCGTCCGTTGCGTCTGGGCGGCGTGCCGCTGGAAAGCGGCATGGAGGTTGTGGCCCACTCCGACGGCGACGTGCTGCTCCACGCGCTGACGGACGCCCTGCTCGGCTGCGCCGGTCTGGGAGACATCGGCGAGCACTTCCCCGATACGGACGCCGCCTTTGACAACATCTCCTCGGCGGCCCTGCTGGACGAGGCGCTGCGTCTCTTTCACGGGCGGGGGCTGCGCCTTTCCAATGTGGATCTGACGGTTGTGGCGCAGGAACCCCGCCTGGGGAGGCACAAGGCCGCCATTCGCGCCAGCGTGGCGCGGCTGCTGCATCTGCCGGGGGAATGCGTCAACATCAAGGCCACAACAGAAGAAAGGCTCGGCTTCACAGGCCGTGTCGAAGGCATCAAGGCACAGGCCGTGGTCTGTGCCGTCGCGGATGCCTGAGAAGGGTTCGTTTCCATGATGACAGACGCACGTTCCCGCCCCTGGCTGCGGCACTACACGTCCGATACGCCGCGCGACGTTCCGCTCTTTGAGGCGCCGCTGCACACCCTGCTCGACAGGGCGGCGGAACGGTATCCCCGGCGGCAGGCCGTTGTTTTCCAGAATACGCGCATCACCTATGCGGCCCTGCTCGAACAGGCGGAACGCTTTGCGGGAGCGTTGCGGCGCGCGGGTGTGTCGCCCGGAGAGCGGGTCGCCATCATGCTGCCGAACCTGCCCCAGACGGTGGTGGCTTTCTGGGGTGTACTCAAGGCCGGAGCCATGGCGGTCATGGTCAACCCGCTGTATATGGAAACGGAGCTGCTGACCAACCTCAACGACGCCGGCGCGGAGACCCTTGTGGTGCTCGACGCCCTCTGGCCCCGCATCGCCCCGCTCCGTTCCCGCCTGCCCGTACGGCGCTTTGTCGTCACCTCCGTGGACGAGGCGCTTTCCTTCCCCCTCAACTGGCTCTACCGCCTCAAGCGGTCCCGCCTGGGGGGATCCGCCACCAGCCACGGCGACGGCATACCGCGCTGGAAGGACTTCCTCAGGAGCGCGCCCCGGCTTTCCCAGTCCATACCACACCCCATCGCCACGCCCGCCCTGCTGCAATACACGGGCGGCACCACGGGAACGCCCAAGGGCGTCATGCTGACACATGCGGATCTGGGGACCAACGCGCGCCAGATTCTTGCCATCATCGGGGAGACGGCGGCCACACGGCACAGCTTTATCGCCCTGCTGCCGTTCTTCCATGTCTACGGCCTGGCAACGGGCATCGTCATTCCGGCGGCGCTGGCCGCCACGGTCCTGCCTCTGCCCCGCTATGTGCCCCGGGACGTGCTGCGCCTCATTGACAAACACAGGCCGTCCGTCTTTCCGGGCGCCCCAGCCGTCTATGCCTCGCTGCTCCAGCAGAAAAGCCTGGCGGATCACGACCTCAGCTGCATCCGGCTGTGCATTTCCGGATCCGCGCCGCTGCCTCCCGACACGTTCCGCCGCTTTCAGGAACTCACGGGAGCCGCCATTCTCGAAGGCTACGGCCTGACGGAGGCCTCTCCCATCACCCATATCAACCCGCGTGACCCGCACAGGCAGAAAATGGGTTCCATCGGCCTGCCGCTACCGGGAACGGACGCCCGCATCGTCGATGCGGACAAGGGCGGCGCGCCCCTGCCCCCGGGCAGCGAGGGAGAGCTGATCGTGCGGGGACCGCAGGTCATGCTGGGCTACTGGCGCAAACCCGACGACACCGCCGCCACCCTGCGCGACGGCTGGCTGTATACCGGCGATATCGCCGTCATGGATGAGGACGGCTATTTCTTCATCCGCGATCGCAAGAAGGACCTCGTTCTTGTGGGGGGCTACAACGTCTATCCGCGCGAGGTGGAGGAAACGCTGCGCGAGCATCCCGACGTGCGGGAAGCCGTCTGCATCGGCGTCCGTGAGCCGCTGCGTGGCGAGACCCTCAAGGTCTACGTCGTCCCCCGGCCGGGATCGACGCTACGGCGGGCCGACGTCATCGCCTGGTGCCGCGGAAAACTCGCCTCCTACAAGGTGCCGCGCCTGGTGGAATTCCGCGACGATCTGCCGCGCAGCGGCGTGGGCAAGGTGCTGCGCCGGGCCCTGCGTGAAGAGGAGGAGCGGCGGCAGGCCGGACACGACGCCGGGAACGCGTAGCGGGCCGCGCCTTTTGCGGCGCACGCGAATATTGTTGACGAGATTGTGTCTTGCGGAGTACCATCGGGTATCTGTGGAAAAACCCGCCAAATGGACGGCATTGCCCGGGAGGACGCGCCGTGTACGCACTGAAGGCAGAAAAACACAACGGCTTCACCATCCTGCGCCACAGCGGCACCATGCTGCTGGAGGACTCCGTTGCCCTGCGGGCCGAACTGGAAACCTACATGCGGGAAAAGAACGTCCACAAGCTGGCCATTGACATGAGCCAGACGGAGCGGGTGGACAGTTCCGGTCTGGGGGCGCTCGTCGCCGTACAGGGCGTGGGCGTCTGCAGCGGCAAGGCGCTCTTTCTGCTTTCGCCGCCAAAGCAGGTTCTGGATCTGCTGCGGCAATCGGAAATCGAGGGATTCATCGGCATCCTGCTTTCCGAGGAAGCGCTCGCGGGCAGTATGACGGATTCCTCGGACTAGGGCGGCCCCTCTCCGCCCTGAACCTCTCTTCCCCTGCGGCAGCCCCGCCGGGGCACACAGGCAGGCGCCAACGTGACCTACTATCTCCGCCACTATTTTGATCCCGACATGAACCATCTTGCCCTCAAGCCCAAGGTGAACGACGGAGAGTCGGACGTCTACAATCTGGGCTACGTCCAGAACGTCATCAAGGATCAGGTGGTCGCCGAAATCATCCCCCTTGAACAGGCGGGATCCAACCCCGACGAACGCTTCATCCTCCAGGAGCCCGTTTTTCCGCTGGGGCCCAACACCCATGTGGATACGGAAAACTCCCTCCATCTGAAAGCCGACATCAACGGCTATGTGTTCTATCTGGACGGCAAAATCACCGTCAAACACGTCCTGAACGTCCGTTCCGACGTCAGCTTTCAGACAGGCAACATCTTTTTTGTGGGCGATATGGCCATCCACGGCTCCGTGCGCGCCGGTTTTCAGGCCCAGGCCAACACCGTGCGCGTCATGGGCATGGTGGAGGGCGGGCGCGTGCGCTCACGCGGCGACATGCTTGTGGAGGCGGGCGCGCGCGGCGGTTCGGGTGGCAGGGGCCGCCTCATCGCCGGGGGCAAAATCGTCTGCCCCTTTGTGGAAAAGCTGGAAATCCGCGCCGGTGACGCCATTGTCATTGACAAGTACTGCCTGTACAGCACCGTGTATGCCGGGGCCAACCTCGTCGTCAAGGGCATGCTCTACGGCTCCACGGTCAACGCCTACGGCAGCGTCTATGTGGGCACACAGCTGGGCAACCGCGCCGCCGTGCCAACGCGGATCTATCTTGGCTATTCTCCCCAGAGCATCCGGGAGCTGGAGCGGCTCGACTCCTATATCGCCAACGTCTCCCAGCGGCTCACACACCTGTCGGCCATCGCCGGGCATCTGCCGCCCGACACCCCCAACGGACAGCGCCTGGAACGCACCCGTCAGGAACGCCAGGCCCTGCTGGAACGCCGCGACGAGCTCTGGTCCCAGCTCTATGTGGATGAGGAGCGTATGCAGAACTGCCGCCTCGTGGTGCCCGGCGTCGTCCATCCCGGCGTCGAGGTCTCCATAGGCAAAGCCTACATGCTGGTGGAGCGACCGTTTGAGAACGTCTGTTTCCGCCTGAGCCAGGAAGACATCATCGTCGTGCCCAACACGACCCCGGGGGTCTAGTCCATGCCGCCGTCATGCCGCTTTGAGGCGCGGTACGGTGAGGACGGACGCCTGCGCGACATCGTCGCCCGCACCAACGGGCGCGATCTTGTCATGCTCGGCCCCGGCGGCCCGGAACGGGAACGCAACATGGCCCGCAGCGCCTCCCGACGCCCGGACGCCCTGCCCGTGCTGCTGGGCGCGGGGTTGGGCTACGCCCTGCGCTTCCTGCTCGACGCCAGCGACGGCCCGGTGGCCGTCGTGGAAAAGGAACGGGATCTCCAGAAGCTCACCGCCTCGCTGGACAATCTCGATCCGGCGCGGCGTCAGCGCCTGCTCATTGTCCAGGAAGACGATCCCCACAAGGCCTTGGCCCTGCTCACCCACTGGCAGACGGCCCACGGCGGACGCCCCCTGCTGCCCCTGCCCCTGCCCTTCTACCAGCGCCTTGACAGCGCCTATTACGGCTGGCTGCGCGAACAGCTCGCCGCCAGCGCGGAATTTGACTTCTGGGGACGCGCCGTGCGGCCCCGCTTCCGCGAGGCCACGCCCCGCCTGCTGCTGCTGACCAGCAAATATTTTCTCATGGGCGAGGTACAGCGCGCCTGTGACCAGCTGCGCGTGCCCTACAAGCTCGTGCTTATCGGCGAAAGCGAGGTCGCGCAGGGCGACTTTGTGCGCCAGCTGCTGGAAGCCGTTCTCTCCTTTCATCCCGACTGCTGCCTCACCCTCAACCACATGGGCGTCGATATTGAGGGCATCCTCATGGATCTGCTGGCGCGCCTGCAATTGCCGCTGGCCTCCTGGTTCGTGGATAACCCGCATCTGATAATACACCTGTACAGCAAATGCGTCTCTCCGTGGACGGCGCTCTTCACCTATGACGCCGACAATGTGGCCAGCCTCCACGCCGCCGGATTTCCGCACGCCTTCTACCTGCCTCTCGGCACCGATCCGGAGCGCTTCCGGCCTTCGTCAAAGCCCGTTCCGGCCTCATGGAAAGCCAGCGTCTCCTTCGTGGGCAACTCCATGATCTACAAGGTCGGCGCGCGCCTGAAAAAAACAAAATTGCCGCGCTCCCTGCTGCGTACCTTCCGGGCCTCGGCGCGGGAATTCATGGACGACGATTCCCATTCCATACCGGAGTTTCTCCAGCGCCGCCGCCCCCAGGACTATGCCAACTACGCGGCGCTGGCCGGCAACGAGGAGCGACTCGCCTATGAGACGGCGCTGACGTGGCAGGCAACCCGCCTCTACCGCAACGGCTGTGTGCGCCGCCTGCTCCCCTTCCGCCCGCTTCTCGTGGGCGACGACGGCTGGAAAATCGAATTCCGGCACGATACGCCGCAACCCCGCTACCACGGCATCATCAACTACTATGAGGATTTGCCGCGTTTCTATGCCCATTCGGACATCAATTTCAACTGCACCAGCAAGCAGATGAAAGGGGCGGTCAACCAGCGCGTTTTCGACGGCCCCGCCGCCGGGGGCTTTGTGCTCACCGACTGGCGGCCCCAGATGGAAAGCCTTTTTGAGCGCGGGGAAATGGCCTGCTACCGCTCGCGGGACGAAATCCCCGATCTGGTGCGCTTCTATCTGGCCCATCCCGACGAACGCCGCCGCATCATGGAGGCGGGCCGGGCCCGCGTCCTGAAGTGTCACAGCTGGGCGGATCGTCTGCGCGGCCTCCTCCAGACCATGCGCCAGATCTACGGCGTCCCCGCCGCTTCCAGGGCCTTTTGACGGCTTGCCAAGCCGCGCGAAGGAGCGTATACAAAAACCGGAACCCCGGCTCCCGCTGGTGGGCGGAAACCGGGGTT
>CAKTDV010000020.1 GCA_934546745.1 uncultured Desulfovibrio sp. | reverse complement strand
AAGTCTTCCGGCACAAAATCCCGCAGCAGGGATTCCACCATCTCCGGATTGCTGAAAAACTGTTTGTAGGCCGGATCATGCGGCAGGCGTTCGTTTCCCATTGATTCATAGTAGACCATATCTTCTTTGAACGCTATCACTTTCATAATCAGCTCGTCCCACACTCGGCGGAACAAGCAGGATTCCTGCCCAGGGACGGGGCGAGATCGTCCGATCGCGCACACACCAAAACAGAGGCAGACAAAGTTTCACATTGAAAACACAGGCGCGTGTACCCGCTCAAGAAAACCCTGTACGCCGTTACATAATAAGGCTTCACTGAGTTGTATAATTTCTTCCAGTGGAATCGCTTTACCGTCCCGAATCCATTGCCGGTAGAGTTCCGTCCCCGTTGCCTGCAAGAAACAAAGGAGCATATTTTTTCTATATATGTCAAGAGATACAAGTACCTCTGATGTATTCCATGTTCTGTGGACAAAATCTCTGAGCATTCGACTTCCGTAGGTACTGTAAGCTTCATGACAGATAAGACGTTCATAGAGGCTGCCTTGTTCAGAAGCGTACATAAAAAATGCCCTGTTTACCTGCCTTAGATCCTGCGGTAATGTGTATTTTGAAACTCTTTCCATAAATTCAAGCGAAAATTGCTCAAGTTTTTCACGAAACAAGTCGTGAATTGTCGCATAATACCGATAGAATGTTTTCTTATTGATTTTTGCCAGATCGCAGATATTTTTAATGGATATTTCCGCATATTCAGATTCCAGCAACAAACGTGAAAAAGCGTTGTCAATGGATGCCATTGTTTTCTGGATACGTAAATCTTCCGTTCCGGTAATAATCATGCTGCCCCCACGCAAAGCGTGTTGGACGCGGGCGGTCATTCCCGCGTCCAACGCGCGCTCACTGCCAATAGGAAAGCGCTCTAAAAACTCTTTTTATATAGAGCGACGACATCTTCCCGCGTCAAATCAATCAATCCATGAAGAATATCCCCTCTGCATGCGATCCGGGCCATTTCCACAAAACGGGAATCATCCTGAACTCCGCAATCACGCAAGCGGCTCTTGAGTCCGCAGATCTCAAAAAAGATCTTCCGCAGAATGGAGATACCTTCCTCAGCGGCGCGCACAGGTGAAAGCCCGGCGTCAACCCCCAGGACATTGACGGCAAATTCCCTGTAGAGCGGCGCGTTTTGCTCATTCAGACAGTATTCAAGATAGTGCGGCAGAACAATCGCCAGCCCCAGACCGTGCGTCATGTCATATTTTGCGGAAAGTTCGTCTTCAATCCAGTGGCAGGCGACGGGCGTCGCGCCAGTAGGGCCAAAGGTGAAACCGTTCAAGGCCCATGAGCTTGCCCACATGATGCTTGCGCGCGCCTCATAGCCGTCCGGGTGCTCCATGACAATCGGAATGGACTGAAGAATCGCCTTCATAAAACCTTCCATGACGCAAGTGAGGACACGGAGGTTGGGGCGCATGAAGTACACTTCCAAATAGTGCGTAAAGGCGTCGATAGCGCCGCAGGCGGTTTGGAAAGGAGGCACCGTATATGTCTGCACTGGATCGAGGAAGGAAGCCACAGGAAAGAGCGAAGGATGGTACAGCGGGATTTTTTCTTTTCTTTCCACATTGGAAACAATGCCGAAACCGTCCATATCCGACCCTGTTCCGGAAAGCGTTGGAATGGTGACAAGCGGGAGAAATTTTTCCATCTTGGCTTTTCCTGTGAAAAAATCCCAGCAGTCACCCTCATAGAATGCCGCCGCGCTCACAAACTTCGCGCAGTCCAGCACAGATCTCCCACCTACGGCAAGCAGGATATCAATGCCTTCATTTTTACATACAGAGGCCATACGGTTTACCGTGGTATGCCGGGGATTCGGCTCAACGCCCCCCGTCTCAAAAAGACGCACACCGGCCTTCTTCGCCTGTTCGACGATGGAAGAGTACAGTTCTGTTTTCTTGAGACGTTCACTGCCGTAGATCAATAAAACCTTTTTCCCGTGTTGCTTCAGTTCATTGCCAAGATGCGTCAGTTGTCCGCTTCCAAAATAGAGTTTTGTCGGAACATGGTAGATAAAATTTGTTTTCATAGTGAGATCTCTCCTGTGTCGTTGCAGGTTGCTTATGCTTCAGCAGGAAAATAAAACGCTCCCCGGGAGACGGCAATGGTAAAAAAAATCAATTTCGTCCCTTATGCCACCATCCCTCTAGAAACGTTGCATAACGTATTTGCTTTTAAAATTGCTTCACTTTCAAAGGCCGCGCAGCCCGTATACTGCGAAAAAAACGCGATTTTCCTTGTGGCTGGAGGCGGGCGGATCCACTCTTGCAAGCGGCAAGCGCAAAGACACAGAGCGCGATGAGGATACGCTGGGGAAGACGGATCGTGCGTTGTTGCGGAACAGAACGCGGAAACAAAACGAGGCGGCAGGGCGCGAAGCCCCGCCGCCTCGTTGCGGTTGGTATGGATCTGGGTGCCTAGCCCTTGAGCCGCTCGGCAAGGAGCTCGGCCATATGGGAGACCTTGACGTTCATCTTTTTCTTTTCAGCGCCGCCGCGCAGCTGCATGACGCAGCCGGGGCAGTCAACGACGAGGCGGGTCGCGCCGGTCTCTTCCACATGCTTCAGCTTGTTCTCAAGGAGCTGGGCGGAGATTTCCGGGAACTTGGCGGAGTAGGAACCGCCAAAGCCGCAGCAGACCTCTTCTTCCTCGCAGGGCACATAGGTGGCGGCGTCGGCGATGAGCTCGCGGGGCGCCTGCCGGACATTCAGGCCACGGCAGAGGTGGCACGAAGCGTGATAGGTGACCTTTTCGCCGGAGTTGTTGAAGTCTTCGGGCTTGAGACCGAGGACATCATGCACGAAGGAGCTGAAATCCGTCACCTTGTCGGCAAAGGCCTGCGCCCTGGCATGGAGATCACCGCTGTTTTCGGTCAGTTCGGGATAGGTGTGCTTGAGGTGCGAGGCGCAGGAGGCGCACAGGGTGATGATGGCGTCATAGGCACCCGCATCAAAGGCGTTGACGTTCTGCTCGACGACTTGGAGAGAGGCCTTGCGCTGTCCCAGCATTTCCAGCGGCAGGCCGCAGCAGGACTGTTCCATGGGATACTCCACGGCAACGCCTTTGGAGGCGAGAATCCTGACGCAGGCCTCAAGCTGTTCGGGGTAGATGAAATCCTGGGCGCAGCCGCCAAAGATGGCGACCTTGAAGCGGGGATTGGCGATGCGCGGCGCGATACGGGGCCAGCGATCACGGAAGGATTCGTTGGCAATGGCGGGCAGCGCCTTGAAGCCGTGCTTGCCCAGCAGGAATTCGGGCAGGTGGCGGACAAAAGGCGTTCCACCGGTGACGGGCTTCTGGGCGAACTTGGCGAACTTGAGCAGGTTGTGGAACATCTTGCGGTTCTTGAGAACGGAACCGACCAGCGCGCCTACGGAATCCCCCTTTTCGTCCACCAGACGCGCGCGGATCTCGCGGATCAGGCGGGGCAGGTCAATGCCGCCGGCACAGATGTTCTTGCAGGATTCGCAGCCCACGCAGTTCTGGCAAAGCGTCTTGGCCACGTCCTTGCCGTGGAAGAAGTAGGTCAGGATGAGGCCGATGGCGCCGATGTAGATGTAGCCCATCTTATGGCCGCCCACCAGACGGAACACGGGACAGACGTTGGCGCAGGCGCCGCAGCGCACGCAGCGGAAAATCTGCGAGAAGAGCGGATCCTTGGCGATTTCGCTGCGGCCGTTGTCAAGAAAGACCACGTGCATGGACTTCTTGCCGTCAGGCGCGGCGGCGCATTCGGTGGCGCCGGCAATGAAGGTGACATAGGAGGTCAGCCGCTGGGCCGTAGCGTTGCGGGGCAGCACCTGCAATGCCGTCAGGGCCACGTCGACGGTGGGCACCAGCTTGTCGAGACCGGCAATGGCCACATGCACACGGGGCACCGTGGTGACCATGCGGGCATTGCCCTCGTTGGTCACGGTGGACACGGCGCCGCATTCCGCCACGGCGAAGTTACAGCCGCTTATGCCCATGTCAGCGGCGATGAACTTGCGGCGCAGCTGCACGCGGGCCACCTTCACCAGGCGCTGGATGTCGGTATCCTGCTTGACGCCCGTCACCTTGGAAAAGTCGTCGGCCACCTGATAGCGGGACAGGTGGATGGCGGGCATGACCATGTGCGAGGGGCCTTCGTGGCGCAGCTGGATGATCCATTCCCCAAGGTCGGTTTCATCCACAGTGAAGCCCTCTTTCTCAAGATAGGGGTTCAGCTGGGTTTCTTCCGTCGTCATGGATTTGGATTTGACGATCTTTTTGACGTCGTTTTCCCTGGCGATGCGGGCGACGATCTCGTTGGCTTCCTTGGCGTCGGCCGCGCGGTACACATGCACGCCGCGCTTTTCGGCTTCGGCGCGGAACTGTTCGTACAGTTCGTCCATATGCTTGCAGGCGTCGTCCTTGGCATCGGCAATCTGCCTGATGAGAGCCTTTTCGTCCACTTCCTTGAAAACGGCTTCGCGATTGGCGCGATAGGCCACGGCAAAGGTGTCCAGCGTGCGGCGCAGGAAGTTGTCGTCAAGGGCCTGATCTATTTCCTTGCGGTATTCCGCAAGGTTCTTGGGCGCTTCATGCATGGTTCGTTAGTCCTCCAGCAAGATGATATGCAGTTCCAGCGGGCCATGCACGCCCACGGCGGCAACGCGCTCAATGTCAGCGGTGCGGCTGGGGCCCGTGATGAACGTGGTGTAGGTGGTGGGGTTGGCGTTCATACGCTCGCGCAGCTTCTGGGCGATGGAAGGCAGATCCGGATAGATTTCGGATTTTTTGAGCAGCAGGATGTGCACTTCGCTCACCATGCCGGCAAGACGCGCGTCCTCGCCGTCGGCGTCCACCATACAGGTGCCGCTGGCGGCGACGCCGAGAATGGCCTTGGTCACGCCTATGTCAATGCCGGCAAGATGCTTGCGCACCCCCTGGCGGATGCAGGCAAAGCCCTTGGCGGCGCAGAGGCCGGAGAGGGCATCAAAATCCGCGCCGTCCAGATCAGGGGCCGCTATGATGCGCTGTACGCGCGTGGGCACGCCGTTGGGGCCGTTGGGGCCTTTTTCCACATCCTCGTCGGCCAGCAGTTCAGCGGCGGGCCGGTTTTCGCACACGTCCACCACGTACTGTAGCGCGGCGGCCATGTTGGGGGCTTCCGTCACCACGGCGGACGTGGCCTGGGCCTTGGCGCTGAAAGCGTCCAGCAGTTGCTGATGTTCAGGGGCCATGTATGTCTCCTTGACAATTAGGGTAAATATCGGACGCCGGGCCCTTTTGCGCGTGCCGGGAGCGCGGCGGATCCGCCGTGCTCCCCGCATTCCGTAAAAGGACAGTGCGGATTGCCTACATGAGATTGAGGCTTTCGGCGTACAGTTCGACAGTATGCTTTACCTGCATGGCGTCCTGATTATGCGAAAGCACGTCTTCAAACTGCATCATGCAGGCGGGGCACCCCATGGCGACGATTTCCGCACCGGTGGCGACAGCGTTGTCGCGTTTTCTCTGGCCGATCTGGCGGGACAGATCATAGTGGAAGAGGTTGAAGGAACCGCCGCAGCCGCAGCAGCGATCGGCTTCCTTCATCTCCACCAGTTGCAGGTAGGGATTGGAGCGGATGACATCGCGGGGCTCCCGCGCCACGCCAAGCGACTTTTTCAGGTGGCAGGAGTCATGGTAGGTGACCTTGCGGGCGCTGGCCCTGGTTTCGGCGGGCTTGACCCCGATGACCTTGACCAGAAACTCGTTGATATCCATGGTACGGGCCGCCAGGCGCAGGGCCAGGCCCTTTTCTATGGCGCCGAGGCGTTCGGCGTAGCGGGGCCACAGCTCCTTGATGGTGGCGGTGCAGGATCCGCAGGGCGTCAGCACATAGTCGAAGGACAGATCCTCAAGCAGGGCAAGGTTTATCCTCATTTCCTTGACCATACCCGTGACATCGCCGGAAGACAGGGCCGGGATACCGCAGCAGGCAAAGCCCGAAGGCATGTAGACGGCGACGCCATGATGGCGCAGCACCCGGATACAGGCGTCGCCCATACGGGTATACATCTTGTCGGCCACGCAGCCGGGGAAGAAGGCCACGCGCGGACCGCCCATCCGGCGGGGTTCGTCGAGAGATCCGTACATGCTGTGCAGGGGCTTCTTCGCCAGGGCGTGAATGTGACGATCGCCCAGCATGAAGTTGAGCAACGGCGCGCATACGGTACCCTGGGCGTCCTTGCTCTTGCGGAAAATCAGCCCCTGCATGGGCGCGCCGACGCGCATGGCCAGATTGAAGGCCGTAGGCGTCGCCAGCAGCGTGCGGAAGATGATTTTCTTGAGCGGGTGCAGGCCGATATAGGCGTACACGATCTCCCGCGCTTCCATGAAGACTTCCATAATCCTCACGCCGGAAGGACAGTTGGCCTCGCAGGAGCCGCAGAGCAGGCAGCGCCCGAGCTTGTCGGCCAGCGCCCCGGCGTCGGTGAACATTTCGTGCGCGAGATTATCAATGAGGGCCAGCTTGCCGCGGGCCACGTCGGCTTCCATCATGGTCGCGCCGAACATGGGGCACACGGCCTGGCACAGGCCGCACTTCATACAGGCGGCAATACGATCTTCCAGCGCCAAAAGGCGCCGGGCAAGTTTTTGCAAATCGCTCATGGTGCGTTTCCCCCGTGCCTAGATGCCCACCAGCTTGGAGGGGTTGAGCAGGCCCTTGGGATCAAGGGCGCGGCGCAGGCGCTGCGAGAACAGGATGGTGCCGCGCGAGGTTTCCTTTTCCATCCATTTGGCCTTGGCCGTACCGATGCCGTGCTCGCCGGAGAGGGTGCCCTGCAGCTTGAGGGCCACGTCGAACATCTCGTCGATGGCCTCTTCCACGCGGGCGAATTCCTCCTTGTCGCGCTTGTCGCAGAGGAAGGTCGGATGCAGGTTGCCGTCGCCGGCATGGCCGAAGGTGCCCACCTCCACACGGTACTTGGCGGCGATATCGTTGACGGCCTTGACCATGGCGGGGATCTGCGAACGCGGTACCGTGGCGTCTTCCAGCACGGTGGTGGGCTTGCAGCGCGCAAGCACGGGCAGAGCCATACGGCGGGCTTCCCAGAGTTTGGTCTTTTCGGCGGCGTCCTTGGCCACATGCACTTCGCGGGCGTTGTTGGCCTTCAGCACGCGTTCCACGATTTCGGCATCGTCCGCCACCTGCGCCGGATGGCCGTCCACCTCGATGAGCAGAATGGCGCCCGCGTCGCGGGGCAGACCGGCCTTGGTGTAATCATCCACACGCACGATGGTCTGGTTGTCGAGAAATTCCAGCGTACAGGGAACCACATGGGCGGCGATGATGCCCGCCACGGCGTCGGCGGCTTCCTGCATGTCGTTGAACACGGCCATGACGGCCTTGCTGGCCTTCGGCGGCGGCACAAGCTTCATCACCGCCTGGGAGATGACGCCCAGCGTGCCTTCGGACTGCGTCAGCATACCGGCCAGATTATAGCCGGTCACGCATTTGACCGTGCGCGAGCCTGTCTTGACCAGTTCGCCCGTGGCGTCGAAAAACTCCACGCCCATGACGTAATCCTTGGTGACGCCGTATTTCAGGCCGCGCAGACCGCCCGCGTTTTCGGCGATATTGCCCGCGATGGTGGAGACACTCTGGGAACCCGGATCCGGAGGATAGAAAAGATTTTGGGCGGCCACGGCGTTGGCCAGCGTGGCGGTGACAACGCCGGGTTCCACAACCGCGTACAGGTCGGCCGTGTTGATTTCAAGAATACGCGTCAGGCCGTTTGTCAGAATGACAACGGTGTCCGCCCTGTCGGGGATGGTACCGCCGGAAAGATTGGAACCCGCGCCGCGCACGGTCATGGGAATGCCGTTGTCGTACAGCTTCTTGACGCATTGTCCGAGCTGTTCCGTCGTGGTGGGGCGCACCACAAGGGAGGGAACAACCGGCTGCAAGACGGCGGAATCGTAAGAATAGCTCTGCCTGTCGGCTTCGGATGAGAAAACGTTTTCCTTGCCGAGCATCGCCTCGAAATCTTTTACCAGCGCCTGGCTGATCATAGGGGCCTCCTGTAAGACTCGTCTCCGGGTTGCGGCCCTTTGGGCCGTGTTCGCGGGTAAGGTATGTCTATAGCCGATTCCGCCGGCTTTGCCTAGCCGCCAGAATTGGTTGTGCGTTCAACCCACACATGGTTACAACAAGAAAAAAACGGCTGTATGGCCATTTTTTGTTCGAATACACGTAATGAGACGGTTTTTCAATATGGCACGCCCGTGCGGGGAGGAAAATTTTGCATTTGGCGTTTTTCAATTTCAGAAGGACGCTATCCACACACGCAGCTTTTTCAGAAGGAAACCGCGCTAGGGCAACTGCCGCAGCCAGTAGGCGGCCTGCGCGTTGCCGTCGGCTTCCCGCGCCCGCAGCCATTGCCTCATGGCATGCTGGGCTTCGGCGGCTTCCTCAATGCCCGCGGCCCTGGCCTTTTCATAAATGCCCCAGGCGGCGGCGGGATCCTTGTTGATGCCGCCCCAATCGGGGCGGGATGGATCGAGACAGGCGGCGTAGTCCATGAGCACGGAGGTTTCGCCGTTTTCTCCGGCGAAATAGTAGAGGCGGTAGATGGCCTCCTGCTCGGCCCTGGTCGCGCGCGGCAGGGTGCGGCTGAGTTCCGCCGCCGCCGCGGGGGTGCGGTTCTGGCCCTGGAAGAAGAGCGTCACCTGCTGGTCAACGGGAAGGGCTGCCGTGGGAAGCTCCGCCGTGGGGGCGGGGGCCCCGGCGGCTGTGAGGGGCGCGGGCGCTTCCGTTTCCTGTGTTTCTGAGGGAGTGGCGGGCTGGTCTGGCCGCGAAAGAACGTACCAGAGCAGGCCGCCCGCCACGCACAGAAGAAGCAGCGTCGCAGCCGTCAGCAGGGCGGCGGACAGACGCGTTTTTTGGGCGGGTGCGGGAGGGGATGGCTCCGGATCGGGCAGGGAAGCGGGCGGGGCCTCCTCAACCTGGGCTGGGGGTTCCTCGCCGCCTTCTTCCCGTGAAGCGGGTTCCCCGGAGGACGTCGGCGTTTCGTCGGGAAGCGTCTCCTGTGCCGTTGGGGAAGGGAGCGGCGGCAGGTTGTCTGTGGAGGCGGCAGGCCCGTAGTTGACGGAGGGGATACGCAGAACGGCTTTTTCCAGCGCGCCGCCGGTATGCAGGAAGAAGCGGTAGGTTTCCTGCGTATCTAGAAGATTGACCACGGACGGGCCGATATCAAGCAACAGGGCGTCGCCTTCCCGGCGCGCCGTGGCGGCAAGGAAGGTCTGTTCCTGGAGCCATGTTCCCTGCGAGCTGAGGTAGCATTGATCTGAGCCGCGCTGGAGGGCAAAGGTCACGTCGCCCTGGGCGGCATCGGAGCCCTCGCAGCGCAGGGAGCCATGGCCGGGCGTGTTTTTCTGTTCGAGATAGCGTATCTTCATCAAGACTTCCTCGCTACGTAGCGACGGGGTCGGCGGTCATGCGTTCAAGAATCGCGCCGAGCGCCTTGTTTTCCTCAATATTGACTATCTGCGCGCCGTCGAAATTGACGTTTGCCATACCCAGCGCATAGAAGGCCTTGAGCCAGTCCGAAAACCAGACGCCGGCATAATCGACGGGCTCTTCCTGAAGCGCGGGCGCATCCCCTACCGGTGGAGGAGGGATAAAGAGTTCATGGGCTCCGCCCTTCTCGTCGCGGACGGTGCGCGCTTCCGGGCCATCACCGGGCGCAAGCCCCAGCCAGTCGACATAGCCGTTGATGATGCGGGCGGCCATGCTGGCCTGCTGCCGGAGGATGCTCTCCCTGGACGTATTGACATAGCGGCCGATCTGGCGGAACGCCTCGGCTATCCTGTCCTGGATGCGCAGGCGGGCCGCTCCCATGGCCAGTTCGCTGACCAGCGCGGAAAAGTCCTGTTCAGGAAGGCGGAACCAGGCCTGCATGGCCGGGTCTTCCGCCAGCCCATGCAGACGGCTGACCCAGCCGCTTTCGATATGGGCCGCGAAAAAGGCGGTCTCATCGCAGAGAGGGGCTTCCGTACCGGTATTTTCCGCCGCCGCGCCGCCCGGCTGGGGATCCGGTTCGTCACGGAAGGGATCCCAGTCCTCCAGCGCGGCGTCGTCCACCGCCATGAGCGGCGCGGCGGGCTGGGGCGCGGACTGTTCCTCCAGCCGGGCCCGGAAGCGGCGCGCGGCCTCTTCGTGCATGTCGTAGATATCTCTGTCCCGCACGGTGAAGCCGCGCAGCAGCAGGCCCAGCCGCGGCTTGTTCCTGGGAGAACCCAGCAGCTGAAAGAGACGGAACAGCTGCTTTTTTTTCCGCTGCCGCTCCTCTTCCCTGTCGTCGGTCGTGTAAAAGGCCCTGAGGCGTTCCAGAAGAGGGCGGCGCGTATCGCCCAATGTCTGCCGTATCTGGACGGCCTTGATGGCCGGGTTGCACAGAGGGCGCAGGCTCCGGCGGATGCGTCCGATGCCGCCGTCGTTGAGGCTCATGAGGGCGTCCCATGCTTCCTGCGGGTGGCGGAAATGCCCGGCCACGAGCGCGCTTTGCAGAAAGGCCGACCGCAGCTGCGTGACGCGGGGACGCTGATCCTCACGGATGCCGGTTTCCGTGTCCCCGTCGTAGGTGAGGACGGCATCGAAATGGAAATTGGGATTGCGCAACAGAAAAAGGTTATTGAAGGGACGGCCGTCCCAGTTGCGCGGCCAGTCGTATTGCTGCCCGAAAAAGTCCAGCAGCGAAGCGTGAAGACGATTGTCCCAGCGGCCCCTGGGGTCGCCGTCCCCGGCTTTTGACTCAAATTCCATATCGCTCTTGGTCAGCACGAAGAACAGGGAGACTTCCTTGTCCCGGCGGGATTCCGGGTCTTTGCCGTGTGTGCCCGCAATCCAGTCGTTGATGACGCCCGGCAGATCCTTGACCTCCTGATTGCTGGGCCCAATGCAGAGAAGCATGCTGGTCAGTTCCCGTTCGGCGCAGTAGCGCTGGAACAGATAGGCCACCTTGCCGCGCAGAAACATGTTGCGCCGCGTTCCCTCCCGTTGCAGCTCGTAGCGCAGGTTCATATATTTCTCACGCGATCGGTACCCGGGGAAATCCAGCAGGTCGGTATACTCGAAATAGTCGTCCGGGCTGCTTTCCATGACGATGGTCAGTTCCGCCGTCAACGCTGTGACTACGGATCGGGGCAGATCGGCCCGGTGTCCTTCCCGGGTGACGACGGGCAGGGTATCGTCCGACCCCGTATCCAGCCCGGCCAGCGTGGCCACGTCAATGATGCTCCTGTCGCGGGGAATGAGCGCGTCAAGAGGACAGAAGGCCTCTTCGGCCTGCCCGAGGCTGTCGAGGGCCAGCAGGAGCCGCCGCAGCAGGTCGGTCAGTTCGGCCACCTCATCCCAGATGAGCGCGTAGAGGCGGATGCGATCCTCAAGGCCCAGCCGGGGCCCCAGCTCCAGCGCCCGATCCCAGTAACGGCGCTCCAGTTCCGCGGCGCGGGCCTTGGAGCGAAACTCCCGCAGGTATTCGCGCAGATCTTCCAGCGCATCGAGATCAATATGGGCGTCCCCCTGACCGGCACGCCCTTCCAGCAGGCGCAGCGTCGCGTCAATATCGCTTTCCGGGTCGTCCTTGTGTTCGCAGTCGGCAAAGTAGCTGTTGGCGATGATTTTGACGATGTCCATTTCCGAGAGCAGGCGCAGTTGCACGGGAAATCCCTGCGGCAGGCTGGCGGGCCGCGTCATGGTGAAGCGCGTCACCAGCCCGGTGGATTCCTTGCCGCCCTCGGGGTTGATTTCACGAATGAAGTCCCGGAGATCGTCGCCAAAGCGCGCCATGAGATTGCCCCGCGCATCGCGTGCCAGGGCGGAGATAAGATAGGACTTGCCCGCCTGGCTGGGCCCGAAGACACCGACGCACATTTTTCGCTCCGCCGCCCGCGCGCAGCGGCGAAAGATCCGTCCCGCGCGACGCAGTTCGCGCAGCAGGGTTTCCCGTTCGTTGCGTACCAGATCGCCGTTGCGCGTCACCCAAAGCCCCGCATCCGCCGTTGCTGCCGCCAGTTCCCGGCAGTACGCTGTCAGTTCCATATGTCCGCTTCCTTTCCCGCCCTTTCCGGCACGGCGGTGTGTCAGGCGAAGATGACGCCGGTGTCAAGCCAGAACCCCTCGTCCCGGGGAAGGGTTTGCAGGCGGATGTCGATTGCCGTCCGTTCCACAGCATCGCCATGACAATCCGTAATATCCTCAATAAAGAATTCGCCTTCGTCGCGCTCGCTGTTTTCCGGGCCGGTGGCGTTTTCGTCCAGTTCCTTGACGGAAAGGCAGAGCGTAACACGCAGCGGCATCACGGATTTGTATTTCTGCTGCGCCTCCTCGTTGGCAAAGTCGATGGCATAGAAGCGCGTCGTCGGCCAGCGTTCCAGATCAAGCTGACGGAAACCGACGGAAATGGGGCCGCTGAAGTCGACGGTCTTGACGGCCTCATATCCCCTGGCATCGCGGACATCCACTGTGAACCAGACCTTGGGCCTTTTGATCTGCCCGTTGATTTCCATCTCGCCGATGTAGCGGGCCGTGGATCCCACGCACAGCCGGGAGGGGTTGAAGGAAAAGCCCTCGAGGCGGCCTTCGGCCAGAGCGCAGAGAATGGCGCCGACCACGACGGTGGTCTTGGGATCCGTCATGTTGCCATAGACATCCGAAAAGGGATACCACGCGCCCACATGGTAGTCGCCCATGGGCAGGATGCGATCGGGCGGTACCGGCAGATGGGCAAAGACGGTCGAGACCACGCCCTGCCAGCGGCTGGGCCGTCCTGTCAGCAGAAGCGCGTCACAGTCATAGACGTGGACAACCTCGCAGAGGTTTGCCAGCACATCGCGGAGGACGGCGCGCACCGTGGCGTCAAGGGCATGGGGATCCATGCGCAGGGGCGTCTCTTCCAAGGAAAAGAGACTCTCCGGCGGCAGAACGGCGCGCACCGCGTTTTCCACATAGGCCAGCGCCGCCGCCGACGGGGCGGGGTGCCGGGAGAAAGGCGGCTCCTCCCGCGGCGCATTCTCTTCCGGCTGTGCCGGATGGAAACAGGCGCGCAGGGGCACCGTGAACGCACCGCTGCCGGTACGCAGATCCGCCTTTTCATACGCCTCCAGCAGGCAGAGGGCCGCGGGCACGGCGACCTGCCGTACAAATTGCGCGCGCTGATTGCGGCTTTCCTGCGAGTTATCCATAACGTCGCGCCCGAAGAGCTGCTTGACGATATTTTCCGCTGTGGCCGCGCCCGCGTTTTTCATGGAGCAGGCCAGCGCGGGCAGCACATGCTCCCGTATGACGGCGCAGAGAACGTCGTCCCCGGCAATGGTGAAGCCGTCGTGAAATTCGGGGTGCGGCGTCATGCGCGCGCTGGAGGAGGATTCGCTTTCCAGCTCGAACGTGGTGATGGAAAGATCGCTGGTACCGCCGCCGATGTCGATGGTCGCCACGCGCAGGGAGGGACGGTTGCCGCAGCTTGCGCGTTTGCGCCCCATGAGATTGCAGAGCAGCCGCGCGTCTCCCTGATAGCTGTTTGTCAGTTCATTATAGATATAGACGAGCTGGGTACAGGTGGCCTCGTCCCAGTCGCAGCGTACCAGCGGATTGTTCCGGTAATCCCGCTTGCCGCCGGAGAGGAGGCGGACGTTCCTTTCCGTATGGCAGAGATCCCAGCCCAGCGACTCCCACAGAACGCGCACGGCCCATGTGGCCCAACGGCGGTAGATGCGCTGTTCGGCCACGGGCATGCCCGGCGGCACGGTAAAGATGATCTGGCGCAGGCGGCGGGGGACGTCGGTCATGTCGCGCCGGGCGCGCTGCCCCGGAGAATTGACGGTCAGCAGCGCCTGCTGGAAGATTTCCACCAGCAGAAACATCATGAGGGACGAGGGGGTGAACAGCGATTCAAAGGCCGGGCAGTCGTCCTGCTTTCTGAGAAGGGGGTGACGCATGACGGCGGGATCGCGCTTCTCCAGATAGTAAAGGGGGGTCCCGCTGGAATTGACGCGCCCCGCGAGGGGGCCGCGCGTGACATAGGGATCCCCCTTGCCGCGTGTGTTGAAGCGCCAGCTCTGCAGGTAGTCGCGTTCATCCCAGAGATAGCGCTTGGGGCTTGACAGACCCGTGGCACCTTTGGCGCAGGTAGAAAGGGTGGACAGCCGCGCGGCCTCCGGGCCAATACGCACGGGAGAAGGCCAGGCAAAGGCGCTGGTGCGCCGTCCTGAACGGCGGCTCAGGGCATCGTTGCCAAAACGTATTTCAGAGAATTCCACCCGCGTCTCAAACGGCTCTGTAAAGACATGCCCGGGCTGATCCATGTCGCGCAGTTGCAGCAGGTAGCTTGAGTTGAGATTTGTCGCCGTCTGTACGCGCGTTTCCACAAGAATGCCCGTCGTGCGGGAATTGCCTATGTCCAGCACGAGATCCACATTGACAGGGACGTGCTGATCAGGGTTGATGACATACACCCGCACGGAGTTGCGCTGGCCTTTGTCCTGATCGCTCGCGCCGAAACCTTCTCCCGGTTTGATGCAGGCGTCAATCAGCCGCAGCAGCGTCAGGTAGGCGGCGAGGTGCTCCAGCTCCGGGCCTGTGCCGTCGTCCCAGGCCCGTCCCCTGCGGGGGCGTCTGTTCCAGACTTCACGCAGCCATGCGTCCACCCATTCCTCGTTCAGAAACCAGGAATTGTCCCGCGGTTGCCACGCAAGGCGGAACGATCCGTGGGCGTTGACATCCTCCGGAGAAAGGGCCGCGTAAGGCAGGGACGGATCGCGCTCCTCCACCTGCATGTCAAAGGCCAGCACAAGCCGCAGCACACCGGGTCTTTCCCCGCTCACGGCAAGATGTGCGCGGGCCCAGTTGGAGGGGCCTTCCTCCACGCGGCGCTCTCCGGTATCTTCCCAGTTCTGCTCGCGTTCCCGCAGAAAGGGCAGAGGAATCCATTGCTCCAGCCATACGTCCAGGATCTTGCGGGCGTTCAGCTCATACCCGTCTCCCTGGGCGGGTTCCCCTGTGAGCATGTCGAACCAGTCGCCGTCGCGCTCTTCCAGCGGATGGATACGGATACGGGTTTCGCCGCCATCCTCTACCCTGCGTTCCTCAAAACGGCATTTGATGGCCGGCAGGCTGTCCAGCGCCGCCTCAAAATCAAGAAGCTGCGGGCATCCGTAGGGAATCAGGCTGACGCGGTCCTTGTATCTGGGTATGGCAAACATGGGCTGCTATCTCCCGCAGGCTGGTACTCGAAGAAAAGGAATCTCATAGGCCTGGCGGCCGCCCTGGGCATCGGTGAATATCCATGAGCAGGGGGTGTTCCGTCCGCTGCCCCGGCAGGTCATTTCCGCGGCGCCCCAGCGCTCGCCATCGTCGCAGTACGCGCCTTCGGAGTAGACGCGCAGGACGCCGCCGGCGTTCATGTCCGCCCGTGTCGCGCCGGTGCAACGCCGGCTGCCTTTGGGATCGCTGATACGCCGCTTGCCGGATCGCCCGCCGCTGTCAAAACAGAAGCATTCCTTGATGGTGCGTTTGGAGAAGTATTCCGGTCGGGTCCCCTCCCAGCAGCCTTCCAGAAAGCTGAGATCGCCGGTTTTGACGGCTTCAGGGGGAATGCGCAGCGGTTCGCCAAAGGCGGGTTTCGGTGTGCCGCCATCGGCCTTGCCGCTCCCTTTCCCCGCGCTTTTGCCGGAACCGCCTCCCGTGCCTTTGCCGTCTCCGTTACCCCTGGCGGGAGCGTTCCCCTTGCCGGATTCGGGAATGGCCCCTTTACCGGGTTCGGCTTGCAGGGCGGCGGGAATATCCGTTTTGGGCAGCATGGCCGCCAGTGTGGACAGCGGTTCCCGCCGGGACTCCTCCGCCGCCGGAGGGGCGGTTGTGGCGGACGGATGCGTCGCGGGAACGCCGTCTTCCCCTGATCGGGCCTGTTCCCCATGCTGTTCCTCCTTCCGATCGCCGCGCCGCTCCCCGGACAGACTGCCGCCGGGCGGCAGGGTCCGCAGGGATCCGTCCGGCATGAGCAGGCGAACGCTTTCCTGCGGCACACTGCCGTCCGGCAGACGCAGAGTGCCGTCCTGGGCCACGGTCACAGGCTCAAGCGTTCCGTCCGGCCGGATGAGCAGGGGCGTTCCCTGTTGCAGCAGGAGACGCTGGCTCTCGCTGAGGGAAAATCCTCCGAACGTCGTGGCACTGCCGGACATCGGGGGCTGCCGGAGTTCCAGAACGGAATTATTTCTGATGGACAGGTCCTGCGACAGATCCACCCTGCCGCCGGGCTGTACGGGGATGACGCCGCCGTCGGGCAGCCGCAGGCGCGCCTCTCCCTGCGGAACACTGCCGTCCCGCAGAATAACCGTGCCGTCGGGTTGCAGGATGGCGGGGGCCTGTCGCCCGTCCGGCCACACAAAATAAAGGTTCCCGTGAGCACGTGGGGAGGACTGCGGCGTATTTTGCAGCATATTGAGGCTCTCCTCCGCCGTTACGGACACGGCGCAGAGCAGGGGCGTCAGCAGGACAAGGCAGGGCAGGGCATGACGTTTCATGACGCGAAATCTCCTCCCGGAAGACGGGAAACGGATTACCGTTTTCTGATGAAATGGGCATCCCAGGGAGAGCCGTCCGCATTGCGTCCGTGGCAGTCGGCGCGGCCTTCCCTGTTGCGGCAGATGATTTCCTGCGCCGTATAGGCCGCGCCGCCGCCGCACTTCTGCTCCTCCAGACGGATGCGCAGGGTTCCGTCGGGTGTCAGGGAACCCCGGGCCGCGCCAGTGCAGGCGCGGCGGCGTTCGAAGATCCCGCCCGTGCCTTCGCCGGAGGCGTCAAAGGAGAACTCAACGACGACCGGTTCCTTTGTGCGGTTGTTGACAAGTCCCGTCTCGCAGCGCCATTGCCCTTGCAGGAACGACATATCCGTGGCTTTTTCGGGAATGACGAGCAGTTCCGGATCGGCCGGAGGCGGTGTCCTCTGCGCGCTTTCCAGGCGGCATTGCGCCATGTGCGCCTCAAGACGGGCGCGCAGATCTTCCACCGCCATTTCCAACGCGGCGCTTTCCTCTTCCAGCGAGGCCAGCGTATCGGCGAGCGTCTGATCCGCGCGGCAGAAAGAAGGGAGCGGCGCGTGGAACAAGGCCGTGCCCCCAAGGGCAGGACGGCCCCCGAACGATGTGAAGAGCAACCAGAGCAACAGGAGAAGCAGTATCAACGGGAGCAGCCACCAGAGCAGTGGCAGGCAGCCGGCACGGCGTTCGGAGGCGGAAGACAGCGCCGGGTCGGGCAGCCCCCCCTGTTCTCGCAGTTCCGTCTGTCCCTCCTGTTCCGTGACGGCGGCAGTGGACGAGGCACTAGGCGCAACGCGGGCGAGGCGGCTCAGATCCTGAGGCTCCGCGCTGGGGGTTCCCGGGCCGAATCCCCAGCAGGTGAAGACCGGCTGCCCGCCCACGGCATAGAGGCACTCCTCACCGGGGTAGCGCAGGGCCAGCTCCAGAATCGTGCCACGCGTGACTTTGGCGTGCTCTCCGGTGGCTTTCAGCTTTTCCGCCAGAGAGCGCATTTCCCGCGCCATATGCGCCAGCCGCTCCCTCAGGGCATCCTGTTCACCCGCGGGCAAGGCGTTCAAAGGGCGCGCCGCTCCCTGAACGGGCGTGTACCAGTCAACGCTCTGATCACTGTCGTTGGATGCCGGTTCCGCAAACAGCAGCACATATTCGTCCCCCAGCTGCTGACGGAGCATGTCCCGCAGCTGCGGATAGCAGTCCGTCACCATGATGCCCTGAAAGGCCAGCGCATGCATCTGACACCGGGGCGTGTTGACGATGAAGTTTCCGCTCATCAAAATTTCCTTTGTGGTCTGAAACCTCCGCTTTCAGGCGGGAAACGATGTTCCAGACACGAGGGCAAAGCCGGTGAACGCTGTTCAGGCGGGATCCTCCGCCGCCGCGCCGGATAGGGCCTCACAGGGGGGCAGTGCCAGCAGCCTTTCCAGCCGCTGTTTTTCCCGCAGAAGCGCGTCGCGCCGGCGTTCCGCCTGGGCAATGGCCGCCTCCGCCGGGCTGTCCTCCGTGCCGTCCCCACCGCGTTCCTCCGTATGAAAAATGAAGAGCACGGCGGCGATCAGCAGTACAAGCGCCAACGAAAGGAGCAGGGGGAAAAAGCAGGGTTTCCGGCGTGTTTCAGCGGGCTGGGAAGGAGGCATGGGGGTATCTCTCATGGAAGAAGTCGGAAGAAAGGGCGAAAGACGGCAGACGGTACTTCCCTGAACGGACACGTCGCCAGCGCGTGTTGCCGAAGCTCACATTTTCCGCGCTAGGCCTGCGAACTGGCAAGCACGGCGGCAAGTTCGTCCTGCTGGGCCTTGAGCTGACTGTCCGCCGCCGCTTTTTGGGCGGCAGCCTTCTTCGCGCCGCCTTGCAGGGTATTGCAGGAGCGCTGCGCCCTGCGCAGTTCATTGTGGGCGGCTGTCCGGGATGGGCCGGCCTGCGTTGTGCGCAGACGCTGTTCTTCCGAGGCCAGCGCTTCGCGGTACTGCCTTTCCATGTCTCTGGCTTCGCTTTCCAGCTCTCCGAGCAGTGCGGAAGCCTCTTCCGTGCCGGAACGGATTTCCGCAAACATGCGTTGCGCTTCGGCATGGGTGACGCGCTTCTTGCGTATGGCCGTCACCAGCAGTTTGAACTGGCGATCGTAACACTGAAGAGAGCTTCTGGCCGACGCGCTGACAATGTTCAGATTGGCAATACTGCCGTCCAGATCGTTCAGATAGGCGGCCATACGCTGGTTCTGACTGGCAATCTGGCGGTTTTTGGCAAGCTGGTTGCCCACGACGGCGCCGCCCGCCGCCCCGGCCACGGCTCCAATGAGCGCCCCTTCCGCCTTGCCCGTGACAAGGACGCCCAGGAGCGCGCCGCCGAGAGCCCCGACAGCCGACCCGCCGACGGTGCCGTCCGTCACGCTTTTCTCTTCCTTGCGGAGTTTCTGAATGGGATCATAGCAGGCGGGATAGTAGTGAACCTCGGTTTTCTGGGTTCCGTATTTGCTCGCGCAGCCCGAAGACAGAGAGACCGCCAGCGCCGCGCTGACGAGAAGGCAGAGGCTCCTGCGCATGATGATGTCCTCCTGTGTGGGTGGCGGTATGCCGGATGGCCGGTTTCCCTTTACATAGCCTCTTTCGGCGTTGTTTGCCAGCAAAAAAGGCTGATGTGGACGCCGCGTCCGATCCGCTCCGGCGGCGCTTTTGCCTTTCCAGTGTTCCTGGGGTATAGGCTCTTTTCAGGGGAGAATAAAAGGACACTTATTATGGAAGACGTGCAAAGTCATGCGCCCGACGTGGCGTTGAGCATTGACAGGGTAGGCGTGCGGGGCATTACGGTACCGTTGCGGGTCCGGGATCGGGCGCGGGGCCATCAGGATACGGTGGCGCGCGTGGACCTTGGGGGGGATTTGCCATCCTCCTACAAGGGGACGCACATGAGCCGTTTTGTGGAGGCGCTGGAAGCGTGGGACGACGCCCTGGATGCCCAGTCCGTAAGGCGCCTGCTGGGCAACGTTCGGGAAAAGCTGAAGGCGGAACGGGCCTATGCGCGTTTCTGTTTTCCGTATTTCCTGCGCAAGGCCGCGCCGTCGTCGGGCATTCCGAGCCTGCTTTCCTATGAATGCCGCCTGACAGGGGAACTGGACGCATCGGGGCAGACATTTCTGCTGGAGGTAGATGTGCCGGTGATGACGGTGTGCCCCTGCTCCAAGGCCATCAGCGACGAGGGCGCGCACAGCCAGCGCACCCTGATCCGGCTGGCGGTGCGCATGACGGCGTTCAGCTGGCTGGAAGATTTCATCGCTCTGGCCGAGGACTCCGGATCGTCCGCCGTCTACACCCTGCTGAAACGGGAAGATGAGAAATTCGTGACGGAACACGCCTTCGCGCAACCCTGTTTTGTGGAGGACGTTGTGCGCAACGTGGCGCAGCGGCTGGAGCGGCACGGCCATATCAGCTGGTACCGCGTGGAGGTGGAAAGCATGGAATCCATCCACAGCCATAACGCCTTTGCCCGTATTGAGCGTTCTCTGTAACGGTTTTCCGTTCAGAATTTTTTACCGTTTTTACGAAAGAAAAGGCTTCCCAGCTCCATGCCAGCGTGTTATGAGGCGAAAGGAGTGTGCTATGAGTGGTCTGAGTCTGGATATTTCCTCGTCGGCGCTGCGTGCGTTCGGACTGGGAACGGCGGTGGCGGCCAACGCCATCGCCAATGTGAATACGGATGGTTTTCTGCCGCAACGCGCCGTTTATGGCGAAATGCGCGGCGGCGGCGTCCGTCTTGCATCCGTCGTTCAGGAAGGCGGACAACCGGGCCGCATCCAGACCGCCGCTGAACGGCGCGCCGCATCGGTGGACGCGCCTTCGGCCACGGAATTGACGCGGGAAATTCCCGGAGTCATGGCGACACAACGCGCTTTTGAGGTCAACGCCGCCGCCGTGCGCACGGCGGACGACATGCTGGGATCCCTGCTGGATATGAGGATCTGAGCCGCGGGCGCGGTTTTTTTGCAGATCAGCGGCCGCCGTGGGCGGTCTGACAGGAAACGCATGCAGAACTATGGACTTGCCGCCATGTGTATGGCGGTCCTGCTGCTGTTGCACGGCTGTGTGGCACCCAGAAAGGATACCGCCATGAGCATGGCGCAGTTACGGAGCTCCTATGAGGAGCTGCTGTCCGCGCCGGAAGAGAATGAAAAAGGCGATCGTATCATTTCGCGGGCGCGTGCCATGCTGGGAACGCCCTATGTGATGGGCGGACGCAATCCCGGCGGATTCGACTGTTCCGGCCTTGTGCAGTGGGCCTACAGGCACGAAGGCATCACCCTACCGCGCACCGCGCGCGAGCAGTCGCAGGTGGGAACGCGCATTATGGACGTGGAATCCATGCGGGCTGGGGACATCGTGGCCTTCCGTCACCCCCGGCGGGGCTATCATACGGGTATCTACGTGGGGGACGGCAAGTTTATCCACAGCCCGCGCCGCAGAGACCGGGTGAAGATGAGCTCCCTGGATGATCCTTATTTTCGCACGACCTTTCTCGGCGCGCGACGTATCAACGCCGGAGCGGAAGGGGCGCTTGCGCGGGCCGAAAGCCAGCTTGGGGAATCTCCCTCGGAACGCCTGGTGGAATACCGCGAAGAGCAGGCCGTGCGCGACCTGCGTAAAAGCCGCCGTGAGCGATCCGCGCGCCAGATCAATGCGGGGAAAGGCCGCGACAGAAACGGACGCGCCGTTTCTTCCAACAGCCGCCGGAAGAGTACCTCCGATCGCGTCGCGGCGCGGAGCGGCGCGCCAAAGAAGGAGCAGGCCCGATCCGCCGGAAACAAACGGGAAAAGGCCGCCGCTTCCCAGGCCAGGAAGACAGCGTCACGGCAGGGCGCGTCGCGGCAGGCTGTCAGCCGGGGAAAAACGGGAACGCAAAAAGCCCGGAAAGAGACGGCCTCAAAGGCCAGCAAAAAAACCACTTCCCGGAAGACGCAGGCAAAGAAGCAAACCTCAAAAAAACGTCCCTCCTGATGCGCGGTCCGCAAGCCCGCATGGCCGGGCGGAAGCCGGGTAGGACGATAGCAAACGCGCCCTCCTCCTTGTTCGTCAGGGAAGGGCGCGAACTGTTTCAGGGAGCCGCGATGACATTGGCGGGACTGGTGACGGCCGGTGGGCTGGCCACGCGCATGGGCGGAGAACCGCTGACGGTGGACAAGGCGCTGCTGCGTCCGTGGGGAGCGGCTGGGCCGTCGCTGCTGGAGCGGGCGCACGGCGAGCTTGCCCGTCTGGCGTCGCCGGTATGGGTGGCCTGCCGGGCGGGGCGTTCGTACGCGGAATATGCCTGCGTGACAGACGCGTTCCCGGACTGCGGCCCCATGGGCGGCATTGAGGCCGGCCTTGCGGCGGCCGCCGCAAAAGGACGCACGGCCCTGCTTGTGCTGGCCTGTGACATGCCCTTCATGACGGCGCCCCTGCTGAGGCGCCTGACGGCGGCGCGGGAGGCCTGGACGGCCCGCCACGGCGGCGCGCCGCTGATGACGGCCTTTACCCAGCGGGGCAGCCGCTATTTTCAGAGCCTGAGCGCCGTGTACGACGTGGCCGCCTTGCCGCTGCTGCGCGACTGCCTGCGGGCGGGACGTCTTGGCCTGTACGCGGCGACGCCGCCGGAGCGGCGTTGTCTGGTGGAGTACGGAGAGGAGGAAGCCGTCTTTTTCTTTAATGTGAATACGCCGGAAGACGCTGCCGCCGCTGGACGAATGGGCCGCGTCGCGCCGGAGGGATTGACACTTTCCGATCCGTGATGTAGAGAACAGCTTCTTTGGAGCGATCCCGCTTCCGAAAATTTTTTCGCCACGGCCTAGCGGCCTTACGGACTGGCCCACCCGTCCGGCAATGCCGCGAGCGATATTGTCGTCACCCCCGTTAGGCGGCACGTCGCATGACGGATTTTCCGCCGCAGATGGCTACCGTATATGCACGAGGAGTTTCAGTTCATGAAGACGTTCAGCCCTACCCCGAAAGACATCAGCCACGACTGGTTTGTGGTTGACGCTCAGGATCAGGTGCTGGGCCGCCTGGCCAGCCAGATCGCCCATCGCCTGCGCGGCAAGCACAAACCCGAATTTGCTCCCCACATGGATAACGGCGACGTTATCGTTGTGGTGAACTGTGAAAAAATCAAGGTCACTGGCGCCAAGATGGCCCAGAAGAACTATTATCGCCACTCCGGCTGGGTGGGCGGTCTGAAGGCGACCGCTCTCGGCGATATGCTGGCCGAAAAGCCCGAACGCGTCCTGATGGCCGCCGTGCGTGGCATGTTGCCCAAGAACCGTCTGGGCCGCGCCATGCTGAAGAAGCTGAAGATTTACGCCGGCGCGGAACATCCGCATGCCGCCCAGAATCCGCAGCCCCTGACCCTGCCCTATTAAGGAGTGAGAACGCCATGAGCGACAAGTTTGAATACGGCACCGGCCGCCGCAAGACCGCTACAGCCCGCACCCGCATCTATGCCGGCGCGGGGAATATTACGGTGAACGGCCGCTCCTATGAGGAATATTTCCCCCGCAAGACCCTTCAGATGGTTGTGCGTCAGCCCCTGGTGCTGACGAAGATGGCCGAAAAGCTGGATGTGCGCGTCAACGTGGCGGGCGGCGGCGTGGCCGGTCAGGCCGAAGCTGTGCGCCACGGCATTTCCCGCGCGCTGCTGCTCGTGGACCCTTCGCTGCGTCCGCTTCTGAAAAAAGCCGGTTTCCTCACGCGCGATGCGCGCAAGAAGGAACGTAAGAAGTACGGTCTGCGCGCGGCGCGTGCCCGTTACCAGTACTCGAAGCGTTAATACCTTTTCTCTTACCATTTCAGGGGTGGGCCTGTTCAGGACCTGCCCCTTTTTCATGCCGCTGAAAAGAGGAAGGGGTGAGGCATGTGTTTATCATCTTTGATAAATAGCAATGGGTGATTCCGGCATGAAAAGCAATAAAAAATATTATACCATCGGCTCAATTACAAAAGTTTGCGCTCTTTTGAATATTCTTGCTGAAAAAAAAGAGTGGGAACTTTCCGAACTTTGCCGTACGCTTGACATGCCGAAGACAACCATCCACCGGATGCTCCTGACACTTGAGGACGAAGGGTTCGTATTGCAGGAAACCAAGGGGGGAAAATACTCTTTGTCATACAAGCTCTTCCATCTTGGCAGAAAGGTCATTGATTTCTCCAATATCGTAGACATCTGCAAACAGGTCGCTAACAAGCTCCACGAAGAGATCGACGAGACTGTGAATATCTGCGTCCTGTCCGCCATCGACATGATCATCCTCGACAAGCGGGCTAGTTCCCATGCCTTGCGGACGGATAACCTCGTTGGGACGTCTTTCCCTATCTTCTATTCGGCCTCCGGCAAAGCCTGCTTCGCCTTTATCTCCCCCGAACGCTACGATTCCCTGCTGCAGAAGATACGGGAGGAGACCCTCCCCGCCATTACGGACAAAGCGCTTCGTGTCTTCCTTCAGGAAGTAGAGGACGCCCGCAACAGTGGCTTTGCCTATGACAATGAGGAGATTTTCCCAGGTGTCCGCTGCATCGCCGTACCCCTGCTAGATTTCAGCAACACTGCTGTGGGAGCGCTGAGCGTGTCCGTGCCGACGATCCGCTTGTACAAAAAGGCCCAGGAACATATCGAGCAGGCGCTCTTCAGCGCGGGCAGGGAAATATCCCTGAAGATGGGGAGCACCCATCCCCTGTATGCCGGCTAACTGCTAATCCCCCCAAAAAAGAAGTCGAAGGGAGGCCGACAGAGATCGCCGGCCTCCCTTCATTTTAAAACAGGTTCATGATCCCACCATAGAGGCGAGGCAGCAGCTCTGCCAGAAGAAAGACGGCCACTACTACGAGCAGAGATCCCAGTGTCGTCAAAAAAAATCTTCCGGCCCATCCCGAGCAGGCCCCCATCCGCCTCGCGTACAGCGACAAAAATTTGAAGAAGCCCCCCCACAACGCAACGAAAAAAAAGAGGGCAACATACAGGGATTGCATAATTTCCTCCTGTTTCTTGGAACGGATCCTTTTTTCTTTTTGAAAGGCTGCCATTTCAAAGGCGGGCTGCCTGTACGCTCACAGGGACGCGCTGCGCGTCCTCCTGCCGAGTACGGTCGCCCGCCTCTCTGGGTCAATCAGGCACTGGGCCCTCCTGGGACAGGCCATCTCATCAGCCTCTGGCGTGCGTCCTTTCAGGCTGGGTCTCTGGAGCCATCTTCTGGCAAACGTAGCCGCCGACCAGAAGGGCTACCACACATCCGGCCAGCGCTGCGGAGTGCCCCAGCCATTCCATCACGATGGGCAGCAGGAAGGTAGCCCCAGCGCCGCCCACACGGCTGCAGGCCACGCAGAAGCCCACACCAGAGGCGCGCAGTTCGGCGCTGAACAGCTCCGGCGGATAGGCGAACTCCAGCACAGATGCCGCCGATATGGTGAAACTGAAGACAGAGATACATACCAAGGAGAAGAGTGTGGATTCGGAGTACACAGTGAGCAGGCCCAATGCGGCGGCACAGATATAGAAGCTGCCAATCAGGAATCTTCTGCGCGAGATCCTGTCGATGAGCCAAGTTCCCAGCAATACGCCCATAAAGAGGAAAAGATTGAAGACAATGCCCGACGCATAGGGGTTTTCCATGCCGAGCTGCTTGAAAATCTGGGGCAAGAAGATGCTGAGGGAGAAATAGGGGATGACTTGGCAAGCAAAAAACGTGCCGCCGACGATACTGTTATTCTTCCACTGTGGGCTGAACAGCATACTCCAAGAGGCCTTGGGCGGAGCGGCGCAGATGCCTTCGGGCAGGCAGTACCGCTTGCCGATAAACTTGTGAACCAGCTCCTCGGCCTTGCCAGCCAGCCCCTTGCTGATGAGCCAGCCGGGAGATTCGGGGGTGCCAATGCGCACATACATGGCGAAGGCCGAGGGCACTGCACACGAAAGCAGGATCCAGCGCCAAGAATCATCACCGACGAATTGCAGGAAATAGCCAGCAATGTAGGCCGATACATAGCCGGAGACCCACATGATCATCAGGGTGCTTAGTACCCGGGGGCGCAGGCGCGCGGGACTCCATTCGGAAACGATGGTCAGACCGACAGCGTAGTCAGCCCCTAGAGCCAGCCCCAAGATGAGACGCAGGGCAAAGAGCTGCGCGGCGCTCTCCACAAAAAATTGCATGATGGAAGCCACTGTGAAAATGACCATCGTGCTACAGAAGATCAACTTGCGACCGATCCTGTCTGCTAGGGGTCCGGTGAAAAAGCTCCCTACCATCAGGCCAGCCAGAGACGCAGCTCCTATAAGGCCGAGCCACCAGGCATCCAAACCAAGGGCCGCAGTCGCCAGACTCATGGAAATGCCGATGGAACCTAGGATGTAACCGTCGCTGAACTGACCGAGCATACCTCCGGCGATGACTTTCTTGTGCAGGGCGCATAGGGGCGCTTCTTTATATGAAACAGAATCCTGACGGCTTGAAACGGTCTGCGACATCGTTTTCTCCTTCTATCCTCTTCATAAGACAAGGCAGCCTGCGCAGGCATGGTCTGCGCAGGCTGCCTGACGAGGGGATTTGTGTTGATCTGCTTAGGCAGGAAGCCGGACTATCATATCCATCTCGACATCAAGATTGTCATAGATGCCCGCACAGGCCACGGTCATACGGGCAGGATAAGGCGCGGTGAAATACTGACCGTAGACGCTGTCGAACTCGGGGAAGTGTTTCATGTCGGACAGAAAGGCCCGGCAACGAACCACATCATCCATGGTAGCACCGGCTGCTTCCACGATAGCCTTAAGGTTCTCCATAATGCGGTGAGTCTGGCTCGCCACGCTGTCGCGTTCGAACTGGCCTGTGGCGGCGTTCAGGCAGATCTGGCCGGACAGGTACAGCATGTTATCCACCTTGACAGCTTGGGAATAGTTGCCCACAGCGACCGGGGCTCCTTCGGCAGAAATATCCTCTCGCATGATTGCGCTCCTCTATACTCCTCGGGGGCATTGCCTCCCCCGGTCATGATTGTACAGTCTCTAGAGTTCTTACATTGAAATGCAATCGCTTCGGGCCCGCGTAAGGGGCACCCTCGCCCAAGCGCAGGGAAAAGCGCATTTTTTGCGTTGTGCATGGGCAGCATCGCCTTTGAAATTGACAAACTTCAAAGGCAAAATTCGCTAGTAAGTGAAGCCATTATCAGGCATCAGACCTTCGGTGAACAGCTTGCTGTTGATGTCTTCTCCGGCCAGCAAACCCGTCTGGATAGCCGTTTCCGTATACCAAGAACCCAAGTAGTCTCCGGCAAGGTACACGCGGTGCGCGGGGCGCATCAGCATGGGCTGCAGCTTATTGCGACCGGGGAAACAGTAGGCTAGGCCGTCGTGGAATTTCTGCACATGACCTTCGACCATGATATTGTTGAAGCCGGGGAAGACTTCTTCCAAGTCCTTCAGATAGATGTCCAGCACCTGTTCATCAGGGAGGTTGATCAGCTTGCGCGCCAAGGACGCTGGCGAAAATACCATGAAAGAGGAACCAGGGGCGCGTTCGCCGGCTTCCATGGAGCGAACCAGGTTGGACATGTTGAAGGCGATGTTGAAGGATCGCTGCGGTGTGCAGTAAGCATACACATCGTCCCAAGAGTGACGGCCCGTCTCGTTGGTCAGGAAGGCGGCGGAAACATAGTGGCCGTACTTGATCTTGCCGAGGGCGTCATGCACCACGGGATCAAGGCCCTTGGTCACACGATGCGTGATGGTCGCAGGGGTAGTCATCACACAGTAGCGGGCCTTTTCCGTACGTTCCTTGCCGTCCTGCCTGTAGGTCACTTCTACATGGTCAGGATGCTGAATCACGCTCAGCACTTCGGCACCCATCTTCACCTTGTCGCCCAGCTTATAGGCGATGGCCTGGGGCAGGGTCGCAGCACCGCCCACGATGTTACGGGCGAGACCGGACTTCTTATCCCATACCAGCAGGAAGTAACCGACGCCGGCACCGGCCGAGATCTCTTCAGGATCACCGGAGGAACGAGAGACCGTCGGGCGGAAGAAGGCATCAGCTTCGGGAGACAGGGGACCGGTAAATTCAGAGAATGTCTTGTCGGCCATGAAGTCGTAGATGCGCTGCTGGCGCACTCGATAGTCTTCCCCCTTGCGGGGCTTGTTGACCTTGCCATAGGCCTTGACAGCGCGCATGACTTTGAGGCCAGCCCTGACAATCTCCCAGCGGGCGCCCCAAGAAATGGGCAGCTTGAAGGGGTACAGGTTCACGTTGCCGCCATTGAGAGTCTTGCCCTTGAAGGAGAGGGCTGAGAAGGATCCAGAGAGATCAAGGGCGTCGACGCCTACTTCCTGCAGCAGCTTTTCAGCATAGGAACCCGGGCCGCCAAAAACATGACCGCCCCAGTTCAGCCAGTATTTGCCACGACGCTCGGAACGCAGACGGCCACCGATGCGATTACTGGCTTCTAGAACAATTACATCCGTATCACGCAGACGCCAAGCTGCGGACATGCCGGCAATACCACCACCGATAACAATAGCGTCTCTCATAGCATCCTCCGATTGGGAAAGGTTGTCAGAAGAGCACGGTCTGCCCGGTCTTCTGGATCTCTGGTTGACGGTTCTCATGCAGGGAGCATGTCGTTCCGAATAAAACTACCCTGTTCCAGAATTGTCGATAATCTTCCCCAAAAAGTCAAGTATGTTTGAAATTTTTATGTATTTTTACATATAGTTTCTTATAAATGCAATAATTTCAAATAATTAAAATAATTTTTTTGAAAAATTAATGTTACATTATAACATAATACGGAACAAATAAATAGCTGGTTTAGAGCTGATGAAAAGGCTAATAGCAAGTTATGACAAGAAAAAATTAGGATGCCAGTTGTGATCCTTGAGAAAAGGACGCCGGTGAGGAGGAAGAGCCGTGGAAGTACGCAAGCGCCTGAAGGAAAGCGATCTGGCCGTCGTGCCTGAAGAGGAACTGCGCGCGCGTCACGCGCGTCTGCGAAACGGCATGGCGCGCCTTGCCCCAGATGCCGGCGGGCTGTTGCTGCTTGGCGATGTGAACATTCTGTACGCGTCAGGTACGCTGGCGGCGGGTCTCGTCTGGCTGCCGCGCGAAGGGGAACCTCTGCTGCTGGTACGGCGCGCGCAGGATCGGGCGGCCTGGGAATCCTCCCTGCCGCTGGCATCCTACCGTTCCTACGGCGATGTGCCGGGGCTGTGCGCCGGGGCGGGCGTACCCCTGCCGGCGGATGCGCCTGTGCTGGTGGACATGGGCTGGACGACCTGGAGCGCCGGACAGTTGCTCCAGGCGCGTCTGAAGGGAGTGACGCTGGCCTCCGGCGATACGGTGGTGCGTCTGGCACGGATGACCAAAACCCCCTGGGAAATTGCCCGCATGGCCGAAGCGGGGCGGCGGCAGGCGGCCTGCCTGCGAGAGCTGGGCGGCTGGCTGCGTCCGGGCATGCGCGAAGGTGCCGTTTTCCAGAAGCTGGAATCCCTGTACCACGAGGCCGGCCATGACGGACTGGTGCGTATCGCGCCGCCGGGGCGCGCTGTTCCCGGCTGTGTTTCCGCCGGAGCTTCCGCCCTCCTGACAACGGCCTTTGACGGCCCACTGGGGACGGTAGGCGGGACGCCCGCCATGCCGTTTGGCGGCAATGCCGCCGCCATCTGGAAAAGCGGCGAGATCCTCGCTGTGGATGTGCCTTTCGCATGGCAGGGCTATGTGGCGGATCGTACCCAATGTTTCTGGGATGCGACCGTGCCCGTGCCGGATGCGCTACGGCGCGCGCACGACTGCTGCCGTGCCGTGGAGACGGCCCTTGTCGCGCGGCTGCGGCCCGGCGTCACGCCTTCCAGCCTGTGGGAGGAGGCCAGCGCCATTGCCGCCTCCCACGGTTTTTCCGGCGGCTTCATGGGGTGCGGTCCGGATCAGGCCCGTTTCGTGGGGCATGGCATCGGACTGGAAATGGACGAATTTCCCGCTATCGCCCGGGAATTTGACATCCCGCTGGAGGAAGGCGCCGTTATTGCGCTGGAGCCCAAAATAGCCCTGCCGCCCTACGGCATGATCGGCCTCGAACATACGTTCGCGGTAACGCCCTCGGGAGGCAGGGCGCTCAATGCCGGTACAGACGGCGACTCCCCAGGCGCGGCCCCGTTCCCGGCCATGATGCTCTAGAGCGGTGCGGGGGCGTGCTTGCAATGGACAAACTTCAAAAGCAACATGCTCAAAAGCAACAGGGAGATTCCCTATGGCACTATTGTTGCCCAAAATGACGGCGCAGGAAGTGCTGCGCCGGATGGAAGCGGGGACGATACGCCTTGTGGACATACGCGAACCGGAAGAGGTCGCGGCCTTGCGGATACCGGGGGCGGAAGTCGCGCCTCTGTCGGTCATCCGCTGGGCGGCCTTGCCCGCATCCGGAGAGGACAGGCCCGTTGTCTTCTGCTGCCGTTCCGGGCGGCGTACCAGCGATGGGAGTGTCTTGCTGGCCGAGGTGGCCGGCGGCCCGGCGTGGCAGATGGAAGGCGGCGTCAATGCCTGGGTACAGGCGAATCTGCCTGTGGAGCGGGGCAAAAAAACCATCTCCCTGCAGCGCCAGATGCAGATCGGCGCGGGAACGTTGTCGCTGCTGGGCCTGCTGGGCAGTCTGGCGTGGCCTCCCGCCCTCTGGCTGACGGCCTTTGTGGCGGCCGGCCTGACCGTCGCCGGAGTGACGGGTTTTTGCGGTCTTGGGCTGCTTCTGAAGCGCATGCCGTGGAACCGGTAGCCTTCACGCCGTTGCCGGACTGGCGTCTGCCGCCTCCCGCCGGTGTGCGTGGACGCCTCGCGCCCAGCCCGACGGGCCTGTTGCATCTGGGTAACGCCTGGGCCTTTCTGCTGGCATGGCTGAGCATACGCGCGCGGGGTGGGGAACTGCTTCTCCGGCTGGAGGACATCGATCCCCAGCGTTCCCGCCCGGAATACGTCGCGGCGCTGCTGGAGGATCTGCGCTGGCTGGGGCTGGATTGGGACTATGGGCCGGGGGGCCTGTGCGGAGACATGCCCTCGTGGCCCCAGGCCGGGATGGAAGGCTCCTTTTTCCACCAAAGCCGCCGTGCGGCAATCTATGAGGCGGCTCTGGCGGCGCTGGAGGCGGGGGGGATGACCTACCCCTGCTTCTGTACGCGCAGGGAAGTGCGCCAGCTGGCCGGAGCGCCGCACGAGGACGAGCGGTGCGCGCCTTATCCGGGCACCTGCCGCCATCTGAGCGACGGGGAACGGATGGCGCGGCTCTCCGCCGGACGGCGGCCCTGTGTGCGTCTGCGTTGCCCGGACAGCCTCTGGAGCTTTGAGGACGCTGTCATGGGGCCACAGGCGGCAAGGCTGGATGAGTGCGGCGGCAATTTCGCCCTGCGGCGCTCCGACGGCGTCGTGGCCTATCAGCTGGCGACGGCTCTGGACGACGGTCTCATGGGCATAACGGAGGTGGCGCGGGGACGGGATATCCTGCCGTCGACACCGCGCCAGCTGGCGCTTCTGCATCTGCTGGGCCTGCCCGCGCCGCGTTATGCCCATTTCCCCTTGCTGCTGGACGGTGAAGGGGAACGCTTTGCCAAGCGCCATCGGAGTTTGACGCTGGCGGCGTTGCGGGAACAGGGCGTTCCGCCGGGGTGCATCATCGGACTGCTGGGATTCTGGGCGGGCTGCCTGCCGCATGCGCGATCCGTCCATCCGCGGGAACTTGTCCGCGCCTTTTCCTGGTCCCGCGTCCCGCGTGAGGACATCCGGGTGGATGCGTGCCTTCTGCGAGAAAATTTCTGAAAAAGCATTTTTTCGTCTTCGTTATTCGGGGGAGTACTGTGCATTGTATAGCGTTACGGCATTTGGCGTTTGAGGATCTCGGCGTATTCGCGCCGGTGCTGCATGAACAGGGCGCGTCCCTTGAATACTGGGACTGCGGCCGCTGCGAGTACGACGGCAAGGCCTGGCTGGAAGCCGATCTGGCCGTGGTGCTGGGCGGACCCATAGGCGTGGGCGACGAGGCGCGCTATCCCTTTCTACGGGAGGAATTGCGGCTTGTGAAGGCGCGTCTTGAGGCGGGGCTGCCGTTGCTGGGTGTCTGCCTGGGGGCGCAGCTCATGGCCGCCGCCTTGGGCGCGCGCGTCTATCCGGGAGCGCGGAAGGAAATCGGCTGGGGATCGGTAACGCTGACCCCCGAAGGCGGAGAGGGAGTTCTGGCGCCCTTGCGGGACGCGCCCGTGCTGCATTGGCACGGCGACACCTTTGATCTGCCACCGGGAGCGCGCCTGCTGGCATCCAGTGACGTGACGCCGCATCAGGCGTTTTCGCTGGGATTTGGTCAGCTTGCCCTGCAATTCCATGTGGAGGCGGACGCGGCCCGCATGGAGGACTGGCTTGTGGGGCACTGCTGCGAACTGGCCGGGGCGGGCGTTGATCCGTGCGTCATCCGCGATGGCGCGCGCCGTCTTGGCGCGAGGGCGGCAGCGGCCGGGCGGGAAGTCTGCCGCCGCTGGCTGAAGGAATGCCGCCGCTGCCGCGCGTGGAGCTGACGGGGTCTTTCCGCGTGCCTGTCCGCAGGAGGCGGCCTCCGTGTTTTCCGGTATGTGAAAAAAAGCTTTTTTTCTGGAGCGAAGTGAGAGATACTGCCATCTCTCTTCTTCACGACACCGGAAATCGCCTCGCGGGACAGTGCCTGCGCATGATGTCCCGCGGCCAAGGAGCCCTTCATGTTTGAATCCGCCGCCCTCGGGCGCACATACAGCGACAAGGAATTTGAACAGAAGGCGCCGGCGTTGCGCCTGCGCCTTTTCAACGCCCAGCGTCAGTGTCTTGAGCGCCGCATCCCCATTCTGATCATCGTTGCCGGGCTGGAAGGCTCAGGCCGGGGCGCCATTGTCAACATGCTTTCCGAATGGATGGACAGCAAGCGCGTCCGCAACCACATATTCTGGATGGCTACGGATGAGGAGCGCACCCGTCCGCGAGCCTGGCGTTTCTGGCGCTGCCTGCCTCCCGCCGGAGAAACCGGCGTCTTCTACGACGGCTGGTACAGCGACGATCTGCGCCGCCTCTGCTGCGGCAAGCTCGATGACGCCGGCTTCTCAAAACACATGCATCAATGGTGCGCCCTGGAATCCGAACTTGCCGACGCGGGCATGGGTATCGTCAAGCTCTGGCTGCATCTGGACAAAAAGACCCATGCCGCCAACGTCAAAAAACGTCTGACCAGTAAGGGCCTGCTGCATTTTTCCCCGTATGACAAGAAAACGGCCGCCGATTATGAGGGGATGGTCAACGCCGCCTCGCGTGCCATCACGATTACGGATCGCGACAACGCCCCCTGGAGCATCATCGACGCGGCGGATCCCAACTTCCGCACGCTTTCCGTCGCTTCCGCCATTATCGCCGGTATGGAACGCGCCCTTGCGGCCCACGATGCCCGCGCCCTCCGCTTGAAGCAGATGGCCTCGCTGGAAACCGGCGAGACGCCCGCGCCGCACGCCGGGGATGAGACGCTGATCTCCACGCTGGACGCCATCGATCTTTCCGTTTCCCAGCAGCCTGAACGCTATAAGAAAGAACTTAACACCCTTCAGGAGAGCATCCGTACCCTTTCCTACCGCACCTACCGGCGAGGTATTTCCAGCACGCTGATTTTCGAGGGGTGGGACGCATCGGGCAAGGGCGGCTCCATCCGCCGTATCACCTCCGCCGTGGACGCCCGCATCACCCGCGTCATCCCCATCAGCGCCCCTACGGACGAAGAATTGGCGCATCCCTATCTCTGGCGCTTCTGGAGGCATATCCCCCGTTCCGGTTTCGTCACTATTTACGATCGTTCCTGGTACGGCCGCGTCCTTGTCGAGCGCGTGGAAAAACTGACGCCCCGCGAGGACTGGAGCCGTGCCTATGCGGAAATCAACCAGTTTGAAAACCAGCTGACCTCCCGCAACAACATCCTGCTCAAGTTCTGGCTGCATATCTCTCCCGAAGAGCAGCTCCGGCGCTTCCATGAACGGGAAAATACCCCCTGGAAGCAGTACAAGATTACCCCTGAGGACTGGCGTAATCGTGAGAAATGGACGGAATACGCCCGCGCAGCCGACGAGATGTTTCTCCGCACCAGCGCCGTCAACGCTCCCTGGCACATTATTCCCGCGGAAAACAAGAAATACGGCCGTCTTGCCGTACTCCGCACCTACGAGGCCGCGCTTCGCGCCGCGCTCCGTAACAAGGACAAGGAATAAGTGCCGCCGGAGAGGCGGGTCCGTCATGGCTTGCGGTACGTTCCTGAAATGAGTATAAAGAAAGGACAGGCCGCGGCAGAAGGAAAAAAGAGGAAACTGCCTGCGGGACGAACTCCAGGGAGGTTTTTATGCGAAGCGATGCCCGGATAACCGTGCCTTCTTTTAACGGCAATGAAAATATGCTGCATACGCTTGGCCGTAAGCTTCGTGGTGGAGGTACGCTGACACTGGCCGAAGAACTCATGGCCAGGAGCGCCTCCGCCCGCTACCTGCGTGGCAATTACGGTCCTGGCCCCGCGGAGATGGAGGTCAGCCGTCCTGAATTGCCGGAAAGCATCAAGGGCCTGCTGGCCAGCTATGCCGGCTGATCCAGATATGAGCTGAGGAAAGTGTTCCGGCGGCGTTGGCGCGCCCGCCGGAACACCGTTCTTTTTCCTTTCCCGTACACCCCAACCGCCGAACGCCGCCGCGCGGCCGCTTTGCGTTTTTTTGCGAGGACGCCTTGAGTGAAGCCATAGAAGACCTGACCGTTACCTATGAGGAAAACGGTCAGACCGTGATCAAAGAGCTGGATAAAGTCGTTCTGAGCAAGGGCGCATGGACGACCATTATTTTCCGGTATCAGGAATGGCGTCCACAGACGGACAGCTACGGGCCGGACAAATACGTCATCCGCCGGTACAAGAAGGTCGGTGGCGAATACCGTCCCCAGTCAAAATTCAATATTTCCAGCGCCGATCAGGCCCGTAAGATCATCGAAGCCCTGCAGGGCTGGCTTGAGGAAGGCAGCGAGGGCAGGGAGAAGGACAGATAAAGAAACGCCCGGCGGTGGAGAAGGCCGACTCGAAATGGCTCCGCGCCCCAGACTATTCCAAAATCCATGTCAGGGCGGCATCCGCCAGCAAGGCAGCCGCCTCGGTCACGCGCGGGGCCAAGGGCGGCGCTTCCGCCACATCTGTGGAAAAATCTCCCACAACGATCAGACGGCCCATTCTGCGGCGTCCCAGAGGCTCCCGGCCGTATCCGCCTATCCCCGACGCCGAGGCCACGCGCAGACCAGCGGACATGACCGCTTCCACAAAGAGCCGTTTGTCCCGCGCGCCATCCAGCGCCTCCAGCCACAGCGGGCAGTCCCGCACAACGCGCGCCACATTGTCCGCCGTCAACCGCAGACGCCGCGTCTCCACCCGCGCCGCGGGATTCAGATCCAGCAAGAGGCTTTTCAGGGCATCAACCTTGGGCATGCCCACATGGCGCGGCCAGAATTGCTGGCGATTGAGATTTGACACATCAACGGTATCGTCATCCACCAGCAGAAAATCCTCCACGCCGGAACGTGCCAGCATGAGCGCCGCATTGGAACCCAGACCTCCCGCGCCAGCCACGCCCACACGCGCACCGCGTACCGCCGCCAACTGCACCGCATCCAGATAGCGGCCCAGTCCCTGCCACAGCGAATTTTTTCCCGTCATGCCGTTTCCACCCGTGAAGCATGTGCCGGAGAAGGCCGCTCTCGCCACATTACCCAACGCGCCGTAAAGCCTCGCCCTGCGGGGATATAAGGCGCACCTTAACTGGAATTTTTGCCTTTCTGCCTTTTGTGTGCTACCAAGCGACACGGCGACAGGGCATGCCGTGTCAGCCTGTGGAGAGATAGTGAGACCTGGGGGAGTATAGGCGGTTGGTTCGTACCCGTAAAATTCCCCACGTGGGAATGTTTGCGGCGAAAACCAAGCCTTGTTCCTCTGGGCAGTCTCGTGGAAGCAGGAACCCGCTCAGGGACGCAATCGCAAGATTGCCTCCGCTGGGAATCCCCCGACGTTAGGCGGGGGAGGATGTCAAAGAATATAGCGGCTCAGATCCTGATCTTCCGCCACATCGGCCAGATGTTCCCGAACATAGTCACGGGTGATCCTCAGCTGCGCACCGGGCATGTCGGGAGCGTCAAAGGAAATGTCCGCCAGAATTTTTTCTATGATGGTATACAGGCGGCGCGCGCCGATGTTTTCCGTTTCGGTATTAATCCGCTCGGCAAAGGAGGCGATTTCCTCCAGACCATCCTGATTGAAGCGCAACAGGATCCCCTCGGTATCCAGCAGGGCTTCATACTGTTTTGTCAGAGCGTTGTCCGGCTCCGTAAGAATGCGCAGAAACTCGTCCTTGCCCAGCGCCTGCAGCTCCACCCGCAGAGGAAAGCGGCCCTGCAATTCGGGAATCATGTCAGAAGGCTTGCTGAAATGGAACGCCCCCGCCGCAATGAAAAGGATGTGATCGGTGCGCACCATGCCATGCTTGGTATTGACAACGCTGCCTTCCACAATAGGCAGCAGATCCCGTTGCACCCCTTCGCGGGAAATATCGGAAGTCCGGTTCTGGGAGGAGCTGGCAACCTTGTCGATTTCGTCGATGAAGATGATGCCCATCTGCTCCACCCGTTCCCGGGCCAGATCCATCAGGGATTCCTGATCCACCAGCCGGGCGGATTCTTCCTGTACCAGCGCCGTAAAGGCGTTACGAACCGTCATCTTGCGGCGGCTGCGCTTGGGAGGAAACGCTTTGCTGAACATGTCCCTGACCTGGGATCCCATCTGTTCCATGCCGGGTATGGCAAACATATCGATGGTCTGGCCGGGCTGTTCCGTGACTTCCATCTCCACTTCCTTGCTGTCCAGAAAACCGAGGCGGAACTGCTGGCGCAGCTTTTCGCGGGTGGATTCGCGATCACCGCCAAAGGATCCGGGCAGCAGCAAATCCATGAGGCGGGATTCCGCGGCGGCTTCGGCCGCCGTCCTGACACGCGCGTTTTCCTCATCGCGTACCATCTTGACGCCTACTTCCATGAGATCGCGAACCATGGATTCCACATCCCGGCCCACGTAACCCACTTCAGTGAACTTTGTGGCCTCCACCTTAATGAAAGGCGCGCCGCTCAATCTGGCCAGCCGCCGCGCAATCTCCGTCTTGCCCACGCCGGTAGGCCCCATCATGATGATATTCTTGGGGGCCACCTCATCCCGCAATTCCGGCGGCAGACGCTGCCTGCGCCAGCGGTTGCGCACGGCCACAGCCACCATACGCTTGGCCTGCTCCTGGCCGACGATATATTTATCCAGTTCCGCCACAATTTCACGGGGCGTCAAGGTACTCATTGCGGGTTTCTCCAGATTTTTTTCTACAGTAAGCATCCTTAAAGGAATCGTCCATGCCTCTTCAGGAAATTTCCGTGTTTTTCCCGCCTTCTCTCGCCATACTCTCAGGCATGGCCCTGCAGGGCCTGGCGCTGCTCCTGCGTTGCCGCCCCCTGCTGATCTGCGGCGCGTTTCTGGCTGTGGCAGCCGCCCTTGCCGAACGCGACGCCGCATTCATTGCCGGACAACTCCTCATTCTCTGCCTGTGCTGGAGGCCCTGCGCCAGAAAAAAACACTGTGGCTGCCGGAGAGAAAGGCGGCGCGGCGATCAAAAAAGGCCCCGCAGCGGGGGCCTTTGAGAACAGAGGGCTGCCTTCCGTTACTTGAAGGCTTTTTCAAAGTTGGGCACGACCTGCTTTTTGCGGCTCATCACGCCGGGCAGCCATACGGACGAACCTTCGGGCTTCACGCCAAAGGCCTTTTCGACCACGGAGGGATCATCGGAAACGATCAGCATTTCCGAACCTTCCTTCATGATGTCGGTAAGAAGCAGGAACACGCTGTGGCGGCCTTCGGATTTCACCTTGGCAATTTCGTCCTGGAGACCGGCCTTTACCTTGTCAAGGATGGAGAGATCCACCACTTCGAGCTGGCCGATGCCGACCTTGTTGCCGTTCATGTCGAAGTCCTTGTAGTCGCGGAACACAAGGTCCTTCATGGAAGCGCCGTCCACCGCACTCTTGACGGTGAACATTTCCATGCCCAGCGCCATCACGTCGGCCACACCGGCAATCTTGGCCAGAGCTTCCACAGCCTTCTTGTCGGCTTCGGTACAGGTGGGGGACTTGAACATGACGGTATCGGACAGAATGGCGCACAGCATGCCGCCCGCAATGGCCTTCGGAATTTCCACACCGTAGAAGTCATACATGTTCTTCAGCACGGTGCCGGTGCAGCCCACAGGCCAGATCCAAGCTTCCAGGGGCGAGGAGGTGGTCACATCGCCGAGCTTGTGGTGGTCGACAATGCCGAGCACCGTGGCGCTGTCCATGCCCTTGGGGGCCTGGGCAAGATCGGAGTAGTCGACAAGATACAGTTCCTTGCCGGCCACATCGGCCACGACCTGGGGAGCGGTGAGACCGAACTTTTTCAGCACGAATGCGGTTTCGGGAGTGGGCGCGCCCTGAGCGGCGGGGGTCACGTCCAAGCCGCGTTTGCTGTACAGGTCCGCGGCGGCAATGGCGGAAATGATGCTGTCGGTGTCAGGATTCATGTGCCCAAGAACAAGTGCGGACATGGTTCAGTCTCCTTCAGGGTGATACGAAAAAGGCAAATGCCTTGTTTCCTTGCTTTGTTCTTTTTAGCACAACCACAGCGCCTTGCCAAGACCCTTTGGCCAGACAGCGGCGGAAATAGGCTTTTGAAAACCTTCAACAACTTGTTTTTTCTACGGAAAAAAATCGCTTTCCCGCAAAATTTTTTCGCAGCCCTTCTTTTGGGCGGCGCGCCTCCCGCAGGGGCGCGGGACGTTGAAACGGCGTCCCATGTTTCAATCCACAGTCGCCCCATCCGCCGACTGACTCCGCAACCGACGGATAGGGGTCGTGCGGATTGCCCCTCCTGAAGGGAGGGGTTACAGAAAAGGCTCTCCTCGGCTTCGCCGTCCTGTCAACCATTCTTTTCCCCCCTGAAGGGGGAGGTTTCAAACCACAAAGGAATTTTTGATGAAAACGCGACCGCTCTGGCGGATGCCAGAGCGGCTGGCCGCGTCCGCGCACAGGGAAAGACAGCGTCACGTTTGAAATGGGAGGATTTCAAACGCAAACGGCTCTAGTTACTCCACTTGAAGGTGAAGATCTGCTCCACGTCAGGATGCAGGCTGAGATGGACGGGGCAGGTGTGGGCGGCGCGTTCGATCAGCGTTTTCTGCTTGTCGGAATATTCACGATCGGGCATGACGAACGTCACCTCGATCTTGCCGATGCGCCGGGGATTGGCGCTCATCTCCTTGGTGGCGGTAGCGGTCATGCCGTTCACGTCCACGTCGTGGTTCCTGGCATAGATGCCGATAATGGTCATGGCGCAGGCGGCCACGGCGGTGGCGCACAGATCTGTGGGAGAAAAGGCCTCGCCCTTGCCGTTGTTGTCCTTGGGGGCGTCGGTCATGAAGGTTGCGCCGCTTTCGTCATGGGTGCATTCCACGCGCAGATCACCGCGGTATGTCAGGCTCATCGTCGTCATGGGAAGAACTCCTTTCCTTTTTTTCGTGCGCCCTGGGGTGCGCGGCGTCATAGACGCGCAGCAGACGATCCAGGCTCACCTGCGTATAGCGCTGCGTCGTGCTGAGGCGCCGGTGCCCCAGCAGCTCCTGGACGCTGCGCAAATCTGCTCCGGCATCAAGAAGGTGTGTTGCGAAGGAATGCCGCAGGGCATGGGGCGAGATAGTCTTGTCCAGCGCGGCCTTGTGGCAGAGCAGGCCCAGCCTTCGCGCCGCTTCGCGGCGGTTGAGGCGGCGTCCGCGCGCACCCACGAAAAGCGCCGTCTCGCCGGGATCGGCCAGCGCCGAACGTTCGATCAGCCACTGGGCCAGAGCCCGCACGGACGTATCGGACATGGGCGCAAGGCGCTCCCTGGCGCCTTTGCCGGTGACACGCACAATCTGCTCGCCGGAACGCACATCGCCCACGTCCAGTTGCAGGGCCTCCGAAATGCGCAGGCCGGAACCGTAGAGCAATTCGGCCAGCGCCAGATCCCGGCACAGCAGGCGGCGCTCTTTTGGCGCGGCGGCGACGGTTGTCCTGCCGGGTTCGTCCAGCAGGGAAAAGGTCTCGTCCACATTGAGCAGCCGGGGAATATGCTGCTCCTGCCGGGGGTTGGGGACGCGGGCGGCGCGGTTGTCTTCCAGCAGGCCAATCCGCACCCAGAAACGGAACAGCGTCCGCACGGCGGCAAGTTTGCGCGCAAGGGAGCTTCTGGCTTCTCCCGCGCGGAACAGCTCCGCCACAAAGGCTTCCACATCGCCCCGTCCAATACGATCCGGCTCCGCCAGCGCACAGCCCCGCCGGGACAGAAACTGCGCGAACTGCCTCAAATCCGTCGCGTAGGCGCGCCTCGTCGCCGCAGAAGCGCCCTTCTGAACATCCAGCCACTGGAGAAAATCCTCGATGGCCCGCGCCTCGCCACTGGCAAGAGGTTCATCCAGAAAAACACGGATGGGGGCGCGGCGCGTTGTCATGCGAGGGCCTCATAGCGCGCGCCGGGCAGACAGCGTATCTCTCCGTCCAGCTCCAGACCGATCAGCGCGGCGCGAAGCGCGTCGATTTCCAGCGCGGTGGCGGTCGCAAGATCGTCGGCCTGAAGCGGGCCGTGGCGGCGCAGGGCCTCCAGAATCCGCGCGCCATCCCCGGCGGTGTCTTCGGAAAGACCGGGCAGCGCATGACGCAAGTCCTCCGGCAGAACGTCGGACAACACGGCGGGATCGGCGGCAGGGTTGCCGGGCGCGGGCCGCGCGGCGTCAGTTCCGCCCTCTTCAGGAACGACGCGCGCCGCTTCTTCAGCTTCTTCCCCGGCCTGGGAGCGCGGCGGAGAAAAACCGTACTCACGCAGACGCGGCGCCAAATCGCGCAGGATGTCTTCCGCATTGAAAACAACGTGCGCGCCCTGCCGGACGAGATTGTGCGTCCCGAAACTATGGCTGTCCAGCGGCGCGCCGGGCACGGCGTAGACATCGCGATTCTGTTCCAGCGCCAGACGGGCGGTAATCAGGCTTCCGGATCGCTCCGCTGCCTCGACCACGAGGACGCCAAGGCTGAGGCCACTGATAATGCGGTTGCGCACGGGGAAATTGGCGGGTTTCGGCTGGGAACCGGGCGCAAACTCCGACAGCAGCAACCCCTCACGCCGCATGCGATCGAACAGCCATCGATTTGACGCGGGGTAGGAGATGTCGATGCCTGTCCCAAGAACGCCGATACTGCGTCCGATCTGCCGGACGGCACTGCCGTGGGCGGCAGCGTCGATCCCCTGGGCCATGCCGGACACAACGGCAAGCCCTCCGGCAGCGATCGCGCGCGCCATGTGCGCCGCGATGGCGCGCGCTTGATCGCCAGCCCTGCGCGCGCCGACAATGGCGAAGCAGGGCGAGCGCAACAGAGAACTGTCACCCTCACAGTAAAGAAAGATGGGGGCATCCGGCAGCGTCCGCAGCAGGGGCGGATAGCGGGGATCCGTCCAGAGGAGAATGCCCGGATTAAGCCTCACAGCGGCATCCCATTCCTCACGGGCGGATGCGCGCCAGGCGGCGCTTCTGAGTGCGCTTCCCGGTTCCGGGCGAAGACCAATGGCTCTCCATTCCCCACAGTGACGCACGGCGGCACGGGCCGATCCGTAGGTATGGACAAGCTTGAGACAGGAACGGGCCCCCAGGCCCCGGCAATGCCGGAGAGCGAGGGCGGCCCAGTATTCCTTGCGCTGTCCGGCGTCAAGTTCACGCCAGCGCGGGCACGGTTCCATATCAGCGGAGGAGGGCACGGGCGCGTTTGGCCGCCTGTGACTGGGGGAAACGATCAAGAACCTTCTGGTACTGCTGCTTCGCGCCCTGCGCATCGCCGAGGCGGCTCATGGTCATGCCCGCCTTGAGCAGGGCATCCGCCGTTTTGTGATGCCGGGGAAACGACTGATCTACCGTCTGGAATTGCCGTAAGGCATCCTGAAGCTTGCCCTGCGCGTAATAGCCTTCGCCGATCCAGTACCGCGCATTGGCGGCGTAGCGGCCCTGCGGATACCGCTGCAAGAGGTCCTGGAACTGGGCGATGCCGTCGGCCGTGCGGCCACCGTTCAGTGTGCGCAGGGCCTGTTCATAGGCGGCCTTTTCCCCTTTGCCCGTACGGGGAAGAGGCGCCGCCTGCTGGCGGGCGGGGCCGTCGGGCGGCGCCGCCTGGGCCGATGGCGCGGCGGCGGGTGGCGCCGCAAGAGCGGGCACGGCGGAACCGGGATCGGGCGCGGCCGGCACGACAGGTACGGAGGGGACGGCGTTCGCGGACTGCCCTTCAGTCTGGCGGGCGGGCGTCAGCGGCGGCGCGGGCGTCAGCGGAGCGGCCCTTTCCTGCGTAAGGCTCCGCAGGTGGGAGATATCCGGTACCGGAGCTTCGGAAGGCGGCAGCGCCAGATCCGGTATGCCCGCCGGCGCCGTCTGGGCGGCGGCCTCCGGCGCAAGACTGCCGGAAGGTCCGGCAACGCGATCCGGGGTGCCGATACTGCCAGAGGCTCCCTGCCGGGTGGGCGCGGGGCGCGCGGCGGCCTTTCCGGCATCTCCCGGCGTCTTTGCGGCGGGTTTGGGGTCAGACTGCTGCTGGCGTGGGAAAGGCGCCGGGCGCGCTTCAGGATCAACGGCGCGGGCATGGGCCGGAACGGGCGTTTTCTTTTGCTCCGGGACGGAAACAGCCTTGGGCACGGAAGTCTCCGCGACGCCGCGCGGCACAACGATCATGGACGTTGCCTTGCCGCTTTTTGTCCGTACCTCGTACGTCGTCTCGTCCAGTGTGCCCACACGCTGATCCAGCGTTGCCAGCCGTTGTTCCAGACGTTCAAGGCGCTGCTCGGTACTGTTCTGCGCCGCCTGTTCCAGCGCGGCGGAGGTTTCTCCCTTTCCGCCGCAGCCCAGCAGGCAAAGCCCCACAACACAGGAATATATCCGCAAATTTTTCATAGGCCCTCTTGTCCGGTTATGCCCCAAGAGCACAGGCAATGCAAGCGATCTTGCGGCGCGTTGAAATTTAGGGCAGATAGATGGAAAAAAACAGACGCGCGGCCTGCCTTCCGCGGGGCCGTCCCGACGCAGGCGGAGTATTGCCATGAACGCTGTGCAGACCTTTCTCGCCACCTCTCCCCTTGTGCAGACCGTATTGGACATTCTCGCCCTGACCGTTCCACCGTCCGCCTTTCTCGCCCTTGCGGGCCTGGGGATTTTCGGCGCGGCGGCCCAGATCAGGGGAACGGCGCAACGGCGCAAATCGTTCAACAAATGCGCCCGGCAGCTTTCCATGCTCGCCATGGCGCTGGGCTGGGGCCTGCTCATCGGTATGCGCATCTGGCTCTATCTTGCGCCCATGCCGCCACTGGCCATGGTTTTTGAGGCCGCATGGCTGCTGCTGGCCGTGGCCGCCCTGCTGGCCAGCCTCACATTCCTTGCGGCAAAGGCTCTGGAAAAAGCGGCGTGGCTTCACGCCCTGCTGGGCTTCTTTCAGGCGCTCTTTGCCTATGGCGCTTTTCTGTGCTGCCTGGCCTCGGCCCATCTTGCGCCGCTGGCGGACAGTCTCCTTGAGGCCCTGCGCGGCGGGCATCTTCCGGATCTGCCTCCGTTGCGGGATATTTTTTCCCCGCTGGCAACGCCGCTGGTCTCCAGCCTGCTTCTCCTGCTGGCGCTGCCAGCCTCCCTTGGCGCATGCTGGCTCCTGCTCCGCCGCGGACATGACGATTATGGCCGCGATCACTACAATATAACCCTGCCCTGGTGCGCGGCCTGGGCCCGCAACGCCTGGCTGGCCCTCTGGCTGTTCATGCTCACGTTCAATGGGATTGGGGTGTATGAACGCTGGCAGAACGGCGCCTTCACCGGCAGCGACGCCCTGTTGCAGAGCGCGCCCCTCTTTCTCTGGCTGATTCCCGCCCTTCTGTGGGCCGCCGTCAGTTGCAGCAGGACGCCCCTGCGCCACAAGTTCTTCCTGACGCTGGCCCTGCTCATGAGCGTTGCCTACCTGCTCCCCTTCATGCTGGAGGCCGCCGCTCCCACGGTGCCCGACGCCGCGCTCTGGGAATGGCCCCTGCATGAACTCTCCCCGGACGCCCTGGGGGAGACGCCTCTTCCTGAACCGGAATTGCCGCGGCAGGATCTCCCCGCGCCCGACGTTCCTGAAGACCCCGAAGTGCCGGAGAGCCCGGAAGACGCCGGCGCTCCCTCCACGCTCCGGAATCAGGCGTCCTGAGGCGCGGGAATGCCGGGCCATCCGCTCCTGTCGTGCCCGATCCGGACATGGATCGCGACGGTAACGAAGGTATTACCGTCGCGTGGCGCGGCGCATGCATGGACAGGGAACAGGTTCGATCGGCGGTTGCGGATCGGGCCTGTTTTTTCTGTACCGCCGGCCTGCAACGGAAGCGCGCCTCTTTTGTTGACGCTGCGTCTGTGAGAACGTACATAGGGAACGATCGGCGCAATAACCCGGTGAATCCGGGAGCGCCGTTTCCCCGGACAGCGCCAGACGGCCACATAGGGCCGAATCGGGCGCGAAGAGTCACACCGCCCAGGGCGGATGCAGGAGGAGACATTGGCAAAAAACCACACGTTGCGGCAATGGCGAACGGAAGATTCCATCGAGCTTTACGGTATCCGGAACTGGGGCGCCGGCTATTTCAACGTCAATGAGAAGGGCGACGCCGTCATCTGCCCCGACGGCCCGGAAGGCCCGCATATTCCCATCATGGAAATTATCGCGGGGCTCCAGGAGCGCGGCTACGACATGCCCGTGCTGTTGCGTGTGGAAAATATTCTTGATTCCCGCATTTCCAGCCTCCACAAGGCGTTTCGCAAGGCCATCTCCGATCTGGGATACAGGGGGCAATACCGCGGCGTTTTTCCCATCAAGGTCAACCAGCAACAGCAGGTGGTGGAAAAAATCGCCCAGTTCGGCGCGCAGTACCATCACGGTCTGGAAGTCGGCTCCAAGGCCGAACTCATCGCTGCCGTGGCCATGATGCGCGATACCGAGGCCTGTCTCATCTGCAACGGCTACAAGGACGAGGAGTTCGTCGATCTCGGCCTTCAGGCCCAGCGCCTCGGTTTCAACGTCTTTTTCGTCCTGGAAATGCCGGGCGAACTGAACATCGTGCTGGAACGCAGCAAGGCCATCGGCGTTCGTCCAAAGATCGGCGCGCGCGCCAAGCTGTCGGTCAAGGCGGGCGGGCACTGGACGGATTCCGGGGGAGAGCGCTCCACCTTCGGGCTGTCCGTAGCCCAGATTGTGGACGTGGTGGATACGCTCAAGGCCCACGATATGCTCGATTGCTTCCGGCTGCTTCATTACCATCTGGGGTCGCAGATTTCCAATATACGCGATATCCGCAAGGGCGTCATGGAAGGGGCGCGGCTTTACTGCGGCCTTGTGAAGGAAGGCGCGCCCATGGGCTATCTCGATCTTGGCGGCGGGCTCGCCGTGGACTATGACGGCACACATACCAACTATGTCTCTTCCCGCAACTACTCCGTCAGCGAATACTGCACCGACGTCGTCGAAGCCGTCATGAGCATTCTTGACGCCGAAAACGTGGAACATCCCCACATCATCACGGAGTCAGGGCGCGCCACCGTGGCTTATTATTCCGTGCTGCTGTTCAATATTCTCGACGTGAGCGTCGTGGAAGAGATGCGGCTTCCCGATACCCTGCCCGAGGACACGCCTGAACCGGTGCGGAACCTGCGCGAAGTGCTGCATTCCATCAGTCTGCGCAATCTGCAGGAATGCTATAACGATGCCATCTACTACAGGGACGAAATTCGCCAGCTCTTTTCGGCGGGGCGCGTCAGCCTGCGGGAACGGACGCTGGCGGAGCGCTTCTTCTGGGCCATTATCATGAAGATTGCCGGGGAAAAGCGCAAACTCAAACACGTTCCCCGCGATTTGCAGGATATCGACATCAGCCTTGCCGATATCTACTACGGGAATTTCAGCGTCTTTCAATCCCTGCCCGACGTCTGGGCCATTGATCAGGTCTTCCCCATCATGCCCGTTCACCGGCTGCATGAATTTCCCTCACGGCAGGGCATCATTTCAGATATTACCTGCGATTCCGACGGCCGTATCGATCAGTTCATCGATCCGCAGGGCATGAAGCCGACGCTGGATCTGCATCCCCTGCGCGAAGGCGAGGAATACTATCTGGGGGTGTTCCTCGTGGGCGCCTATCAGGAAACCCTCGGCGATCTGCACAACCTGCTGGGCGATACCAACGTCGTCTCCATCCGTACCAATCCCGACGGCTCCTTTGAATATGTCCGGGAAATCCGCGGGGATTCCGTCAGCGATATTCTGGGCTATGTGGAATATGAACCGAGGCGTATCATCGAGGACCTGCGCTCCGTGGCCGAACAGGCGGTGCGCTCCGGGCGCATCACCGCCAGCGAGCGCTTTTCCGTGCTGCAGGCCTTTGAGGACGGCCTGCGCGGCTACACCTATTTTGAACGCTAGAGCGCGGTTAGATCGGTCGCGTCCATCAGGCGCAGCCGGCATCACCGCGCCCCCAGGAAGTGGGACAATCCGGCCGGCCCCTCACCGTCGGGTGCGGTGCCGGCCGGCGGATGGGGCGGCCGCGGATGGAAACATGACAGAGGACATTGTGGGCAGTCTGTTTTTCCCGCATGGCTTCCGCCATGCGGGAAGCTATCAAAAAAAAGATTACTTGTTACCGCCACTCAATCCTGCGACAGATGGCGGCGAAGTGGACGGCGGAGACGGGCTGCACGGAAAGACGGCTACCGCGCCTGAGCAGCTCCATGCCCGCAAGTTCCGGCCATTCCAGCATGTCCCTGCGCGGCAACGGGCGGGGCAGTGCCCGCGCAAGACGGACATCCACCATTTCCCAGACGGGCTTTTCCGGGGTTGAGCGGGGATCGAAGTGCCGGTTTTCCGGATCCCAGGCCGTATGATCCGGATAGGCCTCACGACGGATTTCCACGATTCCCACAATGGCGGGCGCGGCGCCGCTGTGATAGAAAAATCCCTGATCGCCGAGCTTCATGGCTTTCATGAAATTGCGCGCCTGATAGTTGCGCACACCATCCCATGAGGTTGTCTGCTCCGGGGCCGCGAGCAAATCGTCCCAGGAGTAACAGCTGGGCTCTGTTTTAAATAACCAGTATTGCATACGCCTCCTTCGGAGCTGGAAAGCTATCCCGTGAAGGACAGGGGAATCGCAAAGGGAGAGCGCCCCTGACGCGCTCCGCGTCTTCGACGTGAACGCGCTCGGGGACCCTCTCCCTTCAGTGGAACGGGCAGTTCTAGCCCATATCTTCCGTGAGCACCATCTGCCGGGCGGCGGCCGTTTCGTCCATGCGGCGCACAGGCAGAGTGACGGGAGCGTCGAGCAGGGCCTGAGGATTGGTCCTGCCCAGTGCGACGATCTCCTTGATGGCATCGGCAAAGGCGTCGATGGTTTGCTTGCTTTCCGTTTCCGTGGGTTCGGCCATGAGGCATTCGTGGACAATCAGCGGGAAATAGATGGTCGGGGCGTGGAAGCCGCGATCAAGAAGTCCCTTGGCGATATCAAGGGCGCGCAGCCCCTCTGGAGCGGAGGCCACAAATTCGTGCGCGCAGATACGGCTGTAGGGGATGTCGAGCGTACCCTCAAGGAGTTTTTTGAGGTAGTTGGCGTTGAGCGTGGCGTATTCACCCACGCGGGCAAGCCCCTCGCCTCCAAGACGCATCATGTAGGCCAGCGCGCGGGCTATGACGGCAAAGCTGCCGTAGAAGGGGCCAATTTTGCCGATGCTCTGGGGAAGGTCCCCGTCAAGCCAGTAGACGCCATCCTCCCGGCGGCGCACACGGGGCCTGGGCAGGAAAGGCAGCAGCCGCTCGCCCACGCCGACGGGGCCCGCGCCCGGGCCGCCGCCGCCGTGCGGCGTGCTGAGGGTTTTGTGCACATTGAGATGCACCACGTCAAAACCGGCGTCACCCACACGCATCTTGCCGAGAATGGCGTTCATGTTGGCCCCGTCGTAATAGAGCAGGGCGTCGATTTTGCGCAGTTCCCCGGTGATGGCCGGGAGCTTTGTCTCCATGAGGCCCAAGGTATTGGGGCAGGTCATCATGAGACCCGCCACATCGTCAGGATACTGGGCGATGGCCTTCGTCAACGCTTCGGGGTCCACCATGCCGTCGCGCGATTCGATATTGACGGCTTCAAAACCGGCAAGGGCGGCGGAGGCGGGATTGGTGCCGTGGGCGGAGTCCGGAATCAGCATTTTGGAGCGCCTGCGCCCCTTGGAGCGGTGATAGGCGGCGATGAGCTGCACACCGGTGAATTCGCCATTGGCGCCCGCCATGGGCTGGAAGGTGTAGGCCTTCATGCCCGTGAGTTCGCAGAGCCATTGTTCCGCTTCATAGAGGCACTGAAGGGCTCCCTGCGTATAGGTGGCCGTGCGGGGCAGCTGGGCAAGCAGGGGGTGCAGACGGGCAAAACCGGGAAGGGCGCACACGTATTCGCAGAATTTGGGGTTGTATTTCATGGTGCAGGAGCCAAGGGGATAAAAATTGGCGTCCACACTGTAGTTGAGCCTGGAAAGCCCGGTAAAGTGGCGCACCACGTCCAGCTCGGAGCATTGGGGCAGGCGCGGAGGATTCTTGCGTAGCAGGCCGGCCGGCAGCATGTCCGCGGCCCTGGGGGCGTGTTCGTCCACGGGCACGGCATACCCGGCGGCCTTGCGGCCTTCTACGGATTCGGCAAAAATGGTTTTCACAGCAGTGCTCCCATGCTTTCGGCCAGAAAGCCGATTTGATGGCGGTTGTTGCTTTCCGTGCAGGCCAGCAGCAGGACGTCATCCATGCCGGGATAGGCGTCCGCCACAGGATAGCCGGGTACGCAGCCATGTCCGGCAAGCTCGTTGACAATACGCGAGGCGGGGCACGGCAGGCGCAGGGCTACCTCATTACCGTAGGGGGCGTCGTTGAGCGGGCGTACGCCGGGCAGCGCGGTAAGGCGTTCCACGGCGTAGCGGGCCAGCGCCATATTGTTTTCGGCCGTGCGGGCAAGGCCGTCCGGACCAAGCAGACACATATGGATGAGGGCGCGCAGCGCGCAGAGAGCCTGGTTGGAGCAGATGTTGGACGTCGCCTTGGCGCGGCGGATATGCTGTTCGCGGGCTTGAAGTGTCAACACGTAGCCTGTTTTGCCGTCCACATCCTGGGTACGGCCCACAATGCGGCCGGGCATCTGGCGGACAAGGGACTTGCGGCACGCCATGAGACCGAGATAGGGGCCGCCAAAGGAAAGAGGCTGGCCGAGGCTCTGCCCTTCGGCCACGGCAATATCCGCTCCCATTTCGCCGGGCGTTTTCAGCACGGCCTGCATGACGGGGTAGACGGAGAGGATACCGAGGGCCTTGTGGGCCCGCGCGTGGGCGAAGAGGTCGCTGAAGTCCGCAATGGCCCCGAAGAAATTGGGATTCTGGACGATGACGGCGGCTGTGTCATCGCCGACGGCGGCCTTGAGGGATTCCATGTCGCTGAGGCCGTTGTTCTGGGGAACGACCCTGAAGGTCACGTCGAGGCCCGCCGCATAGGTTTGCAGCATCGCGCGCCACAGGGGATTGACGGCTTCGTCCAGCACGATGACGGAGCGTCTGGCGGCGCGAACGGCCATCATGGCCGCCTCGAACAGGGACGTGCCGCCGTCGTAAATGGAGGCGTTGGCGCATTCCATGTCAAACAGGCGGCTTACGGCTGTCTGAAATTCAAATATGGCCTGCAGGGTACCCTGCGAACATTCCGCCTGATAGGGAGTGTAGGCTGTGGCAAACTCGCTGCGTCCGGCCAGGGCGTCGACAGCCTTGGGAATGACGTGGTTATAGAACCCCGCCCCCAGAAAAGAGATGAGCGCTGTGTGATTGCGTGCCGCCATATCCTCGAAATAGGCGCAGATGGCGGCTTCGCTCTGTCCCTTGGGGAGATTGAGACGTTTGGCGCGCATGGAAGCCGGGATATCGGCAAAAAGATCGTCCAGGGTACGGACGCCGACGGTCGCGAGCATCTCCCGCGTTTCTTCCGGCGTATGGGGAATGAAGGGCATGGATCTCTCCTTGGCGAAGCTGGCTTGGAGGGAACCTCGGCGGCGATGCCCGAGGCCTCCCGGGAGAACCGCGCCGCTCCAGTATGGCAGCGGCACGGGAACACCCGGGAAAGGGAGAGTCGCCTCTCCGACATAACCGATCAGATCGCACGGACGTGCCCTGCCACCGCGCATCCACGGAAAATCATGCGCGCGGCGCGGGGCGCGGCGGACGGCTAGTGATGCTCGTTGTTGCAGTGCTCTTCGTAGGCGGCGGCATCCATCAGCCCTTCGGGCTTGCCGGACAGTTTCACACGAATGATCCATGCCTCATGGGGCTTGGCATTGATCTGTTCGGGAGCGTTCTCCAGTGTGTCATTGACGGCGATGATTTCACCGCTCACCGGCGAAATAAGATCGCTGGCCGCCTTCACGGATTCCACGGAACCAAATTCCTTGCCGGCGCTCACGGTATCGCCCACGGCGGGCAGTTCCACATAGGTAATGTCGCCCAGGGCCTCCTGTGCGAAATGGGTGATGCCCACGACGGCTTCGTCACCGTTGATATCGGCCCATTCGTGGCTGGCGGCATAGAGAAAATCGGCGGGATAGGACATGGTTGTCTCCTCCAGAAAAGATGTTGCATTTCACGCCGCGGCAGCGGCATCCACCGCGTGACGCCGCGGCGGCGCGGTCACATGTTCACGGTGAACCCGCTCTAGACGAGTTTTTTCCGGGCCGTACCGTCCTTGTAGAAGGGCACTTCGGCCTTAGACGCCCTGAGTTCGGCGCGGGCCGTTCTGATGGTGAAGTCCGTCGCGCGGGCGGCGTCCCTGTTCACCCATGCGAAAGCGATGACCCTGCCCAGCGATGGCGCGAAGGAACCGCTTGTCACGACGCCGGCTTCCTTGCCGTCGAGCAGGACGGCGTCGCCGTTGCGGGCGGCGCGGCGGCCTTCCAGCTCAAGGCCCAGCAGGCACTGGCGAATCTCGCCCGCGCCCGCCTTGCCCACATATTCGGCTTCGCTTGTCATCATACGCCCCATGCCGGCTTCGGCGGGGTTATGATGCTCGTCCAGTTCATGGCCGTACAGAGGCAGACCGGCCTCAAGACGCAGGGTATCGCGGGCCCCCAGGCCCACAGGCTTGACGCGGCTGTCCCTGAGCAGGGCTTCCCAGAACGCCAGCGCCTTTGTCGGAGGGAGGTAGAGCTCGAAACCCAGCTCCCCGGTGTACCCTGTGCGGCTGACCAGCAGAGGCGCGCCGTCCCATGCGGTTCTGACAAAGCCGAAATAGGGCAGGGAATGGAAATTCCCGCCTGTCAGAGACTCCAGCACGTCCAGTGCGTCCGGACCCTGAAGATCGATTTTGGCGGTCTCTTCGGAAACGTCCCGCAGGGAGACGCTTTCAGGAAGACGCGCGCGCAGCGTGGCAAAGTCGCCCGCGGCGCAGGCCGCGTTTACCACGATCATGAAATCGTCATCGCCAAAACGGTAGACGATGCAGTCATCCAGAACGTTACCCTGTTCGTTGAGAAGAAAACCGTAACGGCAGCGCCCCGCCTTGAGCGTGGCAAGGTTGTGGCTCACGGCCGCCGCAAGCGCCGCGCCCGCACCCTGGCCTGAAATGAGGAATTCGCCCATGTGGCAGATGTCAAATATCCCCGCATGCTGGCGGGTGTGGAGATGCTCCACAAGGATACCCTCATACTGGATGGGCATTGCCCAGCCCGCAAAGGGCGCCATTTTCGCCCCGTGGGCCGAGTGCCACGCCGTAAGCGGCGTTGTGCGCAATTCGGACATGCGTTCCTCCTGCGGTTGCGAAGGGCGGCGCCTCCGCGCCTTTCCTCATCAGTGATCGTTATTGAAGATGCCCGTGCGGCGCGATGCCAGATCAGAGCATACGCTTCCTTTCCGGCTTGCCGTTCCACACATCTGACACGGGATTATTTACAGTACGCCATTCTTTGAAAAGCCACAAGAGAGGCGGCGTCGGGAGGCGTGCGCCATGTTGATGAAAGTGTATTTACAATTTTTTGAAAAAAAACAGTAAAAACCTAGGTAGTGTCTATACGAGATTAAGTTAACACCTTGAGCCATATCGCTATACAGCGGATTTGTACGGCAGCCTCAAACGAAGTGAGATTCTTCGCATATCTGGGAGCAATACCTCGCCACCGTTTG
>CAKTDV010000019.1 GCA_934546745.1 uncultured Desulfovibrio sp. | reverse complement strand
TCACCGGTATGGCCGAGGCGATGCCCGCCGCCAGCGATCTTCCCGTCATGGAGGAACCCGCGGAGGAAACCGTACAGGAAGCCGCGCCGCTGGAAGATGATTTCGCCGGTATGGCCGAGACGATGCCCGCCGCCAGCGATCTTCCCGTCGTTGAGGAGCCTGTGGAGGAACCCGTACAGGAAACCGCGTCCATTGAGGACGAAGAGCATGCCTTTGCACCGTCCGCCGATACCGCGGACGAAAACGATGCCTTGTTTGCCGGTATGGAAGTGGACGAAGGCGCGGCCGCTGATCTTGACCTTGTCCTTGCGAAAGAGCTGTCTGCGGAAGAGCTGCCTGATGCCAGTGATACGCCTTTGATGCACGACATGACGGATCTTTCCACTCCTGAAGGCGATGCCGCCCCGAAGATGCGGGAAGCGTTCCCCGCGGAAGACGCCCATCAGGAAACGTTCTCCATTCGCACGCGCTCCATGGCTGAGGTGCTGGCAGAGCAGGGTGACATACAGGGAGCTCTCGAAATCTACCAGGAACTGGAGCAGGCAGCCGACGGCTTTGAAAAAAACGAACTTGCACAGCGTATCATCACCTTGCAGGCCCGCTTGGGCGGCTCTGTGCCTACCCCCGCCGTGGAGGAAATTCCCGCCAAAGCGCCTACGGGCAAGGAGCAGGTGCTCAGCGTCCTGACAAGCCTTGCCAAAGCCTTGGAAAATCGCGCTCATTAGGGCATTTTTCGCGGTCGCGTTTTCAATGTGAAACCGCTCTGGATCATGTTGCTTTTGCAAAAGGTCTTCTCGAACAGGGGACAGGAGACAAGCGTGTCAAAACTGCCGTACCGTTTCGTAGTCCTGCTGACTGCGGCGTCGCTGGCCACAGCGTGCAGCAGCTATCAGCCCACAAAAAATGTCTGGAAGACGACAAAAAACTTCTGGTATACCTATGTCAGTCCACCTGCTGAAGTCGATTACGGCGAGAAGGGCGATCTTTCCCCTCGGGCATTGGCGCTGACGACCTGCATGATGGGCATTGATGTGGAGCTCGGGAAACTGGAACGTTTGATGCTCAACGCGGACAAACCTCCGACACGGGAATGGCTGACCAGTGTTTTCAACGACTACCCGTGGATTAACGGTGTTGCCGGAATAAAGTATGATGGCACAATTATCGGGCAGGAACCGGCAACCTCCCTCAAACAGATTGACTATATCCCGCTGCTCTATGAGGACAAGAAGCAGAACAGCCGCGCGTTGCGGGCTGACGTGCAGGCAAGCCCGCTGGGGCCGGAAGTTCTGCTTGCTTCTCCCCTCTATGACGGTACCGCCTTTCTTGGGCTGGTAGCCGTGCATTTTGATATGCGCAATCTCATGCGCTATGCGGCCAGCCCGGAAGATATTGTCATCCTGTCTCCACACGGACTGCTCTGGCCCGGACGTTTCGACTATGCCTCCACACCACTGGCGGGTGTTCGCTGGGATGAGGCCATTCAACGGAGTTCTTCCGGCACATGCTCCAATCAGGCGGGTTCCTTTTATTACATGGTGCGCTATTTCGGGAATCTCCCGCTTGTCTTTGCCGTGGTGGAATCTGGAAACTTCCCGGCAGGCAGCGAAGAAAAAAATCAGATCCACTATCCCAGACAAAGGGATAAACTGCCGCCGCCTCCCATGCCGGAACGCAAAAACGACGCCTTTTCCCAACCTTTTGGAGCATCGGAGGAAGGGCTTCCCCCTCAGGTGGAGAGCGCTTCCGACACCGGGGTGGCCCTTCCCGGAGCGCCTCTGCTGCAAGCCCCGGAAAACGCCGCTCCGCCGCGCCGTCAGGTGCGCGAACGTCAGCTGGAAGGCGAAAATGTCAAAGTGGATCGACCGTTGCGGGAGCGCCGTGTGCGCCGCCTGCAAATAGATCCGCGCGCGCTGGAAGTGGCCCCCATCCCCGAACCCGGAGAAGCTTTTGGAAGCGCGGATGAGACCGCGCGGCCAAGTCCTTTCGGTCCCCGCCACACCCCCTCCGACGAGACGCCGTCCCCGGTGCCGGGCGCTCACGAAACAGAAGCGACGGCAGCGCCGGCCATGACGGAACCATCAGAACCACAGGAAAAAAGCGCCGCGCAAACGCCGCGGGAACAACAGGAAACACCAGCGACGCCCGTGGAACATCAGCCAACGGAAGAAGGTCCGCGTCTGCTTCCGGGCGGACGCCCCAGCCCCTTCGGGCCGCGGTAACAGCGAGGGGGATGCCCCCTACTGGCATCCTCCCTCCCCACAGCGACTTTTTACGTTTTCGTGGAGTTTGTCATGGCAGACATTACGGTTACCGAGCATCTGCTGCTGCGTCAGAAAATGACTCCCCAGGCTACCGGCATGTTTACCGGTCTCCTGTATGATCTGATTCTCTCGGGCAAGACCATTTCCAGGCGCATCAGTCAGGCTGGCCTGCTGGATATTCTTGGCGGTACGGGAGAAGTCAATGTGCAGGGAGAGAAGGTCCAGAAAATGGACGCCATCGCCAACCGCATCCTTATCTACCGCATGGAACGCAGCGGGGCTGTCTGCGCCATGGCCTCTGAGGAAGAGCCTGATCTTATCCGTGTGGGGGAGGAATTTCCCAGAGGGGACTATATCCTCATTTTTGACCCTTTGGACGGATCTTCCAATATTGATGTCAATGTGGACGTCGGTACGATTTTTTCCCTTCACAGGCGTCCGCATGGCGCAAAAGGTGAAGTATCGCTTGAAGAAGTGCTGCGCCCCGGAGTGGAGCAGGTAGCCGCCGGCTATATCCTCTACGGGCCTTCCACCATGCTGGTGCTGTCCACCGGACAGGGGGTGCATGGTTTCACCCTTGACCCGGGCGTCGGGGAGTTTCTGCTGTCGCACCCCAATATCCGTATTCCTGCGCAGGGGTACGTCTATTCCGTCAACGAGGGTTACCGCGAGCAATGGGACGCTCCCGCGAGGGAAGCCGTCGAATGGTTCCATACGGCAAGAAGTTCCCGGGGCGGGTCCTACTCCTCACGCTATGTAGGGTCGCTCGTGGCCGATTTTCACCGCACACTTCTGTACGGTGGCATCTACCTTTATCCGCCCTGCGCCGGCAAACCGGAGGGGAAACTGCGCCTCATGTGCGAGGCCTCGCCCCTGGCCTTTCTGGCGGAGCAGGCGGGCGGCAAGGCCAGCGATGGTCATGGGCGTATCCTTGAACGCATACCGGCGACCCTGCATGCGCGCACGCCCCTCTATATCGGCTCCAGCCGGGATGTGGAGGCCGTGGAAGCCGTCTACGCCCGTCACGGGAACCGGTGACCCGTGCGTTGCCTCGGCATTGAAAGCTCCTGCGATGAAACCGCCCTCGCCCTGGTGGAGGACGGCCGCCTGAAGGATGCTGTTCTCGCGACGCAGGCGGATATACACGCGCTTTTTGGTGGTGTTGTGCCGGAGCTTGCCTCGCGGGAGCATTACCGTTTTCTGGGCGCCCTGTACGATGAGCTCGCGCGGCGCACGGGGTTTACCCCGGACAGATGCGACGTTATCGCGGTATCGCGTGGGCCGGGTCTGCTGGGAAGCCTGCTGGTCGGCGTCGCCTTCGCCAAGGGACTGGCACTGGGCAGCGGAGCCCGCCTGCTGGGCGTCAACCATCTGCACGCGCATCTGATGGCCGCCGGCCTTGAAGGCGCGACGCTGTTCCCCGCGCTTGGCCTGCTGGTATCCGGCGGGCATACCCATCTTTACCGCATGGACGCCCCAAACCGCATCACCCAGCTTGGGCGGACGCTGGACGACGCCGCGGGTGAGGCCTTTGACAAGGCTGGCAAGCTGATGGGGCTGGCCTATCCCGGCGGCCGGCTGCTGGATATGCTGGCACGCCAGGGGAGGGCGGACGCGCGCCTTTTTCCCCGCCCCTATCTGGATAACGACAATCTCGACTTCAGTTTCAGCGGTCTGAAAACCGCCGCCGCGACATGGATTGCGCAGCTCTTCAAGGCGTCGCCATGGCCTCGCCCCCTGAGCGATCCGGATGCCGCGCCACAGAGGCTGAAGGACGGCTGCGCGTCTTTCAACATGGCCGTCGTGGACACCCTCATGGAGAAAACGCGGCGCGCGCTGGCGCGCAATCCGGATTTGCGCCGTCTTATCGTTGCCGGCGGCGTCGCCGCCAATACCATGCTGCGCGAACGGGCAACGGCGCTCATGCGCGGCCGGGGAGGCGAGGCTCTGTTTCCCTCGCCGCGTCTCTGTACGGACAACGCGGCCATGGTGGCCCATGCCGGCTGGCTGCTGGGGCGGGAAGGCTGGGAACACCCGCTGTCCCTGGAAACCATTCCGCGCGGCCGCCCCATCCCCGACGATATGCGGCGTGCGGACAAGCCTTGACAGCCGGGGACAAGGCAACTATTTTGGGAAAAGTCTGAAAGGGATCCATCCCTCGCATGGGACGCAGTCCCGAACGAAAGGAGTTTTTCATGGCGACGCAAATTTCCGACGCTACGTTTGAAAGTCTTGTACTCAAATCCGATCTGCCTGTGCTGCTGGATTTCTGGGCTCCGTGGTGCGGCCCCTGCCGCGCCGTCGGGCCTGTGATCGACGAACTCGCCGAAGAATATGAGGGCCGTGTGATCATCGCCAAGATGAATGTGGACGAAAACCCCGCGACACCGACAAAATTCGGTATCCGCGCCATCCCCACCCTTATTCTCTTCAAGGGAGGAGAGGCTGTGGAACAGGTGACGGGCGCCGTCGCCAAAGCCTCCCTCAAGGAACTGCTGGATACCAAGGCGCTGGCATGAGTACGTTTGATGCCGCCATCATCGGCAGCGGCCCGGCCGGTATATCGGCGGCCCTCTATCTTGCGCGCTCCGGCTGTTCGGTAATCCTTTTTGAAAACCTTGCGGCCGGAGGCCAGATTCTGCAAACCGATATCCTGGAAAATTATCCCGGTTTTCCCAAGGGCATCAAAGGCTACGAGCTTGCCGACCTCCTTGCCGCCCACATTGAGAATCTGACGGTGACACGCTCCCGCGATACCGTGGAAAGCGTCAGCGGACATGCCGGAGCCTTTACCGTTGTGGCGGGAGAAAGCAAATATCTTTGCCGTACGGTCGTTGTCTGTACAGGAGCCGCCCATCGCCCTCTTGGCATTGAGGGCGAGGATCGTCTCCAGGGGCGCGGCGTCTCCTACTGCGCGCTCTGCGACGGCAACTTCTACCGTAATCAACCCGTGGCTGTTGTCGGCGGCGGCAATTCCGCCTTGGAGGAAAGCCTCTATCTGTCCAAAATCGCCTCCAAGGTCTATCTCATTCACCGCCGTGACAGTTTTCGGGGGGCGCAGGTCTACCAGGACAAGATCGCCTCTCTGTCCGACAGGATAGAGCCTGTGCTCAACAGCGCCGTCGAAAAGCTTGAGGCGGATCTGATAGCCGGCCTGACGGGCGTCGTCGTGAGGCATCTTGTCACCGGTGAACGCCGTACGCTCAAGGTCAACGGCCTGTTCGTCTATGTCGGCATGGAACCGCGCACCGCCTTTCTTCCCCATGAAGTGGATCGGGATGCGCGGGGATTCATCATCACAGATACGGAAATGCGTACCTCTGTTCCCGGTATCTTCGCCGCGGGAGACGTGCGCTCAAAACTCTGCCGGCAGGCCGTCACCGCCGCGGGCGACGGCGCAACCGCCGCACAGGCAGCCTTTGTTCTGATGGAACAACTCCATGCGTAAATCCTTTCTTCGCCCAGTGGCGCTTGCGTTTGCCGTCTTCGCCTTTTCAGGATGCGGCATTATCGACATGGTCTATCTGCCGCCCGCCGAAGATACGGCGCAGGAAATCTTTGAAGCTGGCAACGACGCCATGCGGGAGAAGGATTACGTGGGCGCCGTCGCATACTACAACAAACTGCGGGACGCCTACCCCTTCAGCCCCTATACCATCGAGGCGGAACTGGCGCTTGCCGACGCCTACTACCTTGACGGCGAATACGGGCTGGCCACGGAAGCCTACAAGGATTTTGAGTCCCTCCATCCACGCCATGAGGCCGTACCCTACGTTCTCTTTCAGACGGGCAATGCCCTGATGAATCAATTCCGTTCAGTGGACAGGGCTACGACCATCCTTGAAGAGGCCTGCGAGTACTTCAAGCGTCTGGTGCAGACCTATCCCGATACTCCCTATGTGGCCCAGGCGCGTGAAAATATCACCCTGTGCCGCAAACGCATGGCGGAGCATGAGCTCTATATCGCTGATGTATTCTGGCATATGGGCAACTATGGCCCGGCCTGGCGGCGTTACGAATTCATTGTCCGGGAATTCCCCGACGTCCCCGAAACCGCCGATCATGCACGGGAAAAGTCTGTCGCCGCCTATCACAACTACCGCCAGCAGCAGACAGAAGCCACGCGCGAGCGCCGTGAAGGCTCATGGAAGCGGTGGTTTACCTGGTTATAATTACAGAGAAGACAAAAAAACGTCACCCATCCCCCAATATACCCCCTGCCCAGACAGGGGGTATATTGTCAGGGGCTTTTTTTATCCGCGCGCCGTCGTTGTTTTCTTCCATGAGAGAGGGGAGAGGAGTGCGGTGATTCCCACAGAAGGAGATCTGCCATGATGCCTATCAGCGAAGCCGACAGGGAAAAACGCCGGGCGGCATGGATTTCCGTACTGGCGGCACTTCTGCTTACCGCCATCAAGCTTGCGGTGGGGCTTGCCACCAACAGTCTGGGGATATTATCCGAAGCCCTGCACAGCGGTCTGGATTTGCTGGCGGCCATCATGACCCTGCTGGCCGTTCGTATTTCCTCCCGCCCTGCCGACGCGTCGCACCCCTTTGGGCATGGCAAGGTCGAAAACCTTTCCGCGCTTGCGGAAACCCTCCTGCTTTTCGCGACCTGTTTCTGGGTCGTCTATGAAGGCGCGCACCGCCTGATTGAAGGCGGCAGCCCCGTGGCGCCTTCCGTCTGGGGGATGCTTGTCATGGCGTTCTCCGTTGCCCTGGATATCAACCGTGTGCGGATTCTGCGCAAGGTTGCCGCCAAACACAAAAGCCAGGCGCTGGAAGCGGACGCGCTGCATTTTGCGACGGACATTCTGTCGTCGCTCGTTGTCCTTGCCGGTGTCAGCGCCGTCTGGCTGGCGGACAAACTGCATCTGAGCGGCCCCGCCGCGCGCCTGCTGGAACAGGCGGATACCGTAGCCGCCCTTATCGTGGCCGCCATCATTTTTCAGGCCAGCATCCGCATGGCCCGTTCCGCTATCGATACGCTCATGGACTCCGGTTCAAAGGAAGAGCAGGATGCCATCCGTGAACGGGTGGCAGGCGTACCGGGCGTTCTTACCGTAGAGCGTGTCCGTCAGCGCACGAGCGGCCCCAATACCTTCGTCGATCTCGTGATCGGCGTTGATCCGCAAATACGGGTCACTTCCAGCCATAGGCTGGCGCACGATGCGGCGCTGGCCGTGCAAGCCGTCGTGCCGGGGGCGGATGTCACCGTGCATACCGAACCTGTACGCGCCTGCCCTCGCGACAGGGATCCCATGACCATCATCGCCCAGTTGGCATCGCAGCATGCCGTTTCCGTGCATGACATACATATCATGCGCAGCCCCCGGCACAACGCCATAGAGCTGCATGTGGCGGTTCCCGCCGGAGAGGATTTCCGGACAGCGCACGATCGCGTCCACAAATTTGAGACACATGTGGCCGCCACACTGAAACCGGCCACCGTCGTCAGCCTCATCGAGCCGGAAGGCAGCCTTACCGAAGCGCGCCTCTCCGGCGATGGCGACGACCCTCTGAGGAAGACCGTCACCGCTACGATCAAGCGGCTGGTGGAGGAAGATCCCCTGATAACGCGCCCCCACAGAATACGCATACACACCCAGCCTCTTTACGGCCCCTCCCTCTCCTTTCACTGTGAGGTGGCGCCCAACCTCTCCGTGCGGGAGGTTCATGCCGTCACACTGCGGCTGGAGCGGGCTCTACGCGATCTGTTCCCCGTTCTTGGACGCATTACCATACATATGGATCCGCAAGGCGCCAGCCAGCAACCGGAGTAAGCGTCTCCGTCAGAGCGGTTTATGGTAGGGAGCAGCAGGTTGTGGGCACAGCCTTCTGAGCTTTACCTCCGTTCAAGTTTTACTTTATGTCTGTTTCACAGGGCATTGGCGTCTCCTTCGCTTTTAAGGAATTGCTGCGTTCTTTAGGGCTTATTCACCTCTTCGTCCCCTCCGGGCGCACCCTCTCTCCCCGCGGCGACGCCCGCCGCTTTGGCCAGCGCCTCCCAGAGGGCGGGAATACCGAGCCGTTTTTCCGCGGATGTCACAACAGGCATGACGCCGACAATGTCCCGCCATTCCGCCGCGCGCGCGGATCGCTCCCGCTGTTTGCACTTATCCGCCTTGGTCAGGACGGGAAGAAGAGGCAGACCGCACTGACGGGCGAACGACGCCAGATCAAGATCCAGTTTCTGGGGAGGCAGGCGGCTGTCAATGAGCATGGCCAGCGCTTTCAGCCGCCTGTTGCCCGACAGATAGTTGTGCAGGAGCTTTCCCCAGGCGCGGCGCTCTTCATGACTGGCCCGCGCATAACCGTATCCCGGCAAATCGACCAGATAGAAGCCAAAGGGCTCGGCCAGATAAAAATTGATGGAACGCGTCTTGCCCGGTACAGAACTGACCTTGGCCAGCTTGCGCCTTCCGGCCAGCGCATTGACAAGAGAGGATTTTCCCACATTGGAACGGCCGGCAAACGCAATCTGCGCGCCCTCTCTGTCCGGAATCTGGACAAGCGTGTAGGCCGTCGTTTCCAGAGTCAGCGTTGGAGTCATAAAAACCTCACGTAAAACTGCGAGTTCAAGCTTGACATTCCCTGTATTTTTTTTATAATATAAAATTCTTAATCTGACAATTGTCTCCAGCACACCCCGGTACACTCAAGCCGTACCAACGCCATGTGCGGCGCCGGGCCATCGTGTCCGGTACGGGCATGCGGATCCGCGCAACACTCCAGGAGGAACCATGTATTCAACGACAGATTTCCGCAAGGGTCTTAAAATTGAAGTTGACGGTATTCCTTATGAAATTGTCGACTTTCAGCACTTCAAACCCGGTAAGGGCGGCGCGATGGTGCGCACCAAACTGCGGAATATCCTGACCGGTCGCATGCAGGACATCACCTTCCGCTCCGGTGAGAAAGTGGGCAAGCCCGATATGGAAAGCCGGGACATGCAGTACCTGTACCGTCAGGATGACGAGTTGATCTTCATGGATATGACGACCTACGAGCAACTCCAGATCTCCGTGGAAACCACCGACGGCAAAGAAGGCTTTCTCAAGGACGGCCAGCAGTGCCGCGTTCTGCTCTACAAGGGGAATCCGCTGGATATCGACATTCCCCTGAGCCTTGTTCTGGAAGTGACGGAAACCGAACCCGGCGCCAAGGGAGATACGGTAAGCAACGTGACAAAGTCCGCCACGCTGGAAACCGGCCTGACCGTACAGGTTCCTATTTTTGTCAATACCGGCGACCGTATCAAGGTCGATACCCGTACCAGGGAATATCTTGGACGGGAATAGCTTCTCCGTTGGCTCCCACGCCGGGGAGCTTTCTCTGCGCCAGCGGGAGAAGGCGGGGAGAGCTTCCCCCTCTTCCCCGCGGCCGTCTTTTGTCTGAAGGTCTGGATTCAGCCCGTAATGCCTTTTGACGCCGGTTCCCGCGCCGCCCTGAAGGCTGGCGCAATCTCTCCGTTGCACAACTGAATGAGGGTAGCGCTACGCAAGCCAGAAAATTCTCCCGTGAGCTTTTCGGCCTTTTCCTGCTCTTCTGGGCACTGCTGCTCATGCTCAGTATCGTCACCTTTGAAGCCGCCGACCCAAGCCTGAATCACGTTGTCAGCAACAAGGCGCACATCCGCAACCATGCCGGCCTGTTTGGCGCCTATGCCGCGGGATTTCTCAACGATGTTTTCGGTATTGGCGCCTATCTCTGGCCGATCGTCTTCGCGGCGCTTGGAGCGGCCTATGTTTCCCCTGTCTGCACGATGCGCTGGTACCGCTGGTGCGGCTGCTTCCTGCTGACCATCTGCCTGCTGGCGGGCGGCGCCGCGTGGGACATATCCCTGGGCGACGTGACAGGCGGAGGCATGATCGGACGCTCCCTGTATGACAACACCGCGTTGTATCTCAGCCCCGGCGGCTCGACCATCCTCTGGGTCTTTCTTCTTCTGGCAGGCCTGCAACTGACGTTCAACGTTTCCTTGTTCACCATGACGGAGCGTATGGGCGCAGGGGTGCGGCAACGCATGTCCCGTGGCGACGGCGCGGATCCCGCTGCCGAAAAAGCCGGCTTTTTCCCCGGTCTGCAAAGACTGCTGGCATCCATCCCCCGTCCCTCATGGCAACGTTGGCGCGACAGACGGGGCGGTACCGCCTCCTCAGAGAAGGAGATGCCGGACATCCTCGATCCCAGTCAGCCTCCCGCCGCGCGGCCCGCATCCAAAACGCGGGTTCCCCGCAAAAAGGCGGAGATCCCGCCTGATGAGGACGATTTTTTCACGCCGCTGGAAATTGCGCCGACCCCGGCCATCCCGACGGAAAGCGTCCCAGAAAGCCTTCCTGACGCACCACGGGCGGAGGCAGCGGATGCGGCGGAACAGCCTTCCGCGACGCCTGTGCGGGAAGCCGGCGGGACGTCTTCCGTCAGCGATTCCGCGCCACGGCTTGCAGAGCGGCGTAAGGCGCCCGTTCCCCTGCCGCCGTTGAATCTGCTGACAGCCGCCCCGGATAATGCCGTGCGCGTCAGCAAAACAGAGTGCGAAACCCGGGCCCGCGCGCTTATGGCCTGCCTGCGCAACTTTGATATTCAGGGAGAGCTGGTGCGCATCACACCCGGCCCCGTCGTCACCATGTATGAAGTCAAGCCCGCGCCGGGTATTCGCGTCAACCGCATCGCCAACCTGAGCGATGATCTGGCGCTGGCCCTCAAAGCCATTGCCGTGCGCATACAGGCCCCCATTCCGGGATCGGATACCGTAGGCATAGAAATCCCCAACGAGCGCCGTGAAACCGTCAACTTTCGGGATCTGGCCGCATCGCGGGACTTCAGCAAGGGCTGCGGTCCGCTGACCATGATCCTCGGCAAGGACATTGCTGGCAAACCTTTTCTGGCGGATCTCAGCCGTATGCCCCATCTGCTGGTGGCAGGCGCTACCGGCGCGGGCAAGAGCGTCTGCCTCAACGGTATTCTCGTCAGTCTGCTGTACCGCACCCAGCCGGAGGAAATGCGCCTGCTGCTGGTGGATCCCAAACGTATTGAAATGGCCGTCTATGCCGACGAGCCGCATCTTGTGCATCCTGTCGTCACGGAAATGGCCGAAGCCAAGAACGCGCTGGACTGGGCCGTGCATGAAATGGACCGCCGCTACGCAGCCATGGCCCAGATGGGCGTGCGCAACATTGCCGGCTATAATCAGAAACTGGCCTCTTTCAACGGGCAGTTGCCGTCCGATTATAAAGGGCTTGAGCCCATGCCCTACCTCGTCCTCGTCATTGACGAGCTGGCCGACCTGATGATGACGGCCGCGCGGGAAGTGGAAACGAGCATCGTCCGCCTGGCGCAACTGGCACGCGCGGCGGGCATCCATATGATTCTTGCCACCCAGCGCCCCAGCGTTGATGTCGTCACGGGACTCATCAAGGCAAACTTCCCCTGCCGCATCTCATTTCAGGTCACGTCCAAGCACGACTCGCGCACCATTCTGGATCAGGTCGGCGCGGAGCACCTCCTTGGACGCGGCGACATGCTCTATAAACCCAGCGGTGGCCGCCTCATGCGCCTGCATGGGCCTTTTCTCAGCGACGACGAGGTGCAGCATGTCATCGCCTACTGGAAGCGGCACAGGACGCCCTCCTATGAGGTCAATTTTGCCGAGTGGGGCACCTCCGACGGCAAAGGGTCCGGCAACGGCAACGGCGGCGATGCCGCGGACAGCCTCTATCCCGAAGTCCGCGCCTTTGTGGTGGAGCAGGGGAGGGCGTCCATTTCACTGGTACAGCGCCGTTTCAAAATCGGCTTTAACCGTGCCGCGCGCCTGGTGGAGCAGCTGGAACAGGAAGGGGTTATCGGCCCCGCCGATGGAAGCAAGCCACGCGCCGTCAAATAACCGGCGGGAAAAAAACAGATTCGCAGAATATTGAGGTTAACTCCATGAGATTCGTACAAATCCTGCTGTGCACGGGCGGTCTTGCCGCTCTGACCATGCTCCCTGCCCCTTTTACGGAAGATCCGCTGCCTGTCTGCGCCAGATCGGCCTACGCCGCCGCACCGGGGGAAGTATCGCAGATCAAAACGGTCTATGCCGCGCTGCAATCCTTCCGCGCTTCCTTTGAACAGACACTGACGCACCAGGAAAGCGGTAAAAAGGAAGTGCGCACGGGAACGCTCCTCTTCCGCAAGCCGCTGCTCATCCGCTGGGAAACCGGCGGAGACGCACGGGAGCTTCTTGTCGTGACGCCCGCTGAAATATGGAACTATGTTCCCGACGAGGAGGTCGCCTACCGCTACCCCCCGGATCTCGTCCAGGATTCACGCAGCATTATCCAGGTACTGACCGGACAGGCCGCATTGGACAAGGATTTTGACATTGCCGCCGAGGGCCGGAAAGGAGGTTTTCGGGTACTGCGTCTTTATCCCAGAGATCCCACGCCGCAAATGGTGGAAGCGCAAATTTATCTCGATGGTAACGGCTACATCCAGCGGGCGGACATCGTGGATTTCTACGGCAATCACAACGACGTGCGCTTTACCGCCTTCAGCCCCAACGCCCCTGTCAGGGATCGGGATTTCCACTTTACGCCGCCCAAAGGCGTCGATGTGGAGGATCGAACCCAGCGGAAAGGCGTCGAGGAACGCGAACTCTTCAAGTGATACATAAAAAATCAGGAAATGGCCGCAACAGAATGACGGCCATTTCCTGATGGGGCGCGCTACACGCTTATGTTCAGTCCGGAAAGCATATTGAAGCCGTTCTGGCCGCTGTAGGTTCCGAAGTAGGAATTGCTCATGCCGCCGCTCCACCACGCGACCGCGAGGCTTTCCATCTGCAGTCTTTTGCGCATGGCCGACGGTGAGATGTTCATGGCGGCACGCGCCTGATCCAGGCCGGAAAGCGCCTCGATCTGACTGTAGGTTTTGACAAGACCGGCGTTGCTGTCAAAAACCTTCTGAATCTTCGCGATATCGGGATGCGTTCCTCCGATGGTCACGCTCCCATCGTCGTTGATCTTGATGGTAAATTCCGCATTGAGATCAATGGAAAGCGCCGCCAGCCCTTCCCGCAACGCGCTGGCTTCCTTGCCCATCTTGGCGAATGCCTTCCGCGCGGCATTGAGCTGTTCCCTGTCGCTCGCCGGCTGTTCGGAAAGTGAGACAGCCACATCGCCAGCGGCGTTCAGGGCAAAGGATGCCGTAGTCTCTTTGATGCCAGCCTTTTCGCAGGCGTCGCGCAGCGTCTTTGCCATCTCGTCCTGTCCCGCCAGCCAGGCATTGATGGCGTCGGCATTTTCCATTTCGCCATCAACCGTCAGCGTGCCATTGGCATCAAAGGTCAGATGTACGGAACCTGTGCTGCCGAGCAGCCCTTCCGCCTTCAGGCCGTCGCGCAGAGACCTGCCAAGATCCGTTGCCGCAAGTGCGTTTTCCAAGCTGTTCCGCAGCTCTTCCGTATTCCTGGGCGTCGCTTCCGCCGTCATGGATCCCGAGGCGGGCAGGATGAGCGCAAGACCATCAAGCGTCGTTCCAGCATCCGCGACAAGCTTCTTCAATTCCTCTGTCAGTTCGTCCTGTTCCGCCAGCCAGGCATTGACGGCGTCGGCATTTTCCGTTTCACCATCGACAACAAGCTTGCCGTCCTCATTGAACGTCAACCGCAAGCCGCCATCCATGGGGACGCCCAGCGCCGTCAGCCCTTCACGCAACGTATCCGCAAGCCCGGCCTTCTTTTCCAGCGCCACCGTCAAATCTTCGGCTTCGGGTGCGAGAACAACAAAGCCGCTTCCGCTCAGACGGAAGCTGATTGCGCTCGTCAGCGTCACGCCTTCGTCGCTGATGCCCTTGATCAGGTTGCGCCCCAGCTCAGGATGCGCGTCAATATAGGATTGGGCAGCCTGCCGATCCGAGGGATTATCGCTCCGCACGGAAATGTCGCCCGTGGCGGAAATCGTAAACGTCAGGCCGCTCATATTCTGAATGCCTACCGACGACATGGCGGCCCGCAGGGCCGTATCGAAAGACTGGCTCAACTCATTGCGATACTTGCTGATCTGCGAAAAGGTCACATTGCCGTCTTCGCTGATCCCCATTTTCTCCATGGCATAGCGCGTCAGCGCCACCATACTTGAAATTTGCCTGGCCATGCCGGATCCGCTCATACTGGTCGCGGATGTCTGGGCGTTGGCAAGGGAAGAAGAGGAAGAAGATGCGCTCTGCCAAGTATACTGCATATAGGGGGAATAGGCACCAAGGCCGTAAACGGACGACATGATGGGCTCCTGTTGATCTCTTTGCTTTCGTGACTGAGTGGAAAAAATTTCCTTTTTTTCACTTCCGCCCTGAATTATGCAAATATCAGGCCAACCACATTCAAGCATGCCCGCATGGACAGCGCCCGGCAAATGAACTAGCATATCCCCTATGGAAGCCACATCCTCCTCGCGGGAATCGCTCGAATTCGACGATCCCCATGCCGCCAATACGCTGTTTGGCCCCCACAATGCCCATCTGGACATTCTCTCCGCCGCCAGCGGCGCGCGGCTGACCTCACGCGGCGCCGTTCTCTCCATCGATACGCCGGATCAGTCCGTCCGGCGGATCCTCTGCAACCTTTTTCTTCAACTGTATGAACTGACGGCAGGGGGTATGGAGCTGAGCGGACAGGACGTCTCCCGCGCCTATGCCATGCTGACAGCCGATCCCGGCGTCAACCTGCGTCAGATTTACAAGGAAGCCGTCTTCGTGGCGACACCCCGCAAAACGGTCACGGCCCGCAACCTTGCCCAGAAAACCTACCTTGGCCTGTTGCGCAGCCATGAAATGGTCTTTGCCACCGGCCCCGCCGGCACGGGAAAAACCTATCTTGCCGTGGCCATGGCGCTCAACATGCTGCAGCAGCACAAGGTCAAGCGTATTGTGCTGACGCGGCCCGCCGTGGAGGCCGGAGAACGTCTGGGTTTCCTGCCCGGCGATCTGGCGGAAAAGGTCAACCCCTACCTGCGCCCGCTCTACGACGCCCTGCACGATATGATGCCGCAGGCCAAAGTGGCCGCCATGATGGAAGTGGGGTCCATTGAGGTGGCGCCGCTGGCCTTCATGCGTGGACGTACCCTTAACGACGCCTTCATCATTCTGGATGAGGCCCAGAACACCACGCGGGAACAGATGAAGATGTTCCTCACCCGCATGGGCTTTGGCTCACGCGTTGTCGTTACCGGCGACGCGACCCAGATTGATTTGCCCATGCAGCCTGGCGATCGGGACGGCCGTTCCGGCCTCATTCATGCGCTCAAGATCCTGCGCGATGTGCCGGGACTCGCCATTCACCGCTTCAGCAAGACGGACGTCGTGCGCCACCCGCTTGTCGGCGCCATTGTGAACGCCTATGACTCATCAGAAAAAGCCTCCGCGCCCCTCTAGCGTCCGCATGTTATGGCGCACCATTCACGAGCGCCATAACACCGGAAAAGGCTTGTGGGTTCTCATCGGAACGCTTCTGTTGCTTTCCCTGCTCGCAGGCGCGAACTTCGAAGGCACCCGCAAAATGTATGTGGCCGGTCAGGTAGCTGATCATGATGTGGAGGCCGACAGGGATCTGCTTGTCGAGGATACCCAGGCCACAAAAGCCCGCAGAAAACAGGTGGAAATGCTGCAACCGCCCGTCTATGATCTGAGCATGGACGCTTTTGCGGCTTTCCAGCACCGGCTGATCGCCGTGTTTCAGCAGCTCAATACCTCGTCGGGCGAAGCTCTGGCGGATTCTCCTGTGCGGAACCTCAGCAATGATCTGCCGCCGCCTGTCGCCGACGAAGTCATGCCCTATCTTGCGCAGCCGGAGATTCAGACAGTCATCATCAGCACCCTGTTTCCGCTCATCCGTGATCGCATGGCCGAAGGACTTGTCGGCGACGTGCGTACCTCGCGCGTCGGACGTTCCGGCGCCATTATCCGCAATCTGGACAACGGCACGGAGCTGCTGCGCCCGGATATTGTGGCCTTGCCTGATCTGCCCTCATTTCTGGCCGAGATTTCCGGCAAACTCCAGCAGACACCCGGCCTCAGCGATTCCGCCAGGCGCGCCATCAACAACCTGATGATATCCTCCCTGTCCGCCTCCCTGACGCTCAACAGGGAGGCGACGCAAAAGCGCGCTGCCGCCGTGGTGCAAAACGTGGAGCCCGTCTATTACCAGTTGCAGAAAGGCGAACTCATCGTCCGCAAGGGAGAACGCGTCAGCCGCGAACAGCAAATCAAGCTGCAAAGTCTGTACGCAACCGCCTCGGATCCCATTCGCTGGAATGTGGTCGCGGGCGCGTTCATCATTTCGCTGGTGCTGTCCATCGGCTTTTTTGCGTCGCCCAGCGGCAAACCCGGAACGCCCATGCGCTGCAAGGACGTGCTGCTTATTTCGCTTGTGCTGCTCCTGTTCTCGCTGGGAGCCAAGGGCGTCTACCTGATCGGGCTCCGTCTCGACAGCCTCAACTTCATGACCATCGCCTCTGCCGCCTACCCCATCGCCGGCGGCGTAGGGCTGGTGGCCATGGTGTTTGCCGCGCGCCGCTATTGCAGCATGGGTCTTCTTCTCTGTTTTTTCTGTATGCTCATGCTGCAGGCGGACGCCTCTTTCTTCTTCTACCAATTCCTGAGTGCCATGCTGGCCACCTGGATCATCACCAGCGCCCAGAACAGGCCGGATGTCATCTGGGGGCTTTTTCCCCTGGCGGGGGGCCAGATGCTCATCTGGATCGGCGCCGCCGCACTGCTCCAGACACCTCTCTGGGAAATCCCGGCCCAACTGTGCGCCGTTGGCATCAACTCCCTGTTGACGCTCATTGTCCTCTTTGCCGTCAGCCCGGTTCTGGAACTTATTTTCGGTTACAGTACGCGATTCCGCCTCATGGAACTCATGAGCCTGGAACAACCGCTCATGCAGGAACTCATGGTGACCATTCCTGGCACCTACCATCACTCGCTGGTCGTGGCCAATATGGTGGAAGCCGGCGCAAAGGCCATCGGCGCAAACAGCCTGCTGTGCAAGGTTGCCGCCCTGTATCACGATGCGGGAAAACTGTCCTACCCCGAATATTTCATTGAAAACCAGTTCGGCGGCCCTAACAAGCACGATCGTCTCGCGCCATCCATGAGCGCGCTCATCATTCTTTCCCATGTTAAAAAAGGCACGGAACTGGCCGAACACTATAACCTCGGCCAGGACATTACCGATATTATCCGCCAGCATCACGGCACGCGCGTCATCCGCTATTTCTACCAGAAAGCGCTGAACCTTGGCGAAAAGGCCAGGGAATCGGATTACAGCTATCCCGGACCTCGCCCACAGAGCAAGGAGGCCGCCATTCTCATGCTGGCCGATTCGGTGGAGGCTTCCAGCCGCACTCTGACAGAGCCCACGCCCGCCCGCCTGCGCGCCCACATTGACACCATCATCAAAGGCATTTTCTCCGAAGGCCAGCTTGACGAGTCCGAGTTGACCTTCCGCGATCTGCACTACCTGAGCGAAAGCTTTCAACGCATTCTGACAGGTATCTTCCATCAGCGCATTGTCTACCCCGAAAAACTGCGCGGCGTTGCGGGCAAAGGCAGAAACTAGAGAGGTGAACCATGCCGCTCTTTCAGATCTCCAGAGAAACGACACGCCTCTGGAGGCTCCCGCTGGACAGGCGGGAACTGGAGCTGGCGCTTGGCGGTTTCGGCCGCACGCTGACGGAGCGAGGCTGCGTTCTGCCGGAGCGCATAGCGCTGCGTCTGGCCGACGACGCCCATGCAGCTGGCGCCAACGCCCGCTGCATGGCCTGCTCCGGCCCCACGAATATTCTGACATTTCCAGGCGACGCCAGTCTGCCGGGAGAACTGCTGCTGTCGCTGGACACGTGGGAGCGGGAATGCCGGTTCTACCACCAGCCCCCTCTGCGCCACCTGCTGCGTCTGCTGGCACATGGCATGGCGCATATGGCCGGCCTTGATCACAGCCCGGAAATGACGTCGCTGGAACAGGCCTGTCTCCGGGCGTGGAATACCAATCATGAAAATACGCGATCAGCGCCGGCGCAGCGCGGCAAGAGCGGCACAATGCATTCTCCGAAGCCGGGATTCCGCCCCCTCCCCCCGGGCGCGCCACTCCGGCGGTAAGTGGATGGAACGCAGCAGATGAACCCGGCGCGTCGCCTCAGCGAAGAGGGGAGTACCGCTGTCCGCCTCCACCAGACGCCAGAACGCGTCGTGAAATCCACCGCGAGAGACACTCCAGAGGAGATCCCGCTGCCTTCCGGGACGCATGGACAGCAGCAGCCCGGCCCGCGCGTGTTCTCCGGCGGCAAGCGCCCCCGCCCGCTGGTAACGGCGTGGCAGGCACAGCCGCCGCCCAAGTTTCGCGGCCTGCTCAATACCCCGCTTTTCATGCCCCTCCTGATGGAGAAGTTCTTCCAGCGGCGTACGTACTTTTCCGAGATCATGGCAAAGGGCCATCCAGACGGCGATGGCATTACCCCGCACGGCGTTCATGACGTTCACGGTATGCGCCAGTACGCTGCCTTCCTGTACGGGGAGTGGGCCAGCCGGTACGGAGGAAGCGCCCTTGACTTCCTCAAACCAGACACGCAGACAGGAAGTTTCATCCAATACTTGAAGAAAACGTCCCGGGCTTGACGCGGACAGCGCCTTGCGCAGCTCATGGCCCACACGTTCCGCGGGGATGCGGCGCAGATTCTCATCAGGGACGGCGCGCATAAGATGCACGCACTCTTCGGCAAGCCGGAAGCTGGGCAGCGCGGCGGCAAAACGGGCTACCCGGAACACCCGTGCGGGATCTTCCAGGAATGCCCTTGGTGAGGCGGGGCGCAGGATGCCATCCCGCAAATCCCGCAGCGCCTGTGGATGGCAGTGCAGGCGGCCGTTATTCTCCAGTGCCAGCGCATTGATGGTCAGGTCACGCGCGGCAAGATCGCATTGCAGCGAATTGTCCCGCAGCGGCATGTATTCCCGGCCGCGCCAGAGACAGACCTGGACGCTCTTTCCCACGACCCGCGTCTTCCTGTGCTCCGCGGCAAAGTCCTCCCGGCTTCCGGAAAAGGCGAAATCCAGATCTTTGGGACGGCGTCCCAGCAGTAAATCCCGCACGGCGCCACCCACAAGAAAGATGTCCATATGTCAGCTCTCCGACATTGCTAAAAAAAGGAAAAAGCATGTCTTCCTCTTGGTATCCAAGTCCCCGCCGTTTGCCAAGCGGCACTCCGCCCAGCCCCCGCGTCTGGCGTCTGGGCGAGGTGGAATCCTGCCTTGACAGCGCCCGCCGTCTGGCTGACGCCGGGCGTCTGCACCCCTGGGACAGCGTACAGGTCGTTGCCCAGCGACAGGGCAGGGGGCAACTGCGCCGCCGCTGGTTTTCTCCGCCGGGCAACCTGTACGCCGCGCTGCGCCTGCCGCTGGAAACGCCGTTCAACGCTCCCGAAGGCAGCGTCATCTGCGGCACCCTTCTGGCAATGGCCCTGTGCTCTCTGGGCTGGGAAACGCGTCTGAAATGGCCCAACGATATCGTCGTGACGGCGGGAGAGGACGTCCGCAAGCTGGCCGGCCTGCTGCTGGAAGAACGGGGCGATTGTCTGCTCGCGGGTATCGGCATCAATATATTGTCCTGTCCCGGCGAGGAAGAGATGCGCCGCGACGCCGCCATGCCGGCAACCTGTCTGGCACGCCTGATCCCGGAAGGGGGCGCGGCGCCTACCGCGGAGAGTTTGTGGCGTCGGCTTGTAAATCGTCTGTTTTCCGCATATAGTCAGGAACGCTTTTTTGCAGCGCGTTGGCGTGAAGAAGCCGAACGCCTGCTGTTATGGCGGCATTGCAACGTCATAGTGGACGACGGTCGCGAACAAATGCGCGGCCGCCTTGCGGGGCTGGCCCAGGACGGCGGCCTTTGTCTGATCCGCGACGGGCGGGAACGCATTCTCCGTGGCGGCAGCCTGCGCCTTGACGAGGCACGTTGCGCGCAACAGCCCGGAAAAAACGGGCAGGGGCGGGTATCTCCCGCCAACGAGACTACCAAGTAAGGGCTGAGGAATGGCCAACAAGACATTTGCGGAAGTTCAGGAGTTTTTGCGGGGCAAGACCATACTTGTCGCCAACCGTGGTATCCCGGCGCGGCGCATCTGCCGATCCATCAGGGAGCGCTTCGATGCTGTCGCCGCCATGACGGCGACAGATGTGGACAAAACCGCGCCTGCCGCCTCGGCCGCGCAGGAACTTGTCCTGCTCGGCCCGGATCCGCGCGCCTATCTTGATATTGATCGCATCATTGACAAGGCGCGTCAACGCGGCGTCGTTGGCATCCATCCCGGCTGGGGCTTCGCTTCGGAGGACACCCGTTTTCCGCAGCGCTGCCGGGACGCGGGGCTGACTTTCATCGGCGCTACCGCCGAGGCCATGAATCTGCTGGGGAACAAGGTGCAGGCCCGTGCCGTCGCGCGAAAGCTGGGCATTCCCGTAGTACCCGGTTCCGATGGCGCCGTGGATGTGGCTACCGCCCGAAGCCTCATCAATGAAATGGGTCTCCCCATCATGCTCAAGGCGGAAGGCGGGGGAGGCGGCCGGGGCATCTTTGCCATCCATAATGAGGCGGAGCTGGAAGACGCCTTTTTCAAGGCCTCCACCATGGCCCAGGCCTCCTTTGGCAATCCGCGTCTTTTTGTGGAAAAATTTCTTGCGGACGTCCGTCATATCGAGATTCAGGTCATTGCCGACATGTACGGCAACGTCTTCGCCTTTGACGAACGCGATTGTACCGTTCAGCGCAATCATCAGAAGCTCATCGAAATTACCCCATCTCCGTGGAAAGGGCTGAACCGTAATCTTCGGGAGCAGCTCAAGGATTATTCCCGCCGCCTTGTGCGCGCCGTGGGCTACCATTCACTGGCTACTGTGGAATTTCTCGTGCTGCCTGACGGCACGCCCTATCTTATTGAGGTCAATACCCGCCTGCAGGTGGAACACGGCATCACCGAAAGCCGTTACGGTATCGATCTGGTGGAGGAGCAGATCGGCATAGCCTTCGGCGCGGAACTGCGCTACCGCGAGGAAAACCTGCGTCCTTCCTACTGCGCCATGCAGGTGCGCATCAACTGCGAAAACCCACAGGACAACTTCGCGCCCAACTCCGGCCTCATTTCCCGGTATGTTTCGCCCGGCGGCCCCGGCGTGCGCCTGGACTCCAATATCTGCGCCGGCTATGAATTTCCGGCAAACTATGATTCCGCAGGTTCGTTGCTTATCGCCTATGCCCACGACTGGGAAAAAACCGTCGCCATCATGCAGCGCGCCCTCGGCGAGTACATTATCGGCGGTATCAAGACGACGATTCCCTTCTTCAAGCAGGTTCTGAAACATCCTGATTTTCGCGCGGGCAACATCAATACCAACTTCATTGCCAATCATCCGGAACTGTTACAGTATACGGATTTGGCGCCCGAAGGCGAGCGCCTGGCCCGGCTGGTGGCGGAAATTTCCGCGCGCGGCTACAATCCGCATGTGCGGCTCGGCGTCTACCGCTCCAGCGACACGCCGGTACTCGGCCCCTTTGAACCGGTGCTCCCGCCAGTCAGCGCAGCCCAGCGCCGCCAGCCTTCTCCCTACCCTCATGACGATCGCGAAGCCCTGCTGGATTTCATCCGCGGTTCCGGCTATGTCCATTTTACGGATACCACGCCGCGTGATTTCACCCAGTCAAACTCCGGCAACCGCTTCCGCCTTGCGGAGGATCGCCTGATCGGGCCTTACCTTGACAACGCTGGCTACTTCTCCATCGAAAATGGCGGGGGCGCGCATTTTCACGTGGCCATGATGGCCAATATGACGTACCCCTTCAGCGAAGCCCGCGAATGGAACAGCTTTGCGCCCAAAACATTGAAGCAGCTGCTGGTGCGTTCCACCAATGTGCTTGGCTATACGCCGCAGCCGCGCAATCTCATGCGCCTTACCGGCCAGATGATCTGCGATCATTACTCTGTGGTGCGCTGTTTCGACTTCCTCAACCATGTTGAGAACATGCGCCCCATTGCCGAGGTCGTCATGGAGCGTCGCGACGTGGTATTCGAGCCCGCCATCTCCCTTTCCTGGGCAAAAGGCTTCGACGTGGAGCACTATCTGGGCGTTACGGAATCCTTCCTGCGTATGATGGGCGATATCATGGGCAAAAGCCCCAGCGAGGCATCGCGCCACATCATTCTCGGCCTGAAAGACATGGCCGGCGTCTGCCCTCCGCGCTTCATGACAGAGCTGGTGGCGGCCCTGCGCCGCCGCTGGCCGGAGCTTGTCCTGCATTATCACCGGCATTGCACTGACGGCCTTTTCGTCTGCTCCTGCGGCGCGGCCGCCAAGGCCGGAGCCCACATCATCGATGCGGGTCTTGGCTCCGCCGTGCGCTCCTATGGGCAGGGAGACATTCTGTCCACCGTCGCCTACATGGAGGACGAACTGGGGCTTGAAACCCGCCTCAACAAGGATGCCATCCGTGAGGCGAATTTTGTCTGCAAGCAGATTATGCCTTACTACGATCGCTACTGTGCCCCGTATTTTCAGGGCATTGACTACGATGTGACGCGTCACGGCATGCCCGGCGGCGCCACGTCATCGTCGCAGGAAGGCGCCATGAAGCAGGGCTATATCCATCTGCTGCCCTACATGCTCAAATTCCTTGAAGGTACGCGGCAAATCGTGCGCTACCACGACGTGACGCCCGGTTCACAGATCACCTGGAACACGGCCTTCCTCGCCGTGACAGGCGCCTGGAAAAGGGGTGGCGAAGACGAAGTGCGTTTTCTGCTCGAAGTCCTCGGCCATGTGGTGCGTATTCCGGAAAAGGAGCTTTCATCGGAAATGCGCCGTGCCCGTCTGGATCTTTACCGCGACTGCAACGACGCCTTCAGGAACTTGCTGCTTGGCAAATTCGGCCGCTTGCCCTTGGGCTTCCCGCCAGACTGGGTCTACGAAAGCGCGTTCGGCAACGACTGGAAAAATGCGCTTGCCAGCCGCACCGAGGAATCCCCGCTGGAAAGCCTCCCGGACGTAAATCTTGCCGCGGAAGAGGCCGCCTGCCGCGATCTGCTCAAGCGCCAGCCTTCCAAAGAAGAATTCGTCCTTTACTTGAACCATCCCGGCGACGCGCTCAAGACCATACAGTTCCGCAGCGTCTACGGGGATCCCAACAATCTGCCTTTGCACGTCTGGTTTGAGGGACTCAAGCCAGGCCAGGATCTCTCTTTCAACGACAGCAAGGGGAAACCGCATCATCTTTCCCTGCTGAGCATCTCCCGCCCCAACGACGCGGGCATGTCGGTTTGCCGTTATGTGCTCGACTCGGAAATCATGAGTTGCGAAGTGCAGGTGCGCCAACCGCAAAACGCATCGGGCAAGGGGCTTGTCAAGGCGGATCCGGCCAACAAGTATCATGTGGCCTCGCCCAGCAATGGCGATCTCTGGGTCATGTACGTGCATCCCGGCGATATCGTGAAGGAAGGCGAAGAGCTCTTTAACGTCTCCATCATGAAGCAGGAAAAAGCCGTGCTTGCGCCTGTGGACGGTATTGTCAAGCGCGTTCTCAAGACGGCGGACTTCAAGGAAAACAAACAGATGGTATCTGTGCGCGAAGGAGAACTCATCGTCGAACTCGGCCCTGTCCCCCTCCTGTGCCGCAATGAAGCCTGCGGTCAGCCCATACCTGCAAACAATGCCGCGTTCTGTCCCTATTGCGGCGAACGCGTTCGCTAAGGCGTCCGCAAAGACCGTTTCCGTTGTTCGGAAGCGGTCTTTCCACGTATCCCATCGCGGAACAATACCCTTCGTTTCCGTTGGGCACGTACCAGAATTCCACTCCCTTTTCCGTGTTACCGGAGGAAGTCATGGCCAACAAAGACGTCACCCCCAGCAACGCTTCGGCGAAAGCCGAAAACATTAAAAAACAGCTGGTGCTGACCGGTGCGGATATCGTCAGCCTGGGCGAGGAAGCCGAGCTCCTGGTGGGGGGCAAAAACTACAATACGGCTCTGATCAGCCAGATCGAAGAGATTCAGGCGCCGCATTTCAGAGCCATTTCTTCTGTGGCATTCCATCGCCTGCTGGATGAAACCCGCGTCAGCAGCAAGATTGTGCGCGCCGTCGTGGATCGCGAGTACGCGCGCATAGACTGGAACGATCCGGAAATCAACCAGGATCCCGACTTCCTGCAAAAATTCGTCCGCCAGCTCGGCAAGCAGATTCACGATACCACCCGCACGGAAGTGGAGCAGGGGCACGCCAAACTGCGTACTTTCATCAATACCGTCGTGGAAGGCTTTGCGACATCTCCCGAAGGCATCGATCAATTGCGCAAGCGCTCGGTCATGGTACAGGCCGCCATTCTTTCCGTGGATCTGCCCACCGATGTGGATGCCGCGGTGCGCGGCGCTTACGCGGCCATCTGCCGCGAAAACGGCGACGACATGACGCCCGTCGCCGTTCGTTCGTCGGCGGCCGGCGAGGATTCCTGCAAAAAAGCCTTTGCCGGCCTGCAGGACACCTATCTGAATATGGTCGGTGCGGATAAGGTCGCGGAGGCCTATCACTGGGACTGCGCCTCAGCCTATAACCTGCGCTCCATGACCTACCGGCGCGAGGCCATTCTCGACGCGCTTCTGCTGGCCGAGGAATCCGGCGATGAAAGCATCGGCGAAAACGCCAAAAAAGAATGGGCCATAGAACACACCTCCCTGTCCGTCTGCATGATGCAGATGATCAACCCCGTCATCTCCGGTACCGCTTTCTCCGCGGACACCGCTACGGGCTGCCGCGGCACAACCCGCAAAGATCTTGTCAGCATTGACGCCAGCTATGGTCTTGGAGAAGCCGTTGTTGGCGGCAAGGTGACGCCGGACAAGCTCTATGTCTTTCAGCGCGACGACGGTAACGAGGTTGTTATCCGCCAGATGGGCTGCAAGGACATGAAAATCGTCTATGACGAACGGGGTGGCACCCGCGAAGTGGAAGTGCCTGAGCTTGAGGCTCTGCGCTGGGCCCTGTCGCTCAGTCAGGCGCAACTGGTCGCGCGCGGGGTGCGCGCCGTCAGCAAAGCCTACGGCGGCATGATTATGGATACGGAATTCTGCATTGATGGCAATGACAAGCTCTGGTTTGTGCAGGCCCGTCCAGAAACCCGCTGGAATGAAGAGCTGGAACGCCATCCCCACACCATCTTCATGCGCCGGCGCGAAGTGGAATCCAAAGCCGCGGAACAGGCCGAAATCCTTGTGGAAGGCAATGGAGCCTCTCGCGGCGCGGGTCACGGAACCGTGCGCTTCCTGCGTTCCGCTCTGGAGCTGAACAAGGTGTCCAAGGGCGATGTCCTGGCCGCGGAACGCACCGATCCGGACATGGTTCCCGGTATGCGCGTGGCCTCCGCCATTATGGCCGACGTGGGCGGCGATACCAGTCATGCGGCCATCACCTCCCGCGAACTCGGCATCCCCGCTGTCATCGGCATTCAGCGTCTGGATGTGTTGCGCGCTCTCGACGGCGCCGAAGTGACGGTGGACGGCACGCGCGGCTGCGTCTACCGCGGCCTGCTGCCCCTTCGCGAAGTGGGCGGTGAAATGGATATCTCCAGGCTGCCAGCGACAAAAACCAAGGTCGGCCTGGTGCTTGCCGATGTGGGGCAGGCCCTCTTTCTTTCCCGCCTGCGCGATTTCCCCAAATTTGAGGTGGGCCTGTTGCGCGCGGAATTCATGCTCGGCAACATCAGCATCCATCCTCAGGCCCTGGAAGCCTTCGACAGTGGCGAGCTTAACCATGTCGTCCAGACAAAGCTGCACGAACTTGACGATCGCCTGTCAAAGGTCATGCGTGAGCAGATGGCTGCCGGCCTGATCGTCTTCAACTTCAATCTGCGGCAATATGTGGGCGAAGTTACCGGCCTGGCGGAAGAAGTTGAGCAGCTGGCGGACATGGATAAAAGCATGAACGCTGAGGAGGTGCTGTTGCAGCATCGCAAGATGCGCGAACTTGATCACAGGCTTGATCAGCATCTTGAGATGGCTTCACGCCGTCTGGAAGTCCTGAAGACATCCCAGGATCTGGCTGAGCATGTGCGCATCATCATGGGCTATGACGACGAGCTGGCGCTCCTGTCGCACGGCGATCCAGAGGCCGCCAAACGTGCCGCCGAAATCAGGGCCGTTGTTGACGCCCATGTGGAACGCATCAGAGATCTGCCCGCCGTCAAAGAACTGATGGCAAATATTGAGCGTCTGCGCGAAGAGGTGGGTTTGCGTGCCGGTTTGAAAAAGGAGATGGACTCCGTGCGCCATCTGCCCGAAACCATTCATAAACTCATCCGTTCGCGTGGTTTCCGTACCGGGAAAGAGCACTACGTGCAAACGCTGGCGCAGAATCTGGCCCTCTTTGCCATGGCTTTTTACGGTAAAACCATTATCTACCGCACGACGGACTTCAAGAGCAACGAATACCGGAACCTCATCGGCGGTTCTCTCTTTGAGCACATCGAATCCAACCCCATGCTAGGCTACCGCGGTGTGTCCCGCAATATCCATGACTGGGAAATTGAGGCTTTCAAACTGGCCAGAGGTATGTACGGCGGCTCCAACCTGCAGATGATGCTGCCTTTTGTGCGCACACTGGAAGAAGCCCGCTCCATGCGCAGCTATCTTGAGCAGGTCCACAAGCTCAAGAGCGGGCAGGACGGTCTCCAGATCATTCAGATGTCGGAGTTGCCTTCCAATGCCATCCTTGCCAAGCAGTTTATTGCGGAATTTGACGGATTCTCCATCGGTTCCAATGACATGACGCAGATGGTGCTGGCAACGGACCGTGATAACGCCTGCCTGTCACACATTTACGACGAGGAAGATCCCGCCGTCATCTGGGCCATTCTTGTCAGTATCTTTGCGGGACAGAAATATGGCAAAAAGGTCGGATTCTGCGGTCAAGGGGTTTCCAACAGTGTGATTCTGCGGGGACTCGTCGCCATTGCCGGTATCGTTTCCGCCTCTGTTGTCCCAGATACCTACTTTCAGACAGTGATAGATATCGCCGCCGTGGAAAAGGAGGATATCCCTACCTCCCAGCTCGGAAGATGGCTGGGAGAGCAGCACCACAAGCGGCTTGCCGCCCTTATGGACAAAAGCGGCTACGGACATATCCTGAAGAAATTCACTGACCCCAAGGACATTCAGGAATGGTACGAAGGAGAGTTGCAGCGCCGTCATGAGCAGTTGCGCGAACACCTCGATACCCCGAAGGAAAGCTTCTACCGCACGGAATTGCAGTCCTTCCGTTCCATGTTCCATAAGCCGGTTATCTACGCGACCTGGGACTGGAACAGTACCGTCGAGGATGCTCTCCATCAGGCAGGCTTCGCCACCTTTGAGGAACAGGCCGCCGCTCTGGAAGCCTATCGTACCATAACGTTCTAGAGATCGAATAAAGGCCTCTGGACGCCCGCGTGCGTCCGCGAAACAGAGAACCCTCTGGCATCGCAGCCAGAGGGTTCTCTGTTTATGTTTTCAACGTGAATATGCGCAGAAACGATCAATTTCCTGCTGGGTCAGGGGACGCAAGGTTCCCTTTGGCAGCGCCCCCAACGTCACATGGCCGACACGTACGCGCCGCAGACGCAGAATAGTCAGATTGGCCTCGGCGCACATGCGCCTGATCTGACGGTTGATTCCCTGATGGAGAATAATGCGCAGCAGGGTGGCGCCGCGCGGTGCGGCGTGGGCCCAGATTTCCGCGGGGAGTAGGGGAGTACCGTCAGGCAGACGCATGCCACAGCGGGCTTGCTCTAAAAAGGAAGGCTCGACGTGCCCGCGCACAAGCACCTCATATTCCTTGGAAACATGATGACGCGGGTGCATAAGCCGGTTGGCCCATTGCCCGTCATTTGTGAGGAGGAGGGCACCTTCTGAAAAATAATCAAGTCTTCCAACAGGATAGACACGCGCCTTTTTGAGTTCCTCCGGCAGCAGGGAAAGAATGGTGGGGCGACCTTGCGGATCGTGCAGCGTACAGACAATCTGTACAGGCTTATGCAGCAAATAATAGAGAAAAGGTTGCCTTTGTTGCAGAAGATGGCCGTCAACGACGATGCGATCTTCCTCATGAACTTGATGGGCTGGTGTTTCTATTTTTTGATCATTGACGGTGACGCGGCCAGCGAAGATGAGTTCATCCGCCTTGCGCCGAGAGCAATATCCAGCGGCGGCGATGGCTTTATTGAGACGCTGTAAGGAAGAATTTTGTGTTGCCATAGGATAGTTGTGTTTTTGCGTGTTGTTAGTTTACATAATTATCATTATGCCACATTTTTAAAAAATTACAAAAACCTCCTCTCTCAACCCCTGTACATTTCATGTGACACTTGAACTTTTTCATATGGCAGGCCTGCCTTTGGTTGCTCCACGCTTTTCCAGCGCCTTTCGCACCACGCTGAAGAGATGGACCCTTCCTCACCACAAACTTCATCCGTTTCTTGAAAAACAGACATAAAAAAGGAGCTGTGCGTCACCGCAAAGCTCCTGACTTTTCCTGGTCGGGATGGCGCGATTTGAACGCGCGGCCTCAGCGTCCCGAACGCTGCGCTCTAGCCAAGCTGAGCCACATCCCGTTGACAGGAAGAACCATACGGAAAAAAATTTTTCCTGGCAAGCTTTTTTTTCACAATTTTTCTATTTGTAAAAACGCCGGGATACAGGTAGTATTCGGCAGGGTTATTCTGCAAAGACATATTTTGAGAGGTGCAAGGTCGTGATCCGCGTTCTTGTTGTGGATGATTCAGCGTTCATGCGTAACGCCATCTCCTCCTATCTGGCCCAGGACGCCGATATCGAGGTTGCAGGCACCGCCCGTGATGGCGTGGACTGCCTTGAAAAAGTCAAGCAACTCCAGCCCGACGTCATCACGCTGGATCTGGAAATGCCACATATGGATGGCCTTGAAACGCTCAAGCGGCTGATGAGCAGTACACCCCTGCCCGTCATTATGATCAGCTCATTGACGGAATTCGGCGCTGAAGCGACGCTTAAGGCCATGGAAGCCGGAGCCCTGGACTTCATCCCCAAAACCATGGCGAACGACAAAGAGGCTTTTGGCGATGAAATCCGCCGCAAAGTCAAACTTCTTGCGTGTCGCAAAGCCTTCATTCGCCTGAAATATTCCGCACAGCGGCACACCAGGCGTTCCGCTCCTCCACCGGCGCCGCCCACCCCCTCCCCCCTCTCTCCGCGTTTCTCCTCGCCGGCCGGCACGGCGACTGGCGGTATGTCGCGCTCTGCGGGAACGCTCCCGCAGCGTGGGGGAAGCCCTTCCCTGGCGCAACCGCCGGCAGGCGGCGCGAGATGCCGCGGGGCCAGGGATATTGTCGTCATAGGCGTTTCCACTGGTGGGCCGCCCGTGGTTCAGAAGATCCTCTCTTCTCTCCCGGCAAATCTGCCAGCCTGCATCCTTGTTGCGCAGCATATGCCGGCCAGTTTTACCGGGCCCTTTGCCAAGCGGCTGGACGGCGTGTGTTCTCTCTCCGTCACCGAAGCGGTCAACGGCGACAAACTTGTCAATGGCCACGCCTATATTTGCCCGGGAGGCAGGCATATCGGCATTCAGATGCGCGGCCCGCTGGCGGAAGTCCTGGTGACGGACGAACCCAAAACCGCCCTCTATAAACCTACGGTCAACCTGCTCATGGAAACGGCGGGCAAGTGCATGGGCCGGCGGGTTCTTGGCGTCATGCTGACAGGCATGGGCTCGGACGGCGTCGACGGCGCCCGTGTCCTCAAGGAAAAGGGCGGATGGCTGATCGCCCAGAGCGAAGCGACCTGCGTTGTCTACGGTATGCCCAAAGCTGTTGTGGACGCCGGCCTGGCCGATCAGGTGGTGGACGCCGACGATATTGCAGGGCAAATTATCGCCGCAGTGAAAGGATAACAAGCGGAGTTGAAAACCATGCAGAACACTCGCTACAATGCGCATCAGATTCTCGAAGATCTGCACTCTTCCGACAATGAGAGGATTCGCAGCGCAGCCTTTGCCGCAGGCGATATGACAATCGAGGAAGCCATCCCCGTCCTGAGCGAACAGCTTTCCAATAAAAACCTCGGCGTACAGGAAGGCGCGGAATACGCCCTGCGGCATATTCGCGGCCCCAAGAGCGTTGACGCTGTTCTGCCTCTGTTGCGCAGCGATGACGCATCCGTCCGCAACGTGGCCATGGACATTCTCCGGGAAATCGGCAATGACAATATGGAAGCCATGCGCGCCAGCCTGCATGACGCCGATCCGGACATCCGCATCTTTATTTCCGATATCCTCGGGCACTGCGCTTCCCGTGAGGCCGGACAACTGCTGTGTGAGGCGCTCCTGAAGGATCCTGAAGTCAACGTGCGCTATCAGGCAGCCGTCAGTCTCGGCAATCTTGCCTATCCAGAAACCGTCGATAGTTTGCGCAAAGCCATGAACGACGAGGAATGGGTACAGTTCGCCGTGGTCGAGGCCCTGACAAAAATCAACGACGAACGCACTGTCGCGGCGTTGGTGCAGGCCCTGCCTACGGCATCGCCTCTGGTATGCTCCGCCATCATCGACGCACTGGGCAGCATGGGCGATATCAAGACCATTCCCCTGCTTTTCAAATCTCTGGAAAATGTCAGCGTGGCCTTGCGCCATAAAACGGTCAAGGCCATTGTCCAGATTCTGGGGGGGCAGTCTCTTTCCCTGCTGGCTCCCAAGATGCAGGAGCGCCTGCGCGTCTATCTGCTGGACGCGCTGACGGACAATGATGAAGATATCCTGATGGCCGCCCTGCAGGGCGTCAGCTTCATGGAGCATGAGGAGGCGACCAAGGCCGTCATGGTGCTGGCCGCCCGCCTTGACCCCGAACAAAACGGCGAGCTGTACGAAGCGGCCATTCGCGCACTCGCCTCCATCGGCTATAACGACGTTATCCGCGACGCGCTGCGCAGTCATGACGAACAGCAGATCATGATCGCCATGGAAGCCTGCCAGCTGATGGACGATCACCGCCCTGTAGAGGAAATAAAAGCCATCTTCTGGGAACTGGACGAAGAATTCCAGAGGGCTGCCGTTGCGGAAGTCGCGCAGCTGGGTTCGCTGGACGACGCCCCATTTTTCCTGGATATCATCGCGCGTTGCGACGACTCCGAAATGCTGAAAAGCGCCATTATTTTCTTTGGCAATCAGCACGGAAGCCCCGAGGCGGAAGACGTCGTTTTCAGTCAGCTGAACCATCACTTTGTCGATGTCAAGGAAATGGCGCTGGAAGCCTGCATCAACCTGCACAGTCCTCGCCTGAATGCCCGTTTTAAAGAATGTTTTCACAGCGATGACGACATGGTGCGCCTTATGGCCGTCTATGCCCTGGGGCGCTACAGCGTAGAGGAAAACCTGCCGGAACTGACCGAAGCCCTTGAGGATCAGAGCGCCAACGTCCGTCAGATGGCCGTGGAGGCATTCCTTACCTTGGGCGGCGGAGCGGAACGCTATCTGCCCCGCCTGCTGCCGCGCATGTATGATGAGAACAAAAACGTCCGTGTGGCCCTGGTCAATCTGCTTGGCCAGATTGGTACGCCCGCCGTTGTGCCTCACCTGCTCACGGCTCTCCATGATGAAAACGACTGGGTGCGCATCCGTGCTGTCGAAGCGCTTGGCGCCAACAAGGTTGCCGAAGCCGTACCTACCCTTGCCGGTATGCTGGAGCACGCCAGCCCTATGCTGACGTTCAAGATTATCGAGGTTCTCGGGAAAATCGGCGGCAATGTCGCCTTCAGCGTCCTGCTGGAAATGATGGATCATGAAGATCCGGAAATTCAGCATGCCGCGGCCGAAGCCGTTGCCGCCATTCAGGCCGAGCAGGAGTAGGCAGTATGAGTCCTTTTTCCAAGAGCCCGCTTTTGCCTCCAAGGCAAAACGATCCGGCGGGCACGACAAAATCCAGAGAAACAGACGCTTCCGCTCCTTCCGACACCCCGTCATCCCTCTTCGGCAGCAAGACCGGAGGAGGAACCGGCTTCTCCTCCCGTTTTACGACGCCAACGCTCAAGCCCGCGGGGGCATCGCCACTTTCGCAGCATGCCGCGCATCCGGGGACGCTTGGCAACCCCTTTTCCAAGCCTGCGCAATCCGCATTGACCACACCTTCCTCACCCTTTGACAAAAAATCCGCCACGTCTTCCCCCTTCGCCAAGACAGCGGAAGCGGCAACGGCGAAAACGTCTCCTTCCACAGGTTCCTCTCTCTTTTCCAAACCGGCGAAAAGCGTGTTCAGCACACCTGAACCCTCCCCCTTTGGCAAGACAGGTACGGGGACCGCCACGGCGGGAACAGGCAACGCGCCCTCCGCCTTTTCCTCATTCGGAAAAACAGCCGTGCAGACGCCGGAAAAACCGGCTGCCACAGGGAAATCTCCCCTGTCTTCGCGGTTTGGCCAGCAGCCGGCATTTCGTCCGACAGCTCTTCTGAAAAAAGACGCGAGCGGCGAAACGTCCTCCTCTCCCTTCCGTTCCACCAGCAGCGCCCTTGACAGCGGCAAGCCCTCATCTTTTTCCTCGATCTTCCGTCCGGCAGCAGAAGGCGGCGTCGCAAGCGCCGAAGGAAACGCCTTTGCGAACTTCCGCTCCAAAACGCCCGCATCAGCAGGCGCGACGACAACGCCATTCCGCAAGGAGCTGCAGATTAGCGATACGGAATTCATCCAGCTCCGCGATTTCATTTATCAGCAATGCGGCATTTTCATTGCTGAAAACCGAAAATATCTCGTGGAGAACCGCCTTTCCAACCGCCTCAGGGAGCTGAACCTCAAATCCTATGCGGAATACTACAACTTCCTGCGCTTTGACGCCGGCCGGCGCGACGAGTTGAAGAAACTCTTTGAAGTGGTCACGACCAATGAAACAAGCTTCTTCCGCAATCCACCGCAACTCAAGGTTTTTCAGGATTGCGTACTCAGCGAGGTCATCGCCGGCTGCCGCCGAAGCGGGAAAAAACGCATCCGCATCTGGTCCGCCGGATGCAGCACCGGGGAGGAGCCCTATACCCTGGCAATCATCCTGCATGAAGCGCTGAGAAATGAGATAGCCTCCTGGGACATCAAAATCACCGCCAACGACCTTTCCGAGGCCGTGCTGGCCGCCGCCCGTCGCGGCGTCTACAACGAGTATGCCTTGCGCACAACGCCGCCGGAAATCATCAGAACCTATTTCACCAAGGAAGGCACGACCTACAAAATCAATCCTTCCCTGAAACGCCTGGTATCCTTTGGTCAAATCAACCTGAGCGACAGGGAGCAGTTGCGGCGCGTGGAGAAATCCCAAATCGTCTTTTGCCGTAACGTTATCATCTATTTTGACGATGAGATGAAGCGGAAGGTCATTGGCGCCTTCTACGACAATCTGGAACCAAATGGCATGCTGCTGATCGGGCACTCCGAATCCCTGCACAATATCTCCCGTGCGTTCAAACCCGAGCATCACACCGGAACCATTGTCTACCGCAAGCTGGGCTAGCGCCGTGGAAGATGCGGAAAACTCTTGCCAACAGGGCAATTTGAAACTAAAGACTATCTAGATTTCCTACAGGCAGGTTCATCATGGGCAAGCATATCTTGGTCGTTGACGACTCCAAGACCATCCGCAACCTTGTCGCCTTCGTCCTGAAGGCGGAAGGCTTCAAGGTCAGCACGGCAGAGGATGGCCTTGACGCCATGGAAAAGCTGTACAATCTTGACCCCGTCGATCTCATCGTCTCGGACGTCAACATGCCGCGTATGGACGGTCTTACGTTCATCAAGAATATCCGCATGCAAGATGCCTACAAGGATATTCCCATTATTGTCCTCTCCACGGAGGGACAGGAGAAGGACATCCAGACCGGTCTCAGCATCGGGGCAAACCTCTATATGGTAAAACCCGCCCAGCCGGAAAAAATGGTGCGGAATATAAAGATGCTTCTGGGATAACCGATAAAAATTTCCAGCCCGCTGGGGCGATTCCTGAGTAAAGCGAAGGTATGGTATGAGCCAAGATTTTTTTGATCCGGAACTTTTTGCGGACTTTATTGCCGAAGCCAAGGAGCATCTCGAAACTATCGAGCCAAATCTCCTGGAGCTGGAAAAAACTCCGGACAACCTCGCGTTGCTGAATGATATTTTCCGCCCCATGCATTCCCTCAAAGGGGCCTCGGGCTTCCTTGGGCTCAATCGCATCAACAAGCTGGCGCACAAGGCGGAAAACATCCTTGACGAACTGCGCAAGGGCGCGATGGTTGTCACTTCCGACATCATGGATGTCATCCTTGAATCTACCGACGCCCTGCGTCAGATGATCGAGAATCTGGAAAACACCAACACCGAAGGTGATGTGGAGACCGAACACATCATCAACCAGATCGATGCCATTATGGCAGGGGAACAAACCGCCTCCGCGGCGGCACCGGCGGTCGAGGACGCGCCAGCGCCGACCCCTGCCCCCGCGGAAGAACCCGCCCCAACGGTAGCGGAACAGGCCCCCGCGGTGGAAGCGGCGGTTCCCGCCCCAGAAACGCCAGCGCCCGCCGCGCCTCCCGCTGTGGCGTCTGCCGCTCCTGACAGTGCTTCCGCTCCCGCGCCCATGACCAGCAAGGAGTGGATCGCCTCCCTTCCCGAACGCCCGTCCTATGCCCTGACCGCCTTTGGCGAAGGGCATCTGAAGGATTTTATCGACGAATCCTGCGACATCATCGCCAGTCTCAACACGGGCCTGCTGGAGCTGGAAGAAAAGCCCAAGAACGAGCAGGACGAACTTGTCAACGATTTGTTCCGCTATTTCCACAACATGAAAGGAAACAGCGGCATCATCGGCTATACCGACCTGAACGCCCTGACGCATGAGGCGGAAACGCTGCTCAACAATATCCGTCAGGAAAAAATCACCCCTTCTCATGATCTCATCGATCTTCTGCTGCTTGTCGTCGACGTCATGGAGGGACTGGTACAACGCATCGACGTTACCTCAGGTCAGGTAACCCCTGTGGACGTCAGCCTCATTGTCGAGCAGCTGCAACACGCCATCAACGGTGAACCCTTTGCCCTGCCCAAGGAGTTGGGACGCGGCAGTGCGGCATCGCCCTCTGAAGGACAGGCATCCTCCGCCCCCACGCCAACGCCGACAATCATTCCCGTAGGCACAGAATCCGATGATGTTGAAACATTCCGCCTCACCGTACAGCAGCAGCTTGAAATTATTCATGCCTCACTGAAAACACTTGAATCCGACGGCAGCCATAAAGAATCCATTGACGCTCTTTTCCGCTGCCTTACAGCCATTAAAAACGCCTGCAATTTTGTGGGTGAAAACGACCTGAAGATTTATGCGGAACGCACGGCGGGCATCGTCAACCAGGGACGGAATGACAATATTGATTTTGGCCTGATGGTCGATCTGCTCCGACAGGAAGTCGCCATCATTGAAGACATGTTCAAAACAGCCGTGGAGCACTTGCGATCCGCGGGCGGTGACGCCGCTGAAGAAACCTCCGCCAAGGCGGAAAACGCCGCTCCTGAGCAGCCGAAACCCGCCGCACAGGCCCCGGCCGCAGCGCCAACTTCGGCCCCCGCGCAAAAACCGGCACCGGCTCCAGCGCCCGCGCCCAAACTCGCTCCCACGCCAACGCCGGCACCGGCTCCCAAGCCCGCCCCGGCGCCCGCGCCGAAATCAAGTCCGGCAGCGAGCAAGCCCGCAGCCGCGCGCCAGGCCGCGGCAAAACCCGCCGCAGCGGCCAGTCCCGCCGAACATCAACAAAAGAGTTCTTCCATCCGTGTCGATCACGAGCGGCTGGATCATCTTATGAACCTTATCGGCGAGCTGATCATCAACCGCAACCGCTACACGTTGATTGCGCGTTCACTGGAAGACAGCAACGACGATATAGATATTTCACAGGTGGCACAGAGTCTTTCTGAAACAACCTATGCCATGGCCCGTATTTCCGACGACTTACAGGACACCATCATGAAAGTACGCATGGTGCCGGTGTCTTCGGTATTTTCCCGATTCCCCCGTCTGGTGCGCGACCTTTCCCGAAAAAGTGGCAAGGAAGTGGATCTCATCATGGAAGGTGAGGAGACGGAACTGGACAAGAGCGTTGTGGAAGCCATTGGCGACCCTCTGGTGCATCTTATCCGAAATTCCGTCGATCACGGTATTGAACCCGAAGCCGTGCGCATCGCCGCGGGAAAACCTCCCAAGGGCAAAGTCACCCTGCGGGCCTTCCATAAGGGCAACTCCGTCGCAATTGAAATTGAGGACGACGGCAAGGGGATCGACCCCGAAAAAATGCGCGAAGTCGTTGTCACCAAGGGGATTATGACTCCTGAAGAGGCCGCGCAGCTTGATGACCGCGAAGCTGTGGAGCTCATCTTCCACCCGGGATTTTCTTCCGCTGAAAAAATCACGGATATTTCCGGGCGCGGCGTCGGCATGGACGTGGTGCGTACCAACATCAAAAACCTCAAGGGCAGCGTCAATACCTATACCGAAGTCGGCAAAGGAACGCGCTTTACCCTCATCCTGCCGCTTACACTGGCCATTATTGACGCTCTGATGGTCAATGTCGCAGGACAGACCTATGCCATTCCTCTTGACGCTGTGTCCGAAACGACGAAAATCGAAGCGGAACGCCTTACGGATGTCAAAGGCCGCAAAGCCGTGACCCTGCGCGGAGAAGTTCTTGGTATTGTGGAACTTTCAGAAATGCTGGAATTCCCGGGAACAGAGCACCTGCCAGAAGTCCTTTCCGTTGTCGTCATTCATGATAATGATCGCCGTCTGGGACTGGTTGTCGATCGGTTGCTGGAACGTCAGGAAATCGTTATCAAGCCGCTGGGAGCCTATCTTGGAGACCTCAAAGGGATTTCCGGCGCAACCATTATGGGGGATGGTTCTGTCATTCTGATCCTTGACCCCCATGAAATCTATGTGATGGCCACATCCAAGGCCGCCAATATCGAAGGCAAACCGCAACGCACTGAATAGCGAAAACAAAAAAAGGGGGGGAGTTTCCCCCTCTTTTTCATCCTCTTTCAGAAAGAGGCAGTCCGCCCCAAACGGAGGATGCAGATAAAAATTTTTACTGACAGCATAAAAAAACTTGCTATTTTTGGAAACTTCGTCTAGAAATTCCCAATGCAAAATTTCTGCACATTCCTCGGCGCCGGAAACGGCTTTGCCGCTGTGCGCGGGCAGTGCTCCTTTTGAAACTGTTACTTTCAAAAGAAACATGCTCTTAGGTAGAGATACGAATGGAGGACAGGCATGAGTAAAGAATGCGCCTTTTGCGGTAAAAAGCCCCAGGTCGGCAATATTGTGAGCCATTCCAATATCAAGACAAAACGTCGTTTCAATCCCAACCTGCAGCGTGTGCGCCACCAGGATCCCAATGGGACTGTGCGGACATTGGATGTCTGCACCCGTTGTCTGAGATCTGGCGTTGTTTGCAAACCCCTCGCCCGTACTAACGGCTAATTTTTTCACAGTTCAAAAAAGCCCCGGCAAGCAGCGGGGCTTTTTTTCTCTTCATGCCGCTACCGTCCCGCCGTGCCCCTTCCCGTGTCCGGCGCTATCGTCTGTGTCTGCGCTCACGTTTCCTTTCCCCTTTCTGGGTACGTCTTTCCAATCCGCAAGGTTTTGCTTCCTATCAGGAACAGGAGAAATGGATACTTCTCCTTTCTTCCCGCCGTCTCCCCTTCCGTATCTGGAAGAGCACCGGCGCAACGCATTGCTTTGTCCCTGCCTTGGTGCGGGGCGTTGCACTCTTTGAATTGCATCTTTACAACCAGGAAGAAGCCCGCAGTCGTAAAAATCCCCCTCCCCTCTCCCCTTGCGTCCACAAAGGCTGGCAATGGGCGATGCTCGCCGTGTTTCCCTTACTTTTTGTACACGCCTGCCGTACCGGTTTTCTGCCCCCCATCCCCGCTCTGCCCCCCCCCGCGCTTTGGGAATCTCTTGGCAGTCTCGACAGCGCCCGCCTCTATATCTACCACGAAGGCTACCGCTGCCTGACCGCCCTCTTTCTTCATGGCGATGCCGTCCATCTTTATGGCAACCTGCTCTTTTCCGCCGTCGCCCTTGCTGTCGCCGCGCGAACGCTGGGAACGGGACGCACCTGCCTACTGGCCCTGTTAGGCGGAACCTCAGGCAATGCGCTGTCCATGCTTTTCCGCACCCCGCCCTATGTTGCCATAGGGTTTTCTACCGCTTTTTTCTCCATTCTCGGACTGCTCTGTGGACTGGCTAGACCTTGGCGCGGCAGCAAAACGCTTATTCCTCTTCTTGCGGGCGGCGGGCTGCTGGCGCTGTTGGGTACGGAAGGCGCACATGTGGACTACGCAGGCCATGCCGGTGGCCTACTGGCAGGTTTTGTCCTGGGACGCTGGGAAACATTGCGAGAACAACGCCATCTGCCCTGCCTTCAGGGATTGCCCGCCGTATTTTTGGTTGCCGGTCTTGCGGTGGGCGGTTGGTTTATGGCTTTTCATATTTTTTAGACATATGGTTTTTATTTGTTTTTGTGGAGCGTTATGTTAATAGCCTATTATAAATTGACATAATCTTGATTATGAGATTTTAATTCATTGAAAAAACAATAAAAAATCCCCTGTCACAGAGACTTTCTCTCTACACCAGGGGACAGAGTGAGCCAAAAAGACAAATTTTCTTAAAAAAAAGCGCTCTACATATCACTCTTGCGGCCGATGCAGAAATACGCGAAACCACGATCGGCCATGGCGGCAGGCGCGTACAGATTACGGCCGTCAAAAAGAATAGGGGCTTGCAGCAGGTTCTTGATCCGTTCAAAGTCAGGGTTGCGGAACTGATTCCATTCCGTCACAACAAGCAGTGCCTGGGAGCCATCGCAAACGGCGTATTGATCCTCCATAATTTCCACCAGAGGATTGTCATGGAAAATCTGGCGCGCATTCCCGGCGGCAATGGGATCAAAGGCACGGATCTTCATGCCTTCCGCCGTAAGGAGGGAAATGATGCTGATAGCCGCCGCTTCGCGCATATCGTCCGTATTTGCCTTGAACGCGAGCCCCCAGACAGCAAGCGTCTTCCCCTTCACGCCGCCTTGCGGCGCAAAGTACTCCTGAATGCGATCGGCCATATGGCGCTTCTGACGCGCGTTGACGGCCTCCACGGCGTTCAGCAGCATGGGTTCCACGCCGGAGGTTTCCGCGGTATGTATCAGTGCCTTCACATCCTTGGGGAAACAGGAACCGCCATAGCCGACGCCGGGGTAAATGAACTGATAGCCAATACGTGAATCTGACCCGATACCGGTACGGACATCACGGACATCCGCGCCCACGCGCTCACAAATGGTGGCTATTTCGTTGATGAAGGAAATCTTGGTGGCAAGCATGCAGTTGGCCGCATACTTTGTCATTTCCGCACTGCGCACCCCCATGAAGATCATCTTGTCACGGGTACGCACAAAGGGGGCGTAAAGCTCCCGCATGACCGATGCGGCCTTTTCTGAAGCCGTTCCGATAACCACACGATCAGGTTTCATGAAGTCCAGAATGGCATCGCCTTCTTTCAGAAATTCCGGGTTGGAGACCACCTCAAAGGGCAAATCCCGGCCTCTGCCACGCAGCTCCTCACGGATGATGGCCGTTACGCGATCCGCCGTTCCCACAGGCACGGTAGACTTGTCAACGACAATCAGCTCCTTCTCCATGAGGCGGCCAATCTGCCGGGCTACCTGCTCCACATAGTGCAAGTCGCAGGAACCGTCCTCCCCAGGAGGCGTCCCCACACAAATGAAGGCGCAATCCGCTCCGTCCAGCCCCCGCGCCAGTTCCGTTGTAAATCGCAGGCGTCCGTCAGCGCGGCTGCGTTGCACCATGGGCTCAAGCCCAGGCTCAAAGATATGCACGGATCCCGCATTCAGCTTTTTCACGACATCGGGATTCACATCCACGCACGTCACGCTGTTACCCATTTCCGCAAAGCAGGCAGCGCTTACAAGGCCGACATACCCGGTGCCGATAATACAAAGTTTCATCAAAAAATCCTTTGTGCTCTGAAACCTCCCCCTTCAGGGGGTCAACGATGTTCTTGACACGGCGGCAACGCCGGTGAAATCCTGTCTCGACACGTTTACCGGAGCAGTCTGCTGTTGCACAGTCCATTGCAACAGCGGCGCTGCCAGCGCGCGTAGTTTTTCCTGTGCCTGGGGTGCGACGGTGAAGCCTCTCTCAGAAAAACCAACGGATCCGGGGAGACTTCCCCTTGACGCGGGACCTGGCACGGGACAAAATTTATTGCGATCATTTTAGCCGCTTTCCTCCCGCGGCGCAAGCCGCCCAAACGTCCCGCTGGTACCGTATGAACCGCTGCCGGAGAATACCATGATTATCGGCCTGGGTCTCGACGTGACGGAATTGCCGCGCATTGCGCGCATGTATGAGAAATACGGCGATTCCTTTCTCAGAAAACTGCTCACGCCCAATGAACAGGCATATATGCCCGCGTCGCCTGTGCCCTTCCTCGCGGGACGCTTCGCCGCCAAAGAAGCCGCGGTCAAAGCGTTGGGATGTGGATTCAGCGGCGGCATCGCCCTGGGGCAGATTGAAATTCTGCCAAATGCCGCGGGAAAACCCCTTCTCCATTTCCTTGGTCCGGCGGCCGCGCTCGCCATACGGCTCGAAGTGGCGCAGCAACACGTCACCATTACCCATGACCGCCATGTCGCTGCGGCCACGGTCATCCTGGAGTCCGCATGATGGACGCTTTTCTGCGTACCTGTCCCCCACTGCCCCTGCCGCGGGAAATGGCGCAATGGGACGCACAGGCCCTTGCCCTGGGCCTGCGGGGCTGCCTGCTTATGGAAAATGCCGCGCGCGCCGCGCTCGGCGTCCTTCGCACTCACGTGCCTCACCTTGAGGGAAAACACGTCTGGCTCTTCATGGGCAACGGCAACAACGGCGGCGATGCCGCCGCACTGGCGCGCTGCCTGCACGATGCGCGGGCGCTGCCTGTGGTGGCGCACCTGAAACCTCTCTCCGCCTTTCGCGGCGCCGCGGCGGAACACATCCGTATGGCACGGGCGGCCGGGGTTCCTTTCGTCAGTCTGACGCCGGCGCTGCGCCGCGGAGACGCCTCCCAGGCGCCCGCCCTGCTGGCCCGCCTCCACCGAAGTCTTGCGCCGGCCGATGCCGTGCGTTGTCCTGACATCTGTGTGGACGGCCTCCTGGGCACCGGCTTTCACGGTCCTCTTCACCCAAACCTGCACCATCTTATCGCTGTACTTCATCTTCTACACGCCCGAAGTTTTCTGCTCGCACTGGATATTCCCTCAGGACTTGACGGCGTCACGGGCCTCCCCCGCCCCATAGCCGTACAGGCGCACGCCACCGCCACCTTTGCCGCCGCCAAACCCGGCATTGCCCTGCCGCATGCGCGCTCATGGACGGGACAGCTCCATATCTGCGATATCGGCATGCCGCGCGCCATACGGGAAAACGGCCCGTGCAGCCAGCGCCTGCTGCCCCCGGACGCTCCCGCGCGCTTCGCCGCCACGATACCGCTGGGCTATAAAAACACCTATGGGCATGTGGCCGTCATCGGCGGCGCGGGAGGTCTGTCCGGTGCGGCCCATCTTGCCGCGCTGGCCGCCCTGCGCAGCGGCGCAGGACTGGTGACGGCGCTTGTTCCAGCCAGCTCCGCCCAGGCCGTCAAGGGCGGACAGGCGGAAATAATGACGTTCCCCCTCGCCTCCACCGGCGTGGCCACCCCCTGGAAATCGGCATGGACAGAAGAGGCAGCCGCCTTTCTCCGCCGTTGCGATGCCCTCGCCATAGGGCCAGGCATGGGACGCGGCGACGACCCCCTCTTTATTCTTAAAGAAATACTTAAAGAAAAGGATCGCCCTCCAACTGTTTTTGATGCGGACGCCCTCATGCTGCTGGCACGTCAGCCAACCCTTCTGCCATATCTGACATCACGGGATATTCTGACGCCGCACCCAGGCGAAGCCGCCGCTCTGCTGGGCTGCACGGTAAAGGATGTGCAGGCGCAACGCGGCCAGGCATTGGCCTCACTGACCCGCAAAAGCGACGCCGCGGTCGTTCTCAAGGGATCCGGTTCTCTGGCCGCGCAGGGCGATTCGCCGCAGCTTCTCTGCCCTGTCGATGTGCCGCAACTTTCCATTGGCGGCTCAGGCGATGTGCTGGCCGGGTGTGCCGCCGCTCTGCTTGCCCGGGCAAACACCCTCGGCGTCTCTTCCCTTGCCGTGCTGGGAGCGGCCTTGCGCCTGCACGCCGCCGCCGGGCAACGCTGTGCGGTACGCTTCCCCTGCCGGGGAAACAGCGCAACGGAACTGGCCGAAGCCATCCCCCAGGCATGGAATGCCGCGCCCGCTGACCCCTACCTTTTTGATCAGGATATGGCATGCTTCATCTGACTCTGACGGGTCTGGACGACACGGAACGGCTGGGGCGCGCGCTAGCCGGCATCATGCGCGCCTCTAGCTGCCGCGTTCTTCTCATGTACGGCGATATCGGCAGCGGCAAAACGACACTGGTGCGTTCACTGGTGGCCAACCTGCCCGGCGGACTGGCCGCCGAGGTCTCCAGCCCCTCCTTCACACTCTGTAACCACTACCCTACGCGGCCCCCTGTCGTACACTGCGATCTCTACAGAGGCTGCGGCGGTGTTCCTGACGAATTGATCGACGCCCTCGACGATGAACGCAGTCTTGTTCTCGTGGAATGGGCGGAGCAGCTTCCCCAGACTGATCGTCCGCACGATTTTCTGGACATCCACTGGCAGACGTGCAAGACTACACGACTTGTGACGCTATCCGCTACGGGCCCCGCCGCCACGGACGCTCTCGCGCGCCTTCCGGCGACATGGGATGGAGCGTCATAACCTGCAATTGCAATGGAAACAGGCATGAATATTCTTGTACAGAAATTCGGCGGCACATCCGTCGCCAACCTTGAGTGCATGAAAAAGGTGCGCGAGAAGGTCCTTGCCGGCTTGTCCAAAGGCAATAAGGTCGTGGTCGTCCTCTCCGCTCGCGCGGGAGAAACCAACCGCCTCCTGGATCTCGCGTCCGAATGGTCGCCCGAACCGGAGAAGGCCGAATGCGACGCCCTCGTCTCCACAGGAGAACAGGTCTCCATCTGCCTTTTCAGCATGTTGCTCAAGGATGCGGGTATCCGCGCACGCTCTCTGTTGGGCTGGCAAATCCCTGTCAGGACTGACGATGATTTCGGCAATGCCCGCATTCGTTCCATCGACAGCAGCGCCTTGCGCCGCTACCTGGAAGAGTACGACGTCCTTGTCGTCGCAGGTTTCCAGGGCTGCACGGAAGACGGGCGCATAACCACGCTTGGGCGCGGCGGTTCCGATACGTCCGCGGTGGCGCTGGCCGCGGCCCTTGGTTCGGTGGAATGTGAAATCTATACAGATGTGGACGGCGTCTATACCACAGACCCCAATATTTGCTCCACGGCACGCAAGATGGATCGTGTCGCCTATGAGGAAATGCTCGAAATGGCGAGCATGGGCGCAAAGGTTCTGCACATCCGTTCAGTGGAATTTGCCAAAAAATATAAAGTTCCCGTCCGCGTGCGCTCGACCTTCAGCGACGATCCCGGCACGCTCGTAACTCAGGAGGATTCAAGCATGGAAGCTGTTTTGGTTTCCGGCATTGCCTATGACAAGGATCAGGCGCGCGTCACGCTCCATGACCTGCCCGATGTGCCTGGTACGGCGGCCGCCGTGTTCGGCCCTCTTTCCGAAGGCGGCGTCCTGGTGGACATGATCGTCCAGAACACCAGTCTCGACGGCCATACCGACATCACCTTCACCATATCCCGCAAGGATCTCAAAAAGACTCTTGAGCTTATGAAGCAGGTGGCCGATAAATTCGGTGACGTGGAAGTGGTGCATGACCTCAATGTGGCCAAGGTGTCCGCCATCGGCGTTGGCATGCGCAACCACTCCGGCGTGGCCGCCCGCGCCTTCTCCGCCCTCACACAGGAAGGCATCAACATCCTGATGATCAGCACCTCGGAAATCAAAATCACCATTCTGATCGAGGAAAAATATGTGGAGCTTGCCGTGCGCATCCTCCACGATACCTTCGGACTCGACTGGGATATTGGCTGCTGAAAAAACGCCATCACCCTGAACATGTGACCGCGCTGGCGTATGCGAGAACGGTCGTCTGTGCCAGACAGGAAAAACCATCTTTTCCACCGGGTGCGGGCAAGACTTTTGGGCGTCAGTTTACTAGCCGCAGGATGAAACTCATTCTGCGGCCTCTTTACTGGAACGAGTTATTGGGAAACTATAACCGATCTGGCGACAGCGTAGGCGGATACCCGCCCGGGTGGTGCAAGGAAAAAACGCGCTCTTTCCGCATGCGCAGGAAGTGAAAAAACAGAAAAGGGAGGATGCCGCATGGCGGAAAAAAAGACAGTTCTCTACGTTGGCTGCGGCCAGGATCATGTGCTGGGCAAACGCGGCTTTGATGTGGAAGGCTGGAGGGAAATCCGGCTTGACATAGATCCGGAGTGCGCCCCTGATCTGGTAGGCAGCATGACGGATCTCTCCGCTGTGTCCGATGCAAGCATGGACGCCGTATACTCTTCTCATACCATTGAACATTTACTGCCTCAGGATGTTCCGAAGGCCCTGCGGGAAGTGGCGCGTGTGCTGCGCCCTGACGGCGTCTTGCTGCTGACGTGTCCCAACATACAGGAAGCGTGCCGCCTGATGGCCGAAGGCAAATGGAAAGAGCCCTGCTACCCCATTGCGGAAGGACGCTATCACATCACACCGCTGGATCTGCTTTACGGCGCATGGATGATGCGCTCCACGGACAAGCCTTTCATGAGCCATCAGTGCGGCTATATTCCCTCTTCACTGGCGGCGGCATTACAGACTGGCGGTTTTGCCTCGGCGGGCGTGATGGGTGACAAATGGTCGCTCTATGCCGTCGCCACACGGCAAAAGATGGAAGACGAGGCGCTGAAGGCGTTGTTCATGCGCCACTGGAGCAGTGGCCCTTCCGCCGGGAAAGAAGAGAGAGAGAGAGAGAGAGAGAGAGAGAGAGAGCAGATTTCGGGCCAAACGTAAACGGCGGATGGGCGGCTATGCCAATTCCGGTAGCCAGCTCTCCGACGGCACAACGGGGCGCATCAATCTGCGTAAGTCGACAAGACCAACCTCCGATCCGCACTCGCGGATCGGAGGTTTTTCTTGTCGTGCCCTTTCCACGCCACGGTTATGACAGCTTTTTCCGCAGCAGTTCATTCACCATCGCGGGATTGGCCTTGCCTTTGGTGGCGCGCATGATCTGCCCCACAAAAAAACTCATGAGTTTTGTCTTTCCGCCCCTGAATGCCGCAACTTCAGCGGGATTCTCGGCAAGGATCCTGTCCACAGCGTCTTCCAGCGCGGAAGCGTCGGAAATTTGCGCCAGCCCGTGATCTCTGACATAGCTTTCCGGCATGGTTCCGGTAGTGAACAAATCCGGAAAAATGTCGTTGGCAATCTTGGCGCTGATGACGCCCTTGTCCACAAGGCGCACCAGCTCCGCAAGACCCTCAGCGGTCATGGCGCATTGTGAGAAATCACCGCCACGGGCATTCAATTCGCGCATGAGCGGCCCCAGGATAAAATTGGCGGCCTTTCTGGCGTCGGACGCGGAAGCCGCGCTTTCAAAAAAATCAGCCAGCGCGCGACGTTGCACCAGAACCTCGGCTTCCGCTTCAGGCAGCCCTGTCATTTCCAGAAAACGAAGCATACGCTGTTGCGGCAATTCCGGCAGTTCCTTACGCCACTGTTCCATTTCCACAGCGGAAATTTCCACAGGCAGCTGATCCGGATCGGGGAAGTAGCGGTAGTCGTGGGCTTCCTCCTTGCCACGCATGGAAACGGTGATATTTTTCACGGCGTCGTAGAGACGGGTTTCCTGCACGATGGCTTCGCCGTCAGCCAATGCATCCTGCTGGCGGGCAATTTCATAGTCAATGGCGCGCTGCACATTACGGAACGAATTCAAATTCTTGAGCTCGGTGCGCGTACCAAACGCCGCGGCGCCCACCGGGCGGATGGATACGTTGGCATCGCAACGGAAACTGCCTTCTTCCATGTTGCCATCGCAGACGCCAAGATAGGTAACGATGCCGTACAGCGCCTTCAGGTAGGCCACAGCCTCCTGAGAGGAACGCATATCAGGCTCGGAAACAATTTCCACCAGAGGCGTTCCGGCACGGTTCAAATCCACATAGCTGATATTTTCACCCTGTGCATGGATGTTCTTGCCCGCATCGTTTTCCATATGGATACGGGTAATACCAATGCGTTTGCTCCGACCGTCCACAGTCACGTCAAGATAGCCATGCTCGCAGATGGGCATATCAAACTGGGAAATCTGGTATCCCGAGGGAAGATCGGGATAGAAGTAATTCTTGCGCGCAAACACGGAACGACGGCGCACCTCGCAGTTCGTGGCAAAACCCACCAGCGCGGCATAGTGTACGGCCTGACGGTTTACGACCGGCAATGCGCCCGGCATACCCGCGCAGACCTCGCACACGTTGCTGTTGGAAGGTTGCCCGAAGCTCGTCGGACAGGAACAAAACAATTTGGAAGCGGTGGAAAGCTGCACATGCACTTCCAGGCCGATAACGGCTTCATAGGCGGCCATTCTCTCGTACTCCGATTTGCCAATATTTCAAGTTCTACTTGAAAAAAATTTCCAGATGGAACACAACGGGAAGCTGATTCTAGCCTCTGGCTATGGAGGCGTCAAAATACTTCCCGACGCCATATTCGCTGCGCCGGCGGAACAGGGACGGCGCAGGCCCGATAATCTGCATTTCTCTGTTCTCGCGCTGCACGTCCTGCGCTATGCGCATTTCCTTGGTACAGCCCGTGGAGTAGGTAGCGTCCTTGCCCAGCCACTCCGGCGGGACCTTGCGTCCCAACAGCGCAAAACTGCGCTCTATGTCGTCCACGGTCTGAAAACGCCAGATGTCAATATAGCCGCTTCGTTGTACCCGTTCCCACATGAACATGAGATCGTCGCCATCCATGCCCTCTATGAAATACTCCGTCGGATTGACGATGAACACATCATCAAGGGAAGAACGCAACGATTCAAGAAAGGCATGCACAAGCGCAATGGCCGTCGCCATCTGGCCGGGTATGCTGCCAATGATGCAGCTGTAGAACATGACCGTCTTGTTTTCCGCATGCGCCTGCCGCATCCGGGCAATGATGGCATCGGCCCGCCCGGCAATATCCTGTGCGCTGAACTTGTGCGCCCCGGCGGCACGCGGGCGGAAACGCACCTGAAAACCCGCCTTTTTGTCATACCAGAAGCAGAAAATATCCCGCGTGAATTCATGACTGGTGCCCAGCAGCATATCGGCGTTGCGCCAGCCCTTGCTCAGGATTATGTCGGCCTCCTTCCAGGCCCGGGCAAAGGTAATGGACGTGCGGTAAAAATTCAGGCGTTCACGTGTGCCGTCGCTGATGACGAGGACGTTATTTTCACGCAGCAGGCCCAGAAGATCATTCTTGCCCAACTTCGAACGGCGCTCCACATGCGCCTTTCTGCACCAGTACGCAAGAACGGGATCGCTCTCCACGTCATCCAGTGTGGGCGCATAGAAATAGAAATCTTCCTTGAGAGCGATAATGACCTTGAAGCCCATTCTGACAAGACATCGCGCCGCCGCAAGATCAAACACAATGCCCCCGTCGGCATCGCAGATGAACAGAACGATGCGCCCCCCCGCTTCTGACGGCATGGCGTCCTGCAACTCAAAAAGGCGCTCTTCCGCCTGTGCCAGCATACGCGGAAACGCGTCCCCCGGCGGCAGTCCGTCTTCATTGATGCGCCTGGAAAAGGCAGAGAGGCACAGCAGGCGCGCCAGCTCGTGCAAACGCATTTCCCGGCGTGCCGACGGCATGTCTGAAGGGAGCCTCTCGGGCATGGCGTCCAGACGGCGGCGGACTTCGGGGTCTTCCAGCAGGGCGTTCTGCCGCGCGTTTGCCTCACGGCGGCGATCCCGCCAGAGATCGCCCCAATCCCCCTGCGCCAGCACAAGATTTGTCATGCGCTTCATGAGGCGCGTCGGCAGGAGGGTATCTAGCCGCAGAGAGTGGCGGAAGCGATTGCGGCAGAACGCAATCAGACGGCGTCGCATGGCATGCGACGGCGCGACCTCCCGGACGAGATGCATGACCACGCGCCAGACGCGTCCCTGCTGGGCGCGCAGACCCACGCCACCGCCGCACAGCAGGGCAAAGGTGTTGTCGGAACAGGGCAGATACACCTGCCCTTCCTCCCGCCGCTGGACGATGAAATCCAGCTGCTCGGGGCTGGCAATAATATCCGGGTTCATCCGGTAGGCAAGGTTATTGTCGATCAGCAGCCCGTACAGCCACGCATCAAAGACGGCATCCACGCCGTGGCGGATATCGGCCACGCGCAGGGGGATGCCCTGTGGTATCTCGTCGCGCATACGCCTCCCGGAACCCCCCTACATCTTTCCCCCGGTACCGACCGGCGTCACAAAGCCACGCGTGCGCAGGCGCTCGAAAAAGGGCGTGCCACTTCCGAGAAAACGTACCGCGCCCGCATCGCCTGTCACATCCAACAGATCGCCCACTTCCAGCATCTCCCCTTCCTGCCCGTCCACGGTCAGATAGCTTTCTGTCGTGCCGGGCAGGAGCTGCATGCGAAAATGGCGATCACCAGGAAAGACCATAGGTGGAATGGTATTGAGGAAAGGGCAAATGGGCGTGAAGACAAGAGCCTCCAGGGAAGGATGCAGCAGGGGACCTCCCGCGGAGACACTGTATCCCGAAGACCCCAGCGGCGTGGAGATGAGCACGCCATCGCTGCGCAGCGTACACATGTGGCGCTTATCAACACAAATATCCATACTCACCAGGCGCGCCAGCGCCGCGCGGCTCAGAACCACGTCATTGATGGCGCTGCCTTCGCTGATAAGCTCTCCCTTGCGGCGCAATTCCCAGTGCAGTGCCATATGCGAACGCACGGGAGCCTTGCCGTCAAGACACTCCGCAAGACCCTGCCTCCAGTTTTCCGGCTGCACGTCCGCAAGATAGCCCACACGTCCAAAATTAATGCCCAGCAGAGGCAGCCGCCTCCGGGCCACGCGGCGGGCCACACCGAGCATGGTGCCGTCGCCGCCTAGAACGACGGCAAAGTCAATATCCGGCAGCGCATAAAGAGGACTGTCCTCCCCCGCCACAAGGCTTGTGGCGCGATGCCCTCGCTGCTCCAGCCAGGCGGCCATTTCACGTTCAAGGACAGCTACCCGGCGATTATGGGCTTTGCATACCAGCAATATATGGCGAGATTGACGCTGTTCCATGCCATATCTTTACGTTATCCCCGCCGCAACCGCAAGCCGTTTCCCCGGCTTGTCAGAAGGTACGCTTTGGCATACAAGAAGACGTTTTGAAAAAGCCACCTCAAACACCGCCGCCCTCCTTGCCCGCCTGAACGAATACCCCCTTTTGAAAATACGCCCGTGCTTCTGGCTGAAGCGCGGAAGCAAGACCACCGTTGAGGAAAAAGCGCCATGCCCATATACGAGTATCATTGCGACGCCTGCAACAAGGATTTTGAAGAACTGATCTTCGGAGATGACCTGCCCGCCTGCCCCCACTGCGGCGCGCGCGCGACGCGCAGGCTGATGTCCCGCTGCGCCTTCTCCACCGGCGGCGCAACGGCGGAAAGTTCCGCAGCCGCCGCGCCCTCTGGCGGCGGCTGCGCAGGCTGCTCCGGCGGTAATTGCGCCTCTTGCGGCCACTGAGAACGTCTTGCCTCCGTGTGCGGCCGTCCCCGCTCTCCCCTGTGCGCCGTCACGCGCCGTCTGGAGGGGAAACGGTGTGGCCGGAAGAGGCGTGCCCCAAATTTAAACAGACACTTTAAGGATTGCGTCATGAAAACCCCGCTGGTCATTGCCACGCGCGGCAGTCAGCTTGCCCTCTGGCAGGCGGATCATGTCAGGCGGCGACTTCTTGCACTGCGGCCTGATCTTTCCATCGAACTGCTCAAGATTAAGACAAAAGGCGATGTCATTCTTGACGTTCCCCTCTCCAAAGTCGGCGGCAAGGGCCTCTTCATCAAGGAAATTGAGGAAGCCCTGCTGGATGGACGCGCCGATCTCGCCGTGCACAGCGTCAAGGACGTCCCCATGGCTCTGCCGGAGGGACTCACGCTGGCCTGCGTGCCTGAACGCGAAATCTGTACTGACTGCCTCGTTTCCGAAACCATCTCCCGCTTTGAGGAGATTCCCCAAGGGGCCCGTATAGGCACATGCAGCCTGCGACGGCAGGCGCAACTGCTCCACGCGCGTCCGGATCTCCGCATTCTGCCCCTGCGCGGCAATGTGGAAACACGCCTGCGCAAACTGCAAGAGGGCGAATTTGACGCCATTGTCCTGGCTTCGGCAGGCATGAAGCGTCTGGGGCTTTCAGCCCGGCATATGACACACCTCCCTGAGGATTGTTTTGTCCCCGCCGTGGGACAAGGCGCCATCGGTATAGAGTGCCGTGTCGGCGACGCGGATCTGCGCGCCCTGCTCTCCACCATGGAACACCGCCCCACGCGTATCTGCGTGGACGCCGAACGCGGCTTCTTGGCCGGGCTGGACGGAGGCTGCCAGGTGCCCATAGCGGCCCATGCCACCATGCACGACAATACGCACCTTCACCTTGAAGGGCTTGTCGGTGAAGTGGACGGAAGCCACCTGATCCGCCTGCAACGGGACGGCGATGCCAGCGACGCGCGCGACATCGGACTGGGCATGGCGCGCGACATTCTGGACAGGGGAGCGGGCGACATTCTCCACCGCCTCTACGCGGAACATACGGATTAGCACCCGGCCCCATCTTTTCACTGTTCGACCTTCCGCCGGAAGAATGCCATGCTCAAAATCCAGCCCCTTCCCTCAAGCCGCCTGCACGCGACCTTCGATCCGGCCAGGATTCCCTGGGACGACAGCCGCGCCATCCCCCTGCCCCGCAACGGCGGTAACGGCCGGAATCCCTTTCAACCACGGGCCATGCAGGCTCTTGATCTTGCGCTGAACATCCGCAGCACAGGCTACAATATCTATCTGGCCGGAGAACCGAATCTCGGGCGCTGCCATATGCTGCTCCATTACCTGCGGCCGCTGGCGCGCAAGGCCGCGACACCTCCCGATCTTGTCTATGTTCACAATTTCGCGGATCAGGATAGTCCGCAGCTCCTTGCCCTTCCGGCAGGCATGGGCAAAAAATTCAAGGAAAGCTTGAACTCTCTTATAAAAAGCATCAACAGGGAACTCACGCGCCGCCTTGAGACCTCTTCCTTCGTCAAACGTCGGGCCAAGCTCGTGGACTCCTACCAGAAGACGCGTACCGGCCTTCTTCATACAATGAACAATATGGCCGCCCACAAAGGTTTCCATCTGGAGGCCGACGATTCCGGCAGCCTGACCCTGTACCCGCTGGTAGGAGGGAAACGGCTGCCTGACGAAGATTTTGATCAGCTTGACGCCACCGTGCGCCTCAAGCTCAGGCGTCAGGGGGAAGACGCGGCCCGCGCCATTTCCGTTTTTGTGCGCCAGCTGACCAAGGTCGAGGAAACCTTCCACGATGAGGAACGGGATCTGGAACGCGATGTCATGGAACAGGTGCTGCACAGCCTCCTGACGCCCCTGCGCCGGAAAATGCGGAAAGCCTGCGACAGCCCGCGCCTCAACGACTATTTTGACGCACTGCACGAGGATATCCTGCGCAACACCGACGCCTTTCTGCCTCGCGAAACGCCGCCGGGGCCCCCGCTTCCCGGCAGCGACTCCGCACATCCGCAACCGCAGCAGGAACCGCCGCTCTGCATCTACGATGTCAACGTCTTTGTGGACAACAGCGCCACGGAAGGCGCGCCCATTATCGTGGACGATCATCCCACACTGGCCAACCTGCTCGGCTGCATCGAACGGGAATCCGAGATGGGAGCGCTTGTCACGGATTTTACCCTCATCAAAGCCGGCAGCCTGCACAAGGCCAACGGCGGTTACCTTGTATTGCACATCGACGACGTTCTGCAGTATCCCGCCGCCTGGGAAGGACTGCTGCGCGCCCTGCGGACCCAATCCGCCCGCATGGAAGACAACAGCGACGCCCCTGACTCCGCCATGCGCACCAAGGGCATATCCCCCGAAGCCCTTCCGCTGAATCTCAAGGTCGTTCTTATCGGCTGCGACGATCTCTATGAAACCCTGCTTGCCAATGACGACAGGTTCAGCAAACTCTTTCGCATCAAGGCGCAAATGGACGACGTGACCGAGCGCAACGCGGCGGGCGTTCGCTATTACCTTTCCGTCATGGCCCGCATCATCCATGACGAGGCCCTCTTGCCCTTTGACAGAACGGCGCTTGCGTGGCTTGTGGATCTTGGTTCCCACATCTGCGAGGATCAACGGCGTCTGTCGCTCAAGTTCCCCCAGCTGCGGGAAATGATGCTTGAGGCCAACGCCCTTGGCGTCATGCGCAACCAGAGCGTCATCGGCGCGGATATTCTGGAGGAAGCCTATGAAGCCAGGGCCTACCGCGTAAACCTCATGGAAAGCATCTTCATGGAGGAATACGATAGGGAAATGATCAAGGTTCGAACTTCCGGTCATGCCGTGGGGCAGGTCAACGGCCTTTCCGTCATGAGTTACGGAGACTTCGAATTTGGCCTGCCGCACCGCATTGCCTGCACCGCCGGCGTCGGGCACGACGGCATCATCGATCTTGAACGCGAAGCCGAACTCGGAGGCCCCATCCATACCAAGGCCATGATGATCCTGAAAAGTTGCCTGACAAATCTCTTTGCCCGGCGCAAACCCCTGATCCTGTCCGGATCGCTCTACTTTGAGCAAAGCTACGCAGGCATCGAAGGAGACTCCGCCTCCGGCGCCGAACTGGCGGCGCTGCTCTCAGCGCTGGCGGAAGTGCCTGTCCGGCTTGATCTTGCCTTTACGGGCGCCGTCAGCCATACGGGGCAAATCATGGCCGTCGGCGGTGTCACCCGTAAAATTGAAGGCTTTTTCAAGGTCTGCGCCCGCCACGGACTCACAGGGACGCAGGGCGTCCTCATTCCCGCCGACAACGTCGATCATCTGATGCTGGCTCCCGACGTCCTCCGGGCCGTGGAAGAGAAAAAATTTGCCATCTATCCTATTGCCAGCATCGAGGAAGCTCTGTTTCTTCTCACCGGACTTCCCGCGGGAAAGCGGCGGAAGGACGACAGCTTTACCCCGGGAAGCCTCTATGCGCTGGTCGATCGCCGTCTGGAACAGCTCGGCGAATACGCGCAGCATGCCTTTGACGCCAGACGCCGTAAACGGCGCGGAAAATGACACGAAATTCGGAAAACTCACTCAATGCATGCCTCCCGCCAGGGAAATCTTTCACGAGAGTGTTGACTTGCTGCGGCTGACTGCGTAATCAAACATAGACGGAATACCGACGGTGTGGCGCCGCCGGCGACCTAGAGCTCCGAGAAGAAAAACTCTGCCGTGCCACCCTCATCAGGCGTTGCCATGCACACAAAAAACAAAAAAGAAGCGCTGCTTCAGGCCGCCAAGGAACTCTTTGGCGAATGCGGTTATGTGGAAACGACCTTCAAAAAAATTTCCGACCGCGCCGGGGTCGCCCTCGGTCTCCTGACGCATCACTATGGCAACAAGGAAAAGCTCTTTCTGGCATCAGGGCTCGACGTGCTGGAACATTTTCTGGCCCGCCTGAAAGAGGCGACGGCCAACGCCAACAGCGGCTTTGACGCCGTCATGCGTTTTTGCAAAGCGTATCTTGACTTTTCCATCGATCCGTCTTCCAACTGGCTGGTGTTGGTACGCTGTTCACCTTACAGCGATATGAAAACCAAAACAGACAGGGAAGTCATGGAAGCCAAATTTGCCGAAGTGCCAGCCATGCTCACCGCCCTGCTGGAGAGCGGGGTACGCGATGGCAGCCTGGTCGATCTGGACTGCGGAACGACGGCTCATGTCATCATGTCGCTCATGGTCGGTGCCAACCGTACACGGGTACTCTCGCCTTATGCCCCCCCGGATCTCTATGATGAAACGCTCTTTTTCATAGCCCGATCCATCAAGGCCTGACCCCGCCCCCAAGAGAAGAAACAAACGCTTCCCACGGCTCCCCCCCCATCCGTGGAAGCAAGAGGAGACTCCCCATGTCCTACGCCCAAAAGGTACTTGACGATCTGAAACAGCGTTACGCGCACGAAACCGTTTTTCTCCAGGCCGTACAGGAGGTGCTGTCCACCCTCCAGCCCGCGCTCGACAACGACGCCAGATATGAAAAAAATAAAATTCTGGAACGTATCGTTGAACCCGAACGCATCATTACCTTCCGTGTGGAATGGGTGGACGACAAGGGGGAAATCCAGGTCAACCGCGGTTACCGGGTACAGTACAACTCCGCTATCGGCCCGTACAAGGGCGGTCTGCGCTTCCATCCCAGCGTTACCCTCGGGGTGCTGAAATTCCTCGGATTTGAGCAGATATTCAAGAATTCTCTCACGGGCTTGGCCATCGGCGGCGCCAAAGGCGGATCCGATTTTGATCCCAAAGGCAAATCCGACAACGAAGTGATGCGCTTCTGTCAGGCGTTTATGACAGAACTTTACCGCCATATCGGCGCAACCATCGATGTTCCCGCGGGCGATATTGGCGTGGGCGGCCGTGAAATAGGGTACATGTACGGCATGTATAAACGCCTTACCAAACACTACGAAGGCGTACTGACGGGCAAGAACCTGCTCTTCGGCGGTTCGCTGGCCCGCACGGAAGCCACGGGTTACGGCGTTGTCTACTTTGCCCAGAACATGCTGGAAGACCGCGGTGAAAGCCTCGCAGGGAAAAAATGCGCTGTTTCCGGCGCGGGCAATGTGGCCATCTACTGCTGCGAAAAACTCTATCATGTGGGAGCAACGCCTGTGACGGTGTCCGACTCCCGCGGCATGATTCACGATGACAAAGGCATCAATGTGGAAGCGCTCAAGCAGGTGAAGGAAGTCGAACGTGCCTCCCTGACACGCTACGCTGAACTGGTTCCCGGCGCGACTTACACGCCTGTCAGTGCCTACCCGCAGGGCCGCAACGCCGTATGGAGCATCCCCTGCTTCGCCGCCTTCCCCTGCGCCACGCAGAATGAACTCAACCTTGCCGACGCCGATGTCCTGCTCAAGAATGGCTGCAAATGCGTGTCCGAAGGCGCCAATATGCCCTCGACGCTCGACGCTACCAACGCCTTCCTCAAGGCAGGCATAGCGTATGGTCCCGCCAAAGCGGCCAATGCCGGCGGCGTGGCCACCAGCCAGCTCGAAATGCAGCAGAATGCCGGTATGCAAAGCTGGACGTTTGACACTGTCGACGGCAAACTCAAAGACATCATGGGGAACATTTTCAGGAATGCCTCCGAAACCGCCAAGGAGTTCAACAACCCCGGCAATCTTGTGCTCGGCGCCAATATCGCCGGTTTCCGCAAAGTGGCCGATGCCATGATCGCCCAAGGCGTTCTGTAGAAACTGTTGACGGTTCCCAACCTTTTTTGAAAAACGCTGCCCCTGAGAACTGCCGTTTTCCTGTAAGGAACCGGCAGTTCTCAGGGGCGCGTTCCCGTTTCCAACTGCCTTCATTCTCAAAAAGCAAGCCGCGCTGAAGGGACGTTGGCGCAAATCAGACTTGACGGAGAAGTATGAGGTCTGTATAAAAGAAAAAGAATTTCATTTTTTATTTTAAGGAACCCCTTCATGACTCCATCGCAAACACTTGCCGCCCTTGATGTTCTGCTTGCCATCAAACAGCCCGCCTTTCTCTGGGGGCCGCCCGGCGTGGGTAAAAGCCGCCTTGTTGCTGAAGCCGCACGCCGGCGCGGCATGGAGCTGTACGATATCCGCGCCGTCCTGCTTGACCCTGTGGATTTACGCGGTCTGCCCCGTATTGAAGACGGAAAAACCGTCTGGTGTACTCCCTCCTTTCTCCCCAATGAGAACGATACGTCCTGCGGCGTTCTCTTTCTTGATGAACTCAATGCCGCGCCTCCCCTAGTGCAAACAGCCTGCTATCAGCTCATTCTTGATCGACGCATCGGTGAATACCAGCTGCCCGACGGCTGGCGAGTCCTTGCGGCGGGCAACCGCGAAGGCGACCGCGCCGCATCATGCCGCATGCCTACGGCCCTGGCCAATCGCATGACGCACATTATCGTGGATCCTGACATTGAGGATTGGCTCCTCTGGGCCCGGACAGCGGAGATTCATCCCGATATTTGCGCCTTTTTGCGCTTCCGCCCACGACTCCTGCTGCAATTTGATCCCACCTCCGGCAATCACGCCTTCGCCTCTCCCCGATCCTGGGAATTCGCCTCCGCCATCCTGCGCGCGGATCCTCCGGAACATATTCGGGAAGAATTGCTTGCCGGGGCTGTCGGCAAAGGAGCCGCCGCTGAGCTGTGTGGCTATCTGGCGCAGCGGAGCGCACTTCCCGAACTGGAAGACATACTCGCCGATCCCGCGTGCGCTGCCGTACCAGAGGATCCGGCAACCCTCTATGCCCTGTGCGAAGGGCTTGCCGCCCGTGTGCAGGAAGATACGCTGGATGCCATTGCCGATTATGCCGCACGCCTGCCCGCGGAATTCGGAGTCCTCCTCTTTCGTGAGGCCGCTCGCCATGACGCTTCTGTTGTCGAGAGCCGCCCCTTTGCCCGCTGGGCGCAACGTCATGCCGAGGTGCTGCTTTGATGCCGCGAACGCGGCAAAACGCCGCGCACGCCATGAGCCGGGCCAGGGCCGCGCTCATTACGCGGGAGCCTTTTTTCGGAAGCCTTGTTCTGGGGTTACGCCTGAAAGAGGATGAGAGCTGCCATCAAATATGGACAGACGGAAGCACGCTGGGCTATCATCCCGCCTTTGCCGCCGCTCTTCCTCACGAAAAACTTGTGGGGGCGCTGGCCCATGAGGCGTTGCATCTTGCCTGCGGCCATCATGCCCGGCGTCAGGGACGCGAACCACGGCTTTGGAATGAAGCCTGCGACGTCGTCATCAACGACATCCTTCTCGAAGCTGGTTTCCGGCTTCCCGAAGGGGCCTTGAGCCGGCCGGAATATGCGGGACTTGCCGTCGAAAGCGTCTACAGGGAATTGCTTTCCCGTCGAGGATCACGTGGTGAACAGCAGCCCCTGGGTTCATCCGGGAAAAAGAGTACGGCTACGGGTGCGCGGAAAGGGGATAAGGAAAAAATCTCCGGGGAAGGAGTTCCACGCACACCTTCCGAGATGGATCAGAAATCTTCCTCTTCCCAGCCGCGCCAGGCGATCGCCTCAGAGACCGCTGCCGCACACAAACAGGATGTCCCCCTTTTTAACGGAGAGATCCGCGACGATCCACGCCTTCGTGAAGCCTTGGGAGAAAAAAGTCCGCAGACACAGCGTGATGTTGAAACAACGCTGGATCGCGCCCTTGATCGCGCGCGTCATGCGGGCTCAATCCCCGCGGGATGCCATCGCCTGCTGCGCCGCACCGGCAGGCCAGAACAGGACTGGGCCTCGCTGCTGCGCCGCTTTCTGGCCCGTTGCGCCGATAATGATTACTCTTGGTGTCATCCCGCCCGCCGCTTCCTCCATCAGGACATCTATTTGCCCGGACGACATGACATGAAAATTTCCAGCCTTGCCGTGGCTGTGGACTGCTCCGGATCTGTCGACGACCTTGCGCTGTCCTCCTTCTGCACCGAACTGGGAGCCGCTCTGGCTCCCTATGACACCGAAGCGGTCATCTTGTTCCATGACTGTCAAGTTCAGGCCGTACACCGTATTTATGGACGTGAGTTTCCCTCCTCCCTGACGCCTGTGGGCGGTGGCGGTACGGACTTTCGTCCGGTCACGGCATGGCTGGAAAACAACGGAGAACGACCGGCAGCCCTGCTCTGGTTTACCGATTTGGAATGCGCCTCCTTTCCAGATTCCCCCGGCTATCCCGTTCTCTGGCTTGTCTGGGGAGAAGGCGGACAAAAACCGCCTTTTGGTGAAACCGTATATATGACTTCCCCCGAAGTGAACATATGGAAGGAACGCCCATGAACATAATTTGGACTATTACCAAAGCTCGCGGTAATCTGCGGCCAATCCTGACCTACAAAATAGAGCTGGAACCGTGGGAACGCCAGCTGGCGACGCCGCCGCTGCGCATTCTTTCCACTATTCCTGAACCGCCGGAATCCTGGCAGGAATACTGCTATCCCAATCAACTGGAACGCGCCGGAGAAGCCGGGCCGGGATGTTATTCTCTTGACATTCCTCCCCACAAGGGAGGGAGTGGGAGCACAACCCTGCGTTTGCCTTGGCGTGCCGCTAATGCTTACCCCGAAGTCATTGAATCTTTTGCACGTCTGCGCGAAACCTATGAAGAGGAACTCTCCCGTGCCTATGCCAGCGAACCCATGCGGCAGAGCCAGACGCTCTGCCTGCGCTCTCCGCTGCTGCGAGAGACAGCCCCCGGCATTCTTGGGCAACGTATTCTGGAAGGATTAAAAATGCCTTGCTAAGTATGCCAGACGCGAAAAAGCCCCCGATGGTATCGGGGGCTTTTCCAAACACTCTTTGGCAACGGCCTACTTTCCCACATGAATCTATGCAG
>CAKTDV010000018.1 GCA_934546745.1 uncultured Desulfovibrio sp. | reverse complement strand
CACGATTTGCGGGAGGTGGACGCCATGCTGGAAGAACGTGCCGCCCAGTGGAAGGATGACTACATCAGGCAAGGGGTATTGATGGGGCTGGCCGAAGGGCGGATGGAAGGACTGGCCGAAGGACGGATGGAAGGGTTGGCCGAAGGAGAGGCCAAAGGTTTCGGGCTGGCCCTGCGGGATTTTCTGGAAATCCGTTTTGGCGCGCTTCCCCCCTCCGTGACCTCCTCCCTTGCCACGCTCGATGCGGACACACTGCGGGGCCTGACGCTTTTCGCCTACCGGGCGGAATCGTTGGAGGCCTTTATGGAACACCTCAAAAAGAGCGGTACGGAAACCGCCTGAGACACCCTGAGGCTACGGACAACACGGCTCCGACGTGCGCATGTGACCGCCTTGAGGGGACTGCTCCGGCTATGTTTCCGGCGCGCCGCCGTCCTCACCGTCCAGATAGACCTCAAGAAGCCCTTCGGGGGGCGCGATGGTGACGCTGGGGGCGGCGGTGTCAAAGGCGGCGATGAAGCGGGGCTGGGCGGGAAAGAGAATCTCCTTTCCCGCGTCGGTGCGGATGACCCAGAGGGGTTGCCCGGCGGGAAAGAGGGCCTCGTCAAGGCGGCCAAGACGGCGGCCGTCCTCCAGCAGCACGTCACAGCCGATCATGTCTTCCACATAGAACTCGTCCTGATCCGGGGCGGGCAAGTCCCGGCGAGCCACGCGAAGTTCCGCGCCGCGCAGGCTTTCGGCGGCGTCGCGACTGTCCACGCCTTCCAGCGCAAGAAGCGGGCGGCCCTTGTGCAGCCTCCATCCCCGCGCGCGCGCGGGACGGATCGGCCCGGAACCCGCGCGCACCCAGAGCGGGCCGTCGAGCAGGTCAAAGGCCTCGGCGTACCAGTCCACACAGAGTTCGCCGCGAATGCCGTGCGGCCGGGCAAGGACGCCCACCAGGACGGTGTCGGCCACGGCGCTATTCCTGAATCTCAAGCACGGTATGCCGCCGCGCCCGGGCCGACGCCGCGCCAAGAAGCACACGCAGGGCGCGGGCGGTGCGCCCCTGCTTGCCGATGAGCTTGCCGATGTCGTCCTGGGCGGCCTCCAGGTGCAGGATCAGGCCGCCGGCGGACGGAACCTCGCGCACGACAATCTGTTCGGGATGATCCGCCAGCGATCGCGCCACATATTCCACAAGGGCTTTCACACGCCAACCTCACAGGAAACAGGAGAGGAACAACGACGCAGGGGGCGCGAACCGCCCCCTGTGAAAAACAACGGCGTCCGTTTTCCACGTCCGCCGGAAGCGGTTCACGCGCGCGCCTGCGCGACGTGAAACCACCCTGAAACACCGCGCTAGGCCATGTGCGCGCGGAGCAGGGCGCGCACGGTGTCGGTGGGCTGCGCACCGCGCGCCAGCCATTCCTTCACCTTATCCGCATCCAGCTTCACTTCCGCCGGGTCGACCATGGGATTGTAGTAGCCCAGATAGGCCAGCGGACGGCCGTCGCGGCGGGTTTCGTCGTTGGCGGCCACCACGCGGTAAAACGGGTGCTTTTTGCTGCCCATGCGGGTCAATTTCAGCTTCACAGCCATGAGAACACTCCCTTTTTTTCAATCGTTGGCATTCAGGATAACGGCAAGCGGCCTCCCGGTCAAGAGACGCCGCGCCGGAAGAACGTCCGGCCATGCGGCGGGCCGCCAGGGCCGGGGTCATTTCTTTTTGCGCCGGGCGGCGGGGCGCTCCCGTTTTTTGCGTTTTCTGGCGGGGGCGGCCGCGCCCCCGGGCGGGGCGTCCATGCCGTCCATACCCGCTGGCAGGCCGTTCATGCCCAGCGGCGGCAGACCGCCCATGCCGGGAAATCCCGCCCCCATGCCGGTCCCCATTCCGGCCCCCATTCCAGAAAGGCCGCCGGGCAGCTTCATACCGCGCGGCAGGCGGGGCATGTTCGGCATGCCCTTTGCCTTGCCGCCCATCATGCCCCGCATCATCTGGCGCATCTGCTCGAACTGCCGCACCAGCTGGTTGACCTGCGCCACGGTGACGCCCGCGCCCCGGGCTATGCGCGCGCGGCGGCTGCCGTTGAGGATGTCGGGACGGCGGCGCTCGGCAAGGGTCATGGAATTGATGATGGCTTCGGCGCGGGCCATCTCCCGTTCGGGCATGGCGCCCCCGGCCCCGGCCAGCTTTTCCCGGATGCCGCCCAGACCGGGGATCATCTTGAGGATGCTGTCCAGCGATCCCAGTTTTTTGAGGCGGCGCATCTGCGTGCGGAAATCTTCCAGATCAAAGGCGGCCCCGCGCATTTTCCGGGCCAGCTCCTCGGCCTCGCCGGCGTCGATGACGGACTGGGCCTTCTCCACCAGCGTCAGCATGTCGCCCATGCCCAGAATGCGCCCGGCAATGCGATCGGGATGGAAGACGTCCATTTCCGACAGCTTCTCGCCCATGCCCACGAACTTGACGGGCGCGCCCGTCACGGCGCGGATGGAGAGCGCCGCGCCGCCGCGTGCGTCGCCGTCCATCTTGGTCAGCACCACGCCGGTCAGCCCCAAGCGGGCGTTGAAGGCCTCGGCCACCTCCACGGCGGCCTGCCCCGTCATGGCGTCGGCCACAAAGAGCGTCTCGCACGGATGCACGGCCTCGCGCAGGGCTTCCAGCTCCTTCATGAGGGGCTCGTCCACATGGAGGCGGCCGGCGGTATCCAGCAACAGCACGGTGGCCTGCCGGGCGCGCGCATCCTCAAGGGCCGCCGTGGCGATCTCCACCGGCGTCATGGCCGTGGTGGAGGGATAGCACGGCATGTCGAGCTGCCGGGCCAGCACGGTGAGCTGATCGATGGCCGCCGGGCGATAGACGTCCGCCGGGACGAGGTAGGGGCGCATTTTGCGCTTGCGCAGCAGGTTGGCGATTTTCGCCGCCGAGGTGGTCTTGCCCGACCCCTGGAGCCCCACCAGCATGATGACGGCGGGTTCCCGCCCCTGAAGGTTGAGTTCGGCGGTCTCCCCGCCCAGCAGGGCCACCAGCTCGTCGTGCACGATCTTGACGACCTGCTGCGAGGGGTTGACCCCCCGGATGACCTCCCGGCCCAGGCACTTGAGGCGCACGGCCTCCACAAAATCCCTGACGACCCTGAAATTGACGTCCGCCTCGAGAAGCGCAAGGCGCACCTCGCGCAGCCCGGCCTGGACGTTCTCCTCGGTCAGCCGGCTCTGCCCGCGCATGTTGCGGAAGGCGGAAGAAAGCCTGTCGGAAAGATTCTCAAACATGACGGCCCCTCTGCGTGGGCGCGCCGCGCATGGACTTCCCCGCCGGGAACGGCGCGCCTGAAAGGGGCCTATAGAGGGTTTCAGGACGTTCGTCAAGACGGGAGCGCGGGCGTTGACAGCGTTCCGCCCTCGGGCTACACTGGTCTATTACGTTCCCGCACCTGAAAATCACTACCGCACAGTACGAGGCATCCATGTTCACCAATCGCGGCAAAGCCCTTACCTTTGACGACATCCTGCTCGTTCCCGCCTTTTCCGAAGTCACGCCCGACGCCGTTGACATCGCCACATGGCTGACGCCCGACATCCCCCTGCGCATTCCGCTGCTTTCCGCCGCCATGGACACGGTGACGGAATCCGCCATGGCCATTTCCATGGCCCGCATGGGCGGCATCGGCATCATCCACAAGAACATGCCCGTCGAACGCCAGCGTCTGGAGGTGGACCGCGTCAAGAAAAGCGAAAGCGGCATGATCCTTGACCCCGTGACCATCTCCTCCACCAGCCCCGTGCGGGACGCGCTGGCCCTCATGGCGGATTTCCGGGTCTCCGGCCTGCCGGTGGTGGACGGCGACGAGCTGGTGGGCATTCTCACCAACCGCGACGTGCGCTTTGTGGAGGACGCCGCCGCCACCCTCGTCTCCGAGGTGATGACCAGCGAGAACCTCGTCACCGTGCCCATGGGCACCTCGCTGGACGAGGCCCGGCGGCACCTGCACGAACACCGCATCGAGAAGCTCCTTGTGGTGGATGGGGACAGGCGGCTGCGCGGCCTCATTACCATGAAGGACATCGACAAGGTGCAGAAGTACCCCAACGCCTGCAAGGACGGCGCTGGCCGCCTGCGCGTGGGCGCGGCCATCGGCATAGGGAAGGACTGCGACGAACGCGCCGAACAGCTCCTTGCCGCCGGGGCGGACGTGCTGGTGCTCGACTCCGCCCACGGGCATTCCGTCAACGTGCTGCGGGCCGTGCGCAAGGTCAAGAGCGCCTTCCCCCAATGCCAGCTCATCGCCGGCAACGTGGCCACCTATGAGGGGGCGCGCGCCGTGCTCGAGGCGGGCGCGGACTGCGTCAAGATCGGCATCGGGCCCGGCTCCATCTGCACCACGCGCATCGTGGCGGGCGTGGGCGTGCCGCAGGTGACGGCCATCATGGAGGGCGGCCGCGCCGCCCGCGAGATGGATCGCTGCTGCATCGCCGACGGGGGCATCAAATTCTCCGGCGACATTGTCAAGGCCCTTGTGGCGGGCGCGCATTCCGTCATGATCGGTTCCCTCTTCGCCGGTACGGAGGAAAGCCCCGGCGAGACCATCCTCTATCAGGGCCGCACCTACAAGATTTATCGCGGCATGGGCTCCATCGACGCCATGAAGGAGGGCAGCTGCGACCGCTACTTCCAGGAACGCAGCAAGAAACTCGTGCCTGAGGGCATCGTGGGCCGCGTGCCCTACCGGGGGCCCGTCATGGACGCCGTGTACCAGCTCATGGGCGGCCTGCGCTCCGGCATGGGCTATGTGGGGGCGCGCCACCTGCGCGACCTCTTCGAGAACACCACCTTCTATGAGATCTCGGCGGCGGGCCTGCGCGAAAGCCACGTCCACGACGTGATCATCACCAAGGAAGCCCCCAACTACCGCATCGACAACTGACGGCGGGCGGCGCGACCGCCTTTTCGCCAGCGCGGCAGCCCGCGCCCGGACAGGGGAAAAACCGCGTTTTTTCCGCCGCGCGGGCGGCGTCGCTTCTTCATAAGGAACGCATATCATGGCGCACAGCAAGGTCATCATCATTGACTACGGTTCGCAGGTCACGCAGCTCATCGCCCGGCGTGTGCGTGAGGCGGGCGTCTATTCCGAAATCCACGCCTGCGACGTCACGGCGGATGCCGTCCGGGACATGCGGCCCTCGGCCGTCATCCTTTCTGGCGGCCCGGCCAGCGTAGGCGAAGAGGACGCCCCGGCTCTGGACAAGGGGCTGCTCGATCTCGGCGTGCCCGTTCTTGGCATCTGCTACGGTATGCAGCTGCTGGCGCAAAGCCTCGGCGGCACGCTGGCGCAGTCCCGGACACGCGAATACGGCCCCGCCGATCTGACCCTGCGCGCGCCCTGCGCCCTCTGGGAGGGCCTTGACCCCGCCGCCCCCAGCCGCGTGTGGATGAGCCACGGCGACAGGGTGACGGCCCCGCCGCCGGGCTTCGCTGTCACCGCCAGCACCGCCACGCTGGACATCGCCGCCATGGCCGACGAACAGCGGCGCATCTACGCCGTGCAGTTCCATCCCGAAGTGCATCACAGTGTGGACGGCGACAGGATGCTGCGCAACTTCCTCTTCGGGGTCGCCCGCATCGTGCCGGACTGGACCATGTCCTCCTTTGTGGAACGCGCCGTCAGGGAAGCGGCGGAAACCGTGGGCGACAGGCATGTGGTCTGCGCCCTTTCCGGCGGTATCGATTCCACCGTGGTGGCCGTGCTGCTGCACAAGGCCATCGGCCACCGCCTGCACTGCATCTTTGTGGACAACGGCCTGCTGCGCCTCAACGAGGCCGAACAGGTGGCGGGCTACCTGCGCGAGCACTTCGACCTCAACCTGACCGTTGTCCAGGCGCGGGATCGCTTCCTCAATCTCCTCAAGGGCGTGGAGGATCCGGAAAAGAAGCGCAAGATCATCGGGCACACCTTCATCGACATTTTCGAGGAGGAATCCCACAAGTTGCCCTCGGTGGATTTCCTTGCGCAGGGCACGCTCTATCCCGACGTCATCGAATCTGTCTCCCACAAGGGCCCCAGCGCCGTCATCAAGAGCCATCACAACGTGGGCGGCCTACCCGACACCATGAAGCTGAGGCTCATCGAGCCGCTGCGCGAACTCTTCAAGGACGAGGTGCGCAAGGTGGCCGCCGAACTGGGCATGCCGGAATCCATCGTGTGGAGGCATCCCTTCCCCGGCCCCGGCCTTGCCATCCGCATTCTTGGCGAGATCACGGAGGAGCGCCTGCATATTCTCCGCCAGGCCGACGCCATCGTGCAGGAGGAATTGCGGGAATCGGGCTGGTACCGCAAGGTGTGGCAGGGCTTTGCCGTGCTGCTGCCCCTCAAGACCGTGGGCGTCATGGGCGACGGCCGCACCTATGAGCATGTCATCGCCCTGCGCGTCGTGGACAGCGTGGACGCCATGACCGCCGACTGGTCCCGCCTGCCCCCCGATCTTGTGGCCCGCATGTCCGGGCGCATCATCAACGAGGTCAAGGGCGTCAACCGCGTGGTGTACGATGTTTCCTCCAAACCGCCAAGCACCATCGAATGGGAATAGAGAACACACCAAACGCCCGTCCACTGCGGACGGGCTTTTGTTACGCTTGCGGCGGCGCGTCACCTCCACGTCGCTGCCCGGATTGTTTATGATTTCAGCCGGTTATGGACTCCTGATGCGTTCTTGTTGGTGCGAAGGGGAGAACAGATTATGAATGTATCTATCGAAGTAAAAAATAATAATTTTTTTCATACCAACGTCCGTACCAACAAACTGGAATTATTACCGGAGTTCGAGTCTATTTCAGGCTCCCAATATAAATTTACGGACCATTATCATCCATATTTATAATTAAACTCTCTTCTTATCACAGCTATAATATCCCCAAAGCAAGCCCGTATATTTCCAGTTTCAAAAGAAATATATATTATCCCTAGATTGTTAGAAGGAAGAGTCACTCCCTTCTCAGAAAGAATTATTGTTTTATTATTCCCAAATCTTTCCTGAAATTTTCCAAGCTCCTGAACGACATTCAGACGGGGATGTCTGCTGCCATCCGCCATTTCATCTTCACCTGTCATGACAAGAATGGCCATATTGGCTTCAGAGCCAAGGCCAGCAATCACGTCAGGTATTGTTTGTGAGGCTCGCGGAGCAGTTTCAAATGCCTCAACTTCAAAACGTTGCTGGTCGCGCAGATGATCCCGCAACTCTTTCCAGGCAGGATTTCCCCCGTGGCCTATCACAATAACGGGTTGTGATGGCACTGTATCTTTAAATTGGCGAGAGAAGAGATGATCAATTTCCCTATTTTTATCATCATAAAGTGTTACTTTGATAAAGGGGACGGAACAAATATGCTTTGAAGTATCTGTAAAAAGTTGCCAATGTGCTTTTGGGCAAATTTTTGATTCCCCTTTACGATAAAATCTATCACGATAAATACCACTGATTATGAAAATTTTTTCTTGATAATCGAAACTGCTGTTTTTCGATTTCCAATTACTAAATGTGTATTCATGCAATTTTCTTTGTGATGGCCATTCCTGCCAAACAATCTTCCAACCATCAAGATAAATTTTCTCTGATGAATTGTTTTCCAGTACGACAAATTCTTCAAAGGCGTAATCAGGATCACCTGGATTGATGGATGTGATGACAATAGTATTCATAGATGTTACCTTCTCTATTTCTTTTTGACCATTTTTCCAGGCATGTTTAGCGTTGTTTTCAGTTATGGATGTGCCTTGTCAGCTCTCCACGAAACGCTTTAGCCAAAATGGCCTTTTTCATCAGATCGATGCGTTTCAGCACTTCTTCAGCAGATTCTTTGATCTGTTGTCCCTTGCCAAGGAGATTGTCAAGGATGCGGACGATTTCCTGTTGCTCGTCGAGAGGAGGATAGGGAAAAGGCAATTGATTTAGCGTTGAAACTGCAAGTCCTGGTTGTGCCGTTGCTGTTGCGTATTGGTTGAGATTCATATTACGGAGGCAATATGAAACCCAAGTTATTTCGTGAGGTAGTTTAGCTGAGACTGCAACTGCATGTTCCGTGGCATAAAATTTGCCTGATGCAAATTTGATATTGCCACAAAGCGCACCCTGCCTGCCGATGAGAGGAAAATTACCTTCATGATTATACTCGCTGACGTAGCCTCGGATTCCGTTTCCTCCAAAGCAAGGGTAAGGAAATTCGTCCGTTTTTTCTGAATGTATGTTGCGAGCACTGATATTTTTACCAGCTTGTAGATGAAGCGCATCCCCCAACCTCACCCACTTCCACCCTTCTGGCAAGGGATAGGGCTGTTCCTCCACGGGAATTTCGACCACTTCATCCGGCTTCAGCAGGGAATTTTTCGCCTTGGCGGCGTTCTTGCGGGGACGGGCCATATCAGTTCTCCTCCTCACGGGTCAGGCCTTGCAGTTCCCGCACCACGCTTTTCATGAGGCCCACAGCCTCTTCAAGCTGGGCGATACACTCCTCGCCGCTGTCAATGGGGTCGGGCAGGTCATCATAATCCAAAAGAGAATCATCCCGGATCAGGCCAAAGTCAAGGCTGTCCGCCCGTGCCTGTATCGCCTCGCGGGTGAAGACGCTCCAGCGTTCATCCCGCACGGTGTGGCGGTCTTTGGCCTCATAGGCGGCCTCAAAATCCACGAAATGCTCTTTCTTGAGCGGAGTGGTTTTGCCGAATGAGGGCATGTTGGTACGCAGGTCGTAAAACCATACCTCTTTGGTATTGCCCTTGTCGCTCTGGCCGCGCGCAAAAAACAGCACGTTGGTTTTGACGCCCTGAGCGTAGAAAATGCCCGTGGGCAGGCGCAACACCGTATGCAGGTCGCATTTGTCCATGAGGTCGGCGCGGATGCGTGCGCCATCGCCATCGGCAAAAAGGACGTTGTCCGGCAGAACCACGGCTGCCCGCCCGCCGCGATTGAGGCTGCGGTAAATATGCTGCAGGAAATTCAACTGCTTGTTGCTGGTGGCAAAGGCAAAATCGTCACGGGTGGCCCGCTCGCCGCCCTTCCTGGTGCCAAAGGGCGGATTGGTCAGCACCAGATCATAGCCTTTCAAATTTTTACCTGTCGTGGACAGGGTATCGGCAAGCAGAATTTCCCCTTCCATGCCGTGCAGCATGGCGTTCATCAGGGCCAGGCGGTGGGTATCGTGTACCAGCTCGCAGCCTGTAAAGGCTTTCTGTTTCTGGAAGGCCGCCTGATCCTCATCCAGATCAAAATAATCGTCGGTCAACTCCTTCAGATACCGGTCAGCGGCGATCATGAAACCAAAGGTGCCGCAGGCCGGATCGTTGCACAGCTCGCCGGCCCGGGGCTTCATAAGGCGAACCATCACATCGATGAGCACGCGCGGCGTGAAGTACTGGCCCGCGCCGGATTTCTTTTCATTGGCGTTTTTTTCCAGCAGACCTTCATACAGATTGCCCAGCCCCTCTTCCTGCGCGGAATACCAGTCCAGAGCATTGATGCTGGAAATAATTTTTTCCAGATTCTTTGGTTCGTCGATGTTGGATACCGCGCCCTGATAAATCTCCCGCACCCGGCCCGTGCCGTTCTCGCTCAACTCGGCCAGTAGCTGTTTGTAAACGTGTTTCAGTTCAATACCGCTTTTGGCGGCCAGCACGTCCCAGCGACAGGCTTCGGGAATGGCGGATTCCGTGCCGGTTTCCTTGGCCATTTTCAGGAACAGGATATAGGTCAGTTCGGTCACATACTGATGGTAGGTGATGCCGTCATCCCGCAGGACATTGCAGAGATTCCAGAGCTTGGCGACAATTTCCTGTGTGGTCATGCGGCAAGGCCCCCGTCGTCATACAGATAGGTGTTCAATTCGGTCACGAGGCTTTCCAGCTGGTTGCGGAAAAGCTTGTTCAACGCGGCAAAACCGCCCTTGTCCCGGAATATGACGCTTTCGTCAAAGGTGCGCACCGAAAGCACGGATTCATTGAGCAGATATTTTTCCATGCGGTCGATCCATTTCTCTTCGGCTCTGGAAAAGCTGTGCGCCCGCTTCAGCCGGGATACGGCGCGACGGATACGCTCCTCGTGTCCCAGAAGTTCGGCATTGATGCCATAGCGCCGAATGAGACTGATGATGTCGGCGGCAATATCCTGATTGCTCATCTGGGAAAGGGCGGAATTGAGCTGGCGGACGGTAAAGCCCTCCCGTCCCAGAGCCAGACGCAGACTCTTGAGGCTTGCGCGGCTGAGGTCAGCCGGACGTGTGCAGATGATGTTCAGGGCCGCTATCTCGTTGCGCCGCTCCCGTACAAAGCGGGCAAAGGATTCCAGATAGTCGCCGGGGCGAAGATTATCCTTGCCGTACCCCCGCGTATGGCTGGTGAGCGCATCCGGCGTATCGGAAAGAACGATGGCGCGGCGGCCTTCATGGCCTCCACTCTGGATAAGCTCAAACAGGTCACGTTTGGACAACAGGAGCGCCTTTGCCTCACGCGGGCTCAAATCCTGCACACGTTCGATAAAGGTATCGGGACTGCCGCCGGCCATATCGGCAAAGTGCCGCCTGAGTTCCTCCGTCATGGAACGTTTGCGGCGTTGCAGTTTGGCAACAATCTGGTTGATCTGGTTCAGGATGTGCGCAGGCTCCTCCATTGCCTCCAGCCCGTCCAGAAGTTGGGAGAAGGTGGCCGCCGGATTGCTGAGCACCGGTTTCATGGTGGTCAGCGGCTCAAGGGCAGTGTACAGGCCCACGGCATCATATACTTCAAAATGGTTTTTCCCGATGTCCGGGCAGAGCCTTGTGGCGCGGCCCAGCATCTGTTCAAACAGAATGCGGGATTTTACCCGGCGCAGGAAGACAAGGCGGGTGATTTCGGGCACGTCAATGCCGGTGGTGAGCAGCTCCACCGTCACCACAATGCTCGGGAGGCTTTCATTCTTGAAACGGCGTATGGCCGCATCAATGTTCTTGCGGTTACCGATGCTGCCGGTGATTTTCATGACAGCATCCGTATCCACCAGTTCCTCGGCGTAGATATTCTTGAGGATGCGGACAATCATGTCCGCATGATGGTCATTCACCGCATAAATGAGGGTTTTTCCGGAGGAAGTATCCTCAGGATCAATGTCTTTGGCTATTTCCCGCAGAATCTCGCGATTGAAGTTTTCATTGATCACGGTTTTGTTAAAGTTGTCCACATCAAAATCAAGCTCGTCTTCCAGTTGCTCACTGTTGGTGACTTCGCCGGTGACAGGATTATAGAGGGCCACAGTATCGCCGGGCTTGTAGTGAATACCCTGTTCACTGAGAACAGTGCTGAGCTGGTGCGGCGCGTCATGGTCCACCAGAAATCCGTCAATGACCGCTTCCCGGTAGGAGTAGCTGAACACGGGCGAGCCGAAAATCTGCGTGGTCTGGAGCGCGGGCGTGGCCGTCAGTGCTATTTTGACCGCCTGAAAATACTCGATGACTTCGCGGTATTTGCTCTGGTAGTCGCGCTGGTCGCGGTACAACCGCTCGCCGTCAGTCATTTCCCGGTCAAGGATATAGCCCCGGTGGGCTTCATCCACAATAATCAGATCATAGTCGGTGACCGAGGGCATGGACTCGCTGCCTTCGCTGTACAAAATGCGTTTGACCATACTCTGCACAGTGGCGACGTGGACACGGGTTTCCCTGTCGATTCCCGTATCTGTCAACCCGTTGATGGCGTAAATTTCGTCCAGGGGATGCAGTTCTTCCAGCCTCACATCCTTGAATACGTCAAGCGCCTGTGTGCCCAGGGCATTACGATCCACTAGGAACAGGATACGGCGGAAGCGTTCGCTTTTCAAAAAGCGGTACATCATGCCCAGCACTGTCCGGGTTTTGCCCGTCCCCGTTGCCATAGCCAGCAGAACCGTTTGCGCACCGTTCTTCACGGCCCGCTCGGCAGCCGCTACGGCACGGAGCTGGTATTCACGCAAATTGAGGCCGTTTTTATCGGTAAGGAAGTCGGCGGACATGGCTTCAAGGTGCTGGTTGCCCCGGGCAATATCGCGCTCCAGAAGCTCTTCCAGCCCTGTGGGACTCATCCAGCCGCGCAGGGCCTGCGGCGCGTTGGAAGCATTGCGCACATCCTGAAACCAGATGCCGGATTTTTCCTCGTATTGCCGGATATAGGGGCTGCCGTTGGCGGCAAAGAGAAAGGGCACGCGGAAGCCGCGCCATTCGCCCAAGGTGAGATCCAGATGTTCCTTGCGGATATGGCGGGCGTAGTCCTTGCACTGATGGTCGAGTACGGCGGGAATATCTCTATGCGCGGCCTTGGCCTCAATGAGGCCCACCAGCCGCGTGCCCGCAAACAGGGCGTAGTCGGCAAAGCCCCTGTTCCCCACAGAGGAATCCGTGGGCCATTCGGCTATGGCCAGATTCCGTCCGGCTTGCGGCCGTATGCCGAGAGAATGACGCAGGGTTTCGGAATCCGCTTCCCAGCCCACTTTTCTGAGTTGTTCGTCAATGAGATACCGGGTCTCAGCCTCAGACACATGGCGCCTGCCCGCGGCAACCGCGGCACGTTTGCGGCGGATGTCTTCCGGCACGGCAGATGCCTGCGCGGCGCGGGAAACGGCCTGATCCGCCAGGGCGTTTTCCTGTCCAGCTTTTCTTTTCGCTTCGGATGGAGACGGCCCTGCCATTTCGACATCCGAAGGAGCGACAAAGTCCTGTTGCCGATAGGATGCATCACCATAGGTCTGAAAAAACCATCCGCACAGGCTATGCGTGATTTGTAAAAAAGCCCGCGTCTTTGCTTCCGAAATTTTCAATCCTTCATGGGCGGCCCTGTTACGGACCTTGCGCATCAGGTGGAAGGCGGCGGCCACATCCGCCGGAAGCACTTCGCGCCGCTGGAGAATGTCAATACGCTCCACCGCATCGCAGCGATCGGGAAAGGTGATGTCGTCCAAGGCGGACATAACACGGATCATGCCTTCGCACAGTAACCCCGCCTTCATCAGACAGGACTGCGGGTCTGAACGCAGATAGCGTTCGGCCAGCATGCCGAGTTCCGCCAGCTCCGGGAATTTTTCGTGCAGAAACGCAAAGTTGGACGCCATGTTCTCTCCCCAGATAACGTTTATCTTGCGAACAATATTCGGCCTTTCTGTCGGAAAAACTTTAGAACTTCATGGAGTCTGTCTCTGGCGCATATGGAGGCTGTTCGACAGAAAAAGCCGGTACATTATATACCTTGTCCGACTAAAAAGCAAAATCATATGATGCCCTTGGGTTATTTCTGCCCGAGGCAAGTCAGTTTCAGTGTGTCTGCCGTCGAATTGCTGCCTTGGGCGGAGTCCAAATTCGCATCGCTGGCTATGCGTCGAAATCGGCAAAATGAGGCCGGGATGTTCCCGGACCTCTTTCATCTATGAGTGGCTAGCCTTCTTCAGCATTCACAGCTCATCATCCGGGAAGTCAGCAATTAATGAAGCTGCCGCGCTCTTCGTGTCGCGGAGACGCCGAAGGCGTGTCTCTCTTCTTGGCTTTCCGGCCTCCCCGCTGCCGTCTGGCCTCGCTCAGATATTTGGTCAGTGTCTAAGGCTTCACTTCAATGCCTTTCTCGTACAGCTTTTCGACGATCTCCTGAGTGTCGAAACCGCGCTTCTTCATCCATTCCAGCGTCGGAGCAAGGGAGAACATGGCCTGCCTCACTGTCATAGTGCGATTTCCATCCAATGTGGCGGCGGGCTTGAGTCTAGCGAACTTCTGTCTGATTTCCTTCACCTGGCTAGCGGTAATGGTCATGATGATTTCTTGAGACGGGGCATGCCCCGAATTTGTTTTTTGTCAAGCGGCACGCTTGCCCACTGGTTTACGCAGTAAACCTCAGTGGACTATGACTCGCCTTCAAGTCGAGATTCCCGGCGAACAGTCAGCGCATCCTTGCTCTATGGTGTCGATGCACATCTTCAGATTCTTGCCGAATGTGCCGTTCATGCTCGGCCTACTGACGGGCCTCCGCTTCCTGATGCTACCGCTCCTGCTGTTCTTCCTCCTACCATTGCCGCTTTCCTCCTTTTTCCTGTCAGCGATGTCTTTCTCCTCCATTACCGACGTTTTCAATGAAAGCCTTTATGTCCTCGGCGCGCTAGACTGGCGTGCGCGGGCCAAGTTTCAGGGGCTTGGGATAAGATCCGCTTGAGCGGCCTTTACATCATGCGCTCTTGCTGATGGGGAAAGCTCCAGAATCTGGTGAAATCTGAGAAAACCTGTGGCGAGTATTTGAGTTGCCATAGCATTACCTCCGTATCAAAATGTCCTTTACGGAGTACTATAACATTTTATTAAATTAATCCATAATGTTGTTAAAGTACGATAGCATGCGATACGGTTCGATAGAGATGTATGGAGAAGTGGGATTTTCAAAAATTTTTTGGAGGTTGTGTTACAGAAGTGTGTTGATGGCGTCAGAGTAACTTGACACCGTGCATTCCCGCCCCATGGGGCTTTACCACGCCTCGGACGTGGTGAAAATTGTTTTTCTTATTGAGAAAATGAAGTGGAGATATTTCTTAAAAAGGTGACGTCTTAAGACTGGACAATCTCTTGAGAAGGATTACTTTATTATATAAAGGGGAGCGATTTCCCCAATATCATACCCTCCCCGAATGAGGGAGAAAGGAGTGTTTATGGCAAACACGTTAAAACCTGGTGAAAATACCGGATCTAACGGCGGTATTTTTCAGGAAGTAGGGCCGAGGGGCGGTAAGAAGGATAACTTCGTTACTATCCCCGACAACCACACCGCTCCCCCTACTCAAGAGTCTGGACACTACTGGCGGCAAGTAAAGCGCACACCAGACAGTAAGCGAAAGTAGCAGCTTTCTGCTTATCCGTCTCATAAAATATGCCCTGCTTTCTTGTTTCTGGCAAGCAGTAGGGTATTTCAAACTTATAGCCCCTCCTCAACGGAGGGTTTTCGTTTCTACTGCCTTGAGCATTGCCATTTCAGTACATATCAAGGCTACGAAATCGACTGGATGTATCCCAAGCGATTCACTCAAATAGAAGATGCTGGAAAAACAATTTCTGGACCCAGGATAAAAAGGCAGGACATTACAGCCGATCTGCCGCAACGCCTTGCCATAAATTTGAATAATTCAATTTTCTAAATTATTTCAGCAAATTGGACGCATCTTGATTTTGCAATTCGTCCAGATAAGCGGATCATCTCTGAAGCAATTCCCGACGTTTATCCAGATATGACACATGGTTGTACGCATCGCGAACGGTATTTTTCTCCTTGTGGGCAAGGCCTCAATGATGTCGCCATCAAAAAACTCGTTCCGGTTTCTTTTCATTCAGGATGGTGGAGAATATGGCACGGAAACCGTGGATAGTCATTTCTTTCTTGCTGAAGCCCATTCGACAGATGCCGTTCAGAAGCGCCATATCCGAAATACATTGCGAAGCCGAGTGGCGTCCGGGAAAACGCAGCTCCCCCGTACCTGTAAGCAGATGCAGCTCGCGGGACAGCCTGACCGCTTAAGTGGATAATGGCACGGCATGGGCGATGTGCATCTTCATGCCACCGCCGTCTTTGGCATTTTCCCGTCTGCGGCAAGCACAATCTAGAGCGCCTTGTCCACAGATCAATCTCAAACCACCTGCCGCCGCGAAGCTCGGCGCTTCGGAACGCCAGATAAGGGCAGTATCTTGAGGGCGTAGCCGACAATCGCTCCCCCTTGGTATTCGCCTATGCAGCGCAGAAGATGACCGACAGCGACGAGATCGGTGATGTTGTCTGGACTAGTTTAAGGACTCCCTTGAGGCCGTCAGCCGGTGTGCGCCATATCGGTTGGAACCAGTTTGCTGATGGGCTTTTCGCCAATCTACTGAGCAGGGAAATGAGCCACTGTTTTTTCTTGATATTGGACGCCGCATAGGAATTCTGCTTGGTGGCGAACCATTCCTAGGCGACAACGGTGAAGGTCAGCGCCTGTTCACGCGCCGCCGCTTGCGCTTCTTCTTTGGCGGCATTTTTTCTGAGCGCCGGGGTCAATGTCGTTGGCAAGCAGTTCCTTGGCCCTGTCACGCTTGCGACGCGCGTCCTTCAGGGAGACGCGCGCCAAAGCTGAGCGTCTTTCTTTTTCCGGCATAGCGGTAATCCATCCGCCATAATTTTCCGCCGGAAAGGGTTAGCGGGTGACGGTATTTTTGAAGCGGAAAGGATGCCCCGACAGGCGATACCGCCATAAATACCGTTTTTTTCGTGCCTTGTCCCTGGATTTCCCGATACTTCGTTGGACTGCCCATAGCCCAAAAAAGTCCCGCAAGTTTTTTTAAACCTTGCGGGACTTCGTTGGATTCTTACCTGGTGCCGAAGGGGAGACTCGAACTCCCACTCCCTTGCGAGAACTAGACCCTGAACCTAGCGTGTCTACCAATTCCACCACTTCGGCGTGAAAAGAATTCTAAACGAAAGCCCGTCCCCTGGCAAGCGTTTTTTCCTCTTTTCGCAAAAAAATTTTTTCCCTATACTGTGCCTCCGCCGGAGCCCCTTCTTCCGACGATGGTCCGAAGGAGTTCCAGAGCCGTTATGCCCCGGAGGATGGATTCCCATGCCCACAGACTTTGCCGCGCTCGCCCGGGAATGGCGCGCGCGCCTCGCCAGGAAACGCCACGCCTTCCGCTGGACGGAAGGCCGCCTTGACAACGGCTACTGCGCCGCATGCCGCCATTGCTGCGGCCCGCAGCCCGAAGGGGACGCCCCCTACCCCATGCCGCTGCTGCCTTCCCAGATCCGCCCCGATCTTGCCGCTGATTTCCACCTGCTCTCCCCTTCCGTCGCCTGCCTTGACCAGCGAGGCTGCAAGGCGCTCACCGCCACAGGCTGCCGCCTTGAACGCGACCGGCGGCCTCCGTCCTGCAATCTCTTTCCCCTCATCCTCCACGAGGGCGCGCTTTTCGTCTATCAGGTCTGCCCGGCCGTGCTTCTCTCCACGCTCGACACGCTCCTGCGCATCGGGGAATGCGCCGCCCGCGACCTCCCGCGCCTCTACACCCCTGGGGAGCTGCGCGCGCTCTCCACCCCCCTGGCCACGGAAACCCTCGTTCACCGGTGCATCTCCCTTGGCGTGCGGCTGTGGCGGGAGCCCGCGGTGTGACACCCCCCGGAAACGCCATGCCACACGTTCCCGTAACGGCCGAAGCCCTTGCCGCCCTCTCCCGCAGGGACAAACGCCTTGCCGCCGTCATCGAGACCCTGGGCCCCCTCCGCCGGGCCGCGCGTCCCGATCCCTTTGAGGCGCTGCTGCACAGCATCACGGGGCAGCAAATCTCCATGAAGGCGCAGGAAACCGTCTGGCAACGCCTCCGCGCCCTTGCTGGCGCGCACGGCGGTCTCTGCCCCGGCGTCATGGCGCGCCTTTCCCTCGAAACGCTGCGCGCAACGGGGCTTTCCGCCCGCAAGGCCGCCTACATACATGCCGCCGCCGACGCCTTTGACCAGGGGCGCATCTCCGCCAAAGCCCTGCGCGACGCCAGCGACGCCGATGCCATCGCCATCCTGACGGCCCTGCCCGGCGTCGGTCTCTGGACAGCCGAGATGCTCCTGCTCTTCTCCCTGCGGCGCCCCGACATTCTCAGCTGGGGCGATCTTGGCATCCGGCGCGGCCTCTGCCGTCTCCATCATCACAGGGACATGCCCCGGCAACGCTTTGAGCGCTACCGCCGCCGCTACTCCCCCTACGGCTCCACCGCGTCCCTCTACCTCTGGGCCATCGCCAGCGACACGGCGTTTTCCTTCTGAAACCGCGCTAGTTCCAGATGAGGTGCAGCGCCTGATAGGCAAGAAAGCCCACGACGGCCGAGGCGGGCAAGGTCAGCACCCATGCCGTGAGCATCTGCCCGGCAACGCCCCAGCGCACGGCCGAAAGGCGCTTGCTGCTGCCCACGCCGAAAATGCAGGCGGAAATGGTGTGCGTGGTGCTGACGGGTGCGCCGATCAGGGACGCGCCGCTGATGACCAGCGAGGCCGCGCCCTCGGCGGCGAAGCCGTGGACAGGTTCCAGCTTGAAGATGCGGTGCCCCATGGTCCTGACGATTTTCCAGCCGCCCACGGCCGTACCAAGGGCCATGGAGAGGGCGCAGCTCAGTTTGACCCACAGGGGCACGTCCACACTGTCCGCCTTGCCAAAAATCAGCAGGGCCAGCGTGACGATGCCCATGGTCTTCTGCGCGTCGTTGAGGCCGTGGCTGGTGGCCATGAAGCCGGCGGAAAGCAGCTGGAGGCGGCGGAAGGCGGCATTGACCCTGCCGCGCGGGATGCGGGCGCACATCCAGTAGATGGCCCACATGATGAGAAAGCCCGCCGCAAAGCCCGCCAGCGGCGACAGCACCAGCGGCAGCAGCACCTTGCCGGCAATGCCACCCGCGTTGAGCGTGGCAAAACCGCCGTGCCCCACCGCCGCGCCGATGAGTCCGCCGATAAGGGCGTGCGACGAGGAGGAGGGGATACCGCAATACCAGGTGATGCAGTTCCAGGCGATGGCCCCTGTCAGCGCGGCGAGCACCAGCACATGGCTGCCCTGCACCACCTCCGGCAGCACGATGCCGCCGCCGAGGGTCCTTGCCACCTCGGTACCCAGCAGGGCGCCGCCCAGATTGAGCGCCGCCGCCGCCGCCACGGCAAAGCGGGGCGTCACCACCTTGGTGGAGACCACCGTGGCGATGGCGTTGGCGCAGTCGTGCGCGCCGTTGGTGAAATCGAAGACAAGGGCCACCAGAACGATGAGCGCCAGCAACAGGGGCACGTCAAACATTTTTCAGCACCGCTTCCTCAAGGGTTTCGGCGAGGTTGTTCACCGCGCCCAGCATGATTTCAATGCGGTCGTAAATCTGGCTCCATTTGAACAGCAGCAGCAGGGACTGTGGCGACGAGGTGTCCTCGTCCATGAGTTCGGCCAGGCCCGCGGCCAGGATCATGTCGCACTCGCCGCGCAGATCATGAAAGGCGCGCGTCTTGTGGCAGTCTTCCCGGCGCGTCAGGCCGTCAAGCATGAGGCGGGAGAGCTCCAGCAGGCGGCATATGGTCCGCACCAGCCTGAGCGCGGGAAAGCGCACGCGCGAGAATTCGAAGATGTGCAGGCGGGTGCTCAGGCTCTGCATGCAGTCCATGAGGTCTTCCTGCGCCTGATTGATGCGAAGAATGTCCTCGCGATCGATGGGCGTGATGAAGGTCTGCGAAAGCGCCCGCACGATGCGCACATGGAGTTTGTCGGCCTCCTCTTCCAGCAGGGAGATCTCCTTGTGGAGGGCGTCCTTGTTGGCGCCATCCTCAAACATGCGGCTCAGGAGGGCGCTCATGCCGCACAGGATGCGGTTCTGCTCCAGCAGCATCTCAAAAAAAGGCGCGGATTTGGGCAACAGCGATGCGAACATGCGATTCCTCGGCGTAAGGGGTTGACGGGGAGGGCGATCCCCCATACGGACGCGGCGGCCTCCGGCGGGACGGCTTTGCCTCAACAAACGGTGGGGATGACGGCATCCTCCTCCATCCAGCGGCGCACCGCCTCCGGCGCGCCTCCCGGCGCCCCTTCCAGCGCGGCCAGCCAGAATGGCGGGCAGGATGGCGGGCCGCCGGATCCGGGCAGCCGCATCTTCCCATGATGCAGAAAGAAGGACGGCCCCCCGCCGCCACCGTAGCGGACATCACCCCAGAGCGGCAGCCCCAGCCACGCGGCATGGGCGCGTATCTGATGGCGGGCCCCCCGCCCGATGCGGCAGACGGCCAGCGTCAGCGGCCCGATCGGCACCCCCTCCTGCCCTTCCAGTCCCGTGGACGCGGACACGCCAAGGGCCCGCGCCACCGCCGCGGCCTCCCGTGCCGTCCAGCGGATCAGGGGGGAAAACAGCGTCCAGCGGCCGGGATCCGCCGCCTCTTCGGAGCGCGCGCGGACGGTCGCGCCGCCGTTGGCGGCCAGCGCCGCGCGTACTGTGACCGGCCCGTCCAGACAGCCCCGCAGAAGGGCGACATAGCCCTTGTGGATGCGGTTGCGGGCTTCCGCGTCGCGAAAGACGGCTTCGGCCTCCGGCGATGCGGCCGCGCACACAAGGCCCGACGTGCCCCAGTCCAGACGTTGCAGCAGACGGAGGTTTCTCCCCGGCAGGAGCGCGGGCAACAGCCCTTCAAGGCTGGGCGCGCCGCCGCCCAGCAGGGCGGCGGTATGCAGGCCGGCGGGTTTGAGGAGAAAGACAAGGGAGGCGGATTCGCCAAGAACCTCCGGCCGCCGCGCCGGATAGGTCCAGGGAAGGGCCGGGGCGGTTCCGGCGGAATCGGGAAGAGCGGAAGGCGCGGCCGCAAGGCGGATCTCATCACCCCGGCGCACCGTCAAGCCGGGCGCGCGGGTGGGGCGCCCATTATGCAGCACGCCGCCGCGCGCAATGAGACGGCGCCGGGCACGCACACCCATATCCGGCAGCAGGCCGCCCAGGGCCGCATCCAGACGCCGCCCGGCAAGCGGCCCCTCTATGATCAGGGACGGGGACGGCGCCGGCGCATCAGGCATGGCGTTCCTCCGGATCGCGCCCGTCGCGCAACCGCAACAGCACACCGGCAACGGCCCGGGGATCGTGCCGCTGCGGTTCGTGGGGCATGACGGCGGGCATGTCGATAAGGCGTATGCCCAGTTCCCGGAGGCCTTCCCAGTCCCCGTGCCCGTCATAGCGGCCCCGGAGACTGTCCACCAGCACATGCGTCAGCAGACGAGACGGGGGGGCGTCGGGGGCGTCGTCGCGCAGGGTGCGCAGGAGCAGATCCACCTGCCCGGCCACGGTGTGGCCGGGACATTCCCTGTCGCCGCCGCTGTTGGGAATGAAGATCTTGGGACAGTCCGCGGCGGCAATGCGCCTGCCCGCGCCCTCTGGCAGCAGATTGGCCAGCACGCTGGAATAGAAGCTCCCCATGGGATAGCAGAGCACCCCGGCGGCCTCGATGGCCGCCGCCGCCCGGGGCGCGAGACGGGGACGGCAGGGCGTGGCCTCGCACAGGCCATGTTCGGGATCGTGCACGGTGAGAAAAAGGCGGCGCACCGGCTGCGCCGGGGATCCGAAACGGTGCTGCCCTATGCGGATGCCGCCGTCCTGGAGTTCCGCCGCCAGATGGAAACCACCCTCCACCACGGGCAGTACGGAACCGCGAACGGCAAGCAGGCGGCCACAGGCCGCCAGTATGGGGGCAAGGCGACGGCCGTGCCGCAGGAAACCGCCCGCCAACACCAGATTGCCGAAGCAGGCGGCGCGGGGATCAAAGGCGGCGGGCATGTGATCCAGGAAATCGCGGAAATAGCGCCGCAGGGGTTCGGCAAAGGCTTCGGGCACATCCAGCCAGAAAGGATGCCAGACATCGCCCATAGCGCGCATCTCCTCCCGCAGGCGGGCGGGATCCCCGTCCTCCGGGGCGCGCCATTCCCAGATGTCCAGCACGCGCGGCGGCACGGCGGCGGGATCCGCCAGCGCCCCGAGACGGTGGCGGATGTCGCCGGGGGCGGGCATGGCAAAGGCCCGCCGCAACGCGGCGGTGCTTCCGCCGGAATCAAAGGTCGTGACAATGTGCGCCGCGGGAACGGCATGGGCGGCAAGATGGCGGCTCAGCGCCCGCAGGGCCGTCCCGCCCGTAAAAAAGACCAGCGGCCCCGGCTGGAGGCGGTTCATGCGCCGGAACTCCCCGGCACGAGCCCCAGCGCCCGCATGCGCAGATAGATGGCGCGGCTGATCCAGGCGTCGGTGGCGGCATACTGGATCTGCCGCCGGCTCAGGACCTTGGCGCTCCAGTTGGAACACTGCGGCCCCTTGGAAATGCGCAGCCCGAAAAGATTGGCCGCCAGTGTGCGCAGCCCCTGACTGGAAAGGCGCTGCTCCCTGGCGAACACGCCCACGTCCGCCAGACCCGCCGGAGTAAAGGGCCGCAGTTTGACCAGTTCCCGCATGTCGTCGCCAATGGCCACGCCGGTCTTCACATGGAGCGGATCGCTCAGCAGTGCCGCCAGCCCCTCGTCCAGCGGCATCCAGGAGAGCTGCACGAGAACGACGGCCTCCTCCGTGGCCAGCTGCACCAGCGAAGGGGCGTTGACGCGCCCCTTGCGGAAGGAGGGGCGCGTTTCCGTATCAAAGCCGAGAATGGGTTCCCGTTCCAACAGGGGCATGACGGACTCCAGCTCTTCCGGCGTCCGCACAAGAAGAACCTCTCCCTCATAATGGTAGAGAGGCATGGCATTGATTTCGTCGCTGCTCAGGCGACGCCGCAGGATGTCCAAATCCGACATAGGGCAATCCACTCGGGGGCGGCCCTCCCGGCCGCGAAGGAAAGGGAAAAACGGTGGAACAGGGGCTACTTGCCAATGCAGAACGACGAAAAAACCCTGTTCAGCACCTCTTCGGGCGTGTCCTCGCCCGTCACGTCCGCCAGATGCGCCGCCGCCGTATCCAGACGGACGGACAGGCAATCATAACTCCGTCCCACCCGAATGTCACCCAGGAGAGCGGTTATTTCCTCAAGGGCCCGCTCCAGCTCCAGCGCCTGCCGGGCATTGGGGGCAAGGCCGTCCTCCGGAGGGCGGGCCGCCGCGTCCCGCAGCAGCAGCGCATGGAGCGCTTCGGCCAGTTCGTCCACACCTTCGCCCGTGAGCGCGCTGATCATGGCGCAGGGGCGATCCCCCGCCCAGACGGGGGGAAAACAGGCCGGACGGCACAAATCCATCTTGTTCCAGACCAGCAGCACCGGCAGATCGCCCGCCAGCGCCAGCGCCTCGGCGGCCGCGGCATCCGGACAGACGGCCGACGCCGCGCCCGCCTCGCCCAGCGCGCCGCCATCCAGCAGAATGAGGACGGCGTCGGCCTGTGCCACTTTTTCCCGGCTCCGCTCCATGCCGAGGCGTTCCACCTCGCCACCGCCCTCGCGCAGCCCAGCCGTATCCGCAAGACGCACCGGCAGGCCGTTCACCCGCACGACCTCCTCCAGAAAATCCCGCGTGGTGCCGGGGATATCCGTCACCAGCGCACGGCTGTGCCCCAGCAGCGCGTTCAGCAGGCTGGACTTGCCGGCGTTGACGCCCCCGGCCAGAACCACGGACGCGCCGTCCTCCATGAGCGCGGCGCGGCGGTGCCCCGCCAGCAGCGAGACAATGCCGTTGGAAACCTCCTCAACAAGGGCGGCAAAAGCTTCGGGAGGAAGACACTCCACCTCGTCGCCGGGAAAGTCGATGGCAAGGCACATCCCCGCGCGCGCCTCGTCCAGACGCTCCCGCAGGGCGGCCACACGGCGGCCCAGCGCGCCTTCCAGACGCCGCAGGCCATAGCGCGCCGCCTCGCGCGAAGGCGCGGCGACGAGTTCGGCGACGGCTTCCGCCTGGCTGAGATCCATGCGGCCGTTCAGATAGGCGCGCCGGCTGAACTCGCCGCGCGCTGCGGGACGCGCGCCCTTGCGGAGGACGGCTTCCAGCACGGCCTGTATCAGAAAAACGCCGCCGTGGCACTGTATCTCCGCCACGTCTTCCCCGGTAAAGGTGCGCGGCCCCGGCATGAACACGGCAAGAACGTCGTCCAGCGGGCCGCCGCCGTCATGCACCACGCCATGATGCAGCACCCAGGGACGGAATGAGGCCGCTCCGGACGCCGGACGGAACACCGCCTCCAGCACCCGGAGGGCGTCCGGGCCGGAAATGCGGACGATGCCTATGCCGCCCGCGCCGCGCGGCGTGGCGATGGCCGCGATGGTGTCCCGCATCAGTTCCGCTCCCGCCCGGCTCCCTGGCCGGCGTCCTGTCCGCCGGAACGGCGGCGGAAGACGGTCACCCGCTTGAGCGGCCCCTCGCCCGTGCTGCGCGTCTGCACGTCCGGCGCGTCCTGCAGGGCCAGATGGACAATACGGCGATGGTAGGAACTCAGGGGACGGGTGGAGAAGGAGCGGCCCGTCTGGCGGACGCGATCGGCCAGCGCAAGGGCGATTTCCCGCAGTTTCTCGTCCTGGCGCAGCCGGTAGCTGCCGGCATCCAGCTGTACGCGCACGGCGGCGTTGACGGCGCGGGAAACAATGCGGGAGGCAAGATATTGCAGGGCGGCCAGCGTCTGGCCTTCCCGGCCGATGAGCAGGCCGGAGTCGTCCGCCCCCTCAATGGCGACGCGCACACGGCCGTCCAGGGCTTCGGCGCACAGTGTCACCCCCTCGCCGGCAATGGGCCGGACGAGCCGCCCCACGGCCTCCACGGCCAGCGCCTCCAGGCGTTCGGAATCCACCGCCGCCGGACAGCCGCCGGACGCTGAGAGGGGTTCCGTCGCTGCCGGATCCTCTGTCGCGGGCATGACGGGGAGAGGGGCGGTGTCCGGCGCGACAGCCTCTCGCGTGGGCGGTACGCCGGGAGGTATGCCGGGCGGCGTCAGAGGCGACGCGGGCGCTTTTCCGGCAACGGGCGGCGCGGCCTTGCGCGGCGCGCGCTGGCTGCGAATTTCCTCTGTTTCACCTTCAGGACGGCGCGGACGGTTCCGTCCGGCCAGGGAGGGGTTTCGCTCTTCCGCGCGCCCTTTCAGCCGTTCTTTTGCCGGTGTTTCCGTCCGTTCCGACGGCCGCGCCTCCGCGGGATCTTCCGTCCGGGTTTCCGCGCCTTCGGCGCGGCGTCCCCCCCTGCCCAGCGCCGAAGCCAGCGCTTCCCGCAAGGCGGCGCGCCGTGCCCGGATTCTGGCCTTGCGCGCGCCCACAAGACCGAAAATACCGGATTTGGCGTCTTGCAAGATCTCTATTTCCAGTTTTTCGCGGACGGCATTGTAGTAATCGCACGCATCCTGAATGGCCGCGTCGAGGCTCTTTCCCTCAAATTCCTTGAAACCTTCCATGCGCAAATCCTCTCGCCGGAAACGACGGCGTCTCCGGCCGGTTGAGCAGACATCGCGGGCGATCAGAGCGGTTTCGCGTGGCGGACGCGGCCGCCCGGGCAAAAGCGGGAGCGGTTTCACGTGGCGAACGCGAACCGCTCCGGCGGACGCACGGGCGACCGCCCGCGCCCGGACACAGGGAAAAACCGCGTTTTTCCCGCCGCGCGCGGACGCCGTCGCTTTTGCAATGGACAACCCTCAAAAACACCAGCCCTACCTGTCGAGCCGTTGTTTGCGCGACATCATCCACTGTTGCAGAATGGACAGGACATTGTTGACCAGCCAGTAGACAACAAGGCCGGAGGGGAAGCCCAGGAAGAGGACGGTAAAGACAACGGGCAGCGCCATCATGATCTTCTGCTGGGTCGGATCGGAGGCGGGCGGATTGAAGCGCTGCTGGATGAACATGGTCGCACCCATGACGATGGGCGTGATATAGTAGGGGTCCTTGGCGGACAGGTCGGCCAGCCAGAGCAGATCCGTCCCCGGCAGACAGGTGATGAAGCTGGCGTGCCGCAGCTCGATGGAGGTCAGCAGCGCCTGATAGAGGCCGAAGAAGACAGGCAGCTGAATCAGGAGCGGGACGCAGCCGCTGGCGGGGTTGACGCCGTAGGTCTTGTACAGGGCCATGACCTCCCGGTTCATGGCCTGCTTGTCGTCCTTGCAGCGCTCACGGATTTCATCCATCTGCGGCTTGAGACGCCGCATCTGCTCCATGGAGGCGTAGCTCTTGGCGGTCAGGGGCCAGAAGACGGCCTTGATGAGGACGGTCAGCAGAACAATGGCGACACCCCAGTTGCCGGTAAAGCCGTGGAATTTTTCCAGCAGCCAGAGCAGTCCCTTTCCGATGAGACTGAACATGCCGAGATCCACGCTCTTGGCCAGCTCCCCGTCTACGGCCAGCAGGCGATCGCGCTCCTTGGGGCCGATCCAGTAGGAGACCTCGCACACGGCTTCCCGGCCTGGCTCCACGACGATTTCCCGTGGTTCCAGCGAGGCGCGGAACACGCCTTCCTGCGTCCAGGCGCGCAGACCCACATTGTCGCTCACGGCGGGCATGACGGCCATGAGAAAATAGGTGCTGGTGGGACCCGCCCAGAAAATGCGGCCGCGCTGCGTCACCACGGCGGCGAGCTTTTCCGCGGAAGACTCCTCCGCCAGGGAGCCGTCGTTGTCCCAGGCGACGCGCATGGCGTCGTAGTTGCCGCCCGCGGCGAAACGGCTGTCGGCGGCCACGGTGAACTCCAGGCGCACACTGCGGGAGCGCTCTTCCGGCGTGGCCAGCCGCACACGCTCCCTCACAAGATAGGTATCGGCGCTGAAGGTCAGCTCGCGAACCACGCGCACCTTGTCCACCTCGCCCGTAAAGGTCAGGGTCACGGGCGCGCCTTCCGTCACGTCGTAGCTGTCGCCTCCCTCATAGGACCAGACGCCATTGCTCCAGGACGGCTGCCTGTTGACCACCAGCCCCAGCGGCGAAAAGGCCGCCGTGGCGGCGTCCACCATCTCGATGGCCGGAGACCCGGCTTCCACGCCTGTCTGATAGCGCGTCAGGGAAAAGGAGCGCACTATCCCGCCGCCGGTGTGGAACACCGCCGTGTACAGCGGCGTTCTGACGGTGACTTCGCGCCCCGGCGCGGGCGTGAACACGGGCAGGGGCCTGCCGTCGGGCAGGGTGGCGGAAGGCGTTTTGGCGGCCTTCGCGGCTTCGGCCTCCTGGGGGGCCCGCTCCCGCTGTTGCGCGACGGCTGCCGGATCGGGCTTGGAAACCCAGCCCATGCGCTCCGAAAGAAAACTCCAGCCAGCCAGCAGCAGCAGGCAGAGGACGATGGCGATAACGAGATTTTTACTGTCTTGCATGGGGGCGGTTACTCCTCGGACGTGGACGGGCTGCGCCGCGCTGGCGGCGGAACGGGATCATAGCCCGATCCCCCCCACGGGTGACATCGGGCCAGACGCCGGAACGCAAGCCAGCCGCCGCGCACGACGCCGTGCACGGCAATGGCTTCGGCGGCATACGCTGAACAGGTGGGAAGATAGCGGCAGGCCGGCGGCAGAAGCGGCGAAAGACACCGCTGGTACAGGCGGATGGGCGCAATGGCGATACGACGTATGATATTCATGCCTCAAAGCCGTTACGCGCCCCGTTTTTTCAAGGGCTCGCAAAAAAAGGGCGCGCAAAAGAGACCGGGAAAGGCCCGCGCGGAACATGCCGGAACGTTCTCCGGGTCGCGGTTCGCCGGGAACGCGCGGACATCGCCTTCAGGCGGGAGCGTCTTTCAGTATCCGCCGCAGGACCGCGCCCAACTGCCGGTTCACGTCGGCCTGGCGCAACGCGGCCTCTCCGGCCTGTTTTCTGGCGACGACGACAATATCCGTCCCCTGGGGAAGACGGCGGACATGATGCCGGAAAAATTCTCGCAGCAGACGTTTTATCCTGTTGCGCTGGACGGCGTTGCCGGCCTTGCGGGAAACGGCCGCTCCCAGACGCGCCAGGGCGGGGCCGTCGCCCCGCCCGTAGCGGACGAACACAAGAAAATGCTCCGTGTGGAAACGCCGTCCCGCCTCGTAGCAGGCCGTATAGACGACGCGCCTGACAATGCGGTACGCCCGCGGCCATGTGCGGCGCGGGCTGTCTTCGCCCGCGGGGGGATGCGGCAACGGACCTCTTTCCACAATCAGGCGCTCAGGCGCTTGCGGCCCTTGGCGCGGCGGCGGCGCAGCACGGCGCGGCCGCTGGGCGTTGCCATGCGCGCGCGGAAGCCGTGCGTGCGGGCCCGTCTGATCTTGCTGGGCTGATACGTTCTTTTCATGATGCTCTCCTTGATGTTTCAGGCCACAACCGACCCCGCCGCCGGAGGACAACGCCGTCCGGGGGCGGGGATCGTGTGGAGAGATCTCCCTCTGAAGGGAGAGGGAACTCTTCCAGGAGGCCGCAGGATACACGCCGCACAGTGCCCCGTCAAGAGGCGCGGAGCGCCGGAACGATTCACACTCCGGCAAGCGCGCCGCCCCCACCGTCAGGCGTCGCCCCCACCGGCGGGATCGGCCGCCGGCTCCTGGGCGTCCCGCCCCTGTTCCCTGGAAAGTCTGTCCAGCAGGGCCTGGGCCTGGGTATTGTCGGGATCCAGTTCCAGTGCCACCCGCAGCAGGGGCAAGGCGTGCATGTCGTCTTTCACTTCCGCAAAGACGACGGCCATATTGTAGGCCGCTCCGGCGGACTTGCGCGGCAGGCCGGGATTCAGGCTCAGGGCCTTGAGCACCGCCGTGCGGGCGGCCTCCGTATCCTTGCCGTCCATAAAGGCCATGGCCATATTGTAGTAAAGCGCGCCGTTGTCGGGCACCGCCTGCAGGGCCTTGCGGTATTCCTCGCAGGCTTCCTGCCAGCGGCCTTCGCGGCGCAGGCTCATGCCAAGACGGTTGACCACCTGCAGATCGTCGGGGCTGAGCATACCGCGCTTGGCGTCAAGCCCCTTGCGCCAGTAAGCGATGGCCATTTCCGGATCGCTCTCCGCCACGGCGTCGGCCACGCGGAACGCCACGGCGCCCACCTGGGCCATGGCCTCGCGCCCGGCAAGCTCAAGGCCCTGATTGAAGCACTTGCGCGCCTGCTCCATATCGTTGAGCGCCACATAGATACCGCCGATGGTCAGCTTGCGCTCCACGCTGAAGGGGGCCAGCTGGTCGAGACGCTCCAGACAGGCGAGACGCTTGCGGGGATTGTTCAAATCGCCGTAGACGTCCGCCAGCCGCCGCAGGGGCTCCAAGTTGGTGCTCGATCCCCGGCTGGCGTTCTCGTAGGCTTCGCAGGCCTTCTCCAGCTGTCCCATGGCGCGGAAGACATCGCCGATGGTCAGGAGCACGGCCGTGGAGTTGCCCTTGGCGTCCAGCGCTTTCTTGCACACCTGGAGGGCGTTGAGATGCTCGCCCTGCTCAAGCAGGGTGCGCGCCCAGTCCAGCATGCGGTCGATCTTGCCGTAGGCGGAGATACACGACGCGATCCGCTCCAGAAGCTCCTGACTTGCCGTGGGGCGAGGAAAGCACTGGCACGCGCCGGCTTCCTGCAGCATGGCGATGCGGCCTTCGTTGGTTTCCGCGCTCAGCATGGCGATGCGCAGTTCGGGAAAGCCGTTTTTCAGCAGGCGGATCGCATAGCTCATATCGTGCCCGTTGACATTGAGATCGCAGAACAGCAGGGGCGCGGCGTTATCCACGCATTTGCCACGCGCCAGGCGCACAAGGTTGTCCGCGTCCTGCGCCAGACTCAGCACGGACTGGGGAAAGCCCAACGACTGGCACAGCGTGGAGCGCAGCAGATTATGCAGCCGTACATCCCCACATATGCAGATGATGTGCCCGTTGCCGCTCAAATAATCCCGGACGGCCTCCCCATGCTGCTGCATGGCCTGATCGCCCTGTTCCTTGCCCATGCTCCTCTGAACCTGACGCAACGCCATGCGCTGCGCCAGCCCCGATTTGGCTTTGTCTTGCATGTATCCTCCCGTAACACGCCGGCAACAGGCTCAAGCCCGTGCCGAAAGTCCGCGGCAAACCGCAACGCGTCTCCCGCTTCGGCCCCAGGGCCTGAGCGGGAGCGATCATTTCCGGAAAATGAATTTTTTGCCCGGTTACGGCACATTTCCCGCCGCGCCGGACCGCGTCAGATGATAGACTTCGGGAACCATGTACATGAGGCCGACCTGCCGGTGATCGGGCATGTACTGCGTCGCGATAATGACGCCGCCCAGATTCCAGAGACGGGCGTCGCCGGCTTCTCCCGCGGCCTCGGGCCCGAAACGATCCGTTATCATGCCGTTCAGGCGTTGCAGAAACTCCGGCCCCGACGCGGGATAGTCTATCTTCAGAAAGCCCAGCCTGGCGGGAGCCCCGCCCTGGGCGGGCCCGTAACAGGCAGCCACCTGCGCCGCCCCAGGAACCTTGCCCGCGGGATCGTACACGTCGCACACGAAGGCATTGTCCTCGCGCGTGGGCCGCAGGCCCGCGGCCCGCAGCGCCGCGCGCATGGCGGGGCGATCCGTGGCATCAAGACGCTGGCCGAACATGACGGCCTGCGCCCCGGCCGGTTTTTCCGCGGCCAGTTCCCTCAATTCGCGGATGGCATCCTCATTGCCGCACATGGCGGCGCCGTGAAGCAATAATGTAGCGCGGGGAATGTTTTTGGCAACCCCCGTGCCGGTACGGAAAAAATGTCCCAGACGGGCCAGGGCCTCAGGCTGATCCTGGGCCGCCGCGCGGCTGTACCATGCCGCGGCGGCGTTGTCGTCCCTGGGGACGCCATAGCCCCGCTCGTACATGAGCCCCAGATTATACTGGGCTTCGCGCTGGCCCTGACGCGCGGCCATGTAGAGCCAGCGGGCGGCTTCGCGCGCATCGGGCCGCACCCCCTTTCCCTGTTGGAGCAGACGGCCGTAATTGGCCATGCCCGCCGGATCTCCGGCGGCGGCGGCCCGCGCGAACCAATAGACGGCGCGTCCCGCGTCGGGCTCCACGCCGAGTCCCCTGTCAAAGAGCAGGCCCAGACGGTTCATGGCGCGCGCGTCGCCCTTGAGCGCCGCCGCATAGGCCGTTTCCAGCTCCCGGAGTTCCTCGGGAGTGGCGGATTCCTTTCCCGCCGACGCCGCGTCTTCAGGAGGCCGCGCCAGCGCCCCCGGGGCGGCGGGCGCTTCCAGCGGCGGCACCGCGGGAAGCGAAACCGCGGGAGGCGGCGCGCCTGCCGGGGAGTCCGCCGGACTTGCCGGAGCGGGAGCCGCGCCCAACCGCGACGGCAGGAGGAACAGCGCCAGAAACGACACGGAGAGCAGACGGCACGCGGAAAGGGAGAGGGCACGCCGCCAGCAATGGCCAGCAAACATTTTCATGAGGGAAAAACTACCCTTACCCGCCCGCAAGAGCAAGAGGGAATACGCGGTTTTTCCCTGTGCGCGGGCATCCGCCCTACCGTCCTCTCTTGGGGCAGGAAAAATTCATGAAATCCACCTCCGGCAGGGCCGTCACGCGCCCGTCGTACACGGTCGCGTGTCCCTTCCATTCCTTCAGCGTGCGATTGACCCGCTCCACATCCACATACTCCGTCAGGGCGTGATAGCGATCCGCCAGATCGCGCAGAATCCGCGTATAGGTCACCTCGCCGCCATGAAACCCGTCCACAAATTCGCAGTCCGACGAACCGAAGCGGCGCGGATCGGTAAAGTCCATGACGTCGATGCCCCGTTCCATCAGCGCCGCATGGAGATCGAAAAGATGCGGATACGCCTTCCGGCGCTCGCGCATGGCGTCCAGTACGGTGGCAGACAGAGGCGCAAGAAAGACGTAGGTCTGTATGCCCCGGGACTTCAGACGGCAGTAAATCTCGGCAAAGGCGTCCAGATGCGCCTCACTCAGCACCGGGGCGGGCGCAAACGCCTTGATGCCGTACCGCACCTGCTTGAGCGTATCGCCGAACTGGTAGTCAAAAGGCCGCTGCCGCCCTGTCAGCTCCGACGTATAATGCCAGGAACCGTCCGAGGCGAAGCCGTCGTCACCGCGCTGGGCCATGATGCCGAACCGATCCTCCCGGAACGCGCCCGTCAGCGGGGCAAAGAAGTCGCCCCAGCCGATCTTGCCTTCCAGCAGCCATTTCCACGGCGCCTTGAGCGTTTCCTGATCATAGATGTAGCTTCCGTCTGTGGGCGGCTCAGGCGCAAAGGGATCCCTCTGCCATCCGGCGGAGAACCACCAGAAATCCAGACCGAGAATGACGGCCTTCGGCCGGTGTATCCTGAGCATGGCGTCAATGGTGGAACGCAGCACGGAAAGATTGCCCGCCGTGCCACCCACGTTGACAAAGGGACGACGGAAACAGCTCCCCCGGAACTGCATGACGCGCGAGGAGCCCACAACGGCGATCTCCGGCTTGACAGCCGCGTACAGGCGCAGCTTGTAGTCCACAAAGTCCTGCGACACGCCGGAACCGAAGATGGCGAATTTGCCCCCAGCCTGCATGGCGACGGCCCGCTCCACGGCAACGTCGCCGCACGTGAAGATCCACCAGAAAGAATACGGCAGCAACAGCCCGATCCCCACGGCGGCCAGCGCGCCCAGCAGCAGAAAAAAACGGCGCAGCCAGGCCGTGCCCGCCCCAGGCGGTTCCGGCAGGGCCCGTTCCGGCGGTGCCGGCGGTTCCTCCGGCGGGGGCGGCGTTTCCCCGGAAGGGCCGGCCGCTTCCTCCGGCGGCGCGGCCAGAAAGGCGTCCGGCGTAGCGGCAAAGCCGGTGGCGACGGCTTCCGCCACCTCAGGCGCGTCTTCCGGCGCCTTCTCCGGCCCGGTGTCCGCCTCGAAATCAGGAAGCGTTTCCGGTCCGGCCTCCGCCAGGCTCTCCGACACGATCTCCGGCGTGATCTCCGGGGCGGTTCCCGGCGTGGCCTCCGACCCGGCCTCCCGCCGGGCGGCGGGCGCAAGGGGCGGCGGCCCGTCCCCTTCCCCGAAGCGGTCTTCTTCCGGCGCGCGGGCAAACGGCAACGGCTCCGGCGACGGCGATTCCGGCACATCCTCCCCGGGAGGCGCGGGCCGCCCCTGTCCCGCGGGACGCGGGAGCGGTGGATCTTCCTTCCAGGACGCCGTAACTGTCTCTTCCCCCGACATATCCCACAGAAAGGAGGGAACCATGACATCCTCCCCGGACGTTTCCCCGGAAAGAGGGGACAGAGGGGGAAGGCCGGAAGATGGGGAGGCGGGAGGACGCTGGCGGCGAAGGCGGGCGCGGGACAGCGCGGAAAGGGAGACGTCGTTCTGTTTTGCCATGATGCTTCCCGCCTCTAGAACTGAAAATAGAGAAAAACGGCCTTGCGGCTCAACAGCAACAGGGACAGCGCCGCCAGCATGGCCAGAAACGCTGCCCACAGCAGCCCACGCGCACCCGTAAAGCCAAAGGACAGCGGCATGCGCGACGCGCCCGCGCCCTCTTCCCGGCAATCCCGCAACAGCTGGCGGCAGTTGGGCAGGCACCAGACCACAAAGGCGGCGATCAGCAGCAGGGCCACGGGTTCCCAGCCCGGCAGATAGCCGTTGGGCATGATCCGGGCCATGCCTTCGGCGCCGTTCAAAGGCCCGCCGTCCACCGCGCCCACGGCGTCAGGCAGACCAGCCATGGCCCTGAACATACGCCAGGCGGCGTCCAGCGTCGGAGCCCGGAAAATGACCCAGCAGCCGTTAATGCAGAAAAACGTCAGCGCGGCACACAAAAAGCGCATGGGAACGCTGTTCATGAGCATTTCTCCGGCGCTGTCCTTGACCAGAGCGCGAAACCAGTGGTTGACGGCCAGCATGAGGCCGTGCAGGGCCCCCCAAAGAAGAAAAGGCCAGCCCGCGCCGTGCCAGGCCCCGCCAATGAGCATGGTCAGAAAAAGGTTACGGTACTGGCGCAGGCGTCCCGCCCGGCTGCCGCCCATCGGAATATAGAGAAAATCGCGCAGCCATGCGCCAAGGCTGATGTGCCAGCGCCTCCAGAACTCCACGATACCCGTGGATCTGTAGGGGGAGTTGAAGTTTTCCGGCAGCGTCAGCCCCAGCATGAGGCCGATGCCCAGGGCCATGTCGGTATAGCCGGAAAAATCAAAATACAGCTGGAAACTGTAACAGAACGAACCGGCCCAGGCTTCCATGCCGCTGAGGGGAAACGCGCGATCCGCCGCGTTGAACACCGCGTTGGCATAGGGCGCCAGCGAATCGGCCAGCAAGACCTTCTTGGCCATGCCCATGACAAAGAGCGCCGCGCCCATGCCCAGCTGGCGGGGCGTCGCCATGCCCAGCGCGTCGAACTGCGGTCCCATCTGCTCGTAACGGACAATGGGGCCGGACATGACATAGGGAAAGCAGGAGACGAACAGGGCGTGGCGCAGCGCCCCTTCGGGGACGACGCGCCGCTGGTAGACGCTCACAAGCCAGGCTATCTGAATAAAGGTATAGAAGGAGATGCCCACAGGCAGCGGCGGCGGCGTCAAGGCGAAGTCCCACCCCGAAACCTGTGAGAGAATCCGCGCCAGAAAGCCCGAATACTTGAACCAGATCAACGGCGCGATATTGACGCACAGCGCCAGCACCAGCAGAGCCCTGCGACCGATGTGGCCGGGACGGGAGGGACACTCTTCCGGCCGGGCCAGCGCAAGGCCGAAGGCGTGGTTGACGGCCGCCAGCGCCGCCAGCAGAAGAAAGAAGGCCGGCCCCCACAGCGCGTAGAACACGGCTGAAAAAGCCAGCAGCACAAGATGCAGGAGCGAAGGCGCGCCGGAGGCGGTCATGCGCCACGCCAGCAGAAGCAGCGGCAGAAACAGAAAGAGGAACGGATAGGAGGTGAACAGCATATCTCTTCCCGGCATACCCGCGGGCGCGCTCACGCGCTGTCCGCCGTCCTGTTCCGATGGGGCGTGGGGGACGCGCCGCCGTCAGAGAAACGTTCGCCCTGCGCTTCTCCGAGGCGGCGAGCCGTTCCCATTACGGATTGAGCTCTGAACGGAACTTGCGCGACAGACGGAAGACGACCACCTTGCGAGGGGGGAGGGTGATGGCCTCGTCCGTTTGCGGGTTGCGTCCCTTGCGGGATTTTTTATCGTAAGACTCGAACTTGCCGAAACCGCTGATCAGCAGGGCGCAGTCTTTCCTGATGGCGTCCTTCATGATATCCAGCAGCTTCTCGACCGTATTCTTCACGTCCACACGGTTTTTATCCGTACTTTCGTAAATACGCTCGACAATGTCGGCCTTGGTAAGGGTTTTCTTCATGACGACAATTCCTTACACTCGCTTGCGGACCGTCGCTCCCCACGGTCAGACAGTGCAACTCCATTACCACGCGGTCCGCCGGCGGGGCAAGTCTTTCCTTCCCGGAGCCGCCGCTGCCGCACAGCCGTGCCCTTCGCTCGAAGCGACACGTTCCCCAGCCATGACAAATATCCTTCTCAGCCTGCCCTGGCCCCCGCCGGCGCGCGCAACGCGACCGGTCGTCCCCGTCTTTCTGCCCTACGCCGGCTGTCCGGCGCGCTGCGTCTTCTGCGCCCAGCCTGTCCAGACGGGGCGGGCTCCGGCGTCTCTCGCCGCCACCCTCAGGGCGGCGCTCGCGTGCCTGCGGCAACGCCGGGACAGGGGGTTGCCTCCCGCGGAACTGGCCTTCTATGGCGGCACCTTCACCGCGCAGCCGCCCGCCGCGCTGCGGGCCTGCCTGCGCTTTTTCGATGCGGTACGCCGCCGGGGCCTTGCCGCCACGTTTCGCTGCTCCACCCGCCCGGACGCCGTCGACGCCCGGCGCCTCGCCCTGCTCCGGGACGCGGGCTGCTCCCTGGTGGAGCTGGGCGTTCAGAGTTTCGACAGCGCGGCCCTCGCCGCCGCCAGCCGGGGCTACGACGGCCCGACCGCGCGCGCGGCCTGCCGGAAGGTCACGGACTCTGGCATGCGCCTCGGCGTCCAGCTCATGCCGGGCATGCCGGGCGTCACGCCGGAAATCTTCCTGCGCGACATGGCGCTGCTCTGCGCGCGTCCCGCCGCCGTCAAGGCCCACGCCGTCCGCCTCTATCCCTGCGTCGTCATGGAGGGAACAGAACTGGCCCGCCTCTGGCGCGAAGGGAGCTATACCCCCTGGACGCTGGAAACGACGCTCGACGCGCTGGCGGAAGCCTGGCTCATGGCTCTTCTGGCGCGTATGCCCGTCATACGCATGGGGCTTGCGCCTGAAAAAACGCTCGCCGCCGCGCTCCTCGACGGCCCCTGGGATCCGGCGCTCGGCGCGCGCGTCATGGCGCGGGCGCTGCTGCGGCATGTGCGGCGCGCCCTTGCCGCGCGGGGGCTGGAACATGTGATCCGCATGGATGTCCCCCGGCGCTGTCAGGGATTCTTCTGGGGCGCCCGCAACGAACTGCGCGCCGCCTGGGGCGATCTGGGCCTTCTTGCGCCGCCCCGCTGGATCTCCGGAAGCCGTCTGCACATTGAGGCCCGTCCCGCCTCCGAAACCAGGCCAAACGGTGCGGGAGAGGAAAAAAAGCTTAAGGGTATTCTAGCTGACAGGGAGTGTTTTTGCAATAAAAACCTGCCATGTGCGGACAGCGTCGCTTGCGGGATGGAAAATACCCATGAAAGCGGTATGCCCAGAGAAGGGGCGCCACAAGGAAAAAACGCGCGGAAGCGGGATCAGGACAAAAGATCTTTCAATCCACAGTCGCCCCATCCGCCGACTGACTCCGCAACCGACGGATAGGGGTCGTGCGGATGGCCCCTCCCTGAAGGGAGGGGTTACAAAAAAGGCTCTCCCCGGCTTCGCCGTCTTGTCAACCACGCTTTTCCCCCTGAAGGGGGAGGTTTCAAACCACAAAGGAATTTTTGATAAAAAAAAGCGAGGCGGCCGTCGGAGGAACCGGCGGCCGCCTCTTGGAGGAGAAGGAGGAGGTTCTGGTTGGAGGTTCAGGGAAACAGGAGGAGGTTGCTCAAAAACCGGAACCCAATCGAGGGACAAGCGTGGATCCCGGAAAGTCTATGTGATCCGCCCCTTGGGGCGGACAGTCTCGCCAAGCTTCGCACCGTCACCGCATGACGGGCTGGAAAAGGCGTGTTTTCTCATCGTGCGCGGAGGTGAGGCGATCCGCCTCCGCACGGCCAGGGCCGCTTCTGAGAGAAACGATCTTTCAAAAACAACAGGGCCTAGTAATGACGGTTGCCGTGGGGCGGCATGGGCTTGCCGTCGGGACCGCAGGGAGGATTGCCGTTGGGGCCCTGCGGGGCAACGGCGTCTTTCGGCGCGCCCACTTCCTTTTCAAGGCGCGCGCCCAGCTCCCGGTGCAGATCGGCCATCTGGTTCTGCAGCTTCACCAGCTCTTCCGCCGTGGCGCGCACGGCCTTCATATCTGGGCTGGCCGCGTTGCGCAGCGCGGAAAGTTCCTGGCGCTTCACAAAAATCTGATCCCGGACAGGACGCATTTTCGGTGCGTATTCGTCAATGAGGGCACTGTAGCGGGCGCGCTGTTCCGGGCTCAGGCCCCTGCCGTACCCGTAGCCGCCCCAATGCCCGCGTCCGTAGCCATAACCGCCGTTGCAGCCGTAATCAGCGTCATAGCCGCCGTCGCAGCCGTAGCCGTAGCCCATACCGTTGTGGTGGGGACGGGCCTCGGCGCTGCCGGCAAGCGCGCCGCCCATGATGGTCGCGGCAAAAAGGGCGGGCAGAAGAATACGGGAAGGCTTCATCTGAAAAACTCCTTTAGAGTATGGTTGTCTCTGCTCTTGCGGCCGGGCCAACATCGTGCCTGGCCAGCGTGGCGGAAGGCGTTCCGCCGTTCCACGCACTGGGAATAGCACATGTCGTGCCACACAATTAAATTTTATTACATATCAATATGTTATAAGAAAAAAATAACAATTTCCTCCATCACGGAAACACCGGGGCCCGCCGGAAGATGCAAAATTTTTGGACACCTGAACGCCGGCCCTGTCCATTTTTTGGACAGGCGTATGGTTTTTGATCGCCGGGTTTCGGACAAAAAAAAAGACCGCCGGAAGCGGTCTTGTCCAAGGTGGGCACGGGAAGAAACGGACGCCTTACATATGATTGAACTGGGAAATACCGCGGCAGCCCCGGCTGCCCGGACGCACGAACTCCACCCCGACTTCCCGCCGCATGCGCTCATGGACACGCAGATAGGCCGCGTACAGCTGATCGCGGAGCTTCTGCAGCTCCCAGCCCAGACGGGGGAGCGCGTCCGGGTGAATATCATTATCATAATTGAGGCTCTCCAGCTCCTGCATCTTGCACCGGATCTGATAGTGCAAATCCTGTATGCTGGGGCGCTCTTCCTCAAGAATGACGCGCGCCCGCCGCCGCTGATCGGGCGCAAGCCCGGCCAGCCAACGCTCCGTGCGCGGCCCGTCCAGCAAAGCCCCCACACCGCCCCCCCGATTGCCGGGGCCGCCCCCATGATTGTCCAGAGCGCCCGGGCCGCCATGCCCGCCCGCATGTGTCAGGGAAACGGCGACAAAGGAAAGAACAAACAGGAAGGCGGCGGTCTTGCAGGCGTTCATCATGACATATCCAACGGGCGTGCCCAACGGTTTTCACTCCGCGGAGGAGCGGGAAGAACGGAGAACAGTGACGCCGCGCAACAGTGGCGGCAGCAGGGTTCACATGTTTAAAGCAAAATTTATGCCGTCCCGTCAATACGGTGACAGAAAGAGCAAAGCGGGCTATACTGCGTCCATGTCCGTTTTTTCCCGTCTGCGCCGCCGCGAGGGCGGCCTCATCTCCACCGCATCCGCGCCGACGCGCCGTCCGCCGCTCGACGCCCCTTCCGCGCCTGTGGGGCTGCTGCTCGGCAGCGCGGCCTTTGTGCTGATCGTCATGGTCACGGCGCTCGCCATCTTTTCCATAGAGCGCAACGACACGGCCATGGCCCGCCTGCTGGCGGAAAAGGGGAGTTCGCTCATCACGGCCTTTGAGAGCATCCTGCGCACGACCATGCGCAGCGAGGCCGGCGTGCGGCTCCAGGTGCTGCTGGAGGAAATGACCGTCAGCCGCGACATACAGTTCATTGCCGTCACCATGCCCGACGGCACCATCGTGGCGCACAGCAACCCCGACCGCCTCGGCGAGATCCTCATGCTCGACGGCGAGGAAATCAGCCCGGAACGCCTGCGGGCCATGTCTCCGGGCATGGACGCCCAGTGGGGCATCATGGTCATGGAGGGCCGGCGCGTTTTCGTTGTCTACCGCGTTTTCATGCCCAGCCCCGGCCTTGCCGCTTCCGGGCTGCCCGCCCCGGCCATCTTTCTCGGCCTCGACATTTCCCCTTTTGACATCACCCGGCGTCAGGATCGCGACTATGTGGTCATGCTGGCGGGCGTCATGCTTCTCGTGGGTCTGACCATCCTCGTGGCGCTCTACTACGCCCAGCGCGCGCGCCTCTCCCGCCTGCGCCAGCGCCGCGCCGAAGGGCAGGTGCGCCTGCTGGAAGAGGAGGTCCGCCGCAGGGAGAAACTCGCCACCATCGGCACGCTGGCGGCGGGCGTCGCCCATGAGATCCGCAATCCGCTCAGTTCCATCAAGGGCTACGCCACCTATTTCGGCCAGCGCTTTGACGAAGGCAGCGACGACCGCAAGGCCGCCGAGGTCATGGTGCGCGAAGTGGAGCGGCTCAACCGCGTCATCACCGATCTGATCGGCCTTTCCCGCCCCAGCGACGTGCGCCCCAAGGCCGCCGCGCTGGCCGGAACTGTCGCCCATGTGCTGCGGCTCATCAAGCAGGACGCCGAAAAGCGCGGCGTGCGCATCGTCTGCCACGTGCCCGACAGCCTGCCTCCCGCCTGGATGGATCCCGACCGCTTCGGGCAGGCCCTGCTCAACATCTGCCTCAACGCCTTGGACGCCATGCCCGACGGCGGAACACTGCGCCTCGCCGCCCGCGCCGTTCCCGCGGGTTCCGGGCAGGCCCCGGCGGGCGGCACGGCGCCCCTCTGGCTGGCGCTGGCCGTGGAGGATACCGGAAAGGGCATCGGCCCGGAACAGCTGCGCCATATTTTCGACCCCTATTTCACCACCAAAGGCCACGGAACAGGACTGGGACTTGCCACAGCCCACAAAATCATGGAAGCTCTGGGCGGCAAAATCGACGTGATTTCCACCCCGGCCGGCGCGGACGCCTCCGGCGTCTCCGGCGCGTGCTTTACGCTCTGGCTGCCGTCACCGCCGCGCCACGCCGCCCCGGCAACTGAAAGGACTCCCTCGTGAACACCTCCATTCTCGTCGTTGACGATGACGACGCCCACCGCGGCATGCTGCGCATGATGCTGCAATCCTGGGGCTACGCCGTGGACGAGGCCGCCGATGGCGGCGACGCCGTGGCCGCCGTCCGCGACAGGGCCTACGACGTCGTTCTTACGGACGTGCGCATGGCCCGCACCAGCGGCATGGACGCGCTCAAGGGCATTCTCGCCTATAATCCCGCCCTGCCCGTCATCCTGATGACGGCCTATTCCTCGGTGGAAACCGCTGTGGAGGCTCTGCGCCTCGGCGCGTACGACTATCTGATCAAACCGCTGGATTTCGAGGCGCTGCGCCACACCCTGCAACAGGCCGTCGAGCATTCTCGCCTCAGCGTGGAAAACAGGGAGCTGCGCCGCCAGCTTTCCGAAGCCGCCGCGGGCCCGGCCATTCTCGGCCGCAGCAAGGCCATTGACGACATGCGCGGCTTCATCGCCACTGTGGCCCCCACGGAGGCGACCGTCCTCATCACGGGCGAGAGCGGCACGGGCAAGGAACTTGTGGCCCGCGCCATTCATGACGCCAGCGATCGCGCGCGCAAGCCGCTGGTGGTGGTCAACTGCGCGGCGCTGGCGGAAAACCTGCTCGAATCGGAACTGTTCGGCCATGAGCGCGGCGCGTTCACCGGCGCGGACAAGCGCCGCGACGGCCGCTTCGTCCAGGCCGACGGCGGCACGCTCTTTCTGGATGAGATAGGGGAACTGCCGCTCCCTCTCCAGGCAAAACTGCTGCGCGCCCTCCAGCAGGGCGAAGTCCAGCGCGTGGGGTCGGATACCCCCATACACGTCAGCGTGCGCGTCATCGCCGCCACCAACCGCAACCTCCGCAAAGAAGTGGACCTGCGCCGTTTCCGCGAGGATCTCTACTTTCGCCTCAACGTCATCACCATCGAGGTTCCCCCTCTGCGCGCCCGCGCGGAGGACATTCCGCTGCTCGCCGCCCATTTTCTCCAGCGCTACGCCGAGCGCAACCGCAAGACCATCAAGGGCTTTGCGCCGCAGGCCCTGGACGCCCTGCTGCGCTATGCCTGGCCCGGCAACGTCCGGGAACTGGAAAACGCCGTAGAGCGCGCCGTCATTCTCTGTACCGGCGATCTCATCACCGGGCGCGAACTCCCGCTGAGCGTCGCCACCGCCGAAGACACCCCGCCGCCGTCCGCCCCCGGCGCGGACGCGGGTTCGCTGGCCGGGCTCCCGCTCGACGAGCTGGAACGGCGCGCCATTCTCGACACTCTGCGCCAGACAGGAGACAACAAGAGCGAGGCCGCCCGCCGTCTTGGCATCACCCGCGCCACCCTGCACAACAAATTGCGCCGGTACGGTCTGGAATAAACAGGTATGGGGAAGCCATGGAACAGGAAAAAAACGGAACACATGAGGAAACAACGTTGAACGACAACGCGGAAGCGTGGAACACCCCTCTTGACGGGGCGCGCCGGGAAGCGCTGGAACAGCTGTGCGCCGCCCTGGATCTCCCCCGCCCCGACGACGCCCAGCTGGATCGCATGACAGATTTTTTCCATGAGGCGGGCATGTTGCGGCATACGCCCCGCAGCGGCTATGCCTTCCTTGGCAGCGGCGCGGAAAACGTCGCCGAACACTCCTTCCGCACCGCCGTCATGGGCTATGCCCTTGCCCGCATGGCCGGCGCGGACGCGGCCCGGACCACCCTGCTCTGCCTGTTTCACGATCTGCACGAGGCCCGCACCGGCGACCTCAATTACGTCAATCACCGCTATGACGCCTGCCGCGCCAGAGAGGCCCTTGACGACGCCGTCCGGGGTACCGGCCTTGAGGAGGATCTGGGCGGCTTCTGGACGGAATGGACGGAACGCCAAAGCCCGGAGGCCGCCCTTGCCCACGACGCCGATCAACTGGATCTGATTTTCAACCTCAAGGCCGAACTGGACAAAGGCAACGCTTTCGCCATCCAATGGCTGGAAAGCGCCGTCCCCCGCCTGACAACGCCGCAGGCGCGCCTTGTGGCCGCCGCCGCCCTCCGGGCCGACTGCCACCGCTGGTGGTACGGACGCGTTGCCAAAAGCTGGTGGATACACAGGAAATAGCGCGCCCGGAACGCGCTGACAGCGGCGTGACGCCGCTACGATCGGAAAAAACGCAGGGGTGGCGGCCCGGCAATCATGCCCGCCGCCGCCAGCTTGTCATAAAACAGGCGCAGGCCGTCCAGTTCCTCTCCCCGCAGGGAGTAGACCAGCCCCCTGGAGTAATAGAAGGCCAGTTCCTCACGGGAAAGGGGGCAGCCGTGCGCGGTCAGATCCAGAATGACCTCCATATTGGCAAGGCCCCAGTCGCGGGCGCGCCGCATGAGCGCGCCGGGATCCTCCCGGAACAGCCCCTGTTCGGCCGCCGTGCGACTGACGACCCACAGGCCGAAAATGAAGGGCAACCCCGTCCAGTCCCTCCAGGCCTCGGCGAGATCCACCCGCACGGGATAGTCGGGATGGCGGCGAAGACGCAGGGCCTCGTCGCCAATGGCCAGAAAGGCCAGCGGCGGCTCCGGGGAACGCAGGGCGGGCGTCACGGCGCCGGTCTCGAACGCCGCGTCAATCTGGTAGCGATCCCGCAGCAGAAGCCGCAGCAGGGCGACGGACGTATGCGTTTCGCCGCTGATCAGGATGGTCTTGCCGTCCAGCCGTTCCACAGGCACGCGCGACAGCAGCAGCACGCTCATGACGGGGCCGCGCGATCCGATGGAAAGATCCTCAATCAGATAATACTGTTCTGGATGGCGCGCATACTCAAAACAGGAATTGGAGGACACGTGCAGCTCGCCCCGGGCCATCATGGTATTGAGGACGGCGGGCGGGCCGGAAATGATGTCGTAGTCGTGCGGCAGAATGCCCGCTTCCAGCGGGTGATAGATGGGCAGCACGTTCAGATAGCCGATGCGCCCCATGCGCAACGGGGCTTTTCCCTCTTTCTCCGGCATCACGACGCGCTCCTTGTGACATCGTTCCAGGCGGGCTGAGGTTCCACGGGACGGTAATCCATAAGGCGCTGCACGGGCGTAAAGCCCGCCGCGCTGATGGTCCTGCAAATGTCCTCGCGGGACATGCGGAAGGAGACGCCCGCCGCGGCGACGACGTTTTCCTCTATCATGAGGGAACCGAAGTCGTTGGCCCCGTGGAAAAGGGCCAGCTGGGCTGTTTGCGGCCCCATGGTGACCCACGATGCCTGGATGTTGGGCACATTGTCCAGCACGAGGCGCGAAACGGCCAGCAGGCGCAGATAGGCGGGCGCGGGCAGGGGCTGAACGTGAATGCGCGTATGGGCGGGCTGGAAGGTCCACGGGATGAACGCCGTAAAGCCTCCTGTGCGATCCTGCACGTCGCGCACGGCAAAAAGATGATCCAGACGGTGCCGCGGCTCCTCCTCATGGCCGAACATCATGGTGGCCGTGGTCCTCATGCCGAGCCTGTGCGCCTCTTCCATGACACCAAGCCATTCTCCGGCCGTGCATTTGTTGGGCGAGACCCGCGCCCGGACTTCCGTGCTGAGAATCTCCGCGCCGCCGCCGGGTATGGAGTCGAGACCTGCGGCCTGAAGGCGGCGCAACACTTCAGCGACAGGCAGATCGAACCGGCGGGACCAGAAAAAGATTTCCGGCGGGGAAAAGGCGTGAATATGCAGCGACGGCCATGTGGCGCGCATCCAGCGCAGCAAGTCCTCATACCATTCCAGCGGCAGATCGGGATGGTGCCCCCCCTGCAAAAGGATTTGCGTTCCCCCGAGTTTCAGGGTCTCGTCGATCTTCCGGGCCATTTCCTCACGGGAGATGACATAGCCGCCCTCCTCGCCCGGCGCGCGGAAAAAGGCGCAGAAGCGACAGCCGCACACGCAGATATTGGAATAATTGATATTGCGATCACCCACGAAGGTCACCACAGGATCCGGATGCAGGCGAAGACGCGCCGCATGGGCAAGACGGGCCAGCGTCGGCAGCGACGCCCCGTAGTACAGCGCTTCGGCGGCGGCCCGATCCAGCCGCCGCCCCGCCAGCGCGCGGGCGGCGGCGTCAAGGACTTCGGGCGATTCCGCAAAGGGAGAATGCGCCGGGGCAAAGGGAGCGCTCATGCGTTGACCTCCACGGACTCAAAAGTGGCGTTGCGGCGCAGGGGAGTGAAACCCGCCTCGCGGATCATGTGTTCCAGCTGGGCGATGGTCATGCCCTGCGCCGAGGTAGCTCCGGCCATATGCCCGATGCGTTCCTCCACGATGGTGCCGTCCAGATCGTCCGCGCCGTACCAGAGCGCTGTCTGGGCCAGCTTTTCCCCCAGCATGATCCAGTATGCCTTGATATGCGGGATATTGTCGAGCAGAAGACGCGAAACGGCCACCGTGCGCAGCTGATCCAGACCGCGTTGCGGACCCGTCCTGTCTTCCGGCAGCGTGAGCCTGCTGTTTTCCGTGAGGAACGGCAGGGGGATGAAGCAGGTGAAACCGCCGCTCCTGTCCTGCTGTTCGCGCAGGCGGCAAAGATGATCCACGCGGTGTTCGACGGTTTCCAGATGGCCGAAAAGCATGGTGCAGTTCGTTTTGATGCCGAGGCTGTGCGCCTCGCCCGCAATGCGCAGCCAGGCTTCGGACGAGGCCTTGTGCGGGCAGATTTGGGCGCGCAGCGTCTCGTCAAAAATCTCCGCGCCGCCGCCGGGCATCATGACCAGTCCGGCGTCCCTGAGGCGTTGCAGCACTTCCAGCGTGGAAATGCCTTCCAGCCGGGAAAAATGTTCGATCTCGACGCAGGTGAACGCCTTGATGGGAAGGGTTGGGCACTGGGCGCGGACGGCCCTGAACACATCGATGAACCAGTCCAGGCGGCGCGTGGGGTGGCAGCCGCCCACGATATGCAGCTCGTCCAGCTTCAGGGGGGTGTCGTTGGCGTCGCGCAGGCGTTGGAGCACGTCTTCCCCACTCAGGACAAACGCGCCGGGATCGTCCTCGCTGTCGCGGCGGAAGGCGCAGAAGGTGCAGCCGTTGACGCAGACATTGGTATAATTTATTTGACGGTTGACCACATAGGACGTCACATCGCCATGCCTGCGGCAGCGCGCGTGGTGCGCCAGCGCGCCCACGGCGGTCAAATCCGGGCAGGCAAACAGCGCCAGCCCGTCGCCGGCGCTCAGCCGCTCGCCTTCCAGCACCTTGTCGCGGATGGACGACAGGCCGAGCGCGGCGTAATATGAAGCATCTAGCATCAGGCTCACTTCCTTGGACAAAAGTCTGGCTTTGGCATTCACGCGTACCCCCCGGCAATTTCGGGATCTCCGTCCGCCATGCCGCCAAGCGCAGCGCCCAGAATAGGCCCGCGACGCTCCCCCTGTCAAATTCCATCTTTTTTTGCGGCCCCGCCGCAGGAGGTTCCGCCATGTCCGCCACCAATACCATGACCCTCGGCCTGTCGCCCTGCCCCAACGATACTTATATCTTCCATGCCCTGCTGCACGGGCTGACGCCCGCCCCCGCGCCGCTGACGCCCCACATGGCCGACGTGGAGGAACTCAACGGTCTTGCCCGGAAGGGCCGCCTGCCCGTCAGCAAGGTTTCCCTGGGCGTCCTTCCCCATATCATGGAGGAATACGCCGTGCTTGCCAGCGGCGCGGCCCTGGGCTGGGGCTGCGGCCCGCTGGTGGTGGCGCGGGAACCCCTGCCGGAAAGCGCCTGGAAAAACGCGCGCGTGGCCGTGCCCGGCCTGATGACAACCGCCAACCTGCTGCTGGATCTGCACGGCGGTTTTCAGGGCCCGCGACAGGAGATGCTCTTCAGCGACATCATGGACGCCGTCGCCTCCGGCAGGGCGGACATGGGCGTCATCATCCACGAGGGGCGCTTCACCTATGAACAGCGCGGCCTCGTCAGGCTGCTGGATCTCGGCCAATGGTGGGAATCCGTCCACAACGCGCCCTTGCCGCTGGGGGCCATCGTCGTGCGGCGGGACGTCCCGACGGACACCGCCCATGCCCTTCAGGAGGCCATCCGGGAAAGCCTGGATCATGCCAACGCCCACCCCGAAGACTCCCGCGACTACATCCGCGCCTGTGCGCAGGAACTGTCCGATGAGGTGACGCGCGCGCATATCAGGACCTTTGTCACGGAATTCAGCCGCGATCTCGGCCCCGCCGGACGCGCCGCCATAGAGCGCCTTGTTGCCAGCGCCGCCGGAAAGCGCGGCGCGGCCCTGCCCGCCAGCGGGCTTTTTCTTGCGTAACCCGCGCTGCACAGTCGAGAGAAACCTATGTCCGAACCGCTCTTTTCCGCCGCCGAAGCCCGCCGCCTCCTTTCGCTGGGCCTGCCCGTCTTTGTGGCGCAGCTCTCGCAGACGGGCATGACCTTTGTGGATACGGCCATGACCGGCCAGTACGCCACGGCCGACATGGCCGCGGTGGCCGTGGCGGGCTCCCTCTGGGCCCCGTTTTCCCTGCTGGGCGTGGGCTGTCTGCTGTCCCTGTCTCCCATGTCCGCGCATCTTGTGGGCGGGGGGCGGCGCGACGAGGCGGCGCACCTGCTGCGCCAGGGCATCTGGCTCACCTGCTGTCTGTCGGCCGTGCTCATGGCGCTGCTCTACGGCATTTCGTACCGTCTTCACCTGTTCGGGCTGGATCCCGGCCTCGCCAATCTGGCGGGCGGCTACCTGCGGGCCATGATCTGGGGCCTGCCGGGCTTCATGCTTTTCGTCACTGTGCGCAGCTTCCTTGAAGGGTTTTCCCATACCCGCCCGGCCATGATCATCGGCCTGCTGGGGCTGGCGCTCAACGTGCCCTGCAATTACGGCCTCATCTACGGCGTCTGGGGGCTGCCCCGTCTGGGGGCCGTGGGCTGCGGTGTGGCCACGAGCCTCTGTTACTGGTTCATGGCGCTGAGCATCGTGTTCCACGCCCGGCGGGACAGGATGGCGCGCCAGACCGGCCCGCTCTTCCTGCCCCTGCTTCTGCCGCGCGCGGCAAAACTGCCGGAACACCGCGCCTCGCGATGGGATCCGGCGCTGGCGCTGCGCATCTTCCGCATCGGTTTTCCCGGAGCGCTGGCCATCTTCTTTGAGGTTTCACTCTTCGCCCTGACGGCGCTGCTGCTGGCGCCACTGGGAGAGACCGTCATCGCCGGGCATCAGATCGCGCTCAACTACAGCGCGCTCATATTCATGGTGCCCATGTCCCTCAACATCACGGCCACCATCCGGGTCGGACATCTCCTGGGCGGCGGCCGCCTCTGGCGCGCCCACGCGACCGCGCGCACGGCGCTGGCGCTGGGCGTGGGCACGGCTGTGATCACGGCCGCCGTCACGGTGGCGGCGCGGTACGGCATCGTCGCCATCTACAATGACGACCCCGCCGTGGTGGCGCTGGCGGCCCGGCTGCTGCTGCTGGCAGCCGTCTATCAGGTGGTGGACGCCCTGCAGACCGTCAGCATCGGCATCCTGCGCGGCTACAACGACACGCGCATCATTTCCCTCATCTGCTTTTCAGCCTACGGCATCATTGGGTTGCCGCTGGGCTTCGCCCTGTCGCGCACCGACTGGATCGTCCCGGCCCTGGGCGCGGAGGGGTTCTGGATTGCCTACGTCGCCGCGCTGACCTTCGGGGCCGTCTGCTACCTTTGCCGCGTGCGCCGCCTGCACGCCCTGCCCGAAGACGCCGTTCTGCGGAAAATCCACAGATGACAACGCGAATACGACGCGGGAAACACGGCGCAAACGGGGAGAGAGGCACACCCCGGCCTTTCCCCCGGGTCAAAAAAAGCGTAAAGCGTATGGAGGGAGCTTGGAGAGATGACGAAAAACATTTCGCCGGCGTTGCCGTCTTGTCAGGAACATCTTTTCCCCTTGAAGGGGAGCGGTTTCAGACCACAAAGGACTTTTTGATGAAAGACGCGCTGTTCCTGGGGCTGGACGCGGGGTCGACAACCGTAAAACTGGCCCTCACCGACAGTACGGGCACGCTGCGTGACTCCCGATACATGCGGCATGGCTCCGCCGTGCGCTCGACCCTGCTCACCCTGCTGGAAGGATTGCGGGAACGCCATCCTGGGCTGATGGTGCGCGCCGCCATGACCGGATCCGCGGCGCTGCACCTGGCTCACGCGCTGGAGCTTCCCTTTGTGCAGGAAGTGCTGGCCACCTCCCGCGCCATCTCTTTTCTTGCGCCCCGGACCGACGTCGCCGTGGAGCTGGGCGGTGAAGACGCCAAAATCCTCTATTTCAAGGACGGCGCGGACAACCTGCGCATGAACGAGGCCTGCGCCGGCGGCACGGGCGCATTCATCGATCAGATGGCCGTTCTGCTGCATACCAATGCCGCCGGTCTGAACGATCTTGCCGCCCGGCACACGCGCATCTATCCCATCGCGTCCCGTTGCGGCGTCTTCGCCAAGACCGACGTGGTGCCCCTGCTCAATGAGGGCGCGGCGCGGGAGGATCTGGCCGCCTCCATCTTTCAGGCCGTGGTGGAGCAGACCATCGGCGGGCTCGCCTGCGGCCATCCCATACGGGGCAATGTGGCTTTTCTTGGTGGCCCGCTGCATTTTCTCCCCGAACTGCGCGCCCGCTTCATCAAAACGCTGGGGCTTTCCCCCGGCGACGTGGTGGACATCCCCGACGCCCAGTATGTCGTGGCCCTGGGCACGGCCCTGAGCCTGTTGCCACTGCCGCGCCTGCCCCGCCCCGTCGCCGCCCCCCCGCTCTCTCTGGAAGAACTCGTGGAACGCGCGCGCACCCGCCGCACGGTGGATGAACGCGCCCCGGCGCTGCCGCCGCTCTTCCATGACGAGGCGGACTATGAGCGCTTCCGCCTGCGCCACGAGCGCGATGCCGTGCCCCGACGCGCCAGAAAGGACGCGCGCGGGCCGCTCTTTCTCGGCGTCGATCTCGGCTCCACCACCATCAAGGCCGTTCTGATAGATACCGCCGGCGCGGTGATTGACACCTGGTACCGCCGCAATCAGGGCGATCCGCTTGCCGGGCTGCTGCCCTATGCGGCGGATCTGGCGGACGCGCTCCCACGCGGGGAAGACGGCCGCCCGGCGGCATGGATCGAACGCTGCGCCGCCACGGGCTACGGCGCGGGTCTGGCCCGCGCGGCCCTTGGAGCCGATCTGACCGAGGTGGAGACCGTCGCCCATCTCAAGGCGGCCTGCCGCCTTGTGCCGGATGCCACCTATGTCATCGACATCGGCGGACAGGACATGAAATGCCTGAAGGCCCATAACGGTTCCATCGCGGGCGTAACCCTCAACGAAGCCTGTTCCGCCGGGTGCGGCGCGTTTCTTGAGACCTTTGCCCAAAGCCTTAATCTGACCATGAAGGAGTTCGTGCGGGCCGCCCTTTTTGCGCGACGCCCCGTCGATCTCGGTTCCCGCTGCACGGTCTTCATGAACTCCAAGGTCAAACAGGCCCAGAAGGAAGGCGCGGACATCGGCGACATCGCCGCCGGGCTGTGCTATTCCGTTGTCCGCAACGCCCTCTACAAGGTACTGCGGCTCCGCAGTCCCGAAGAGCTGGGGGACAGGGTGCTGGTTCAGGGCGGTTCCTTCATGAACGACGCCCTGCTCCGCGTCATGGAACGCCTGCTCAACCGGGAAGTCTTCCGCCCCGACATTGCCGGACTCATGGGCGCGTACGGCGCGGCCCTCCTGGCCCTGCGCCGCCACGAACGCCACGGACACTCTGGAAACGAAGCGCCGCCGCCCCCCCTGAGGGGCGACACGCTGCGCGCCCTCTCCGCCACGACCCGCCAGCTGCGCTGCGGCGGTTGCGGCAACCGTTGCCGCCTGACGCTGCATACCTTTTCCAACGGACGCAACTTCGTCTCCGGAAACCGCTGTGAACGCGGCGGCGCGCGCTATGAGCATCCGGACAGCCGCCACGCGGACCCCATGCCCAACCTCTACGCATGGAAAAACCGCCGTCTCTTCGACTATGCGCCGCTGCCGGAACGCGACGCACCGCGAGGCCGCATGGGCATTCCGCGCGTCCTCAACATGTACGAGCAGTATCCCTACTGGTTTACGCTCTTCACCACGCTGGGCTTCCGCGTGGAGCTGTCGCCGTCCTCCGGCAAGGAGGTGTTCGATCTCGGACTCTCCTCCATGCCGTCGCAGACAGTCTGCTATCCCGCCAAAATGGCGCACGGCCATGTGACCGCGCTGATCCGGCAGGGCGTCCGGCGGATATTCTATCCCTGCCTGCCGCGCGAGAGCCACGCCGAAGACGGCCGCTACAACTGCCCTGTCGTCTCCGGCTACCCCGAAGTCATACGGCTCAATACCGACGAACTGCGCGAAAGCGGGACGGTACTGTATACGCCCTTTCTTTCGCTGGCCGCGCCGGACAAACTCACGCGGGCGCTGCACGATCTGCTAGATATTCCCGAAAACGAGGTGCGCGCCGCCGTGCGGGCCGCGGAACGGGAGCAGCACAGCTACCGCGACGCTCTCCGCGCCGAAGGCGAGCGCGTACTGGAGGAAATCAAGCGCACGGGGGGCCTCGGCATTGTGCTCTGCGGCCGCCCCTATCACGTGGATCCGGCAGTGCATCACGGTCTGCCCGAATATATCGCGTCGCTGGGCGCGGCCGTCCTGAGCGAGGACAGCATCGCCCATCTGGGGACGCTGCGCGAACCCCTGCGCGTTGTGGACCAGTGGCGCTACCATTCCCGCCTGTACCGGGCGGCCGCGCTTGTGCGCGACAACCCCTTGCTGGAACTGGTGCAACTGACCTCGTTCGGCTGCGGTCTGGACGCCATCACCAGCGATCAGGTGGCTGAAACGCTGGCGGGAGGCCATCGTCTGCACACACTGATTAAAATCGACGAGGGCGCGTCGCTGGGCGCGGCGCGTATCCGCATCCGATCGCTGCTGGCCGCCGTGCGGGAACGCCGGGAAGAAGAGCGCGGCGCCCCCCCGGTTCCCCCCGCGGCGGCCTCCGCGACGCCCGCGTTTACCGGGGCCATGCGCGAAAACCACACCATCCTTGCCCCGCAGATGGCCCCCCTGCATTTCCGTATCATTGAAAGCGCCTTCACCAGCGAGGGCTACCGCCTTGCCGTACTGCCCTCCGTCACGCCACAGGCCATAGAGACGGGTCTTGCCTACGTCCACAACGACGCCTGCTATCCGGCCATCGTCGTCATCGGGCAACTGCTGGAGGCCCTGCGCGGCGGCGCCTATGACCCCGCGCGCACGGCCCTGATGCTGGCGCAGACCTGCGGCCAGTGCCGCGCCAGCAACTACATGGCCCTTCTCCGCAAGGCGCTGCGCGAAGCCGGATTCCCCCAGGTACCGGTGCTGGCTCTGAGCGGCGCCTCCACAGCGGCGCGGCAGCCGGGATTCCGCATGTCGCTGGGGCTCTTCCAGAAGCTGGTCATGGCCTGTCTCTACGGCGACATGCTGCAACGGGTCAGTATGCGTGTGCGCGCCAATGAGGCCCGCCGGGGTACCGCCGATGATCTGCTGTCGGACTGGATCGCGCGGGCGCGCACCGTCACGGCCGCGGGTGACACCGGTCAGTTCAAACACCACATGCGCGACATCGTCCGGGATTTCGCCGCCGTGCCGCTGGACGGCATCCCCCGTCCCAAAGTGGGCATCGTCGGAGAAATTCTGCTCAAATATCACCCTGACGCCAACAACCACGTGCTGCGCGGCATCATGGAGGAAGGCGGTGAACCCGTTGCCACCGATCTGACGGATTTCTTCCTCTACTGCTTTCAGGATCCCATCTACAGCTGGCGTCATCTGGGAGGCCGCTTCCTGCCCGCGCTCAGCGGCTGGCTCGTCATCCGGCGCGTGGAATCGCTGCGGCGGCATATGCGCCAGGCCCTGAAAGGAAGCCCCTTCACGCCCCCAGCCAGCATCGACGAGCTGGCCCGGAGCGTCACCGGCATCGTCTCGCGCGGCAACCAGGCCGGAGAGGGCTGGCTGCTCACCGCGGAAATGCTGGAATTCATCGATCACGGGGTCAACAACGTTCTCTGCCTCCAGCCCTTCGGATGCCTGCCGAACCATATCACCGGCAAGGGCGTCATGAAGGAACTCAGGCGCCTGCGCCCCAAGGCCAACCTCATGGCCGTGGACTATGACCCCGGCAGCAGCCTTGCCAATCAGCTCAACCGGGTCAAGCTCTTCATGTCCGTCGCCCACAGCCGCCTTCAGGAAGAACTGGATCAAAGGAGAGGCCAATAAAAAAGCCCCCGCAAGGAGGGCTGTGAAGGTCATGCGCTGGCGCTTTCAGGTACCGCGCGGACGGCGGCCCCTTCGCACATGGCCCGGTAGCGGACCCGCAACAGCCTGTCCGTCTTGCTTTTCTTCTTTTCCAGATACATGCGCCTGTCACATTCCCTGATCATGGTGTCGAGGCTAGAGGGCTGCGCCTTCCAAAGGGCCCCCAGCGACAGGGAACCGGGGTGCTTCCGCTCGCATTCCTGCCTCATGTTGCGTATTTTCTTATGGAACATGCCCTTCATAATATTCTGGCAGAAGAAGACAAACTCGTCGCCGCCGATACGGAAAATGTCGCCGCTGCGGAAATGCCTCGCAAAGATGGCGCTCATGGAGGCGATGTATTCGTCCCCCTTCTCGTGCCCGTGGGTATCGTTGATGACTTTCAGATTGTTGAGATCAACGTAGATGACGCCTATCTTTCTGAGGCCCTTTTCAGCAAGCCGCCGGCATGCCTTCTGATAGGCGTTGCGGTTGCCCAGCCCCGTCAGCAAATCGTTATCCGCCATACGTATGCGGGACAGGGTGTTGTCAATGAAGTAGGCGAGCGAATGCAGCAGGGTGAAGTCCACCAGGCAGTCGCTGGGGTTGTCGACGCCGATAAAGCCTGTCAGAACACCGTTCAGACGCAGCGGCACGGCAAAAAGACGGCGTATCTTCTGCCGTCTGAGCAGGGCGTAGATATCCGGATGCGCCTCCCGGATGTCTTCCACGTCGTCTATGACAACCTCCCGGCTGTCCAGAAAGAGCGTCATCCACGGCGAGACAAGCGAGAAGGGAAGGTTTTGCAGGCGCCTGCGCTGCGGCTCTATGCCTGGCGCGCACCATTCGTGCGTATTGTGGATGATTCTGCGGTTGTTCGCGTCATGGCTGCTCTCAAAGACGTAGCAGCGATCGGCATGATACTGTTTTCCGGCGAGTTCGATGCTTTTTTCAATGGCCCGCGTAGCGTCGCTCTCCTCAAGGAGGATGCGCACACATTGCAGCAGCGTCTGCTCAAATTCAAGCTTCTGCCGGACGACCGTATGCTCAAGAACTTTTTCGGTAATGTCCACGGCAATCTCCAGATGCAGGAGACACCCCTTATGACGGATAAATTTATCCTTGACAAGAAAGTGCTTATTATACTTTCTGTTGTAGAATTCCCAGATATGGAAGGCGTCGCACGTCAGCTTGTTCATGGGGCAGAACGGGCACGGCGCGTCCAGCCCCTGAAAGAGCTCATAGCACTTATGCTGGCCAAGGCGTTCCAGCCCGAGGAGGCTCATGCACCTGTCGTTGATCCAGAGGACTTCATAGGTCTCAGGGTCGTTGACGTAGATGATACCGTCCAGAGAGGACGCCACCACATTGGACAGGCAGGAGCAGTTTTCAAGGGGACAGGAACTGGGATCGGCAAAACGGCGTTGCATCATGACTCCGGCTTCTCAGGAAGGAGGTTCGGCGCAAACGCCTCTCCCGTCTTGTGGCAAGACGATCCGGCCGTACTCCCGGAAGGACATTCTCTCTTGTCCGAATGGAAACTACCTGGTCAGCAGATTGCCAATGGCACAACCGCTTTTGAAAAGCGGTATTTCAAAAGCGGCGTGGAAAAATACAGAGATACGCTATCCCGTCCGATCCTTTCTGTCAAGTCCGTCCACACCAAAAAACCGGTACGCGCCGCCGGAAGGCGTCTCCCGGATCGGTGCGATGGCGCAACCGGCCGCGACTCTTCACACGGAGCGCCGGATGGGCTATCCTGCGGCCATGAAAACCCCTCGCATGTCCTCTTGTCCGAGAGCGGCGCTGCCGCTGGAACGCTGTCTTGCCAAGACGCGCCGGATGTCCGGCGATAGCACCGCCGCCGGGCGCACCGTCGAGGAGCATTGCCGCATCGCCGGCGCCATTGCGGCCGCGCTCGCCCGCCGCCTCAACGCCGATCTGCCTGGCATGCTTCCTCCGGGCGCACACATCCCCGCCCTGCTGCATGACATCGGCAAAGTCTGGATTATCTTTCAGGCGAAGATCCACAACGCCATCGCGGGGAAAAACGCCCACAAGCATGTGCCGGAGCTGGCCGCGGCGGACCTCACCTTGGACAAAAAATATGGGGGACATGCCGCCGTCAGTTGGGCATGCCTTGCCGCTCTGGGCGCGCCCGCCTCACTGGCGCGCATCGCCGGCGCGCATCACGGCAGGGAGAGCATCCCGGACGGCGGCGCCATCGCCGGAGGTCCCGCCTGGCGGGAGGTGCGCCGCCAGCTCTGCCGCCGCCTGATGGGAGAAGCGGCTGACTGGCCCGATTTTGACGCGTTGATGGAACGCATTGTCCTCGGCCTGACCGTGACGGCGGACTGGATCGCCTCCGGGCCACTTTTCGACGATCCCGGCGAGGACTGGCGTCCGCTGGTGGAACGCGCCCTTGACGAGGCCGGTTTCCTCCGCCCTGAAATCCGCCGTGGGCTTTCCTTTGAGGAGATCTTCTCCTTTGCGCCGCGTCCGGCGCAGCGCGCGCTTTACGAACAGGTCTCCGGGCCGGGGGTGTACGTGCTGGAAGCCCCCATGGGCCTGGGAAAGACGGAAGCGGCGCTCTATGCGGCCTATCGCATGCTGGATCAGGGCAAAAGCCGCGGTATCTATTTTGCCCTGCCCACGCAATTGACGTCCAACCGCATTCATGTTCGGGTCAACGCCTTTCTGGAGCGCGTTTTGAAAGAACGGCGCGACGCCCTGCTCCTGCACGGCATGGCCTGGCTGGAGCGCTTTCTGCATCAGCAACGCATGGGAGAAGAGGCCGCGCCGGATCAATCCTGGTTCTCCACAGCCAGGCGGGGCATATTGGCCCCCTTTGCCGTGGGAACCATCGATCAGGCGCTCTTCTCCGCCCTGCGTGTACGGCACGGGGCCCTGCGCACCTTCGGTCTGGCGGGCAAGACAGTCATCCTCGACGAGGTACACAGCTACGACGCCTATACGGGGACGCTTCTGGACGCGCTGGTCTCGCAACTGCGCGACATGGGCTGTACCGTCATCATCCTGAGCGCGACCCTGACGGCGGAACGTCGCGCGGCGCTGCTGCCCGGCATGGGGACGCTCTCGACGGACTATCCGCTGATCAGCGCCGCGCCCGTGGGCGCGGAAGGCAGGGAAGTTCCCTGCGCCGGAGGGCAATCCGCCAGCGTTGCCCTCTCCCGCGGCTCGGAAGATGACGCTCTGGAAGAGGCCCTGCAACGCGCGGAACAGGGAGAGCGCATCCTCTGGGTGGAAAACACCGTCGCTGAGGCGCAGGAGCGCTTTCGTCTTCTGGCCGGACGGGCTTCGGGAATGGGGGATCTCCCCGTGGGGCTGCTGCATTCCCGATTTACTCCGACGGACAGGGCGCGGAACGAAGATCGCTGGACGGCGTTCTTTCACCCCGAAGCCGCCGGACGCGGACAGAAAGGCGGCATCGTCGTCGGTACGCAGGTGGTGGAACAGTCGCTCGATCTGGATGCGGATTTTCTTGTCAGCCGCTTTTGCCCCACGGACATGCTGCTGCAACGTCTGGGGCGTCTCTGGAGGCATGGGGATCGGACGCGCCGTCCCGCTTCCTCCCGGCGGCGCGCCTGCCTCCTGCACCCGACGCTGGAAGAGGCGGCCATATCGCCCAAGGACGCCTTTGGCGCTTCCGCCTGGGTCTATGCCCCGTACGTGCTCTTCCGCAGTCTGGAACTGTGGCACGACAAAACCGCCGTACATCTGCCCGAAGAGATTCGCCCGCTGCTGGAGGCGACCTACGCGGCCCGTGAGGAAACCCTCCCCGCCGTGGCGGCGGCCTGGCGGGATCTGTGCGACGTCCGGGAGACGTTGCGGCGACAGGCCCTGCTTGCCCGCTCCGACTCCATCCAGGTGGGCGACGACACACAGGCGCGCACCCGTTGGCAGGAACGCGAGGACGTGCCCGTCGTCCTGTTCCGGCGCTGGAACGCCGCCACGAAACGCCTTCTGCTGGCGGACGGCAGCGACGTGGAACTGCACCTGCCACAGGACGGCGCAAGCCGGGAGGGACGCCTCGCCTGCTGGCAAAAACGGCGGGAAGCGGCGGTGGCGCTGGCGGAAAACACGGTGCGTATCCCTCTGCGCAAGGCGCCGGAAAACAACACTCCCTCCGGGCTCACCGGATGGCTTCACAAAGAATCGCGGATCGCCCTGCTGACTGGAGACGGCGGCGTGCGGCAGGCGGACGGCGTTCCGCCGGCCCATCCCGCCCGCTATGACCCCCTGCTGGGCTATGTTTTTCTGTAAAACGCGCATATGCGGCACAGGCACGTTGAAAATACCCGCTGTTACACGTACCCTGTTCCAGAACCGGGTAACAAAGGACGCCACATGGACGCACAACGACGCTTCAACCTTGTAGATGAGTCATGGATTCTCGCCGGCCCCGCCGGACGGGTCAGCCTGCGGGAGGTTTTCTCGCGCCCGGATCTGACGGGCCCGGGCGGAACGCCGCTGGAAAAGATTGCCCTGTTCAAATTGCTGCAGGCCATTGCGCAGGCGGCGAACACGCCCGCCGACGATGCGGCATGGCTGCGGCTCGGCCCGGAAGGGCTGGCTGACTGCTGCCTTGCCTATCTCGAAAGATGGCGCGACGCCTTCTGGCTCTATGGCCCCGCCCCCTTTCTCCAGTTTCCCGCCGTGGCAAAGGCAAAGCTCCTTCCCTACGGAAGCCTGTTGCCCCATGTGGCCAGCGGCAACACCTCGGTTCTTTTCCAGTCCCAGATGGAACGGCCGCTGGACGACGCGCAAAAGGCGCTGCTGCTGCTGGTGAACATGTCCTGCTGTTTCAGCGGCAAGAAGGTGGACAAAACCGTCGCGCTTTCTCCCGGCATAACCAAGGGGGCCAGCGCCAAGGCCGGCCCGGCGCTCTGCTCGCTGGGGCTGCTGCATTCCTTTCTTATGGGGCGCTCCCTGCGGGAAACCGTCTGGCTCAACCTGTTGACACAGGAACATCTGGCGCAGGAACGCCTGTACGAACACGGCGTAGGCACGCCACCGTGGGAAGCCATGCCCAAGGGCGAGGCGGACGGCATCGCCGAATCACTCCGGCGCAGCCTCATGGGGCGTCTTGTGCCGATGGCCCGATTCTACCTTCTGGACGAGAAAGGCGTCCATAGCGTGGAGGGTATCCAGCACCCGGACTACCTGCAGGGGGGTATGGTCGATCCCAGCGTGACGGGGGATCGTTCGCTCAAAAAGCCCAAAATGATCTGGGCGGATCCGCAAAAACGGCCCTGGCGCATGCTGCCCTCGCTGCTGGGATTTCTGCATTATGGGCAAACGTCTTCCCTGCGCTGCCTCCAGCTTTTCTGGTGCGTCCCCCGTCTGGCGAGAACCACGCGGGAAGACGTTGCCATCTGGTCCGGCGGCATCCGCCTGCGCGGCAATGCGGGCGAACAGTACCTGAGCGGCGCGGACGATGTGGTGGAATCGGAAATCCACCTGCCCAGGGCGTGCCTTGGCATGGGAGAGGAAAACCTCTGGTTCCAGGCCTTCCAATGGGGAATGGAACAGCTCGAGGCTCTCGGCAGCGCCGTCTATGCCTCCGTTGCCGCCTATTACAAAGCGGAAAAAGCGGAGAACAGCGGTGAACGGGCCGGTCGCGCCTCTCTGGAATTCTGGCAGATGGCCGAACGCCATTTTCCGGATCTCGTCGAGGCGTGCGGCCAGGAGGATGGCGGCGCGGCGCGGGCTCAGGTGGTACGCACTCTGCGGGGGTGCGCGCTGGAGTGCTATGACCACGCCTGCCCCAGGGAGACGGCGCGCCAGTTGCAGTTGTGGGCGTTTCATTGCCCATTTTCCCGAAAAAAACGCCGCTCAGGCGAAGAAGGATGATGGCGTATGGAAGAAGAAAAGAAAAAACCCTCACGGTCGCAGACCTTTGTGGCCGCCGTTCTGAAACGTTGCGAGTGCGACAGGGCCTTTGCCGCGAACCTGCGGCGTGCCGACAACCCCGATACCGAACACTATGCCTACGGCCCGCTGGCCGCGTTTGGCATAGCTCTGGAGCGCGACGGGGAGCGGCGCCCCTTTGCCCTTATCGGCGCTGGCCTGAGCCGGAGCAAGGCCGCGCGGGACGGTTCCCTCGGGCTGGGAGAAGCCCTGCGGCGCTGTGTGGCAAGCGCGGATCAGGGGGAAGCGCGCCTGCGGCGTCTCCTCGCCTGCCGCGGGCAGGAGGAAGCCTGCCGCATGGTTCGCCCGCTGCTGTCGCTTATTGCCGCACGGGGCGTGCCCCTGTGCCATGCCCGCCTGCTGGAGGATCTGCTGGCCTTTCGCCTCGAGGAAGCGCGGCGGCGTATATGCCTGCGCTGGGCGCGGGAATTTTACGGCACGGCGGCAGCGCCCGCGGATGCCGGGGAGGATTGCCCGTGCGACAGCTGAGCCAGTATCTTCTCACCCATGCGGACAGGCGAGTCCTGCGCTGGACGGACATCTATTCCCTGCATCGCATCGTCTATGATCTCTTTGACGACGTGCGGGGCGCCGACAGGCAGACGGGCAGCGGCATTCTTTTTGCCGACAAGGGCGTCCGGCAGGGCGTGAGCCGGATTCTCATCCTCTCGGACCGCCCGCCGCGCCTGCCGCAACGGGGCGCGCTGGAGACGCGCCCCCTGCCGGAAAGCTATCTTCAGGCGACGTTCTATCAGTTTGAGACGACCGTCAATCCCGTCTGGCGAGACAACCGCAGTGGCAAGCTGCTGCCTGTGCGCGGACGCGAAGCCATCGCCGCATGGTTCCGCGATCACGGATCCCGGTGGGGTTTTGCCGTCCATGAGGCCTCGCTGCAGGTGACGGAGATACGGGTGGATCGTTTCCCCAAGGCCGGCGCGACGGCGACCATAGCCCGCGCGACCCTTACGGGAACCCTCGCCGTTACGGAACGGGAGGCTTTTGTACGGGCTGTCTGTCAGGGCATCGGCCGGGCCCGCGCGTTCGGCTGCGGCCTGTTGCAGATCATCCCTTGCGAACATACCGGCATACTGCCCGGCAAGCTGGCCGGTGAGCCGGCCCACGACTAATCTTACTTCAAAAAAAGGACGCCTCTATGGCTCAGAATCCTCTGAAAGGCATCGGCATCGAGTTTCATATCCTGCAATCATTTCCCGTCACCTGCCTGAACCGCGACGACGTGGGCGCGCCCAAAAGCGCCCTTGTGGGCGGCGTTCCGCGGGCGCGTGTCAGCTCCCAGTGCTGGAAACGCCAAGTGCGCCTTGCCCTCCATGAGATGGGCTTCGCCACCGGTATCCGGACAAAACGGCTTGCCGACATGATCGCGGACGCCTGCCGCGCCCTGGGCGCGCCTGACGATCGGGCCAGCGTCTGCGCCGGGGCCATTGCGGCTTCTCTCACGGAAGACACGCTTTTTTTCATTTCCCCTGAGGAAGTAAGGCGTCTGGCGGCCTACGCGGCGGAAACGGACTTTGAACTGGCCGTTGAAAAAGCCGAAGGGAAAAAGGGGAAAAAGACGGACGACGCGCCTTCTGGCGCCGCCGCGCTGCCAAAAAGCGAAAAGGCGAAGATCAGAAAATGCCTGAGTTTCGCCAAAACAGCCGCCGACGGTCTGGATATCGCCCTGTTCGGTCGCATGGTTGCCCAGGATCCCGCCCTGAATGTCCAGGCGGCCGCATCCTTTGCCCACGCCCTGTCCACGCACAGGGCTGTCAACGAGGTGGAATTCTTCACCGCGCTGGACGATTACGCGCGACTGACGGATGATGCAGGAGAACGCACCTCCGCTTCCAGCCATATGGGGACGCTGGAATTCAACGCGGCAACCTATTACCGGTATATATCGCTGGATCTGGGCCAGCTGTGGGAAAATACGGGAGGGGACGGCGTCGCCGAAGCTGTGGACGGCTTTACCAGAGCCCTCTACACGGCGCTTCCGGCAGCGCGGCAAAGCACACAGTCCGGAGCCTGCCCCTGGGATTACGCACGCGTTCTTGTCCGGCGGGGCCAGCGTATGCAGCTCTCTTTTGAACAACCCGTCCGGGCCGCCGCCGGCGGCGGCTGGTTGGCCCCCAGCATCGAAGCCCTGGAGGCGGGCCTTGCGCGTCAGGAGCGCCTTGCGGGATCACTGTACGGCAAACTCGCCGAAGCGATCTATGGCGGGGAGGACGGCGGCTCCATAGATGATATCTGTTCCGCCCTGCGGAAGAGCGTCGCGCATATGACGGAGCCCGTGGCATGAGCGTCCTGCTCCTCTGGCTGGAAGGGCCGTTGCAATCGTGGGGGGCCGATTCCCGCTACGGCAACCGCACGACGCTTCCTTTTCCCACACGTTCCGGCGTGCTGGGGCTGCTCTGCTGCGCCGCCGGGAGGAGCGGCAGACAGGAAGAATGGCTGGCCCGCATGGCGGAACAGACGCAAACTGTCCGCGCCTATGCCCGCCAGCGGAATGGCGAGGCGCACCCCTCCCCCCTGCTGGTGGATTTCCACATGGTGGGAAGCGGCTATGACGACAGCGATCCCTGGCAGAACCTCATGATTCCCAAAACCTCCGAGGGGAAAAAACCCGTCGGATCCGGCGCAAAAATGACCTGCAGGCACTATCTGCAGGACATGGCCTTTGCCTGCGCGCTGGAGACGGATCATGAAGAGGCGCTGACGCTGGCGGACGCCCTGAATCACCCCGTCTGGGAACTTTCGCTGGGGCGTCGCAACTGCCCGCCGTCGGCGCGCATAGGACGCGGCGTTTTCGCCTCGGAGGAAGACGCGCTGGCCGCCGCCGATGCGCTGGCTACCCGCAAGGAGCGGGCCGCCACGCTCACTGTACGCGACGGCGCGCACGACGACGGCGATGAGATATGGACGATCCGGGATGTGCCCCTTTGTTTCGGAACCGTCAAACGCTACCGGGAACGTCAGGTGACCCTGTATCGTTAACGACAATTCCCCACGCCCGTGGGGGTGTTCTCTGTCACCATGCCAAGCATCTTCTTTTCCCGCGCAATTCCCCACGCCCGTGGGGGTGTTCTGGAGGTCCCGTATGCGAGAGGAGACAAACGCCAAAAAAAATCCGCAGCGCCTCTTTGTGCGCATTACCCGCGATACGCTGCCCCGCGTCACGGATAAATACCCCTATCTCTATCTGGAACGCGGGAGACTGGAGGTTGACGACAGCAGCATCAAATGGCTTGACGCGCAGGGAGAATGCATTCATTTGCCTGTGGCGACAATATCCTGCCTGCTGCTTGGGCCGGGTACGTCCATCACCCATGAAGCGGTCAAGGTTGCCGCCGCCGCCAATTGCAGTCTGTGCTGGGTAGGAGAGGACTCGCTGCTTTTCTATGCGGCGGGAGTGACGCCGACGTCACATACCCGGAACATGCAGCGGCAGGCCTGTCTTGCCGCGGATGAGGCGCTGTCTCTTGAAGTCGCCAGGGCCATGTTTTCCCGGCGTTTTCCCCATGCGGACATCAAGGGGAAAACCCTGCAGGAGCTGATGGGAATGGAGGGCCTGCGCGTCCGTGAATTCTATATGGAAACCGCCCAAAAATATGGCGTCGGCTGGAAAGGACGTACCTTCGTTCCCGGAAAATTCGAACTGAGCGATCTCGCAAATCAAATCCTGACGGCAACCAACGCCGCGCTTTACGGCATTGTCGCTTCCGTCGTTCACAGTCTGGGCTACTCGCCGCATCTTGGTTTTGTCCATTCGGGGAGTCCCCTGCCTTTTGTTTATGACATCGCCGACTTGTATAAGGGAGAATTCTGCGTTGATCTGGCCTTTTCCCTGTGTCGGGAGCTTGCGGGAAGATACGACAGGCATGTTGTCTCCTCCGCATTCAGGGAAAAAGTCATTGACAACAACCTTCTTGAACGTCTGGTAAAAGATATTGATATGCTCCTTGGGGAAAAAAGTGCTCGTCGTTATAGCAAATGATTTGCCGCCCGCGGTTCGCGGGCGGATGAAGCTCTGGTTTGTGGAACCTCGGGCCAACATCTTTATTTCCGGCATCAAGGACAACGTGGCTCAAAAGGTTGTTGACTATTTACAGACGCATTGTCCGCCAGAGAGCGGTTTATTGATCTTTCAGAAGATTTCCCATGCCCCAGGATACCGCATTCATGGCAGAGGCGATCCGCGACGGGAAATTGTCCTTCTCGGAGGCTTACAGCTTGTTCGCGACAGGGACGGCTGACGGCGGCGACGCGGAACGCCAGGTGTTTCCCGCCCCATTCGGGGAACGGGGATGTTTTACCTTCCCTGCGCCTGTCTCCTTTCCTGAACAGAATTGCCATAAAATTTTCTTGCCAACGCTAAAAAAAACAATAAAATCACGCGGTCTTCCCCACGCCCGTGGGGGTGTTTCTCACCCCCGCCATCGTCAGCGCGCCCGTCCAGAGTCTTCCCCACGCCCGTGGGGGTGTTTCTCCTCTCGATTAAGTGCTTGACTTTATCATTGTGTCTTCCCCACGCCCGTGGGGGTGTTTCCTGAGCGCGCCGCATGGCTGCGAGCCATTACAGGTCTTCCCCACGCCCGTGGGGGTGTTTCCGCGCCATTACGGCGCTTGCTGGCGGCGTTGCTGTCTTCCCCACGCCCGTGGGGGTGTTTCTGGCTCATGCGGCGCAAGCTGCTCCACAATGGAGTCTTCCCCACGCCCGTGGGGGTGTTTCTTTCCTTCAGGAGGTGACGTTGACCGTCCCCTTGTCTTCCCCACGCCCGTGGGGGTGTTTCTACCCGAAACGGTGCTTACCTTGCCTTGCTCCGGTCTTCCCCACGCCCGTGGGGGTGTTTCCCGATCCCGCGTGTACCATCCTTCCACACAATTGTCTTCCCCACGCCCGTGGGGGTGTTTCGATATCCCCCCGGAGCCAGCGTCGTGACGACCAGTCTTCCCCACGCCCGTGGGGGTGTTTCTCCAACTCTGCATGGGAACCAAGGCGAACCAAGGTCTTCCCCACGCCCGTGGGGGTGTTTCTGTTGCTGGTCGAGGAAGTCCTTTTCGACGCGGGTCTTCCCCACGCCCGTGGGGGTGTTTCTATCGTATTGGAGATTATCGCGCAATTGTGGAGGTCTTCCCCACGCCCGTGGGGGTGTTTCTCTGTATGTCGTCTATGGCCGCCCGGCCTGGTCGTCTTCCCCACGCCCGTGGGGGTGTTTCTCATTGAACTTTCCCAAAAAAAGGGTCGCCCAAGTCTTCCCCACGCCCGTGGGGGTGTTTCCGTTCCGCCTGACGAGGTTGAGCTGGCGCGTCGGTCTTCCCCACGCCCGTGGGGGTGTTTCCTGGAAAGCAAGCCTGTCTTCCGTACCCGTGTGGTCTTCCCCACGCCCGTGGGGGTGTTTCTACCACTACTTTTCTTGCCTATCCAAAAATGGGGTCTTCCCCACGCCCGTGGGGGTGTTTCCGGTGGCGTTGGCGCGGGCGTCATTGAGCAGGGGTCTTCCCCACGCCCGTGGGGGTGTTTCTAAAGAAATTCTAGGAGGGATCATCATGTATCAGTCTTCCCCACGCCCGTGGGGGTGTTTCTGCCATATGTGCGCAGAAAGCGCGCGTATGTATGTCTTCCCCACGCCCGTGGGGGTGTTTCCACCAGGTTTTGGATAGGCACGATTTCAAGGGGGTCTTCCCCACGCCCGTGGGGGTGTTTCCGCGCGGTTACTAGCCCACACAAGCCCACACAAGTCTTCCC